>JAHEFB010000098.1 GCA_024640405.1 Alphaproteobacteria bacterium | reverse complement strand
TGCCATTGCCGGGCAAGCCGGGACCAACCGCTTGCACAAGGAATCCCACCAGGTGCTGGACCTGACGAACCTGTTTGAACCGGTGACCAAGTACTCGGCGAGCCTGCTCGATCCGGACATCATCCCTGAGGTGGTACGCAAGGCATTCAGGCTGGCGCAGAGTGAAAAGACCGGTGCGGCCTTTATCGAATTTCCGGAAAACATCGCGGAACTGGAGGTGGACCTCGATCTGCTGCCGGTATCACAGCACTTCGATCCCGAACCCCCCGCGGAGAAGGTGTCCGAGGCCGCGGCGCTGATCAGCGCGGCCCGCCACCCGATGATCCTGGCGGGCAACGGCGTGGTGCGCTCCGGCGCATCGGCGCAACTGGCCGATTTTGCGAAAAAACTGAACATACCGGTGGCCAATACCTTCATGGCCAAGGGCGTGATTCCCTTCAGGCATCGCTGTGCGCTCGGCAGTGCCGGCCTGCAGGCCAATGATTTTGTCAGCTGCGGTTTTGACAAGGCCGACGTCATCATCTGTGTCGGCTATGACCTGGTTGAGTATCACCCATACCTGTGGCACCCTGATCGTGATCGTTGCATTATTCATATTGACCATTCACCGGCTGAAACGGATGGCCACTACCCGGTTGCGGTCGGCGTTGTCGGTGATATCAAGCACAGCCTGGACCGCATAGCTGCGTTGACGACGCCGCACCAGGGCGCGCATGTACGACCCTTGCGGGAGCGACTGGTAGCGGAGATGGACCAGCATCGTGACGACCTGGAATTTCCCGTCAAGCCGCAGAAGATCATCTGGGATCTGCGCACGGTGCTGGATCTCGAGGACATCGTGGTCTGTGATGTGGGCGCGCACAAAATGTGGATGGCGCGCATGTTCCGCTGTGAATACCCGAATACCTGCATTATTTCCAATGGCTTCGCGAGTATGGGGATTGCGGTACCCGGTGCCATTGCCGCCAAGCTGGTCTACCCGGAGCGCCATGTCGTCGCCGTCACCGGCGATGCCGGTTTCATGATGAACTCGCAGGAAATTGAAACGGCAATACGCTGTAAACTGCCGATTGTCATTCTTATCTGGAATGACAGCAGTTATGGTTTGATTGAATGGAAGCAGATGAACCAGTTCCAGCGAATCTCCAACGTCCGCTTCAACAATCCCGATTTTGTCACCTATGCAGAGTCTTTTGGCGCGCGCGGTTACCGGGTTGAGAGAACGGCTGATTTGCCGACTATACTTGAACAGGCACTCGCCAATAATACCGTGAGCATTATCGATTGTCCGGTCGATTACCGGGAGAACATCAATTTGACGGATCAACTGGGAAATCTGGTATGCCCGACCTAGCACGCATGCCGTTCCATAAGTCCGAACGCAGTTTGCCTGATGAAACGGGCGAGAATACCGGGCAACGCATTCGTCTGCTCAGCTATAATGTGCAGGCCGGCATCAGTACCGAGCGCTACCGGCATTACGTTACGCGCAGCTGGAAACACGTGCTGCCGCACGCGCAGCGTTTCAGTAATCTTGATCGTGTTGCACGGCTGGTGAAAGACTATGACATTGTCGGTTTGCAGGAGCTCGATGCCGGCAGTCTGCGCAGTGGCTATATCAACCTGACCGAATACCTCAGTGAAAAATCGCACATGCCGTTCTGGTCGGACCAGACCAACCGGCGTATCGGGCGATTTGCCAGGCACAGTACCGGCGTACTGAGCCGCTTTCAGCCCACTGAAGTTATCGAGCACCGGCTGCCGGGTAAAATACCGGGCCGTGGTGCGCTGTTTATCCGTTACGGTAACCGCCAGGACTCACTTGTGGTGTTGATCCTGCACATGGCGCTGGGACGGCGTGCACGACTGCGCCAGTTTGATTACATCAGCGAGATCGTCAATGAATACCGTCACGTGATCGTCATGGGCGATCTGAACTGTCATTCACAAAGCGCCGAAATGGACTACCTGATCAACCGTACCATGATGACTGAACCCATTCATGATGTGTGTACCTTTCCCAGCTGGCGACCGCAGCGTAACATTGATCACATCCTGGTCACGCCGACACTGCAGGTTGACCATGTCAAGGCCCTGGATTTCTCGCTTTCCGACCACCTGCCGGTGGAGATGCAAATCACGCTGCCGGAATCGGTGCATCTCGGTAGCAGTTAGCAACCCGTATATTTATTCGTCATGCCGGCACAGGCCGGCAGCCAGTGCACTGGAATAATATGGACCCCGGCATTCGCCGGGGTGACGATGAGGGAATTAATCAGGGTTTTCCTGGCTTATACAAAGAGCGTGATGTCCGCACCCTTGGCCGATGTCAGATAGGAGGCCGCGCCGGCCCATTCACTGACTTCCGGGATAAAGTCCTCCTGTTTCCAGCCAAACAGGTCAACAGTCATCTGGCATGCCACCAGCTTCACCTCGGCCTCGATGCACAACTCACGCAGTTCAGGGATGGTGGCCACACCCTTGTTCTTCATGGTCTGCTTCATCAGCGTCGTCGCGATCGACTCAAACCCCGGCACACCGGCCATCAACAGGTTGGGCATGTTCCACTCGACGTTCTGGAACCACTGTGGGCCAAAGGGCATTTTCATCGGCATGGCAGGGTTTCCCAGCGGGCTGATATGCGGACTTAAATCCTTTTTCAGCAGTGCCAGACCGTAGAAGGTGAAAAACAGCGAGGTGTCCCAGCCCATGGCGGCAGCGGTAGCGCCGAGGATGAAGGGTGGATAGGCCCAGTCAAGGGTTCCCTTGGTCACCATGATCGAGAGTCGTGGTGTTGTATTCTCTCTCGCCGTTGCCAGACTTTCAGCAAAGCGCATTTCAAACCACGCATTCAGCGCATCGGACGACATTTCCGCAAGTATCTTTCCATTTATTTCGTTAGTCGCATTCATCACAAATCTCCTGAAACAGTTGCATCGGGTGTGGCCGGTTTGCCAGTGTGCATGGTGATGTGGGTTCGAATCGTGACCGACTGCAATGTGACACGTTCGCTAGACGGGCACGTCGTGTGTGCCTCTTTTCCAGACAGTATAGGACAGGAAACTGAATGCGTAGATAAAAAACACGCTCAGCTGCGAATGATGTTTAGTCAAGCTGTGACATCAATACAAACGTGTAACCGGCCGCGGAAACACACGGAAGAATAAATTGCCATGCCGGGCATGATGTTGTGCCATCCCGCATGTTTTCGCGGCCGGGTTCTCAAGCAATGCCATTAGAGGTTAAATGAACAGGCAAACGTCTGATTTCTGTGCAACCGGAAGGAACGAGGTGGCGCCGACGAAGTCAGTGACCTCCGGTACAAACTCACTGGCATCGAATCCGAATACATCTACGGTCATCTGGCAGGCAACCATTTTCACTTCTGCTTCCAGACACAGACTGCGCAACTCCTCTACAGTCGCCACACCCTTGTTCTTGAAGGTCTTCTTCATCAGCCCGGTGGCGACCTTTTCAAATCCGGGTATACCTGCCATCAGCAGGTTCGGCATCGGCCAGTCATAATCCTGAAACCATTTCGGGCCAAATGGCATTTTCATCGGCATCGCCGGGTTCCCCAGCGGGCTGACCTGGGCTTGAAGATCCTTTTTCAGCAACAGCAGGCCGTAGAAGGTAAAAAATATCTCAACTTCCCAACCTAGCGCCGCTGCAGTTGATGCGAGGATGAAGGGCGGGTAGGCCCAGTCCAGGGTTCCCTTGGTGGCAATAATGGACATGGATGGCGTTCTGGAGGCATCAATTGCTTCCAGTTTGCTGGGCAACAGTTCATCCAGTTTCTTGTCCAGCCAGGCGTCCAGTTGTG
>JAHEFB010000034.1:18364-46960 GCA_024640405.1 Alphaproteobacteria bacterium | reverse complement strand
TAATTTCACCAGATGAAATATGGGTTGCTGGTTGACATATGTTGATCATTCGCCGCTATTATTGAGCCGTTATTAGGTGCTGGTTATCAGGCACCCCCGGAGTGGATCAAATGGGCTACACAATCGCGGAAAAGATCCTGGCACGAGCGGCTGGACTGGACAATGTCAGGGCAGGTGAGGAAATCAAGGCCAAGCCTGACTTTGTCATCGCCTATGATTTTCCCGGATATACCGACGTCATCTTCAAGCACATGAAGGATGAATTCGGCATCGACAAGGTCGCTGAACCGGATCGGTTTGCCCTGTTTATCGACCATATGGTGCCTGCCGTCACACCGCAGGAAGAAGACCTGCACCAGAACACCAGAGACTGGGGCTTGGCCAACAATGTACCGGTCTATGAACGCAAGGGCATCGGCCATCAGGTAGCTGCAGAACTTGGTTATGCCACTCCAGGCGCCCTCGCCGTGCATTTCGACGGTCACATTTCACAACTTGGCACCTTCGGAACCCTGGCGATCGGTGTCAGGCGGCATCTCCTGGAAGCGTTCGTGAAGGAATTCATCCAGATCAAGGTGCCGGAGACTACGCGCGTCAACCTGAACGGAAAACTGTCACGAGGTGTCATGGCCCGTGATGTTTTTCATCATATTGTTCGCACACTGGGGCCTGCGTCCTGCCGGTTTCAGGTTCTGGAAATCGGCGGAGACGCTATCGGGCATTTATCCATTGAAGGGCGCCAGACCATCAACTGTCTGGCCATGTTTACCGGCGCCATAACAGCGATCATGAACCCCGACGAGGCAGCGCTCGAGTATGCCCGGGAACGTGCGCGCATCGATCTTGAACCGGTATTTTCCGATCCTGATGCAAACTACGCAGCTGTGCACGACATTGATATTTCCAGGCTTGAACCCATAGTTGTGGTGCCGCCAAGCCCGGCCAATACCAAAGACCTCAAGGACTACGCCGGCACTGAAGTTCAGGTTGGCTATCTGGGCTCATGCGCGTCCGGCAGGCTTGAGGACTTGCGCATCGCTGCTGATGTGCTGCGCGGAAAGCAGGTCAAACCGGGATTTCAGTTGCATGTGGTGCCAACCAGCCAGGCAATCATGGAACAGGCATCGCGCGAGGGAGTGCTCACCGATCTGATTGCTGCCGGGGCGTTCGTGACCTCGTCATCGTGTGACTATTGTTTCGGCCGACTGGGGGTGATGAGTGACGGGCAGCGGGCGGTGTCAACCGGCACACTGAACGTGCAGGGCCGGATGGGAAGTCCTGATTCTGAAATTTACATTGTGAATGCCGCGGCTGTGGCAGCGTCAGCCATTGAAGGCAGGATAACTGACCCCAGACCCTATCTGAAGAGCTAGAACGATGGCCCTCAAAAATCTGAAAGGCCGTGCCGCCTGGATATTCGATGAAGTTGATTTTGACGTTGACCAGATTGTCGGCGTCAAGAACATCAAGATAAAGGACGTTGACGAACTTGCCAGAGTTGCCATGTCATCACGGGACCCGGACTTTGCAAAGTCGGTGCGCCCCGGCGACCTGCTTGTAGGCAATCACAATTTCGGATACGGCCACCCGCACTACCCGCCCATGATCGCCATGCGAAAGCTGGGGGTTGCCGGTGTCATTGCGGAGAGTTTTTCACCCGGCTACTGGCGCGGCGAGATCGCCATGGGGTTTCCGCAAATTCCATGCCCGGGCATTCTGGAAAATGTCGGAAGGTGGGATGTCCTGGAAGTGGACTGGGCACACAGCCTGGTTCGCAATGTGACCCGGAAAAAGGAATTGCCGTTTGATCCCCTGCCCGAAGCAGACCGGGCGATGCTGGAGGCAGGCGGCCTGATCGGGTATCTGCATCAACGTGATGGATCCAAGGACAAGGTGCAACAATAATGACCCAAACTCTCAACAAGCAGGAATTTGCAGACGCTGCGCGTTCTGGAAAAACCGTATGGGTGGCCGGATGCCATGATGCATTGTCCGCCAAACTCGCAGAAGAGGCCGGTTTTCCCGCTGTGATGACCTCAGGGTTCGGCGTCTCTGCTTCCCTTCTCGGCATGCCTGACGTTGAACTCTACACCATGTCTGAAAACCTGTCGGTGATCCGCAATGTAGCCAATGCCATCAAGGTGCCGCTGGTTGCAGACGGTGACACAGGATACGGCAATGCCATCAATGTGATGCGCACAGTCCGTGAATTCGAAAGTGCCGGCGCGGCGGCCATCATCTTCGAGGACCAGCAAGCCCCTAAGCGCTGCCCGGCTGTTGCAACCAGTATTGACATTCTTCCATTGGAGGAAAATGCCGGCAAGATTGCTGCTGCGGTTGAAGCACGCACTGATCCCAATACCCTTATTGTGGCCAGAACCGATGCGCTGACTGTGGAAGAGGCCATCCGTCGAGCCCGCGCCTATGTAGCGGCCGGCGCTGATCTGATTCAACCGATCAGCCGGTGTTTCAAGACCATCGACGAACTGCGGCAGTTGCGCGAGGCCTGCGGCAAGCCCCTGTCGCTGCAAATACTCGGCTGGCTGGAGACTGACCTGGACAAGGCGGAGATTGAATCCGTTGCCGGTCTGGCTTGCTATCCGCTAGTCAGCCTGATGAGCGCGACCGAAGCCATGCGGCGAAATTTCGCCCAGCTTGCAGCCGACAAATCCACCAGGGACCTGCCGCAACCGGTCACATCCATGGCTGATTTCAAAACGTTTATCGGCTTTTCCGACATCGAGGAACTGCAGAACAGGCATCTGATGAAGCGGGTTGATTCACCCTACAAATAGCGACTGATCAACCGGTTGCAAATGAATTGCGCCCGGGTGCAGCGTCGAGCAACAGCTTGGTATATGGGTGCGATGGCTTGGCATAAACGCTGGCCGTCAGGCCCTGCTCGACCACCTCTCCCTGCTGCATGACCATGATGCGGTCGCAGATTTGCGCCGCCACCCGCAAGTCGTGGGTGATGAACAGCATGGCAAGGTCGAAGCGCTTGCGCACATCGTCCAGCAGTTTCAGAACCTGTGCCTGAACCGACACATCAAGCGCCGACACGGCTTCATCGGCGATCAGGACCTTGGGCTCCATGGCCAGTGCGCGGGCAATGCAGATTCGCTGGCGCTGTCCGCCGGAAAACTGGTGGGGGAACCTGTCCAGTGCGTGCGGTGACAATCCGACGATTTCCATCAGGTCACGGGAGCGGGCCAGGGCCTCCTCCTGTGATGTACCGAAATTCATTGGTCCTTCGACAATCGACTGGCCAACAGTGCGGCGCGGGTTCAGGGAACGGTAAGGGTCCTGGAAGACCACCTGCACATTGCGCCGATAGGAGCGCAACTCCGACTGGCTCATCCTGGCAATGTTCTGGCCGTCGATCAGAACCTCGCCGCTTGTCGGGTCGATCAGCCGTACGATACAACGTGCCACCGTCGATTTGCCGGACCCGGATTCACCAACCACCCCAAGCGTTTCACCGCGTCTGACTTCCAGCTCTACCTGCTTTGCCGCGTGAACCACACGACCGCCGCCGAACCAGCCAAGTGCACCATAGATCTTTTCCAGCCCCTTGGTCGCCAGTATCGGCTCGCCTTGCGTTATCGGCTTGCGCTTTGGCGGCGTCAGGCTGGGAACAGAACCGATCAGCATTTTCGTGTATGGCTCGCGGGGTTTGGTCAGCACCTGGCTTGCGGTTCCCTGTTCGACAACCTTGCCGTCTTGCATCACCACAACCCTGTCGGCAATCTCGGCGACCACACCAAAGTCATGGGTGATGAACATGACACCCGTGCCGTGGCGTTTTTGAATGTCCTTGATCAGATCGAGGATCTGCGCCTGGGTCGTGACATCCAGAGCCGTAGTCGGCTCATCTGCAATCAGCAGGGCGGGTTCCAGCGCGAGCGCCATGGCAATCATGATGCGCTGCCGCTGACCACCGGACAGTTGATGCGGATAGCTGTCGATCATCTGATTGACATCCGGCAGCCCGACATCGTTCATTACCTCGATAATGCGCTCACGCCGTTCGGCGGTCGACATCGAGGTGTGAATCTCCAGCATTTCGCCTATCTGATCACCTACCCGCATGACCGGATTGAGTGCAGTCATCGGTTCCTGGAAGATCATCGCCATTTTCACGCCGCGCAGTTCGCGCAGTTCGATTTCGGATTTCTTCAGCAGGTCTTCTCCCTGCAGCATGACCTCGCCGGCAACCGGGTTCAGTTCCTTGCGTGGAATCAGGCCCATGACGGTTTGGGCGCTCACCGACTTTCCGGAGCCGGACTCGCCCACGACGCAGACGATTTCACTGCGGCCAACGGTGAGTGAAATATCCTCGATGGCAAATTCCCGGTCGGCGCCTTCAGGCAATGTTACCGACAGGCCCCGAATGTCCAGAACAGGTTGCGATGATTTATTGCCTGCCATCACATCTTCCTCGCGATGCGCGGATCCAGCGTGTCACGCAAACCGTCACCAACCGTGTTGACCGCAAGCACTGTTAGTGCCAACGCTATGCCGGGGAAAAAGATGATCCAGGGCGATAGCTGGAAGTAGGTTCTGCCTTCCGACATGATATTGCCCCAGCTTGGAATTTCCGGCGGAATGCCCGCACCCAGGAAGCCCAATATGGATTCTGTCAGCATCGCTGACCCGCAAATATAGGTCGCCTGCACAATCAGCGGTGCAATGGTGTTGGGCAGGATGTGGCGTACCAGAATGAGGTGGGTGCGGGTGCCCGCGGCAATAGCCGCCTCTACGTAAGGTTCTTCACGCACAGTCAGAACAACCGATCGCACAAGCCGCACCACTCTGGGAATTTCCGGGATGACAATGGCGATGACGACGGTGAACAAGGTAGCACCGGACAGCGAGATCAATGCGATTGCCAGCAAAATACCCGGGATCGCCATCAGACCATCCATTATTCGCATGATGATGGCATCCAGCCATCGCATATAACCGGAGATCAGGCCAGTCACCAGGCCAAGTACCACGGCAACAATGGCAACTGCGAGGCCAACCACCAGCGACACGCGTGCACCATATATGACGCGAGAATATACGTTGCGCCCGAGATAGTCGGTGCCGAACCAGAAGTCGGCTGAAGGCACCTTCAGGCGCTTGATTGGATTTATCGCCACTGGGTCAGCGGTCAAAAACGGACCAAACACGGCCACCAGCACCATGATCATCAACAATAGTCCGCCCCAGAACACCGAGGGATGTTTCCACATCAAGGATGCCAGGCTGGCGTCCTTGCGAGAAGTGAGAGTCGCTTCGGCGGACGTTGCGAAATCAACCTTGTCTGACTGGGTGCTCATCAGTATTTGATCCTTGGATCGAACAAGGTGTAGCTGAGATCGATCAGCAGGTTGATCAGGATGTAAACAAAACTGAACAGCAGGATGAGCCCCTGGATGATCGGGTAATCGCGTTTCAGCACAGCATCAAGCACCAGCCTGCCAAGGCCCGGTATGTTGTAGACACTTTCGGTTACCACCACGCCGCCGATCAGCAGCGCGATGCCCAGCCCTATGACGGTGACGATGGGAACCGCGGCATTGCGTACGGCGTGCTTCATCAAGACCTTGAATTCGCTTTGACCCTTGGCCCGCGCTGTACGTACATAGTCTTCCTGCAGCACTTCCATGACCGACGCCCGCGTCATGCGTGCAATCAAGGCAATGAAGATCACAGACAAGGTTACGGTGGGCAGGATAATATGCCGGAAGAACGGGACGACGCCATCGGTGAACATCGACTTGTAGCCCTGGACCGGCAGCCATCTGAGCTGGATCGACACGATATAGATCAGGATATAGCCGAGCACAAAAACCGGAACTGAAAACCCTGCGACCGAAAACAACATGACGGCGCGGTCAATCAGACTGCCCTGTTTCCAGGCGGCCAATGTGCCAAGCGGCACTGCAACCACAATAGTGAAAATGATAGTGGTCAGGGTGAGCATGATGGTCGGCTCGAGCCGCTGGGCAATCAGGGTGGTTACCGGAAGATTTGTGAAAATGGAAATCCCCAGATCCCCCTGAACAAGCTGGCCAATCCACTTGGTGAACTGCACAATAATGGGATCGTTGAGACCGAGGTTTTCCCTGATGCGGATGATGTCTTCCGTGGTAGCATAATCGCCGGCTATGACGGCAGCCGGATCGCCGGGGGATAGCCGAAGCATCAGGAACACAAACAAGGCCACCACACCCATGACAGGCACCGTCGCCAGAATTCGCTTGAGAATATAGAAAACCACAAGCTGCCCCGTTTCTATTTAAGGGTGAAAGGCTTCCAGCACGGCGATGATTGGGTGCATCGCCGTGCCTAAACTCATGTGAACGGTCCTACTGGACTTCCATGTTCCAGAAGAACTGAACCGGTGACTTGATCAGGCCCTTGACGTTGTTGCGGTAGGCAACAGGAACAAAGAACTGTCCAAGTTCGGCGGAAGCACCGATCGCCCAGAGACGCTCCTGCACCTTTTCAGCCGAGGCCTTCTTTTCTTCAGCGGTGGTGGCTTTTGCATAAGCCGAACGTGCTGCTTCCAGATCGTTGTCCTTCGGCCAGCCAAACCAGCCCTTTTCAGGATCGCCGGAGAATGCAATTGCCATCGGGTCAATCACGTCAGCGCCGATCCACCAGGTGTGGAAAATGTTCCAGCCGCCGTCGGCAACCGGGTCACGCTTGGCTCGACGAGAGGTCAGTGTCGACCAGTCCATGGCCTGCACATCCACCTTCATGCCGATGTTGCGCAGTTTTTCTGCGGTGATCAGCGAGAACGCCGACAACAACGGAATGTCTGTCGGCTGCATGATAACAACCGGCGTGCCGTCATAACCGGCCGCGGAAAGGGCTGCCTTGGCCTTTTCAAGATCACCGGTCTTCATGACGTCGGAACCCATGTCGTTCTCAAGCGGTGTACCGCAGGGGTAAACCGAATAGCAGGTTTTCCAGAACTTCTGGTCACCCACGGCGCCTTGCATATAGTCTTCCTGCTTCATGGCCATGATGGCAGCGCGACGGACATCCGCATTGTCGAACGGCGGCAACAGATGGTTGAAACGCGAGAAGCCGATATTGCCGAGCGGATCATTGATCTCGACGGTAATGCCGTCGTTGGCTTCAAGCAGCGGCATCAAGTCATTGGCCGGAGACTCAAAGTAATCCACCTCACCATTGATCAATGCATTCATCGCGGTGGTCTGGTCCGGGAAATACGTCCATTCCACACGGTCTACCTTGGCGACCTTGCCGCCGGATGCCGCATCAGGCGCTTCGGAGCGTGGTTTGTAGTCGGCAAATTTCTTGTAGACCACCTTTGAACCCGGCACCCATTCTTCCTTGACGAAGACGAACGGACCCGAGCCGGTATAATCCTCGATTTGCTTGAACGGATCGGTTTCAGCTACCCGCTTGGGCATGATGAACGGTACGTTTGACGAAATCTTGCCAATGGATTCAAGCACGAGGCCGTATGGTGCATTCAGCTTGAACTGGAACGTGGAAGCATCCACCGCAACCATCTCTCCCATGGCACCCATGAGTTGCTGGCCCATGCCGTCGCGGGCACCCCAGCGTTTCAGTGACGCAATAACATCGTCAGATGTCACATCGGCACCATCATGGAACTTCAGACCGGCGCGCAGCTTGAAGGTCCAGGTCATCTTGTCATCGGAAACTTCGTACGTGTCGACCATCTGCGGTTGCGGTTCGAACTTCTCGTTCATGGCAAACAGCGTGTCATAAATGAGGTAACCGTGGTTTCGCGATATGTAGGCCGTTGTCCAGATCGGATCCAGGTTCTTCAAGTCCGCATGCGGGATGACCCGCAACACACTTTCTGCCTGTGCAGGCAGGGCAGGTCCGGCGACCACAGTTGCAAATACAGCTGCAGCTGCCAAAACATGTCGTCTTGTCCAGCGTAACATTAGTCTTACCTCCTCTTTTTACTGACAGTCTTTGCCTTAAAGGCTTTCGACTGGCCGGTAGTCTGTCTGTCTTAGTGGAAGGGAGTCAACGGCTGACTTTCATATTTCTGAATGTCGTGCCAAAGGAGCTAACTATTGAGCCCTTGGTATCAAGGCATGGCTGCCATGCTCTTGTGCAATTGCCTGCACTTGTTGTTGAATTCCGCGCCGGTTTTGATGCAGCAAGGAGAACGTGCATGTCCGATACCCCGCTTTGGCAATTAAGCGCCTGCGAACTGGCAGCGAAAATCGCTGCCGGCGAAGTGTCATCCAGCGACGTGGTGACACAAACAGTGGAGCGCATGCGCTCGGTAAACCCGAAGCTGAATGCGGTGGTGGATGATCTCGGTGACGCGGCGATTGCCCAGGCTAAGGCCCATGATGAGCAACAGGCCAATTCCGGCCCCATCGGTCCGCTGCACGGGGTCCCGGTCACAATCAAGGAAAACATCGACCAGACAGGTTGCGCCACGCCCAATGGCGTCGAAGCCTACAAGAACATCATTGCGCCAGACGATTCCCCCGTGGTGCGCAATTTCAGGAAGGCCGGCGCCATTGTCATCGGCCGCACAAACACGCCGGAATTTTCCTTCCGCGCCACCACCTCCAATGAACTGCACGGCCGCACGTTTTCACCGTGGAATGACTGGGCATCATCCGGCGGCTCGTCGGGTGGCGCCTCATCCGCCGTCATGTCGGGCATGGGTCCCATCGCGCACGGCAATGATATTGGCGGCTCGCTGCGCTACCCTGCGGCAGCCACCGGCGCTGCCACGGTAAAACCCGGGCTGGGGCGTGTACCGGCGTGGAATCCGTCGCAAACCGCCGAGCGCGGACTGCTGGCCCAGATCATGTCTGTCCAGGGGGTGCTGGCCCGCGAGGTCAGGGACGTTCGTGCAGGCATGCAGGCGCTTGTCGAATATGATCCGCATGATCCGTGGATGGTGCCGATGCCGTTTGACGGGCCTGCGCTGGAAGGAAGACCGAAAGTCGCGTTTACCAAGAACACCTACGAATTTGCCCTGCATCCGGCCGTCGAGAAAGCACTTGATACGGCACGCGACTGCCTGATCGATGCCGGTTATGAGCTTACAGAGGCTGACATGCCGGAGCTTCGCGAGTGCGCGCGAGATGGCGCCCGCTCGCTGTTCGGCGAGGTGAAGGCATTGCTGGGGGACGAGATTCTCAAGCAGGGCTCGGACACGCTGAAGAAAATCTTTTCCGATTACTATGAGCTGTTTGTACCGCATGAAGGCAAGGACCTGCTGCTCGCCATGGCCAGGCGCAATTACTATCACCGCCAGTTCAACCTGATGTTCCGGGACTATCCGCTGGTGCTGACACCTTTCCTGCCTGCGCCAACCTATGAATGGGACCGCGACGCCCAGGGTCTTGAAGGTGTCAGGGAAACACTTGAAGCCGGTGTCTATTCGATCGCCTTCAATTATACCGGCCTGCCCGCCGGCAACATTGCAGCCAATTACAATGACGGTTTGCCGGTCGGGGTGCAGATAGTCGGCCCGCGCTTCCGCGAAGACCTGATCCTGGATGCGTGTGAGGAAATCGAATCCCGGGTCGGCGTCATGGCCAAACATCTGTTTGCGCGCGAAGGATGACAGCAATGAAACGCCCTCGCATTGCCGTTGCCGGATTCCAGCACGAAACCAATACCTTTGCCCCGATCCTGACTCCCTATGAAACCTTCAGGGTGGGCGGCGCCTGGCCGGCCATGAAGTTCGGCGCCGAAGTCATCGACACCCTATCGGGCCTCAATCTGCCGATGGGCGGATTTCTGGATGAAGGCGACGACTTTGACCTGGTTCCCATCCTGTGGACCTTCGCTGAACCCGGCGGCTATGTGACAGATGATGCATTTGACCGGATCAGCGGCATGATTGTGGATGGCGTCACAAAGGCCGGCACAATTGACGGTGTCTATCTTGATCTGCATGGCGCGATGGTCACGCAATCTCATGAAGACGGCGAAGCCGAGCTGTTGCGCCGGATCCGTGAGGTTACCGGGCCGGCAATGCCGATTGCC
Organism: Alphaproteobacteria bacterium; assembly: GCA_024640405.1. Lineage (GTDB taxonomy): Bacteria > Pseudomonadota > Alphaproteobacteria > Rhizobiales > Aestuariivirgaceae > Anderseniella. The sequence goes on along the minus strand of JAHEFB010000034.1, from coordinate 36,937 downwards.
GTCAGCCTGGATCTGCATGGCAACCTGTCGCGGGACTTCTTTGAGCGCGCCTCTTCAGTCGCCATCTACCGTACCTATCCGCACGTCGATATGGCCGAGACAGGCGCGCGTGCCCGAAGGCTTCTGCGCGAGGAACTCGACCGCGGAACACCGTTCGCCAGGGCCTGGCGGCAGCTCGACTATATCATTCCCATTCAGGCGCAATCGACCCGGCGGGAGCCAGGCGGCAGGCTTTACGCCATGTTGCCGGGCATGGCGGGAGACGGGGTGAGCTCCATCGACTTCGTATTCGGATTTCCGCCTGCCGACGTTGCCGACTGCGGGTGTTCGGTATTTGCCTATGGCGCCGATCAGACGGCGGTTGATGCAGCCGCCGACGCCATGATCGGTGCCCTGCAGGCAGCTGAGGATGAACTGCACAATCCACTGGTGCCGGCAACAGATGCAGTAGCAAAAGCCCGGCAAATTGCCGGCAGCGCGCTGAAACCCGTTCTGATTGCCGACGCACAGGACAATCCCGGTGCCGGCGCTACCGGTGATACGACCGGTGTGCTGTCCGCACTGGTTGAAGGCGGTGCACAAAATGCCGTCATCGGCATGTTGTGGGACCCGGAAACGGCAGCCATTGCCCACAAAGCTGGTGCCGGCGCAGAGATCGACGTCGCCATTGGCGGGAAATTTCCGCAGCTTGGCACCGGTCCGTTCAAGGCGCGGGTGCAGGTTGAGGCTTTGTCCGACGGACAATTCACCTTCACTGGACCCATGTATGGTGGGGCCCAGGCCAATCTGGGCCTGATGGCCGCAATGAAGGTCCTGGACAGGGATTGCGATGTAACCGTTGTCGTTGGATCAAACCGCACACAAAACGCCGATCAGGCCATTTTCACGCATATGGGAATCGACCCCACAGGCAAGGCGATCGTCGCCGTCAAAAGCGCAGTTCATTTTCTGGCAGACTATGAGCCGATCGCTGAAACCGTGATATTCGCAGAAAGCCCGGGCGCAAACCCCTGCCAGCTTGACCGCATTCCGTTCACCCGGTTGCGCAGGGGCGTACGGCTGGGCCCCAATGGTCCGGCATTCTGACCCGGCCATATTTTCCGAACGGCTTGCCCCGTCACGCTGCAGGTTCGAACCTGTTCTGCCCGGCCTGCAGGAAATCGCCGGCGTCATGGCGTTCAGGAAGTTGGTCTTCAAGCGGTCCCCAGGTTCTGTTGACCATCCTGCCGCGCCTGACGGCATCACGTTTCGCAATCTCATCGGCCCATCTGGCAAGATGTTTGTATTGATCCGCGTTGAGGAACTCCGCAGCGTCGTACAGGCTTCCTGAAACCAGCGCCCCATACCAGGGCCAGATGGCGATGTCGGCGATGGTGTATTCGTCGCCACACATATACTGACTGGTAGCCAGATGACGATCGAGCACGTCCAGCTGGCGCTTCACTTCCATTGTGAACCTGTCGATAGGGTACTCGAACCTGGCCGGCGCATATTTGTAAAAATGCCCAAAGCCGCCACCGAGATATGGCGCGCTGCCCATCTGCCAGAACAGCCATGACAGGCATTCGGCCCGCTTGGCCGGATCTGCCGGCAACAGGGCATCGAACTTCTCAGCCAGATAAAGCAGGATCGCCCCTGATTCAAACACCCGGGTCGGTTGTTCGGTGCTGTAATCCATAAGGGCTGGTATTTTCGAATTGGGATTGACGCCCACAAAACCGGAGCCAAATTGCTCTCCGTCCTTTATCCTGATCAGGTGCGCATCATATTCAGCACCTGCATGACCCAGAGCCAGCAGTTCTTCCAGCATCACTGTGACCTTCACCCCGTTTGGCGTGGCCAGCGAGTAAAGCTGCAAAGGGTGGCGTCCTACCGGTAGTTGCTTGTCATGGGTTGGCCCTGCAACCGGGCGGTTAATCCTGGCCCAGTCGCCACCGCTTTCGGAATTCCATTGCCAGATCCTGGGTGGGGTATAGGTGGGTGCGTCGGTCATTGTTTTCGTTCCGGTTGTTGTTCTTGTTGCTTGATGCAGACACGGAAATTCCTGCGCTTCCGGGCATGTGTTATTGCCCGATGACAATTGCAATGGCGAAACAATTCTGCTCGCAATAATGTTACAATGCGATTGTTGAGCCGCGATCCTTCAGTTCAACCTCGACCTTCTGATTGAACGGATCCGGCGGCATGCCGGTATCACTCATCTGCACCAGGCTATCGGCGGCAATGTTGCCGATTCTGCGTGCCGGCATGCGGATTGTTGTCAGGCCCGGTTCCAGATGCGCCGAGCCGCGAAAATCGCCAATGCCGACAATTGAAATGTCATCGGGGATGCGCACCGCTTCAGCATAACAGGCATAACAGGCGCCGTGAGCGATAATGTCGTTGCCGCACACAATTGCAGAGGGGCGCCGCCTGCCGGCCACAAGATGCCGTACAAGGCGTTTGGCTTCGCCGATATCATATGGACACGAAATCTGTCTGTCCGGGGTCGTTTCCACCCCCGCCTGACGCAGTTCGGCCATGACACCGTTCAGCCGATCCCTTGCGCGGTCATTTGAGCCCACATCGGGAAACAGCATCGCGATATCGCGATGTCCCAGATCAAGCAGATGCCGGACAACTCTGCGTGCCGCGGCGGTATTGTCTGCTCCGACACAGGGAATGTTCGAATCCTCGCGAAAATTCCACACCGATATGACAGGCACATCCCTTTGCTGCAGCATGTTCATGGAAACAGCCGCATGATCGAAACCCACCAGCGCGATGCCATCGATGCGCCGTTCCAGCAGCGAGCGCACAATGGCCACTTCCAGGTCGAGATCATACCCGTGTGCCGCAATCAGCATTGTTCGATCAAAATCGCGCAGACGGGATGAAAATGCCTCGATCAGTTCGGCGAAAATGGCATTGTCGATTGTCGGCACAACCAGGCCCAAGGTGCCGGAAAACCGGTTATGGAGGGCGCCGGCGGCCCGGTTTCGAATATAACCCAGCTCTTCGGCAGCCTGCTCGATACGGACCCTTGTAGGTGCGCGAACCATGTCAGGCTGGCTGAATGCCCGCGATACAGTGGCTATCGAAACGCCTGCGCGGGCTGCGACCTCAACGATTCCCGGCGCGCCTTTTCTGGATCTCGAGTACCTCATTTGCGGCCTTTTATCACAAAATGAAAACGTTTGCATTTTTGTTTTCATCAGCTAGCGTTTCCACAGAAGGAAATGCCGGACACAACCGGCAACCGGTTTTGGGAAGCGGAACAACAAGGAAATATCCGGGCAAATGGAGTTCCTAGGTTACTTTGGCGGGGTTTTTGAACCGTGGGCATTCATGCTGCTGCTGGGCGGCACTGTCGGCGGGCTGATCCTGGGCGCAACCCCCGGCCTGTCACCGACGATGGCTGTTGCCCTGCTGATCCCGTTCACGTTTCACATGTCAGCCACACATGGCCTTGTTCTGCTGGGTGCTGCCTATACTTCAACGGTTGCCGGCGGCGCCGTGAGCGCGATTCTGCTCAAGATCCCGGGTGCACCGGCCAATATAGCCACCGCTCTGGACGGAAATGAAATGGCCAAGCGCGGCGAAGGAGCCAAGGCGCTGCATCTGTCCTTCCTGTCGTCCGGCGTAGGTGGCGTGATCGGCATTCTGCTGCTGATTTTCCTGACCCCGGTGCTGGCGCAATGGGTGTTGAAAATCCAGACGCCACACGTTTTCTGGATTGCCATCCTCGGCGTTACGGTAATCGGGTCGCTTGACTCGAAATCATTTGTAAAGGGGCTGTTGTCAGGGTGTATCGGCCTGTGGCTGTCGACCATCGGATATGATGAAATTCAAGGAACCGAGCGGTTTATCTTTGCCGATGCTCTGAGCGGCGGTATCGGCATAATTCCTGCTCTGATCGGCCTGTTCGCCATCCCGCAAGTGCTGGACATGATGGCCAAGGGCCGCGTCGACTCGCTTATCGAAGCGCTTGAAGTACCGAAGCAGAAACTCTCAGCGTCCATCAGGGAACTCACCAAATATGTTCGCGCATTGTCGATAGGAACCGTTGTCGGATCGATTATCGGGCTGATCCCGGGGGTCGGCGGGCAGATTGCCGGGCTTGTTGCCTATGATCAGTCGCGAAAAATGTCTCCGCAGCGGGAAAAGTTCGGCACCGGTCATCCCGAAGGTCTGGTGGCGGCCGAGTCGGCCAACAACGCCATGGTCGGCCCGTCTCTGGTACCGCTGCTGACGCTGTCAATACCAGGTAGTCCGACAGCGGCGGTCCTGCTTGGCGGTTTGCTGATCAAGGAAATTTTTCCCGGCTCTGATATCTTTGAAAAACACCCGGAAGTAGTTTGGACATTCATCAATTCCATGCTGGTCGGCCAGATCCTGATGGTGTTCTTCGGAATCATGATTGCCAGCTGGGCGGCCAAAATCGCCCGGGCACCCGCACCGATCATGGCGGCAGGTGTGCTGGTGCTGGCGGTATTCGGGTCCTACTCGGTCGGGCAGTCGGTCGGAGACGTGCACATCATGCTGGCGCTGGGCGTGGGCATGTTCATTCTGGAAAAGTTCGGTTTTTCCGCAGCCCCGCTGGTGCTCGGCCTCATTCTGGGCCCGATAGCCGGTGACAACTTCACCCAGGGCATGACGCTGGCAGCAGCGCAGGATGGCCCGTGGGTATACTTCTTCACGGGCACATTGAACATCATCCTGATCAGCCTGGTGGTGGCGTCGATCGCCTACTCTTTCTGGAACAACATGCTGGCACCCGGCAAAAAACCGGCTGCTGGACCTGCGACGGAGGACGCGAAATGACATCCCGTCGCATGCAGCACATCCTGCCCGGCTCGGCAATTTTCCTGCTCGCATCCGTGGTCACGTGGCTGAGTTTCACCGAGCAGCCCGCAGAAGCCTTCCTGTTTCCGCGCGTCATTTCGGTAGTGTTCATATCGCTGGCAATCTGGAACCTGATCCGTGCCGTTACCGGCATGTCGAAAGTCGGCCGCGGCATTCCGGTCGCCACTTTGAAGAATCTGGTGCCTGGCCTGATAGTGATGCTGGCTTTTGTGTTTTTCGGCGCCAAACACCTTGGATTCTATCTCGGGTCCACGTTGGCCTTCTTTGCCATCTACAGTTTTTACGACCCCGCTTTATGGACCAGCAGCAAAGACTGGATGAAGCGGATATTTGTGACGGTCGCATTCATGGCCGTCATCTATGCCCTTTTCGCCGTGGTCCTGCAGGTCCACACACCAAGGGGAATCCTCTTTTGACATACGCAACCTTCATGTCGATTGAAACAACCAAGCAAGCTTCTGGGAGGAAGACAATATGAAGAGACTATTCAAAACTGCTATTCTGGCAGCCGCCACACTGGCGGTTGCAGCAACCGGATCATTTGCCGCCGACTATCCGGACCGTCCTATCGGTGTGGCGGTGTCTTATGGCGCCGGTGGCGCAACTGACTTTCAGGCGCGCATCGTGACCATGGTTGCCGGCAATGCCGACATTCTCGGACAGCCGATCTACATTCTGAACAAGCCTGGTGCCGGTGGCCGCAAGGGCTGGAACTGGTTTGCAACCGAGGCTCCGGCAGATGGCTACACCATGTCGGCCTACAACATTCCGCACTTCATCGCACAGTCGATCAAGGGCGGCGTCAAGTATTCGGCAGACTCGTTTGAACCGATTGCCAACTGGGGGTCCGACCCTGCCGTTGTTGTTGTCGGCAAGGACAGCAAATTCAATTCCATGCAGGACCTGATCGACTATGCCAAGGCCAATCCGGGCAAGACCACAACGTCGGGTGCCGGCTTGTTTGTCGGACATCACATTGCAGCGCTGCAAATTGAAAAGGCCTGCGCCTGCAAACTGGCCTACATCCCGACCAAAGGTGGCGGTGCTGCTGCCATGAAAGCGGTGATCGGCGGCGAAGTGCTGGCCGGTATCAACAACCTGTCCGACGCGTTCCGGGCCCGCGAAGCCGGCAACGTCAAGATCCTCGGGGTTGCCGATCTGGAGCGCAATGACTTCATCAGCGACGTGCCGACGCTGAAGGAGGCCGGTCTCGATGTCGACAATTCATCAGTAAACTTCCGCGGCCTGATGGTGCCGAAGGGCACGCCACAGGCGGTCATTGATAAACTGGCCAAGCAGGTGCCGCTGATGTTTGCCCATGAACGGGTTGCCAAGCGCATGAAAGCCGGTGGCTCGCCGATGAAAATCATGAACCGGGAGGAAGTTCAAAAGATGTGGGCGGACCGTGAGGTGGTTCTGAAGGACTTGTTGAAAGGCCTGTAAAGCCCACATTGAAGACCACACCCATCGATGGCGGAGCTGAGCTGTTTGCTCCGCCTTCGAATACCCCATCCAATCACAACCGGACCCAGTCTCATGTCAAGCCAAGCCGCTTTTTCAATTCAGCCGACAGATGAAGAAGCCATCATAGACGCCATTGTCGAGCGCGCCCGTGTCGCGCAGGCCAATTACGAGGCCGGCGCTGATCAGGCGCGCTATGATACTGCAGCGCTGGCTGCGGCCTGGGCACTGATGCAGCCCGAACGCAATGTTGAGCTGGCCACAATGGCGGTTGCCACAACCGGGCTTGGCAATGTGGCTGACAAGATCACCAAGAACCACCGCAAGACACTCGGCCTGCTGCGCGACATCAGGGGCGTAAAGACTCAAGGTATCGTTTCTGACGACCCGGCCCGCGGCATTACCGAAATTGCCCGCCCGATAGGCGTCATCGGCGCTGTTGTTCCGTCCACCAACCCGGTGGCCACCCCGGTCAACAATGTGGTCAACGCGCTGAAATGCGGCAATGCCATCATCCTGTCGCCGTCGCCGAAGGGTGTTGAGGTATGTGAGAAGCTGATTGGCTACATTCATGCGGAATTTGACAAGATCGGCCTTGATCATGACCTGGTGCAGATGGTGCCGGCACCGTCTTCCAAGGTCAAGACCCAGCGCCTGATGGAGGTAACCGACCTGCTTGTTGTCACCGGCAGCCAGGACAATGTGCGCCGTGCCTATTCATCCGGTACGCCGGCCATCGGCGTAGGTGCCGGCAACGTGACCGTGATCGTGGATGAAACCGCCGATCTGGCACAGGCTGCGCAAAAGATTGCCGCCTCGAAGACCTTCGATAATGCAACGTCGTGTTCATCGGAAAATGTGCTTGTGGTGGTCGACGAAATCTATGACCGGTTCATCGGCGAGCTGGAAGCCGCCGGTGGCCGCATGTTGCAGGGCGAAACGGCGGACAAGCTGAAATCGGCCCTGTTCCAGGGCGGCAAGTTGAACCGGCACATGATTGCCCATGACATTGACCGGGTGATCGATGTTGCCGATGTGGAGGTGAACGATGCCGCCGGCGCGCGCTTCCTGATGGTGCCGGCGGAAGGTGTCGGCCCGGATCATCCGGAGTCCGGGGAAAAACTGTCTCTGGTACTGTCGGTTTACCGGGCTGATGATTTCGAGGCCGCGAAAACCTTGAGCGCAAGAATTCTGGCTCACCAGGGCGCGGGTCACTCGATTGGCCTGCACACGGGCGATGATGCACGGGCTGTCGGCATGGGGCTGGAAATGTCGACATGCCGGGTGATCGTCAACCAGGCGCACTGCTTCGCCACCGGCGGCTCGTTCGACAACGGCATGCCGTTTTCACTGTCCATGGGCTGCGGCAGCTGGGGCGGCAACTCCATTGACGACAACCTCAACTATCGCCACTTCATGAACACCACCAAGGTGATACGCACGATTCCGGCAAACGAACCGGCGGTTGAAGATATCTTTTCCGGCTACTGGCAGCAGGCCGGAGAATGAACCGGCAAGCCGCATTCGATGCCGGCCAGATCCAGGGGCTGTCGGTTCGCGCGCTGATCGACCAGCGGGCGGGTTCCATGCCGGATGCGGTATTCCTTGTCGATCCGGCATCCGGGCAGACTACAAGCTACAGGCAGTTGCGTGATCGCTGCCGTTCGGTTGTGGCCCGGATAGACCAGCACGGCGTCAAATCGGGGGACGCCGTTGCCTTTGCACTGACCAATGGCCCTCACTCGGCTATCTGCGTTCTCGGCATCATGTATGGCGGTTATCTGGCCACTGCCATCAACCTGGTGGCCGGCAATGACACTATTTCCTACGTACTGTCGCATTCGCGCACTCAGCTTGTGCTGACACAGCAACAGACGCAATCGCTGATCGCCAAAGCGCTGGAAAGCAGCGAAGACCCGCCACCGACGGTTGCCGTCGACAGCGGATTTTGGGACATTACCGGCAGCGACCTGGACCTGCCGCCGCTCGACCATCACGATGACGGCCTTTTGATGTACACCTCCGGCACCACGGGGCGGCCGAAGGGGGTCGTGTTGCGGCAGTCCAGTGTCCTGGCCGGCGGAACAAACGCGGCCCTGGCGCACCAGCTCACTGCCGCCGACCGTGCCTTGTGCGTGCTGCCGCTGTACCACATCAACGGGCTGTGCGTTACCATCCTCGGCCCGCTGGTGTCCGGCGGCAGCGTGGCTGTTCCCCAGAAGTTTTCGGTATCCTCGTTCTGGCCCACGATCCGCGATCATGCCTGCACCTGGTTTTCCGTGGTACCGACCCAGATCTCCTACCTGCTGCATGATGTTGAAAATGCATCGTCAAATCCGGCCGACATTGCCGGCCTCAGGTTCGGACGTTCCGCGTCTGCGCCGCTTTCACCTGATGTGCATGCGGCCTTCGAGACCAAGTTCAGGCTGCCGATTATCGAAACCATGGGGCTGACGGAAACCGCAGCGCAAATCCTGTCCAATCCGCTGCCGCCCGGTGAACGCAAGATCGGCTCGCCCGGGGTTGCGGTCGGCAATGAAGTGATTATAGCAGATGACAGCCAGCGCGAAGTGGCGACCGGCGTGGAAGGCGAGGTGCTGGTGCGCGGGCCGAATGTGATGCGGGTCTATCTCGACAATGAAGAGGCCACGGCGGCCTCGCTGACCGGCGATGGCTGGCTTCGCACCGGCGATCTGGGGCGCATGGACGAAGACGGCTATGTATTCATCACCGGCAGGCTCAAGGAACTGATCATCAAGGGTGGCGAGAACATCGCGCCGCGCGAGGTGGATGATGCGCTGTACGCCCATCCCGACGTCATCGAGGCGGCGGCCTTTGCCTGCGCCTGCGAGCGGTACGGCCAGCGGATAGAGGCAGGTGTCGCGCTGAGCGCCGGCTCCAGCGTCTGCGAGCAGGACCTGATAGCCCTGTGCAACGAAAAAATAGGCGCCTTCAAGTCGCCGGACCGGATTCACTTCATGGACGAACTGCCGAAAGGCCCGTCCGGCAAGATCCAGCGCATCAGGTTGCAGGAGCTTTTTGGCCAGTGATGTGAAGGACAACTCTTGCTGCCAGGGATATGTGGCAAAGCAGGTCAAATCCAGGTAGCGGGCGATCATCATCTGCAAGAGCGGATACTCAGAGTGTGCCTCGAGCAACGCTCACAGATACTTGACGGAAAGACCGTCTTGCTGCACGATCATATTAGAGAATATGAATGTGTGTGGTGGAAACGATGCGCGTTGCGACCGTCGCTCTCGGCTATCTCGGCGTGATGTCATCAGTGCTTGCTGATGGCGATCCGGAGTACGGGCAATATCTTTCATCCGAATGTGTGACCTGCCACCAGGCAGCCGTTACAGGAACCATACCGTCGATTCACGGAATGCAGGCAGACGGTTTCATTACCATGATGAAACTCTATCGATCAAAACAACTGGAAAATCGGACGATGCAAACCGTTGCCGGGCGGCTGTCCGATGAAGACATCGCGGCCCTGGCTGCCTATTTTTCTACGCTCGATCCACCTGACTGAGAGCGGCTTCATGAAAACACGTCGGGAATTCCGAGAGGTACAACATGACCAAAATTGACAGAAGAACATTCACGACCGGTATGATCGGACTGGGTGCCGTGTCCGCCGGGTTAAGTCTTCCAGCCTATGCGCAGGGCAAGAAACCACGGGTCGTGGTCATCGGCGGCGGCGCCGGCGGTGCCACTGCCGCGCGCTACATCGCAAAGGATTCAAAAGGCGCGATTGACGTAACGCTGATCGAGCCGACGAAGAAATACTATACCTGTTTCTTCTCAAACCTCTATCTCGGCGGTATTCATGATTATGAGTACATTGGCCACACCTATGACGGGCTGGCGGCCAACCACGGCGTGAACGTGATCCATGACTGGGCTGTCGGTGTCGATGGCGCAGCAAAAACCGTGGAGCTGGGTTCAGGTGTAAAAGTCGGATATGACCGGCTGGTGGTCGCACCGGGCATCGATCTGAAATATGGCTCAGTGAACGGCTATTCGATCGATACTCAGGATACCATGCCGCATGCCTGGAAATCCGGCACACAGGTTGCGCTGTTGAAATCACAGGTGGAAAACATGCGCGAAGGCGGAACCTTCGTCATGGTGCCGCCGCCCAATCCTTTCCGGTGCCCGCCTGGACCTTACGAGCGCATCTCGATGATTGCGCATATTCTGTCGAAGACGAATCCGACAGCCAAAATCATCGTGCTGGACCCGAAGGAGAAGTTCTCCAAACAGGCGCTGTTCACCGAGGGCTGGCAGAAGCACTATCCAGACATGATTGAGTGGATACCGGCTTCGATTTCCGGCGGCGTGAAAAACATCAACATGGACACGATGGAAATCGAAACCGATATCGATACGTTCAAGGCGGATGCGGCTTCGGTGGTACCGGCGCAAAAGGCCGGCGTTATCTGTGATCGTGCAGGACTGACCGATGGCGACTGGTGTCCCATCGTGCCTGCAACCATGCAGTCCAGGGCAGATGAAAACATTCACGTCCTGGGCGATGCCTCGGTCGCATCGGCAATGCCGAAGTCGGGTTTTTCCGCCAACAGCCATGCCAAGGTCGCGGCAATGGCCATTCGCGGCGCGCTTACCGGATCCAAGGTGTTCGACTCGCGGTTTGCCAATACGTGCTGGAGTCTGATTGATGCAAATGACGGCGTGAAGGTTGGCGCCAACTACAAGGCCGGCGCTGAAAAGATCGAGGTGGTCGACGAGTTCATTTCGAAGACAGAGGAACCCGACGCTCTGCGCAAGGCGACCTACGAGGAGTCCGAGTCCTGGTACACGGCAATTACCGCAGACATGTTCAGCTAGAGGCCAGTTCACACCGGTGAATTGGTTACAGTCCATAGCGGCGGGGCCGCACTTCTTCCTGAAGGTGCGGCCCCGCAATTGCCCTGTGCCGGGTCACTGGTCAAACGTATCACCATTGACATGAGCTGCTGTTTTACCCGGACCGTTCAAGTTCCGGCCGTCAGGCAACCACGACAGTCTGCTATTGCGGCAACCATTTGTTAGCCGAAAAACCGGTTTTCGATTCACACCGGCCGTGCCGCAATAGTACAACATCGCTATGGACAACAGACGAAACAAACATCCGCGCTACGACGTCAGTCAACCGGTCAGCCTGCTGATCGGCAATAAGGGTTGCAGCGTATTCTGCGAAATGAAGGACATGAGCCTGTCCGGCGCCAAGCTTGCCTCCATTCCACTGAGATACCTGCCCGAGCAGTTCAAAATTCTGATCACCAACGAAAATGTGGCATTACAGTGCAGATTGCGCTGGCTGAACGGCAGGGAAGCCGGCGTTCAGTTCGTCGGGGAGCCTGACTATCACCACAACATCTACGACCGGCATCAGATCACGCTGACCGCACAATCCGAGCAGTAGTTTTATTCCAGCGGCCCCTGATTTCAGAAATCTCCGCGCAGCGCCCTTGCAACATAGCGAGCAGCCGCATGCCTGTGGCCGCAAGCGATTTATTTGGTGTGGGGATTTTCATCGTCGCCAAATTTCACTAGACAAAACAATGGCTTGACAGAAATTTGGCTCCCCGGGAGGGATTCGAACCCCCGACCGATCGGTTAACAGCCGATTGCTCTACCACTGAGCTACCGAGGAAGGATGGCCTGCCTATAGCAGACAGTTTCGCGGTGTTAAAGCCCAATTTGCTACATTGTGCCACTAATACCAGATTTCAGTAACAGCGACCCGTTTCACCGGAGCGATGTTTTCCGCCGGCAAGGCGGGCGTCGCGCCGTGGTACGTGTACCACAAGCGGCGCGCAACGCAGCAGGCGGGGAAAAGCGCCTGCAGCGACATGGGTTCGGCAGAACCCATAAGGTTGCTCTACCAATTTGAGTGCGGTCAGGTTCATGATCTTTGGTTGGTTCAACCAAAAGCCATCCTGATCTGCCCGGGTGAACCGCCATGAACCCATGAAATGAGACGCTGTTATCGAGATCTGGTATCAGTTAAAAAAGATCTGCCAATCAGTGCAGGGCGGGCTTGTATTGTTACACCGCGATGGTTAGGTGAGCTGACATGACACGACGCGTTCGCATTGCCAATCACTCACTGAAAGTACCGGGCAGCCCACAGGCGCGCCGGTTGCTTGGGGCCGCGTTGATCATTGGCGGGATACTGGGGTTTCTGCCGGTTCTGGGCTTCTGGATGGTGCCGCTCGGGCTGATCATCCTGTCGATTGATTCGGCCAGGGTCAGGCGCTGGCGGCGGCAAATAGAGGTCAAACACGGTGCATGGCTGAAGCAGCGCTTCCCCAGATTGGCTGGACTTCTGGGCCTTTCAAACAACGGCAACGGCAAGAAAAAACCCGGCCCCAGCGCAAACCGGTCCTGATCGTCCGTGTTTAACCCCCCCTGCAGCACCAAAGTTCTTCCAGTCTGCGCGGCAACCGCAGACGAACATGGCAGGGAATTTGCTGAATGATCATCGGCAAAATCGGCGGGTTCCTGCCGCTCATCCTGGAAGGCGGCGGGTTCTGGCCGCCGTTCGCCATGGCGATTGCCGGCGGTGTGCTGTTGTCCACGGTGGTGTCGTCCTTCTTCGTCCCCTCGGCGTTTGCACTGTTGGCCAGATACGGCCGGCTGCCCGGTAGAACATCGCCAGCGGATGAAGCTGATGCGCTACCGGCTGGAATGACGACTGCCTAATCCAGCTTGCCTGCAGCATATGCAATCGCGTCAATGGTCTGCTCGATGTCGGCTTCGGTCAGGGCCAGGCAGGGATAGAGCTTGCCGGGTGACTTGAAGATGCCCTTTTCGCGCAGCAGCTTGTTGAAACGCAGGTTTCGCGCTGCATCAGCCTTGTACACATCACGATAGTCGTTGATCTTGTTGGGCGTGAACAGCACATCGAACAGGGTCGGGTCACCGACAATCTGGTGGTCGAATCCGGCCCTGGCGAGGTGTTCGGAAATGGCGGTCATCAGGGTTTTGCCAAGCGTGCGCAGCTTGTCGTACTGGCCGGGACGGCGCAGGATTTCCATGGTCTTCATGCCGGCAACCGCTGCGACCGGGTTGCCGCTCAGGGTGCCAAGCTGCATCAGGAAACCGCCGGCACCGACCTTGGCCTTGTCGAAGTGCGCCATGATATCGGCCTTGCCGGCAATGGCTGCCAGTGGAAAGCCGCCGCCGATGATCTTGCCGAGGGTGCATACATCCGGTGTGACACCGTACAGCTCCTGCGCACCGCCATAGGCAAACCGGAAGCCGGTCACGATCTCGTCGAACACCAGCACGATGCCGTACCTGTCGCATTCCTCGCGCAATGCCTGCAGGAAACCCGGTGCCGGCGGAATGACCCGTTGCAGCGGTTCGACAATGATGCCGGCGATCTCATGGCCGTGCTCTGCAATCAGCGAGCGGGCAAACTCGATGTCGTTGAACGGGGCCACCAGCATTTCATCGCGCACGCCTGATGGAATGCCGGCGGAATCCGGCACGGCCAGGGGGAAATTGGTCAGCTTGTCAGGCGCCAGGCTCATCTGGGCTTCGGCCGACATGCCGTGATAACCGCCTTCGAATTTCATGATCTTGTCACGGCCGGTGAAGGCGCGGGCCAGCCGCATGGCGTACATGTCCGCCTCGCCGCCCGAGGTCACATAGCGAACCTGCTCGCCGCATGCCATGGCGTCGCAAATCTGTTCGGCCAGTTCGATGCCGGCGGCATTGTTGGCGAAGAATGTCATGCCTTTGGGCAACTGTTCGTGAACCGCTTCGAGCACCTCCGGGTGACCGTGGCCAAGCAGCATGGGACCTGAACCGATCAGATAGTCGACGTATTCGTTGCCGTCTTCATCCCAGACCCTCGAGCCCCTGCCTTCACGAATGATGATGCCCGGGTCAAAGTTGCCAAACCCGCCGGCGGGCAGTACGGCGTTGGCGCGATCTATCCAGCTTGCCTGTGATTTCATGATGATACTCCTAGGGTTAGGACCCATTAATGTTATCCATTCTGCGGGAGGATATTTTGCGTCTGACTAGGCGAAGGGTCGAAGGAAACCGCGCGGTTTTCAAGACCCTTCAACGCAGTCAGGGGCAAAATAGACCCCGCCCTTCGGGTTTGAGGGAAAACACCCGCCTGAAGTCGAAAAGTGCTCGAAAAGGCACAAAGCCTTGTCTTGCGCCTTTTCAACATCATTCGACTGGTTTCCTTCAAACAGAATTGCATAAGATTAATGGGTCCTGACCCTAGCTCATTTCAGCAACGGGTGCGCCCAGGCGATCCGGATCGGGAGCCACTCCAAGACCGATACCTTCAGGTGGTGCAATTCGGCCATCCCTTCGGACCGGTGCGCTTTCAGCGAGACGCGGCGACACATATCCTGACAGATCGCAGACATTCATCAGGCTGGCCGGACTGGTCGCAACACCCAGATGCAACAGGGCCGCAGTTGTAACATCGGAACCCCAGGTGTCTTCAACACACATTTTCGCGCCCAGATGCAGGCACAGGTCGCGTGCCCGGCGCGATGCGCTCAGACCGCCGAATTTCGACAGTTTGAGCGCCACGGCATCCATACAGCCCAGTTCGTGGGCTTTCAGCAGGGAGGCCGTGTCATGGGCGCATTCATCCATCTTCATCGGCAGGCCGGTGGCGTTGCGCACGGCCGCACACTCTTCCAGTGTCCTGCACGGCTGCTCAAGCATGATATCGAGATGGGCAACCGCCCGGCCGACCCTGGTTGCATCCAGCCGTGATGCGCCACAGTTCCAGTCACCATACACCAGCGGACCGTCGCCGACCGCCTCACGCACCCTGATCAGGCGCTCGACGTCTACCCGCCAGTCGGCATCGGCACCCAGCTTGGCCTGAAACTGACGAATGCCTGTCGCATGCGCTTCCCTGGCCATGCGGGCCATTTCGCCGGGCGCAACACAGGTCAGGGAGTGATACAGCGGCATGGATTGCTGCCGCGCACCACCCAGCAGTGCATGCAGTGGCAAACCTGCCGCCTGGGCCGTGAGATCCCAAAGCGCTGTATCTATTGCGGACTTCGCGTAATCATGGCCCTGCAGGAAAGCATCAAGACTGTCCATCAGCGCTTCCGGGCCGACCGGATCGGCACCCAGCAACACCGTTGCCATTTCCTCAAGTGCCGGGGCAACCCCGCGTGCATAGGCCGGCAGGTAATGCGGGATCGGACAGACCTCGCCCCAACCGGTCAGGCCTGCATCAGTCTCCAGCCTTAGCACTGCCGTTTCCACCGTGTCGCAAGTCTTGCCCTCGGCCATGTAGTAGGTTTCATGGCTGGTCAGCGGCACAAGCCAGACTGTAATGGTTGATATCTTCATAGTGCTCTACTCATACACTGACACGGGATCGCCCAGGATAGCCTCATCCGGGTCGCAACCGAGCCCGGGCGTGTCGTCGACGGTCAGAATGCCGTCGACGGTCCTGCATCCCCTGCCCGGTGCAACATCCACTGTCAGCATGTCCTGGCATGACCATGTTGCCTGGATAAACTCCTGTGGAATGGATTGCGCCAGATGAGCAGCTTCGGTGTCGGCCATGACCGATCCGCCGGTGGCCATGACGAATATCTGGATACCGTGCGCCAGCGCCACATCGCGCATGCGTCTGGCCCTGGTCAGGCCACCCACCCGGTTGAGTTTGATACCAAAGACATCGGCGATCCCCTCACGCGCGATGCGACAGGCATCCTGCAGGGTCACCAGGGTTTCATCGACACTGATCGGCGATGTGGTCACCTTGCGGATTTCCGCAATGTCATCAAGGGTTTCACCGGGCTGTTCGAAAGTTACTCCAAGGTCTGCAACCGCGTTCATGACAATGCTCGCTTCGCGCCGCGTCCATGCGCGATTGACGTCATACAGGATGATTTCCCCGGGCTTGCGGTTTCGCTCGAGGTGGCGGATGCGCTCTATGTCCGCATCTACATTGCCACCGACCTTGGCGGAATGGGCCACATAACCCAGATCGCGATACTTGTTGATGATACCCATCATGTAGTCTGGATCACCGGACGATACCGATGAAGCCGCCGGTGTACCGGTATTGCGCTTGCCCCCCAGCATATCAGCTATCGGCAAGCCGGATGCCTTGCCCATAAGGTCCCAGCAGGCAAGGTCAACCGGCGCCTTGGCGTAGAGATGGCCGGGCAGGCACAGATCCATGGCCCGTTCGACCAGCTCAACCTTGCGGGGATCCTGACCGAGTATCACAGGCGCCATTGTCTCCAATCCGGCACGAATGCCGGGCCCGTGCGCCGGTACGTAGGTATGTCCCCAGGGCGTGCCTTCGCCCCAGCCGGTCATGCCGGCATCGGTTTCCAGTTTGACAAAGGTTGCATCGAGCACCTCGAATTTCAGTCTGCCGCCGGATAACCAGTATGGATCAGCCAGCGGCAGGTCCTTCTGGTAGACGGAAATGCGGGTGATCTTCATGGCATGGTCACCACGATGTTGCCGGTATGCTTCTTGTCGATGAATGCCTGCTGCGCTTCGTGAAGCTGCTCCAGCGGATAGGTCGCTGCCAGCGCCGGCTTGACTTCGCCGCGCGAAATGTACCCCACCAGATCGGCAAACACACCGGGCGGCACTATGGTGGCGCCGGTAAAGGTCAGGTCGCGCAGATAGAATGTGCGCAAGTCCATTTCCACCATGGGCCCGGCAATGGCCCCGGCGCATGTATAGCGGCCGCCGCGCGCCAGCACATCAATCAACTGCGGCCAGTAACTGCCACCGACGACATCGGCAACGACACTGACGGTATCCTGGCCAATGACACCCTTGAGCGCTTGCTTGAGATTACCCGGAGCGCGATCCAGCAGCGCATGGGGTTCAAACTTGCTGACCGCATCGTGCTTTGACTTGCCGGCCATGGCGATGGTTGTCGCGCCGCGCCGGTTGGCGAGTTGAATCAATGCAGAGCCCACGCCGCCGGATGCGCCGGTAATGAGAACCTCGTCGCCTTCGCCGACACCGGCTCGATTGAGCATGTTTTCCGCGGTAATCCACGAGGTGGCGAAGGTGGCCAGCTGTGCGTCTGAGAGTTCACTGTCAACCGGGTGGGCATGGCGCTCATCGATTTTCACATATTCCGCGTACCCACCATCGCACTCGGAACCAAAATAACCGATCTTCTCCAGATTTAGCGGATCGCTCCAGTCGCGCAGCCAGGTTTCGACCAGCACCCGCTTGCCAAGCAGATGATCGGGGCCCACAACGACGGTGCCGCTGACGTCGGCGCCCTGGATACGCGGGAAGGTGATCGGCGCCCCGCCCCAGGTTGCGTCCTCATCGTCAGCGGTGTCGAAGGCGCCGCCAGTGGTGTTTCCGCTGACCCCCTTGGAATACCAGGCGGTTCGGGTGTTCACGTCGGTGTTGTTGAGCCCGCAGGCATGCACCTTGATCAGCACTTCTCCGGGACCTGCCACCGGTACCGGCCAGTCGGTATGATAGACGAGCTTGTCCATGTCGCCGTGGCCGGTGAGCACAAAGGCTCTCATCTTTTCAGGGATGGTCATTGGGCAGGTTCCAGTGCGGCGTCGGTTCGAGGCAACATGCTGTGCGGATCATAGGCCGGCTCACCAAGCACCTGTGCAGCGCGAGGCTCGCCGGCGATCACAACATCAAGCCGTGTGCCGGGTTGCGCAGCATGCGGTTTGATATAGGCGAACGCCAGTATTTTCCCGACCGTGTGGCCATAGGCAACCGACGCCGTCGAGCCGACCACTTCACCTTCATGCAACACAGCCTCACCGCCATTGCCGTCCCACAGCCCATCGGGTTCGATGGCGATATATGCACACACCCAGGGCAAAGGGCCATCGAGGCTGGCTTGCGTCTGCTGCCTGCCGAAAAACTGCTTGTCCATTTTGACAAAGCGCATCACCCCTGCTTCCGGCAGGGTAACCTCGTTGGTCAACTCTCCGGCGCCCTGGAACATCTTTTCCATGCGCAGAATGTTCATGGCGAAGGAGCCATAGTCAGACAGGCCGTGCGGTTTTCCTGCCTGGCAAAGGGCATCATAGACCGCCGGAATGGTGTCGCGGGGGCCGTGAAACTCCCATCCCAGTTCACCGGCATAGGACATGCGAAACGCCCACACCCGGTGGCCCGCAATTTCGATTTCGCGTGCCGACATCCACCGAAACCCGGCATTGTCCAGCGCTGCATCCGTGCAGGCAGACAGGATATCGCGCGACCTTGGTCCGTTGAGCGACAACGCAGCCCAGTCAG
>JAHEFB010000034.1:0-18264 GCA_024640405.1 Alphaproteobacteria bacterium | reverse complement strand
GCAATTTCGATTTCGCGTGCCGACATCCACCGAAACCCGGCATTGTCCAGCGCTGCATCCGTGCAGGCAGACAGGATATCGCGCGACCTTGGTCCGTTGAGCGACAACGCAGCCCAGTCAGCGGACCGGTTGATGACCTGCAGGGTTTCATCCCTGCGGTGAAGGGCAAGGTGATCCAGCAGGCGTTGCTCAAAGAATGCCGCACAAACCAGGTAGAAGCGGTCCCCGGTGAGGCGGACAACGGTCAGCTCGATTTCTATCCTGCCCCGCCGGTTGAGGAGATGGGTCAGCGCAATGCCGCCCGGCTTCTTCGGCAACCGGTTTGGCGCCAGTGCGTCTAGAAAGGCTTCCGCATCCGGGCCTGACACCTCGACTTTGGTGAAGCCGGTAATGTCCATGATGCCGGCGCGTTCGCGCACTGCCTTTACTTCCGCTGCCAGCAGGTCGTGGATTTCGGCGCGCCGGAAAGAATAGTAATCGCGCTGCTCGGTATCACCGGTGGCAAACCAGCGCGGACGCTCATGACCGTAGACCTCCTCATAGACTGCACCTTTGGCCTTCAGCCGCTCATACAGCGGGCCGGGTTTGACCGGACGCCCGTCAAGACGGTTCAAATGCGGGAACGGGATTTCATGGCGCAGGCAATAGTCTTCCCTGGCCTTCACCACCTGCCAGTCCTTGGTGGCATAGCTGCCAAAGCGGCGCGGATCGTACTCGCGCATCGAGATATCGGCTGCGCCATGCACCATCCAGCGGGCCAGTTCACGGGACAGGCCGGGCCCCCAGCCAATGCCGATCTGGGTGCCGCAGCAGCACCAGTAGTTTCTGACACCTGGCGCCGGTCCGATCAGCGGATTGCCGTCGGGAGGATGCGAGATCGCACCATGCACTTCGCGCTTGATGCCAAGGTCGGCAAAGATCGGCATGCGTCCAAGTGCATTTTCCAGATATGGCATGATGCGATCATAATCTGCTTCAAACAATTCGTTCTCGGCTTCCCACGGGCAATGATCTTCCCAGACCGTGTTGGGATTTTCCTTCTCATAGATACCGATCAGACCGGACTTCTGTTCCATGCGAATGTAGCCGGATACCAGCCTGTCATCGCGGATCACCGGCAATTCCCTTTCCAGTTCCAGGAATTCCGGCACCGTGTCGGTAACCAGGTAATGGTGGGTCATGGAAGTCATCGGCAACTGCAGCCCCGACCATTCACCCATCTGCCGGGCATAGGTGCCGCCTGCATTGACGACATGCTCACAAACGATGTCGCCTTGTTCCGTGGAGACTTTCCATTCACCGGACGGCAGTTGCCTTATGCCGGTTGCGCGGCAGTGGCGGATGATTTTTGCCCCAAGCCTGCGGGCACCTGCCGCCATGGCCTGGGTGACTCCGGACGGGTCGACATGGCCATCGTCTGGGGTGTACAGCGCACCAATGACCCCGTCGAGGTTGTAGAACGGATGCAGTTCCGCAACCCGGGCCGGACCGACCAGTTCAATATTGAAGCCAAGCGAGCGCCCCACCGAGAGTGTCTGGCGCAGCCAGTCCATCTCGTCTTCGGTATAGGCCAGCCTGAATGAACCGCAGCCATGCCATGTCACCGAGTGGCCGGTTTCGGCTTCGAGCTTTCCGGCATAAAGGCCGATATTGTAATCGACACATTTGCCAAGGCCGAAACTCGAGGTGGACTGGGTGATTTGTCCGGCAGCATGCCAGGTGGAGCCGGACGTCAGTTCGGCCTTTTCCAGCAGCACAACATCCGACCAGCCTTCATGGGCCAGGTGATAGGCAATGCCGCATCCCATCACACCACCGCCGACGACAACTACCCGTGCATGAGACTGCACCATTGATTTTTACTCCGGAAGAGCTGTTTTGCGATGGACAAGTGCTATCGTACAATTGTACACTCGTCAATCATGAATGATACAAACGTACTATCAACCGAACAAACCGCCCCGCCGGAGCTTCTCGGCAGGCTGATCACGGAGCTGGACAGGCTGACGCCCGAAGTGCGCAAGGCCGCAACATTTGTGCTGGAAAACCCCAACGAGGTCGGGGTCAGTTCGATGCGCGAGATCGCCGTGGCGGCTGATGTCAAACCCAATACCCTGGTGCGGATGGCGCGGGTACTGGGGTTTGAAGGATATGAAGATTTCCGTGAACCGTTTCGCGACGAAATCAGGCGCGGCACAGCCAGTTTTCCGGACCGCGCACGCTGGCTGCAATCACTCAGCCAGTCCGGCAGGCTGGGCAGCCTGTATGCGGACATGGTCGATTCGGCCCTGCGCAATATCGAGGAAACCTTCGCAGGCATCGATGAAACGGCGCTGAAATCTGCCGCAGAAGCCATATGGGCGTCACGCCAGACATTTGTGCTGGGGGTTGGCGTCAACAATTCCAACGCCGGAAACTTCACCTATCTGGCCTCTACCGGCATGGAACAGTTCCACCGTATTCCGCGGCCCGGGAGCACGGCAATTGACGACCTTGCACGGGCAGACAGCCGCGATGTGCTCATCGCCATGACCTGCAAGCCGTATCGCAGCGAAGTCGTGCAAGCAGTTCGTATCGCGCGCGAACAGGGGCTGACTGTCGTCGGCATCTCCGACAGTCCGGCCTCACCTGTTGTGGTTGGCTCGCAGCACAGTTTCGTGGTGGCAGCGGACACACCACAATTCTTTCCGTCGTCGGTATCGACCATCGCCCTGCTGGAAACCTTATTGTCTTTCGTCATTGCCACCGCCGACAGCAAGATCGTCAGGCGGGTTGAGAAATTCCACCAGCGCAGACATGAACTCGGCATCTACTGGAATGAGGAGGCCGGTTGATGAAGAGGTGCGATGCAAGCCCGGTGATATCCCTTGGTGCGCGATATTACACCGACCCGGAGGTGTTCCGGGTGGAGTCCGAAGGGCTGTTCAAACGGACCTGGCAATTTGCCGGACACATTTCCCAGGTCGAAAACGTCGGTGATTATTTCACCTTCTCGATGGCCGGTGAAAACCTGTTCTGTATCCGCGCCAGGGATGGTTCGATCAACGCTTTTTACAATGTCTGCCAGCATCGCGCGCATGAACTGGTGCGCGGTGAAGGAAATACCCGGCTGGTGGTGTGCCCCTATCACGCGTGGACCTACGAACTGTCCGGCGGGCTGCGGTCTGGTCCCAACATACAGTCAGTGCCGGATTTCGACCGGTCTGCAATCTGCCTCACAAGTGTGCGCATTGAAGAATTCTGCGGATTCCTGTTTGCCAATCTTGATCCGGACGCCGAGCCGATGGATACGTGGTTTCCGCAGGTGCGGGACCAGCTTTCCGCGTTCGTGCCGCATCATCAGCGGTTGAAGCATGTCGAGTGGGTGGAAATTCCCGAAAACTGCAACTGGAAAGTGTCGGTTGAGAATTATTCCGAGTGTTATCATTGCAAGCTCAATCACCCGACATTTGCCTCCGGTATTGTAAAGCCCGAGACCTATGACATCCAGCCACAGGGATTTTGCCTGCGCCACACCACCGAGTGCCAGAATCTCGACAAGATGAGCTACCCGATCGATCTGAATGCCAACCAACATGCCGGTGAGTACTCTTCCTGGTTTCTGTGGCCGATGTTTTCGTTCCAGGTCTATCCCGGCAATGTGCTCAACACCTATCACTGGCGGGCCATCGATACCGATCACGTTGTGGTCTGGCGGGGCTGGTACACCATTGACGGCGCGAAATCCGACGTTGTCAGCAAACTCGCCGTGCAGGACCGCGAGACCACCGTGGAAGAGGACATTCACCTGGTTGAATCGGTTCAACGGGGGCTACAATCATCGGGCTATCGGCCTGGGCCGCTGGTACTGGACCCCAAATGCGGGGTAAATTCCGAGCACTCGGTACAAGTACTTCAACAATGGATGCGGGAAGCAATAGATGGACAAGACGCTGTTTGAAAAAGGCCTGGCCAAGCGCAAGTCGACGCTGGGCGATGAGTATGTCGAGAAAAACCTGGCCGCGGCTGACGATTTCAACCGGCCGTTCCAGGAAGCCATGACCGCGTGGTGCTGGGGCTTTGGCTGGGGCGATGAAACCATCGACGCCAAGACGCGGTCAATGATGAACCTCGCCATGATCGGCGCTCTCGGCAAGATGCACGAATGGGAAATCCACTGCCGCGGCGCGATCAACAACGGTGTCAGTGTCGATGAGATTCGAGCTATCATCCACGTCATTTCGATCTATTGCGGCGTTCCACAAGGTGTCGAATGCTTCCGGGTTGCCCGCAAGGTGCTGGAGGAACTGGAGCTTATCTGAAACGGTTCAGGCTCGGTCCAGTCAGGCTTCCAGCTCCGGCATGCGGAAGCCGCGGAACTTCGGCATCAACTTCAGCAAGTGCTTGGTGTACTCATGCTGGGGGTCTGTAAACAGGGTTTCCGTCGGTGCGACTTCCAGCAGCTTGCCATGGCGCATGACGCCGACGCGGTCGCATATCTGCCGGATGACCGGCAGATCATGGGAAATGAACAGCATGGTCAGGTTGAGTTCCGACTGAAGGTCTTTCAGCAGATTAAGCACCTGGGCCTGAATCGACACATCGAGCGCTGATGTCGGCTCATCGCAGATCAGAAATCTTGGCCGGGTGGCGAGGGCGCGGGCGATTGAAATCCGCTGTCGCTGGCCGCCGGAGAATTCGTGCGGGAACTTGCGGGCCGCCCGGGCACCGAGGCCAACCACGTCAAGCAGATCGTGCATGATCTGTTTGGCCTCCTGCTGGTCATAGGCCATCTTGTGGAAATGGATCGGCTCCTCAATGATGTCCTCGACCCGCATGCGGGGATTGAGCGACGAAAACGGATCCTGAAAAATCATCTGCATCTGGCGCCGGAACGGAGCCGCCGCGGCCCGCGAATGCAACGCAGTCATGTCGGTGCCGTCGAAATTGATCGTACCACCTGACGGCTTGTAAATGCCGGTGATCATCCGCGCGATGGTTGATTTGCCGGAGCCAGACTCGCCCACCAGACCGAATACCTCCCCCGGCTGAATGGCAAACGAGACTTCGTTCACTGCATCAAGATACAGCCTTCTGGACGGGAACAGCGAGTGGCGGGTAATGAAACGCATATGCGCGTTTTTCAACTCGACCAGATTGCCGGTCAGCTTGTGTTCCTCGCGCACTTTTCCCAGCCAGTGGGTTGCCAGGTTCAAACCTTCGGGGCGCTCTTCGGCATCCTCGATATAAGTCACCAGAGGAAACCGCTTCAGACGCTTGTCGGGACGCGGTACGGCGGAAATCAGGCTCTTGGTGTAATCGTGTTCCGGCCGTGACATGATCTGGTCGGTGGTTCCGGTTTCAACCACCCTGCCGCGATACATCACCGCGACCCGGTCGGCGGTTTCCGATATCACGCCCATGTCATGGGTAATCAGGATCATGCCGACCTGCCGGTCCCGGCACAGCGCCTTCATCAGGTCCAGTATCTGGGCCTGCACGGATACATCAAGCGCGGTGGTGGGTTCATCGGCGATCACCAGTTCAGGGTCGGCACACAGCGCCAGTGCGATAACCACCCGCTGGCGCATACCGCCGGAAAACTGGTGCGGATACTGCGCGATGCGCACACCGGGATCAGGGATGCCGACCTGATCAAGCAGGTCTACCGCGCGGCCACGGGCCTCAGCCTCGGGAAGGTTGAGGTGGCGCTGGATGGTGTCGACAAGCTGGCGCTCGATGGTTTGCAGGGGATCAAGCGAAGTCAGCGGATCCTGGAAGATCATGCCGATGCGGGCGCCGCGGATCTTGCGCTGGGCAGCTTCGTCGAGGTGATCGATGCGGTCACCTTTCAGCAAAATGGTGCCTTCGGTCATTTCACCGGGTGGCTCCAGCAGGCCGATAACCGCATTGCCGATGGTAGACTTGCCGGCACCGGACTCACCCACTACGCCGAGGATTTCTCCGGGTTCGACCGCCAGGTCGAGCCGTTCAACCGCTACGACATGTCCACGGCGACTGGGGAACTCCACCCTCATACCTTCAATGGTCAGCAGGCTAGGGTCAGGAGCCATTAATATAATCCATTCTGCGGGAGGGTATTTTGCTTCTGGCAAGGCGAAAGGTCGAAGGAAACCCTTAGGTTTTCAAGACTTTTCAACGATGTCAGAGGCAAAATAGACCCCGCCCTTCGGGTTTGAAGGAAAACACCCGCCTGAAGTCGAAAAATGCTCGAAAAGGCACAAAGCCTTGTCTTGCGCTTTTTCAACATCATTCGAATGTTTTCCTTCAAACAGAGTTGCATTGTATTAATGGGTCCTGCCCCTGCTATGTTTCACGTCGGCCTTCATCTGAGTTTGGGGTTCAATGCATCACGTAGCCAGTCGCCCAGCAGGTTGATGGCCAGTACCAGAAGCACAAGAGCTATGCCGGGGAAGATGGTGATCCACCACTCGCCGGAAAACAGGAAGTCATTGCCGATGCGGATCAGGGTGCCAAGCGACGGTGTCGTCGGCGGAACACCAACACCGAGGAATGACAGGGTTGCCTCGGTAATAACCGCGATGGCCAGGTGAATGGTGGCGATCACCAGCACCGGCCCCATGACGTTGGGCAAGACGTGGCGCCACAAGATCACGATCGGACCAATACCGATCACCCGGGCTGCCTGGACATATTCCTTGTTCTTTTCAACCAGCGTGGAGCCGCGCACGGTCCGGGCATATTGCACCCAGCCGGAAATACCGATGGCGAAGATCAGAACATAGAATACCAGATCCTGGTGCATCTCGCGGGGCAGCACACCGCGTGCCACGCCGTCAATCAACAGGGCAATCAGGATGGCCGGAAACGACAGCTGGATGTCGGCAACCCGCATGATGAAAGCGTCCAGCCGGCCACCGACATAGCCGGAAATCAAACCCAGCGAGATGCCCAGTATCATGGAGAAGATAACCGACGCAAAACCGACGAACAGGGAAATCCGGGCACCAAATATGATGGTGGAGAATATATCACGACCCTGGTCATCGGTACCGAGCCAGAAACGTGAATCACTGCCTTCCATCCAGGCTGGCGGCAGGCTCGCGTCCATGATGGAAATCGAAGCCAAATCGAACGGATTGTGCGGCGCGATCCAGGTGGCGAAAATCGCAGAGATAAAAAACAGGATTGTCACAATGGTCGACACAATCGTCACCGGCGAGCGCACGAAACTGTACGACAAATCGCTGTCGGCCACGCGTGCGAGCCAACCCTTGGGAGTATTTTGCGCCGTTGTGTCAGCCATCCCCGCCCGCGCTCCTCAATGTCCGCCGGCGCTGTCAACGCGCAGACGAGGATCGACAACGACATAGAGCATATCGACAATCAGATTGATGACCACGAAGAAAAACGCAATCAGCACCAGGTAGGCGGCCATGATCGGGATATCGACATTGCCGACGGCCTGAATGAACAACAGTCCCATGCCGGGCCACTGGAACACGCTTTCAGTAATGATGGCAAAGGCAATGATCGAGCCCAGTTGCAGACCCGTAATGGTGATCACCGGCACCATGGTGTTTTTCAGGGCGACTACAAAATTCACATATTTTTCCGCCAGTCCGCGGGCGCGGGCAAATTTCACGAAATCAGTGCGCAGGACCTCCAGCATTTCTGACCGCACCAGCCGCATGATCAGTGTCATCTGGAACAGGGCCAGCGTGATGGACGGCATGATCAGCGACTTGAGGCCCGATGCCGTCAGCAGTCCGGTGGACCACCAGCCGAGCTGAACCACATCACCGCGCCCGAACGTCGGCAACCAGCGCAGCACCACACCAAACAGCAGTATCAACAATATACCGATGAGGAATGTCGGTAGCGATATGCCGACCAGAGACAGCGTCATGAAGGAATGCGACAGCCAGCTGTTTCGTCGAATGGCCGTATACACGCCCATGGGAATACCGATGGCCATGGCCAGAAAGGCGGAAACAATTGAAAGTTCGAGCGTTGCCGGAAGGCGCTCGGCGATCAGGCCGGATACCGGCCTGCGATGCTGATACGAGAAGCCAAAATTACCCTGGGCAGCATTGGCGGCGAAGCGGCCGAACTGCACCAGAAAACTGTCGTTCAGGCCGAGCCGCTCCTTGAGCTCTTCACGTTCTTCAAGAGACGTGTCCTGACCGACCATATTGTTGATCGGGTCACCTACATAGCGAAACAGCGAAAAGGCGATCAGCGCCACGGTCAGCATGACCAGAACTGACTGCACCAGCCGTTTTGCAATGAAGGTAAGCATGAGATCCCAACCACCATGAAGCGATTTGAGGTCCGGACCATCAGTCAGATAATCAGACTGATGGTCCGGCCGGAATTAGAGTTGCGAGGCGGTTACTTCTTCACCACGGCGTAGCGCAGGTCAAACTGGTTGTCCGGGCGCTGGACCACATCAACCTTGTCCGACACGCCCCATGACAAAGGCTGCTGGTGCAGCGGAATGTGACCGACTTCGTCCTTATGGATCGTGAACACCTCGTCGATCATCGACTGGCGTTTTGCCTGATCGGTTTCAGACTGGATCTTGATGACCAGTTCATTGATCTTCGGATTGCAGTATCCACCGAGATTGAACGAGCCGATCTTGTCTTCACCACCACGGCAGGCGATGAGGGAGGAAATCACATTGTGGCTGTCAAAGGTTGACGGTGTCCATCCGAGCAGGAAGAAACTGGTGTCGTAACCGTTCTGAGCCAGCACCTTGCCGAAGTATTTCGACTTGGTCTGGGCCAGCAGGTTCACCTTGACATTGATCTTGGCCAGCATGGCGGCTGATGCTTGGCAGATCTGCTCGTCATTGACATAGCGATCGTTCGGGCAGTCCATGGTGACCTCAAAGCCATCTGCATATCCTGCCTCTTCCATCAATTTCTTGGCGGCATCGACATCATATGGAAGGCGACCGTTAAGGGCCTCGTTGTATCCATTGACCTGTGGCGCAACCATCAGGCCGGCAGGTATCGAGGCACCGCGCATCACCTTTTCCTTGATGGCATCAATGTTGATCGCCTGGAAGAACGCCTTGCGTACGCGCACGTCCTTGAACGGGTTCTTGCCCTTGATGTTCGATGTGGTCAGTTCATCGCGCAACTGGTCAAATCCAAGGAAAATGGTGCGGGCTTCAGGGCCAGCCAAGGGCTTCACGCCTTCAGCACTTTCCAGCCGTTTCCAGTCCTGCACCGGCATTGGGTAGGCAAGATCCACATTGCCCGAAATCAAAGCCGCCACGCGGGTGGCATCCTGGGCAATCGGGGTAAAGATCGCCTCGGTGACATTGGACTTCATGTTCTTGTCCCAGTAGTCGGGATTGCGGGTCAGCACGGTTTTGACTCCGGTCTGACGGGACTTCACGATAAACGGTCCGGTGCCGTTGGCGTTCAGATTTGCGTGGTTGCCTTCATCGCCGCCCTTCACATTGGTGGCTTCGGTGGCCTTGTTTTCCTCAGCCCACTGCTTGTCCATGATGTAGAAAATCTCAAACTGGTTCGGCAGGATCGGATTGGGTGTCGGGGTGATGATGTCTACGGTCATATCATCGACCGCCTTGGCTTCCTTGATCAGGGCCGCGACCACTTTCATGTCGGACCCTTCAGTGTTCAACCGGTTGACCGAGAACACCACGTCATCAGATTTCAGATCATTGCCGTTGTGGAACTTCACGCCAGGGCGCAATTTGAAGCGCCACACGGTTGGTTCGATGTTCTCCCAGCTTTCCGCCAGCGCGCCAACGATTTCCATCTTGTCGTTGCGTTTCACCAAGCCTTCATAAATATTGCCCTGGAAACCCAGTGTCAGCGTCTCAAAAAGCCCATGCGGATCAAGTGTCTGCGCGTCGCCCTGAAATGCCCATCTGAATGTCTCGGCGTTTGCGGCGCTGGCTCCAGCCAGAACCGTTGAGCCTACCAATAATGCCTTGAGTGTCTTTCCAAACATGGTCTTTTACTACTCCCTTTTTGCTTACCAAAAAAATCCTGCCGATCGCAGCTAACCCCAAATCCCGACAATCTGCAATTGCCGACGCACGGAATCGCGTTGTTACCTATGTTGCCGTCAACTCATCCTTGAAAATCAAGCCGTCCCGCATCACCATCCGAATGTGCGCGCCATCTCCCTCCAGCAGCCCGATGTCATCCAGCGGATTTCCGTCCACCACGATGAGGTCTGCCTTGAAACCTGTCTTCAGCTGCCCGAGTTCAGTGTCCTGCCTGAGAATTTCAGCATTTGTCATGGTGGCCGATCTGATGGCGCCATGATTGCCCAGCACAGAAGCCTTGAGTGAGAACTCGTCAGACTGGTATTTGTGCAAGGGCCCCAGAAGGTCGCTGCCGTGACCAATCTTCACACCGGCGTTGTTGCTGATTTCAACCGCCCGCATGCCGGCATCGACAATCTCGCCGAGTTTCTGCATGGACACCTCCGGCATGCCGAAATCGGCGCCGTGCTTGTTCATGGCATAATAGGTGATGCTGGTTGGTACGTGGAAGGTGCCGTTTTCGGCCATCAACTGCGCAGTTTCCTCGTCGATCAGGTTGCCGTGCTCGACACAACGCACGCCACACTCTACCACCCTTTTAATGGCATGTGGTGTGTAGGCATGAGCCGTCGCATAGGTGTGCCAGGCTTCACACTCCTCAACGATGGCGCGCATTTCACCCACTGAATACTGTGTATTCTGTATCGGATCGGTCGGCGATGCCACGCCGCCGCCGGCCATGATCTTGAGCTGGTGAGCGCCCTTGCGCAATTCATCGCGGGCTGCCCTGCGGCACTCGTCCACACCGTCTGCGATACGGCCCAGTTGCTGCGCGGAGACCTGGCACGCACAGGTGATAATTGTGGATACCTCTGTCGGTGCGCGAAAATCGCAGTGTCCGCCGGTTTGCGACAGGGCAAGGCCCGACACGAACAGGCGCGGGCCGACAATAAGGTTGTGGTCTACCGCATCGGCCATTCCGCGATCGGCACCTGCGGCATCGCGCACCGTGGTAAAGCCGCGCATCAACATGGCCTTCATGATCTGGGCGGCGCTGGCAATCAGGTAGGTTACCGGCACATCATTGAGGCGGCCCAGATTCAACATGGTCGCCTTCACGTGTACGTGGGCATCAATCAGCCCCGGCATCAGGGTCTTGCCCTTGAGATCAACCTCGGATGTGCCGGACCCGGCTTTCAGCGATTTGTCTGAAATTTCCTTGATACGGTCGCCTTCAACCAGCACATCGAAGCCTTCACGGGCTTCGTCAACTGTGCCGTCCACCAGTGTTGCGTTGCGAAAAAGGATACTGCCCATTGCCCCGGTTTCCTTTTCCTAATTGCCTGCCGGCATGGCCGTTTCTACCAGCCGTGCCCAATAGGAACAGCCGATGGGGATAATCTCGTCATTGAAATCATATTCGGGATGATGCAGACCGGCGGTTTCACCCTGACCGACGAAAATGAACGCGCCGGGACGCGCTTCCAGCATGAATGAAAAGTCCTCGCCGCCCATCACCGGCGGCGCGTTTTCATCCACATTACCGGCGCCAACCACCTGACGTGCCACCGAGGCCGCGAATGCGGTTTCTTCCGGATGGTTCACGGTAACCGGGTAATTGCGCTCGTAAGTCAGATCGACTTTGGCCTCAAATGCGGCGCCAATGTTTTCGCAGACCACCTTCATGCGCCGTTCTGCCAGATCGCGAACTTCAGGTTTAAGGGTGCGCACGGTGCCGCTCATCCGGGCAGTCTGGGGGATGACATTGTCGGCATCTCCCATATGAATCTGAGTGGTCGAGATCACCATGCTTTCGATCGGGTCGGTGTTGCGTGACACGATGGACTGGAAGCCGTTGACGATCTGGGCCACCACGATAGCCGGGTCAATACAGCCATTGGGGCGCGCCGCGTGGCCGCCCCTGCCCTCTATGTCGATTGCAAAGAAATCGGCCGATGCCATCAGGCCGCCGGGGCGAATGGCAAACCGGCCAACCGGCAGATCCGGCATGTTGTGCATGCCGAACACTTCCTGAATGTTGAAACGGTCCATCATGCCTTCGTCGACCATTTCACGGCCGCCGCCGCCGCCCTCTTCAGCCGGCTGGAAGATGACTACCGCCGTACCGTCGAAATTGCGGGTCTCGGAAAGATACTTGGCGGCACCCAGCAACATGGCGGTGTGGCCATCATGGCCGCAGGCATGCATGGCACCGTCAGTGGTGGACTTGTGCTCCAGATCACGGATTTCCTGGATCGGCAGTGCGTCCATGTCAGCACGCAAACCTATCACCCTGCCGGACTGACTGGAGTTGCCATGGATGACACCGACCACTCCGGTGCGGCCGATTCCGGTGACAATTTCATCTACGCCAAACTCTTTCAGCTTTTCAGCAACAATGCCCGCCGTGCGGTGAACATCAAACAGGATTTCCGGGTTGGCGTGCAGATCACGACGCCAGGCAGTAATCTCATCATGGAACTCAGCAAAGCGATTGACGGTTGGCATGCATATCTCCGAAGTTTCAACGAGGTTGCGCAGACTGGCCAAGTTTTACGGCAAGATCAACACACAGTTTCATAAATTGTCCCGCGTGGCGGTTATGCTGGTTGTTTGCCGTCTCTTGCCTGTATCCCCGCTGCGCGCATTTGCGACAGGGTTTGACGCGGTGACAGCGATTCTGCCGATACGTTGAGATCCAGCACGGCACCGGTTTCAGACGCACGGGCGCGTTCGAAGGCCGCGGCGAAGTCTGCCGTCGTCTCGACCCGTTCGCCGTGAAAGCCATACGCCTTTGCAAGCATCACAAAGTCAGGGTTCTCGATCTCGGTGCCGGAGATGCGTTCAGGATAGGTTTTTTCCTGATGCATCCGAATGGTGCCATAGGTGCCGTTGTTAATGATCAGGATAACCGGCTGGGCGTTCGCCTGACGCGCTGATCCAAGCTCCTGGCAATTCATCTGGAAGTCACCGTCGCCGGCAAAACACACCACAAGCCGGTCGCGATGGTTGACCTTGGCTGCAATGGCGGCCGGTACGCCATAGCCCATCGACCCGCTTTGTGGTGCCACCAGGCGTTGCTTCGGTCCATAGCGCAGGAAGCGGCCGGGCCAGGTTGCGAAATTGCCCGCACCGTTGGTGATGATGACATCTTCGGGCAATACGTCGCGCAGGTGGGCCATGACTTCGACCATGTCGACGGAGCCGGGCTGGACCGGGGCATCGACATAGGCCAGGTAACCGGTACGCGCCTGTTGGCGCCAGCTTGCCCAGTTGCCCTTGACGACGAGATCTTCAACCGCGCGGGAGAAATTGTTGGGGCCGGAATGGATCGGCACATGGGCTGCGTAGATCTTGCCGATCTCGGCATCGGACGCATGCGCGTGCACGATGCGCTTGGCGGGATTTGGTATCTCCAGCAGGCTCCAGGCATCGGCCACCATTTCGCCAAAGCGGATGTTGACCGCGATGATCAGGTCTGCGTCGGTAATCAGCTTGCGGGTTTGCGGAAACATGCCGACACCGGCATCACCGGCATAGATGTCCGACAGGTTGTCGATCAGGTCCTGGCAGCGGAAGGCAACCACCACCGGAATGTCATTGGCTTCGGCAAAGCGCTGCAAGGCGCTAGAGCCATCGTCGGACCAGCCACCGCCGCCTGCCAGTATCAACGGCTTTTGCGCCGTGGAGAGTTCGTTCTCAAGCGAGGCAATGGTTTCGGGTGCCGGTGCCGCTTCTGGAATGATGACCGGATCACACGGAGCCACATCGGTCAGGCTGGTCAGCATGTCTTCGGGCAGTGCGACAACGACCGGTCCGGGCCTGCCCGACAGGGCGGTTGCCCAGGCGCGGGACACCAGTTCGGGGATGCGTTCGACCTGGTCGATCTCGACAGCCCACTTGGCAAGGCTGCCGTGAAACTGGCGGTAGTTGACTTCCTGAAACGCCTCGCGGTCGCGCTGGTCGGTGCCGACCTGTCCGACGAACAGGATCATCGGAGAGGAATCCTGCCTAGCCGTATGCACACCGATGGAGGCATTGGCGGCGCCGGGTCCGCGGGTCACCATGCAGATGCCGGGCTGGCCGGTGAGCTTGCCGTGGGCGGCTGCCATGAAGCCTGCACCGCCTTCGTTGCGGCACAGCACGAAATCCAGCGCGCCTTTGGTATCGTAGAGTGCATCAAGCACCGCGAGGTAGCTTTCACCCGGCACACCGTATGCGGTCCTTGCGCCGAGCGATCTCAGGCATGCGACCAGCAACTGCCCGCCGTTTCTTGTCATGTGATTACCCTTGCCAGAGTTGAGTCCCAATTGGTCCGCGAAGGCGGCAAACGTTCAGCTGGCCGAAAGCCCTAAGCGACCGCGCGCGCCAGCGCACACTGAGACCACAGTTCATTCAACGCGTCAACGAGATGCTCGATATCGGCAACGCTGTGGCAAGGGTTTGGGGTAAACCGCAGCCGTTCGGTGCCCTTGGGCACGGTGGGATAATTGATCGGCTGCACGTAAATGCCGGCATTGTCCAGCAGCCAGTCGGAGATCCACTTGCACTTGACGGCATCGCCCACCATGACCGGCACGATGTGGCTTTCGTTGGGCATATGCGGAATGCCGGCCCGGTCAAGACCGGCGCGCAATGCCGCCACCATTTCACGTTGTTTGAGGCGTTCGGTGTTGCTGGTCTTCAGATGCCTGATGGAGGCAATGGCACCGGCGGCAACTGCCGGCGGCAGAGCCGTTGTGAAGATGAAGCCGGAGGCAAACGAGCGCACGAAGTCGCACAACTGGGCAGACGCGGTTATATACCCGCCCATGACGCCGAAAGCCTTGCCGAGGGTGCCCTCGATAACGTCCAGGCGGTGCATGATGCCTTCGCGTTCGGCAATGCCGCCGCCGCGCGGGCCGTACAGGCCGACCGCATGCACTTCATCCAGATAGGTCAGCGCATTGTGTTTTTCGGCCACGTCACAGATTTCCGCGATGGGAGCGATATCGCCGTCCATGGAATAGACACTTTCAAAAGCCACCAGCTTTGGACGGTCAGGATCGACAGAAGACAGCAAGCGGTCGAGGTCTTCCGGGTCGTTGTGCTTCCAGATATGGCGTTCGGCCCTGGAGTGGCGAATGCCCTCGATCATCGAGGCGTGATTATCTGCATCGGAAAATACAGCACAGCCGGGCAGTTTTGCCGCGAGTGTACCGAGTGAAGCCCAGTTTGACACATAGCCGGAGGTGAATATCAGGGCCGATTCCTTGCCGTGCAGGTCGGCCAGTTCACGCTCAAGCTCGACGTGGTGATGGTTGGTGCCGGAGATATTGCGGGTGCCGCCGGCGCCGGCGCCGCATTGTTCGATGGCCGCGGTCATGGCCGAAATGACCTGCTGGTTCTGGCCCATGCCGAGATAGTCGTTGGAACACCACACGGTGACGTCTGACACTGTGCCGTCCGGCTTGTAGCGCGAAGCCTTGGGAAACTGGCCCTGGTGGCGTTCCAGATCGGCAAAAACTCGATAACGTCCTTCGTCGTGAAGGTTGCCCAGTTGCCGTTCGAAGAAGCTTGCGTAATCCATGAACCCATACCCTGACCATTTGTATGGTTCATTTATGGCGCAAAAAGCGGGGACTTTTCCAGAGGTGGAAGTGCCGCATGTGTTACAAGCCGGTGTAGATGGGTCACGCTCGCGTCAGGGGTGCCGGCAGTGGCGATAGATCCGGCCAGTCCGGATCGCTCAACTTCAGGGTTTCACGACCAGCCGCTCAAGCGGGTAGGACAGCAGCAATTCAAGCTGCCGTGGCGCCGCAGACCAGTTTCCGTCAAGACAGGCTTTCTTGTACACACCATCACCATCTTCAATTCTCGTAACCTCGACCGGCGTGGTATCGAGAGCCGATAACGAGCAGAATTCAAACTCGTGAAATGAAAACAAGCGGCGCAATCTGGTTGAAATCTCAGCAAGTGCGCCGCCGAATGTTCCGACTGAACAGGCAAACTGACGGGCGCTCAAAATCAGCCGACAATCGTCCTCCAGGCTCGAGGACTGCCTGAAAACAGTCTTCCCGTTGTTTTCCAACGCACTCTGAACCGCGGCAATGGCCGGATTGGCGTCATCCTCGTAGACCAGCCAGACCCGGCCGGCACCGGACAACTCGGCTGCCTTGAGATAAAATGAAACCGGTGGCTGGCCATATTCGCCATGTACTGTAACACCGGTCATGATGTCTCCCGCCCTGAAATGCATCACAAGGTCATCCGGCCCGACGCGGTCATCCGGGACCATCAGGTTTTGCAACAGGAGCGGGCGGATGACATTGTTTATCAAACGGGGATGGTCATCCGGCTTCAGCTTGATATTCAGGCTCTGCACATAATAAAACGAGCCGCGCATAATGACTTCATCACCCCCGGCAACCGGTCGCCCTGTTCGCCTGACGACATAGCCATCATTGAGCTGAGGTCTGAACAGGCGGTTTGGAGCTCTCATTTGTATGACATTCGCACCGGTTAATTCAGCAACAAACGCTGTGTTTTTGAGCTGGACAACCTGGTTACCAAACCGGCCGGACCGGTTCAGCACCAGTCTGTGGACAGGACGGCGAAATGTCGCCATCGCAGCGAGCGGGCCATCAATATTGTAGGGCACCTGCAAATTGTTCCTGATCACCTTGCGGCTGTGCACGACCTCCATGTCCCAGCCATACCGGGTTGCATAGGCCTGCTCAAACCGGCTTCTAAGCGCTTCCCTCAGAGTTTCCTTGATGCCCATGCGAGACGTGAACCGTAATGTCCGGCGGATATCCGCGCAGGAAAATTCCTTCCGCTCCGGCGTCCTTGCGCAGACACCGAAATTCGGGCTGCAGTTCTACTACACCGAGCGTTCGTGTGCAGCGACTTTTTCCGGGCCGACCGCCCGGCACCGGACTGTCTCGAGAGAAAGAAGTAGGGTCTCACATCAATATTGGGACCGGAAATCCTAACTCAGCTGTGAGATGTTTACCTTGCAGGTTGCGTTCACTGATGTGCATACCAGTTTATC
This sequence comes from Alphaproteobacteria bacterium, assembly GCA_024640405.1. GTDB lineage: Bacteria > Pseudomonadota > Alphaproteobacteria > Rhizobiales > Aestuariivirgaceae > Anderseniella. The sequence continues at coordinate 1,237 of JAHEFB010000034.1, read as the reverse complement.
GACCATTGGTATGCCCCCCACAACATGGGGCAACCATCAATCAGGTTTGCCCTGTACATCTGGAACAGATATTCGAGGCCAATTGCGACAGGTGAGAGAGCCGGAGAAGGTCCGCCGGCAGGTGTCACAAACAGATTGCCCGGGCCAGAACAGACAGGTTGCGTCCTGAAATCTTGCATTATCGTTGCTGACGCGAACAAGCTGCGGTATAGGAGGCCACCAACTTAGCATTTGCACCCGTAGCTCAGCTGGATAGAGCGCTGCCCTCCGAAGGCAGAGGTCAGAGGTTCGAATCCTCTCGGGTGCGCCAATAAAATCAAGAAGTTACAGATTGTCAACCAGAGCTTTAGTCTCTTATTAGTCTCGCAATTTTGGGCTTACCCAGTCGTTCTGACGGTTTTTCCAGTGCAAAATCCTCCGAATGATGGAGGCTTTTTTTGAAACCTCACACGAGAATCACCACCTCAAGCGAAACATCGCACACCGTCTTGTCCGTCATCCCTTCCTCACTCGCACGCAAAATCGCTTCACGTTTGAACTCAGAACTGAAACGTTTGTATCGCTTCGACTTCGTCATAAAACACCTCCAAGCGCACATAGCGCTCAAGTATAGGTGTCCACCAAAACGGGGGAAGACCAAAGTGCCACGAGCGGTCATTTTCCCTCTGATGAGTTGACTTGGCAATTTGGCACATCGGGATGCCGGTTGAGGAGCTGTCCACGGCATCAGGAGCTGAAGTTGCCGGATTGGCTCATCGTACGCCAAAAACAAAACGGCTCCGTGTTTCCATAGAGCCCTTCAGTCAAAGTTGTTATCACCTGTCAGTCGATTTGCTCGCCACCAGCAACTCCGAACACTGGATAAGCATCCAGGCTCAGGTCACCCAGGATCATATTGGTCATCGTAATTTTTGCCACCCCCGCGATAGCCATGAGTGAAATCTGGTGTGTCGTGAGTCGCACCTTGACGATCAACAGTCTTCAGGTCGCCGGAGAACGAATAGGCGGATGCCGCGCATGTACCCGGTCAATCCATTGCCCTGACAGATCAGCCATCAAAGCGAGGTCCGCGTTGTCGTCCAGAAACTCCGCCTCGAAGCGCCCCATCTGTCTAGCGGATAACGTAAACAATCTTTCGCACTTTTGGATTTGACGGTTTCTTTCGGTTATTCTGGAAGGAGCGATATGATGAGTGAAGACAAGAAGGGCGAAGGCATGGGTCAGGTGATCCAGATTG
>JAHEFB010000097.1 GCA_024640405.1 Alphaproteobacteria bacterium | reverse complement strand
TTTTATATGGCGGCCCTCATAACGTTCCACATCACCGCCGGCCTGGAGCCAGGTTTCGCGATGGCGGTTCAGACCCTTTGCAATATCGATTTTGATATTCGGATCCGTGTAGGGCCCTGAGCTGTCATAGACCGTCACCGGTTGTTCGCCGGAGGTTGGATGGACGGAAATTTCGCGCATGGGAACGCGGACAAAAGGGTGCAATGTCCCTGGTTTGTAAACCTTGCGCGAGGCGGGTAACGGACCTTCGGTGACAGTCGGTGTGATAGCGTTCATACTAGGCTCTCCCTGATCGGTTGACGACCCAGTTCACAATTTTCGGGAGAGGGATTTTGGTTGCCGTTTAGAGTCCCTGTGCGGGCTCTTGATCAGCGTCAGCATCCCTCCGCCAGCGTTAACTGGATCAGGTTCGAAGGGTCGCCGTGCTAATGCGAAATGCATCTTACCGGCCTCTCAGCTCCTTTGCGCGGAGCTCCCCTGGCTACGGCTGAACAGATGAACCCAAGTACGGGATGTGTCAAGTGGGTTAAACCGGCATGGTTTGCGGAAAAGACAATTGAGAGCCGAAAACTAAAACACTTTCAACGAGCTGGATCGATTGCACGGGCTCAACTGGAGCATTGAAACTCCAGTGGACAACTTTATCCCAAAATGTTTGCATACCAATAAGTTTGTTTCTCGTGACTTTGCTGCCAACATTGCGCAAAGTGCGTTTTGCGCTCAGTGGAAGATGAGTATGTCGGACAAAATTGCTCTTGCGGCCAATGCCACCAATCAGTCATACCGCCTCGACGGTCAGGTGGGATTTCTGCTGCGCCGGGCCCAGCAGCGGCATTTGTCGATATTCTCGGCGCATATTCCCGACTTTACCCCAACCCAGTTTGCTGCAATGGCCAAATTGTACGAGGCAGGCGCGTTGTCTCAAAACGAGCTTGGCCGGCAGGCAGCCATGGATGCTGCCACCATCAAGGGTGTGATTGACCGTTTGCGCAAGCGCGGACTGATATCCACTCGTCGAGATGATCGCGATCAGCGCCGAATCTATCTCGACCTGACCGTCGAGGGTCGGGAACAGTATCTCGAGCAGGTGGCCAAGGCTGCCATCATTACCGCTCAAACAATTTCAACCTTGAGTGGCGAGGAACACGCACAGCTAATCAACCTTCTGAAAAAACTCGCCTAGAAAGAATATGCCATGACTTCACCGGGAAAACTTGTCATCCAGAACATCGGGCTGATCCTGTCCGGCAAGATCGAGCAACCCATCCTGGATGGTGACTGTGTCATTGCTGTCGATGGCAGTATATCCGAAATCGGCTATGCGAAAGATCTTGATCTTGATCAGGCTGATACCTTGATCGATGCACATGGCACTTGCGTATCGCCCGGCCTGATCGACAGTCACGTGCATCCGGTTATTGGCGATTATACGCCGCGCCAGCAACAGTTGAACTGGATCGACAGTACGTTGCACGGCGGTGTCACCTGCATGATTTCAGCGGGTGAAGTGCACGCACCCGGCAGACCGAAGGACATTGTTGGCCTTAAAGCCATGGCGATTGCCGCCCAACGCTGGTATGAGAATTTCCGGCCCTCAGGCGTCAAGGTCTATGCAGGTGCACCGGTTCTTGAACAGGGTATGGTGGAAGAAGATTTCAAGGATCTCGCCGATGCCGGCGTGAAATTGCTGGGCGAAGTGGGGCTTGGCACGGTGAAGGCAGGCGAAACGGCCAAGCAGATGGTTGCCTGGGCGCGCAAATACGGTATTCAGTCCACTATCCATACCGGCGGCCCCTCAATTCCGGGATCTGGCCTGATTGACAAGGACGTGGTGCTGGAAGCGGATGCTGATATTATCGGCCACATCAATGGTGGTCACACCGCGTTGCCCGACAGCCAGATAACCTGCCTGTGTGAAAGTTGTCTGCGCGGTATTGAAATTGTTCACAACGGCAATGAACGCGCAGGACTTCTGGCGATGCGCACGGCGTTCGAACTGAAGCAACCGGAGCGCATCATACTGGGAACAGACGGCCCCGCCGGATCAGGTGTGCAACCGCTCGGTATTCTGCGCATGATCGCCATGCTTTCCAGCCTGGGTGACGTGCCTGCGGAGATTGCCTGGTGTTTCGGCACCGGCAATACCGCACGGATGCGCGATCTTGACTGTGGAATTATTGAAGTCGGCAAGTCCGCCGACATGATCATCTTGGACCGGGCTCAGCATGCTCCGGGCAAGGACATGCTGGAGTCCATCCGGCAAGGCAATCTTCCTGGCGTGGGGATGACCATCATTGACGGTATTGTGCGTTCACATCGTTCACGCAATACGCCACCTGCCGAAACATTGCCGGAACTGGTGAAGGCGCCGCCAGTGTCCGCCGGAGGCGGGCATTGACAACCGGGTAGGTAACAAGCCGACGGTGGCCAAAATTATCCGAAGTATGTGAACGCTGCGTAGATGCTTGCGGCGATGGCGGCGAAGATGCCCGCAATGATACGGTAAGCAGAGTTGAAAGTGTCTGCTACGGCTTGTTGCTTCGCGGCGCGGTCATTGACATTGGGAAATTCCCTTTCAGGCTCTGGGACGCCCAAGAACCCGCATAGCGGCTTCCAGCCCTGATCGGCAGAAAAAACCAGCAGACGATCAGCAGGAACCGCAGCTTTCACATCTTCGATATGCTGGTTGTAAAACGCTGTGGCACTGGCACGATCATCCATGGTGTTCCTGTGGGCGCGTTGCCAAACCAGCTTGCGCACCATGCCGGCAAATTTCCGGCCAAATGGTGTGAACCACTCCAGCACTTTGAATTGCCAGGTATTTTCGGTGAAGTAAATTGTTTCGATAGTGCTGTCGTACCAAGCCTCGGCGCCTTTAGGGTGCAATGTCAACAATACTTATGCGTCCGGGTATGCTTGTACCAGTTCACGCCATACACATGCTGCCGGGTTGTCCAGGGTTGCAGTGTAGCCGGCAAACACCGCGTCCCAGTCATGCTGCGTTCCCGCAGATGGATTGGCAACCTTGCACCAGAAGTCGAGATGGCTCCTGTTGGCCCGATTGTCCAACACCTCGACCATATGATAACAGGGAAAGCCAAGCAGATTGAGAGCGGTTTGTGTCGACAGGGTTCCGGTGCGGGCAAACCCGGCGCCAATTATTTTCAAGGCCAAAAAGTGCTCCTCCATGCATGGCGTGAGTCAAACAGGCGTCAATATTCGCTTGTTGCCATTTCAATTGGGGCTTACAAGGACGGCCTGCGGCACCTATCCGGTGTTGGTGCTGTATTAACGGAAACAATGTCATGAGCACAAATACTTCGGTTGTAGATCCTGATGGTCTGATGGAATTTTCGGTGGTTTTTACTGATCGTTCCCTGAACCACATGTCAGTTGCCTTCCGGAAAGTCATGACTGATATTTCGAGGCTGTTGAAGGAAGTTTATAACGCCGAAGCAACTGTTATTGTGCCGGGTGGCGGTACATATGCCATGGAGGCGGTTGCACGGCAGTTTGCCACTAACCGAAAGACGCTGGTTGTTCGTAATGGCTGGTTCTCGTATCGCTGGACGCAGATATTTGAAGCTGGTGATATTCCCAGTGAGCAGATTGTGCTTAAGGCACGCCCGACGGGCAATGATCTGCCGGCCCCTTTTTCGCCCTGTCCGGTTGATGACGTGGTCAAATCAATCCGCGAAGAACGCCCCGATGTTGTGTTCGCGCCGCATGTGGAAACATCATCAGGCATAATGCTGCCGGATGAATACATGCGGTCAATTGCTGATGCGGCCCACGAAGTTGGTGCGCTGTTCGTACTCGACTGCATTGCATCGGGGACCGTTT
>JAHEFB010000096.1 GCA_024640405.1 Alphaproteobacteria bacterium | reverse complement strand
AGAGCCCGGCGCTTAATCGTCTGCAGCAATTGAAGAATTCAGTTGACTGCACACGAGGAGATCGGGGTGATTTCCACCTCGGAAACCTACTTTGCGCCGCCCTTTCTTAACGGGAGCTGAAAATGATTTTAAGCTTAGGTTAAGGTTTCTCCCCCTAATCTCGGTCCCGATCATTCGGTTGAGGCCGTAACGGTTACGACAAGAAACACTCAGGCCTCCACCTGATGTATTGATAGCGAACCTTTTTTACTGTCGTCGTAACACGAGGAGAAAAAAATGAAAGCCAGTCTCCTGGCCGCTTTTCGGGCGGGCCTGTTCCAAGTCGCACTCGTAACAACCATCGTACTGCTGTTTCCGTTGATTGCGCTCTCTGCATCCGAGTCGGCTGCGGGGCTGCAAACGCCGGAGGACTATATCGAATACGCATCCATCAACGATGTCGATATTCATGAACTGTTCTTCAGCACCATACTTTATGAAGGCACAGAATCCTGCCTGATGTGCCACCAGGAAGAGGGTGAAGCCGCCCTGGAAATGGGCCACTTCAAGTGGCAAGGGCAAACCGATCGCATGGTCGGACTCGAAGGCCAGACTCATGGCAAAAACGATCTCCTGAACAACTTCTGCATCGCCGTGCCCTCCAATGAAGGACGCTGCACCCAATGCCACGCGGGCATTGGCTATGCCGATGATACGTTTGATTTCAAAGATCCGGCCAATGTCGATTGCCTCATCTGCCATGATCAATCCGGCACGTATTCGAAAGAACCCAAAACCGCCGGGGCGCCACCACCTGCGCTTGACCTGAACACGGTCGCACGCAGCATTTCGCTTGGTTCAGAGCCGCAACGCAAGAACTGCATTAATTGTCATGCAAATGCAGGTGGCGGCGACAACGTAAAACATGGCGATATTTCAAGCGACCTGGTCGCCACGACGCGTGAATACGATGTGCACATGGGCACGGACGGCGCCAATCTGAAATGTGTCGCATGCCACGGCGCCAATCATGATCCGAAAGACGGTGATTACAACCACGGCATGGCCGGCATGTCACTGCATTCCGTTAATGAAGGCGAGATGAAGCAATGCGCCGATTGTCATGGCGCACAGGATGCGATCCATGCGGACACCGATGCAGACCGCCTGTTCAACAAGGGCTGGCATGAGCGCCTCGCCTGCCAGGTCTGCCACATCCCGGCCATTGCCCGCAAAATTTCAACCAAGGTGGAGTGGTACTGGTCTGATGCCGGCCAGGACATCACACCGCCAATCGACCCTGACACCGGACGGCCGACTTACGACAAGATGAAGGGTACCTTCGTCTGGAAGAACAACGTACGGCCCGTGCTGCGCTACTCCAATGGAAAATGGGATCGCATGGTCATCAATGCATCCGATCGTTACACGGAAGAACCAATACAACTGGCGACTCCGCATGGCGATTACAACGATCCGAAAGCCATGATCTATCCGTTCAAAATGATGGTTGGTAATCAACCCGTCGACACGGTCAACAAGACCGTCATGGTTCCTCACCTGTTTGGTGGCAAGGGCGGACCTAACCCGTACTGGGCAAAGTACGACTGGAACCTGGCCCTGCAGGACGGCGCCAACTATACCGGCCAGCCTTACAGTGGCACCTATGGTTTCGCTGACACCGAAATGCTGCTGTCGGTCAATCATGAAGTCGCACCAGCCGAAGATGCCCTGGGTCACGGCCCGATGCCGGATGCCTGCATGGACTGCCATGCCACCGAGTATATCGAGTGGGATGAACTGGGCTGGACCGATGATCCACTCAACGGGGGTGAACGGGTGAATTCAGTCGGCGCGACCGCTGTCATCATCACCAAGGATCCGAGCGACTTACGCCTGGATTGAGCCACAAACCTTGCATTGCGGGATTGAGATGAACATTCGACAGATATTTCTGGTGCACACCGTCGCGGCATCGATTTGCCTGATGGTCTTCCCGGGAATCGTAACTGCCCAGGAATACTCGTCAAAAGGCGCCGACAGCTGTCTCACATGCCACAAAAATGAGAAGTGGTCGGTGATGTCCATTTTCAATACGAAACACGGGTCACTTACCGACCCGGAGGCGCCTTTCTCAAACCTGCAATGCGAGGCTTGCCACGGACCCTCGCAGGAACATCAGAAGGCCAAAAAGAAGTCTGAAGTGCCGGTGCCGGTCGTTTTCGGAGAGGGCAGTCCCACGCCTGTCTCGCAGCAGAACGCGGCTTGCCTGAGTTGTCATGAAAGCCATACCGGCGCTGGTTGGTTCGGCAGCCGACATGAAAGCGTGGATGTGGGTTGTGCTTCCTGCCACCAGTCTCATGCCGATCGTGATCCGATGTTTGATTCACTCGAGCAGCAGGAAGTCTGCTTCGGCTGCCACTCCCGGACACGCCAGGATACCTACAAGGCATCCGGTCATCCCTTGCGCTTTGGCAGCATGGCATGCAGTGATTGCCACAATGTCCATGACGGCAATAACGATTTCCTGTTGACTGAAGACAACGTCAACGACACCTGCTACCGCTGTCATGCCGAAAAGCGCGGCCCCTACCTGTGGGAGCATGCTCCGGTCACCGAATCGTGCACACTTTGCCACGATGTGCACGGCAGCAATCATCCCGCCATGCTGACCAAGCGGCCACCGTTGCTTTGCCAGCAGTGCCACTCGGCCTCCGGTCATCCCGGCGAGGCCTACACGAGTGACGACATGGATAGCAACGCCAATTCCCGGTTCCTGCTGGCACGCGGTTGCCAGAACTGTCATACGCAGGTGCACGGTTCGAACCATCCATCCGGCTCGTCACAAATCAGATAGGAGGCACAGTCAATGAAACACCGTCCCACGCACTCCATTCTGAAGACACTGGGCGCCTGCCTGCTTCCATTGCTCATCAGCCCGGTATCGGCCGATGAAGTTGCAGATGCCCCCGACACGACCAAATGGGTGTGCAAGCTCTGCCCGATTTCCAGCGGATGGTTCGGTGATTGGGCGCTTGGATTGATTTATGTCGATGATCCCACACCCGGGTTTGCCGACTACCGCGGCATGCTGAATAACGACTTCTACCTTGAAGCCCGAGGTGACAGCCATTATCGCAATGCAGAAGGCTACTATTTCGATTTCGTCGGTCACGACCTGGGAATAAGCAGCCGGCGGCTGGATATGCGCGGCGGCCAACAGGGAACCTGGGAAGCACGGGCCAGGTACCAGGAAATACCACGGTACCTGGGCTATGGAACCGCCACGCCCTATACCGGAGTGGGAACTGACCAACTCACATTACCGGGTGACTGGAAAACGCAGCCCATGGCGCCGGCGACCCTTGAAAGGAAGCGCGAAACCTACGGCGCCGGATTGACTGCCCGCTTCGGAGGCGCCTGGACCCTGCGGGCTGACTACGAACGCCAGGATCAAAGTGGGACCCGGGCTTTTGGTGGCGGTGTGTTTGCGATCAATGCCGCCTGGTTTCCCGCGCCACTTGATACCACGACGGACATCCTGAATGCCGGGATTGAATTCAACGCAAATCGCGGTCAAATACGCCTGGGGTTCATGGGTTCGGAGTTCAACAACGACAATCTCTCTGTCACCTGGGATAACCCGTTTGCGTCCGGTTGGGGTGACGAAGTCTCACGCAGTGCGCTGGAACCGGACAACAAATTCCACCTGATCAGCCTCAGCGGCGCGTATCGATTCTCGCAACGCTTCCGGGTATCCGGCAAGGCGTCCATGGGTGAAGCCAAGCAGAATGTGCCTTTCCTGCCCTATTCGATCGATCCGGAATATGAAGACCTCGAACTGCCGCGGTCCAGCCTGGACGGAAAGCTGGAAACATCGATGTACAAC
>JAHEFB010000033.1:46437-47643 GCA_024640405.1 Alphaproteobacteria bacterium | reverse complement strand
ATTCGTAATGATGGGGTCAGGTGTTCGAATCACCTAAGCGGCACCATTTTCCTGCGCGCCGCTCGACGCACTCTTCGAAAAACCAAAATTCGGTGACCCGCCGATGCATCCTCCGGTTTGCCTACCAGCAGTTGCAACCCCTATAACGGGTAATGCTGCCGCATCCCCCCAAGCCGGCAGCATCTCATTCGAACATATCCGGCTGATCCGTTTTCAGTTGATCCCATATGGTCTGGAAGTGCAGCCAGCCGATGTATTCGCTGCCGACATGTTTGCGGCTGTAACGGGCGCTTTCTTCCGGCACACGGATCGGCTCGATGCCGGACGCCGCGATTTCCAGTTGCTGCTGGCAGCAGCGCTCCAGCGCGATAAACCAGAACGCGGCAGCTTCGATGCTGTGGCGGCTGGCGGTCAGCAAGCCGTGGTTCTGGTGGATCGCGGCCTTAACCCCTGCAAACGCCTTGGCCACGTCTGAACCAGCATGATTTTCCACTGCCACCGCACCGGCCGAGTCGCCGATGAGCACATGATCCTCGAAGAACGCGCACGCGTCCTGGGTAATAGGTTCGATCGGCCGGCCCGTCGCGGCAAAGGCCGTGCCGTAGATGGTGTGCGCATGACACATGGCAATGATGTCGGGATGTTCCTCGTGCACATTTGCGTGCAGCACGAAGCCTGCCCGGTTCACCGCATAGTCGCCCTCGACAACCCGTCCCTGATGATCGACCAGGATCAGGTTCGACATTTTCACCCTGGCGAAGTGAACGCACATCGGATTGGTCCAGTAAAGCTCGGGGCGCTCCGGATCGCGCACGGTCAGGTGTCCTGCAAAGCCATAGTCGAAATCCTTGAGCGCAAACGCCCGGCACGCCGCAACCAGCCGTTCCTTGCGATGCCGGCGTTCATCCGCAACATTGTCAAACTCGGGAATCTCGGGGAAAGTCAGCCCGTCCTGTTCCGGCTGATAAATTGAAACGCGGTTTCCCAGGTCCAGCATGTATGATCCTTTCCAGTGATTAAGGCAGCGGCGATATTCGTGGCCTGAGAGAATGCAACCGCGCGTGGCCGAGGGCAAGCGCCGGATATAAAAATCTGTTCAGGTTCCAGGCACCTTAGCTCGCCTTTGCAACATGTTTTTCCACAGCAAAACTGCCTGGTAGTTGGCAGGGTATATCCCGCACCAGCGCCAGTGCCGCATCCGCCATC
>JAHEFB010000033.1:0-46337 GCA_024640405.1 Alphaproteobacteria bacterium | reverse complement strand
TAAAAATCTGTTCAGGTTCCAGGCACCTTAGCTCGCCTTTGCAACATGTTTTTCCACAGCAAAACTGCCTGGTAGTTGGCAGGGTATATCCCGCACCAGCGCCAGTGCCGCATCCGCCATCTTGTGGGCGATGCCGAGGGTGATCCGGAAACCGCCGGAGGCCACGATGATATCGGGTGCGCCGGGTAACCGCCCGACAACCGGATCGCGGCCTGCGGCCCGCGGCCGGATTCCCGCCCATTGCTCGACGATTGTGGCACCCGCCAGCGCCGGGCAAAGTTCACCGGCGCGTTGCATCAACTGGTGGGTAACCAGTTCATCCACCCGATCATCCTTGAAAGCTTTCGTCGACGTGGACCCAACCGCCACAAGCCCGTCCCCATGAGAGATTACATAAGTGCCGCCGCTATAGATGATCGGCTGGTTTGCAAACGATTCCCGGGCCGGCCGCAACATAACGGCCTGGCCTTTGACGCCCCATCCGAGCTGACAGTTCAGCGCCGGGCGCAGCAGGGCAAAGCTTTCGTGACCGGCTGCCACGATGACATGGCCCGGTGAAAAACTTGTCCCGTTTGCAAGAAACACCCTGCCGGTCTCTGAAATCGATTCAACCCAGCAATTTTCCACTATGACGGCTTCATGCTTGATGGCGTGAACCAGCGCCTTCAGCAGGCTGCGTGGATTGACACGGGCGCTCATCGTGTCAAAGCTGTAGCCCACATACGCCGATTTCAACCTGGGCCAGCCCGGCCTCGGCACGCCATGAATTATGTCCCAAAAAACCGGAGCTCCAGAGACAGACGCGGCCGGCCATCTCTGCTTCGACCCCGCCTGCCACTGCCGGTGTTCAGCCAGAAAGGTTTCGGAGTTGATCGGCATGATCCGGCCACACCGGTTATAGCCGCACGACAGCCCGGTTTCCGACTCCAGACGGGCGATTTCGGTTTCCAGCGACATCAGCGCGTCGAGTTGAAAAGCCTGCGTCTCGGTCCAGTTTACCGGCCGATGCGGCATCAGCGCGCCAAGAATGCCACCGCTGGCACCGTGACCGACCTGCTGCTTGTCGATTATCACGACACTCAGGCCGGACTGCATGGCCTTGCGCGCACACCACAGACCCACCACGCCTGCGCCGATTATCACGAGGTCAGGATTTGCTGGTATTTGATTTGATTGAGCTGCCATGACCGCACTATATGGCAAATCCGTCTCTTGAAACTGAAAACCTCGCTCCGGCTCGGTCCGGTATCCGCAACGGCAAAATGTCCATGGTCAAACACCCTGTAGACTGGGAAGAAGGCACTGTTCCCAGGTCATCCCTGTTCAACGACACTTTCTATTCACGCAGGGCTGGCCAGGCTGAAACGGCATATGTGTTTATTGAGGCAAACCGGTTGCCGCAACGCTGGAAAGGTCCCGACCACTTTTCCATTGCCGAGCTTGGTTTCGGCACCGGGCTCAATTTCCTGGAAACCTGGCGTTGCTGGATTGCCGCGCGTTCTGCCACACAGCACCTGTTGTTCACCTCATTTGAAGCCTACCCGATCAGCGCGGACGACATGGCCCGGGCGCTGGCGCCATGGGACAATCTGGGATCCTTGTCCGACGCGCTGATTGATCGATGGCGGGATCCGGCACCGCTGCCGGGACAGTGGCAGATGGATGAACAAACCATGCTTCAGGTCATTCCCGGCGAGGCTCAACAGGCTGTTGCTGATTGGGAGGGTCTGGCCGATGCCTGGTATCTCGATGGATTTTCACCCGCCAGCAACCCGGACATGTGGTCTCCGGCACTGCTGCAACAGGTTTTTGACCACACGACCCGAACCGGCAGTTTCGCAACCTACACCGCAGCCGCCTGGGTGCGCCGAAACCTGCAGGCAGCGGGTTTCACGGTCAGCAAACGAAAAGGCTTCGCCGGCAAGCGTGAGATGATGTTTGGCCACAAGTGAATGGCAGGCGTTGCACAAATCTTCTCAAGCTTGCCAGGCTGGTCTGATAGGGTAGTGTCACCCTCAAAGCCGGAGTTGATGAATGCACGATGCAGCGCAGATAATCGAAACCCTGGGGCTTCAGCCCCATCCCGAAGGTGGCCACTATTGCGAAACCTGGAGAGCGCCGACAGCCCCCGGCGAGCGCAGTACCGGAACGGCGATCTATTACCTGCTCCAGCAAGGTGAAGTAAGCCATTGGCACAAGGTTGATGCAGCCGAGGCCTGGCACTGGTATGCCGGAGCCGCGCTGGAACTGGCGCTGTCGCCTGAAGGCAGGGGCGTTACCCGCCACCAGCTCAGTCCGGACATGTCTGCCGGCGGACGGCCACAGATTGTTATCCCGGCAGGTGTCTGGCAGTCGGCAACAAGCCTGGGAGACTGGACCCTTGTAGGCTGCACCGTTTCACCCGGGTTTGAGTTTTCGGGCTTCGAGATGGCGCCTGCAGACTGGCAGCCGAAGGCTGACACTGCTTAAGGTGCTGGCCGGAATGGGCGACAGCACCCGTTTGATGGAATTATTTCACTTCCATCAACCGCCGGTGTCTGCCTGAAGTCCTGCGGCTTCGATACCGGCGACTGCGCAAATTTCATCATTGTCGGACGTGTCGCCCGTTACGCCGACCGCTCCGATAATCGCTCCCTTTCGATCACGCACCAGCACGCCGCCCGGCACCGGAACCAGATTGCCGTCTGCCAGCGCATTCACAGCCTGGACAAAGTAGGCCTGCTCGTTGGCGCGGGCGAATATTGCGCGGCCACCAATACCAAGCCCGATGCAGCCATTGGCCTTGCCGAAGGCCACCCTGAATCGCAGTGTTGAACTGCCGTCCTGGCTTTCGCATGCCTTCACGGTGCCGCGCGCATCCAGCACCACAACGGTCATCGGTTTTGTCAGACCAATTTCCTGGGCCTTTTTAAGTGCAACCGATACAATCTTACGGCTCTTGGCAAGGGTAATACTCATCTGATCCTGTCTCCGGTACGGGGTCGCTTTCAATGTGCCGGAACAACTTCCAACGCCCAACGTCAGTTCATGTCGCTCCAGTGTGATTGTTTTCATGCCGTCATTCCCGTTTGCGGTCAAACCGAATCGCGGGATAGGTTTGGTTTGACTTGAGCGTAATCTTGCCAGCGTGGAAACTGAACGTCATTGTCGAGACAACAGGAGTGCGCAGAATGAGACTGGCCGGCAAAAAAGCCCTGGTGACCGGTGCAGCCCGAGGCATTGGTCTGGGTTGTGCAAGGCTCATGGCACAGCATGGCTGCGACGTGGTGATCACCGACATCGATTTGCCGGAAGCCAACCGGGCCGCTGAAAGCCTGTCAGGTCATGCCGCCATCAAGCTCGATGTTACAGACAGGCAGGCCTGGACTTGTGCGGTCGACAAGGCCAGCCAGTTGATGGACGGCATCAATGTTCTGGTCAACAATGCAGGCATCATCATTCCCGGAACGGTTGAGGATCTGGACGAGGCAGCCTGGGACCGCACCATGAACGTCGATCTGAAGTCGGTCTATCTGGGATGTCAGGCAGCCCTGCCAGTGCTGTCTCGAAGTGCGCCGGCTTCAATCGTCAACATCGCCTCGATTTCATCAATGATCGCGAGCGCAAATTTCGCTGCATACAATGCCGCCAAGGCCGGCGTCCACATGCTCACCAAATCGGTCGCCCTGCATGCCGCGCGGTCACACCCTGGTGTGCGCTGCAATTCGATCCATCCGGCATTTGTTGACACAGGAATGGTGGATCAGGTGGCAAACAAAGACGACCCGCAAGTCAGCAGACGCAAACTGGCCAGGCAAATTCCCCTGGGCCGGATTGCAACAGTTGAAGATGTGGCATGGGCTGTGGTTTACTTGGCCAGCAACGAGTCGTCGTTCATGACAGGATCCGAGCTGAAACTGGATGGTGGTGTATCTGCGATGTAGAGTCTGTTAAACAAACCCGCATTGCATCAAAACGGAATGACGACGTAGAGGAAAATGACCAAACGCATCGCCATAGTTCTGCATCAGGAAAACTCCACGCACGGTCGCGTGGGGATGAAGCTGCTCGAAAAGGGCTACGAGCTCGATGTTCGCAAACCGGCTCTCGGTGAACCGCTTCCGGACAATATTGAAGACTATGCAGGTGCCGTTATTTTCGGCGGGCCGATGAGCGCAAATGACGATTGCGAGCATGACTTCATCCGGACTGAAATTGACTGGATTGCCAAACCACTTGCAGCCGGTGTGCCGTTCCTGGGCATATGTCTTGGCGGCCAGATGCTCGCCAGACAGTTGGGCGGCAAGGTATACGGCTACGAGGACGACCGGGCAGAAATCGGATACTACGATATTTCTCCGACCGCGGCAGGTGCTGAATACGGGCCGTGGCCGCAGATGGTTTACCAGTGGCATCGCGAAGGTTTTGATCTGGTCGGCGGGTCGGTCTGTCTGGCAACCTCGCCGGGGCACTTCCCGAAACAGGCTTTCCGGTACGGCGACACGGCATTCGCAATCCAGTTTCATCCTGAAGTCACCCACAAGATGATGAACCGCTGGTTGGTCAAGGCAGAACACCGGCTGGCGCTGCCCGGCGCGCGGTCGCGGGATAGCCATTACAGTGACCGTTTCGTTCACGATCCCGCGGTCGACTGCTGGCTGGACAGATTCCTCGACAGCTGGCTGGCAACGGCACAGTCTCCCGCAACCGCTCTCGCTGCTGAATAGAGCGCGCTGAAGCCATGTATACCAGATCTCGGTAACAGCGATCTGGTATTTGTTGCATTTTGCAAAACCGGTTTGTGCGTTTTGCAAGTCTTCTTCCCGGAGTGACGACCACCAAACCGCGCTTGTCACAATTTATTGCGGTTTTTCAGTTACCCTCCACTACATCTAGCAGATTTCCAGTTTGGCACGATGATTGCGTAGTCCTCGGCAGTTGAGATCATTGTATAGCGTACTCAACCAAATTACACAGAGCGGAAGTGCCCTTGTTGGGGCCTTCCGCTTTTTTGTTGGTCTCCCAAAGACATTTTAACTGGCAGGTTTGAGACCAGTGGGCGCGTATACCTGCACCGGATTGGCAAATCCAGACAACTCAATCCTGCCAACCGGTTCAATGCCGTCGCCATGACGTTTTGCAAATCCCGGGCCCAGCAATACCGGGCATCCGGTTGCCTTGGTGGCCGATTCAAGCCTTGCCGACATATTCACGCTCGACCCGATTGCTGTATAGTCAAACCGGATATCGGAGCCGAAATTGCCGACCGAACAGATCCCGGTTTCAATACCCGCACCCACGCGTATCGGCGGTTTGCCGTCTTTCTCACGCTGCAGGTTTTCCGTAGCCAGCGCCGCGCGGATGGCGAGTACGGCCTGCAGAGCCCGGTCCGTATGATCAGCCTGATCGACCGGCGCATTCCAGAACGCCAGAATGGCATCGCCCATGAATTTGTCTATGGTGCCGTCCCGCTCGAAAATTTCCTGGCTGGCCAGCGTCAGGAAGCAGTTGACCGTGGCATTGATCTCATCTGCCGGCAGGCTTTCGCTGCTCGAAGTGAAACCGCGCATATCCATCATCAAGACGGTAATCTCACGTTTTTCGGCCGTGGTTGTGAGATCGCGACGAGTCTCGCTGAGCATGGCAACCACATTTGGCGACAGATATTGCGAGAACTGGCGCGACAACTGGCGGCGGCGGGCGTCGGATTCCCTGAACAGGCTGTAGACCTCGGCCAGCGCCACCCCTGCCAGGCCAATTGCCGGTTGAACCGGCTCGTACAGGCGCGCGGAATAAAGATAGGAGACATAACCGCCAATCATTGGCGCGACGCAAAGCGCTATTCCCGCCGCGAGCAGAAGCCAGATTCGGTTGGCGAAAAAGTATGACGCGATCAACAGCAACACAGCTGATACCAAAAACCAGCCCCGCTCGATGATTTTCGCATTTGCCGGCTCGAACAGGAACTTGCCTTCGAGAATCTGATTGGCGAAAACCCCGTGAATTTCAGAACCCGACCGTGCAGCCACTGTCGGCGTAGTATGAAATTTATCCACCCCGAGAGCGTTGACGGACAAGATTGCAATCCGCCCCTTCAGGACATCGCCCGATTGGCCTGCCATCACATCCAGCGCCGACACCCGCGGTATAGGGTTTGCCTGTTCCCACAGCCAGATGGCCCCGCCGTTCGATAGCGGGATTATCCTGTCGCCGAGCTTAAGCGCTTCATAACCCGACGGGCGAACCCGCAGGGCATAACCGCTTTCCGACAGGTGAGCCCTGGCAAGCTCCAGGCTGAAGGCGGGCCACAGCGATAACCGGTCAGCCGTCTTTGATGCCCATACCAGGGGCACACTGCGTACCACGCCGTCACTGTCCGAGACTGATCTGACAATACCCAGCCCGGCCGCGCCTGCCCGGATCGTCGGCGTTGACGCTATGACACCCGGCAACCAGGGCAGCCTATCCGCATCAGCGTTGCCGACAACGGCCCACCCGACTTTTGTGTCAGGCGTACTTGAGCCGGGAAGGTCTCCTATACTGGTTGCAAGGATGGTCGAAGAGGCTGCAATTGCCGCAGCCAGCCTGCCGTCTCTTGCCTTGCCGCCGGGCGATTCATCGGGTTCTGAAAACAGCACATCAATCCCCAGGACCGACACGCCTGCCGAATGGATCGCGTCAACGAGATCGGCGATCCGATTACGTGGCCATGGCCATCTGCCCTCGACACCAATGGACTCGTCGTCCACCCCCACCACGACAACATTGTCGGCGGCCACTGTTCTTGGACTCAGTTGCTGGTAGAAATCAAAAGACTTGCCGCGCAACTCATCAAGGCTGGAGTCGAAAGCGAAGTGAGATCCGATCAGCAAGGCAATCAGGATCAGGACACCGATCCTCGCTCTAAAGTGATAATACAGTCTACTCACCCATCGCAGTACGGATAGCAATCATTCCCTTTGCCCTCCGTCCCTGTGCGGATGGGATTATCTATGCCCGTACCACTTCCGGTGCCGGGAGTTGGTAATCGCCCACCTTGACTCTGGCACGCCTCCGTCAGATGGGCACCGGGACTGGCGCATCCTGCATCAACTTCGAGCCCCGGTCCCTTGTCGCCAGGCACTTTCGTCCCGGCTATTCTGGCCGGGCTGTCGAGATCTGGCAGGGAATTCACAGCTTTAACAATGTTGATTGAACCACCATCCGAAACACAGGCGAAACCAGGATTCGTAATCACCAGGATCACGTCCCTTAAAATGCAAGTCAATTTGCCCGCCCGCAAAATTGCTTTGCTCTTACCGCCAGCGCTGGCGCTGACCTGCAAATCAAAAACTCCCCCGCGCACGCCGAGGATTACGTGCGGTGTGGTAATCCGCATCTGGCCCTTTTTCGACACCTGGCCACCAAAAAACCTTGAAACGCCGCGATCCATACTGATTCCAAAACTGCCGGAACCACCGGGACTGTACACAAACTCATCAATCGTCAAATTAGAGTTGGGCCCAAGCTTCACACTCGACTCATCCTGAAACACGATCAGGCCAAGGCCGGTTGAATTGCTCCGCAACCGGTCGCCAAGCGAAATGCCGGCCCCGACACCTATGACGCCGGCCCCTGCTTTCCTGACCTGGGTTTGCACCGCCGTCATCTTGCCAACCGACTCTGCAATTGCACCTGCAGGCAAGGCCACCGACACAAGTCCCGCACAGGCGAGAGCAGCAAATCTACGTGTGTTTGTTTTCATTTCACCAGCCTTTTGGCGTTAGAAGCTCTTCGTAAAACTCATGCTCAAAGTATGTGACATCGAGCCCGGATCGAAGAACCCGGCACCGTCATAGTCACTCTCGCGAACCACGTATCCCAGATCTATTCTGTTGTAGCCATCCAGGTGGAATGCGTGATCCCAGCTGGCTCTCCAGTAATTTCCGGTCCCGGCACTCACGACTGCCGGATTGAATGCGCCGTCCTTGGTCCTGAAATCCCCGTATGCCCCCGCCACCTGATGAGTCCAAAGCAAATTCAGTATCTCAAACGGCATCACACCGGCATAGTTCAGTTCGACTTCGCGCTGCCGGTTAACACTGGTTCCGCCATCCGTGATTTCCCGTTGATAGCGCGCTGCCATACCTACCGTGTGTTCATGAGACAACCGCTTGCTGGCACCGACTTCGGCGCCAAACCGGTGATCACCGGTCAAATTCGAGGATTGTTCCAGATTGGCGTACGAGGCCTCGCCGTAAAATGACGTGTCAACTGACGGCTGGACAATCAGGCGGACAGACGTTCCAAGAGCAACTTCCACAACACTGGGATTATAGGTCCTGAACTGTCCAAATGCCGCGATCTGCACGCGCATGGCATCCAGATCC
The DNA here is from genome assembly GCA_024640405.1 of Alphaproteobacteria bacterium. Lineage (GTDB taxonomy): Bacteria > Pseudomonadota > Alphaproteobacteria > Rhizobiales > Aestuariivirgaceae > Anderseniella. Next base: position 37,989 of record JAHEFB010000033.1, on the reverse strand, counting down.
ACCACGGGAATTCCCTTGTCCAGCGTAGCGGCAATGCGGCCGCGATGATGGGCATGAATGCCGCTGACGGGATCAAAAACAAACAAGCTGGTTGGATCATCGCCGCCCTGATTGATATCTTCATAGCGCCGTTCAACCAGCCCGGCCGCCGACATCACCAGCACGTCGTTGAGCGGAGTATCAAGATCAATTTTCAGGGCCGTGTTAACGGCTGCAAACGGATTCCAGTCTTGCCGGTCTCTCCAGGCCCGGTTCCGGTCTTCCACGTCCAGCCATGTTGAACGAACCCCAACCGTCATGTCGAGAACCCACTCGAAACCGGCCTGTGCTCCCTTTACTTTCGCTGCCAGTTCCTCGGCTTGCTTGGTCTCCAGTGGTGTCAGATCTCCAACCGAAAGCGCTATTTCGAGGTTGCGGCCGGCAAGCTCCCATGACCCGGTATTTGCATATACCGTCGCCAGGTTAAGCCGCGCCCTGGCATCACGCGGATACTTTACCAGATGCTGCTCCAGCGTAGATATTGCCTGGTCGTATTGACCAACTTCAACGGCCTTGGAAACAAACTGTCCAAGCACGCCGATATCCTCGGGAGCATCATATCTTTGCTGGAAAATCTCATCGTATTCACTGGCCGACGCTGCTACTGGAAAACTGACGCATGAAAGCGCTATCGCAGTGGCGGCAATCGCCCTTTTTGTTTTGTTCATACCGTTATAGTCCGATACGTTCTAGGTAATCAGATAAGCGACGAATCCTTAACATGTCGCTGCGGCAGTTTAAAGTCAGTGTAAAACGATTCTCAAAAAGTGTTGCATATCTGCAACACCATCAGGTTAATCCGTTTTAGCTTGCCAAAAACAACGCCAAACGCCTCTGCTTGCGCAATCAACACGCCCCGGTTAAACCTGTCGCCTGGGATCTAACCAACAAGGAACACTACATGCTTTCTTTTCTGTGGCTGTTCGATCAGCTTGTAAACATTGTGTTCTGGATCATCATCATCATGGTCGTGATGAGCTGGTTGATCGCATTCAATGTCCTGAACAATTCAAACCACATCGTGCGTCAGATCAATTACACCCTGCATCGCCTGACAGAGCCCCTGCTCGCGCCGATCAGACGGTTCATGCCGGACCTTGGCGGCATCGATCTGTCACCCTTGGTCCTGCTGCTGGGCTTGATGTTCCTGCAGCGTTTATTGCACGAGTACCTGGTCTGACCGCCTATCCGTGTGTCGCCAATGAAACCCGGAATGACGCGGACGGAACAGGTTCAGGCAGGCCGATTCCACAAGATACAGAACAACTACCATCCACAAAGGGCAGAGAGTTTACCATGTGCGCAGCCAAAGTAATTGATGGAAAAAAATTTGCAGAAGGTCTTCGCGGACGCATAGCCACAGCCATTGCCGGTCTGAAAGCCGAACATGATCTGGTCCCGGGCCTCGCCGTCGTCCTGGTCGGCGAAGATCCGGCCAGCCAGGTTTACGTGCGCAACAAGGCGAAACAGACCGTCGAAGTCGGCATGAAATCCGTCGAACACAAGATGGACGCCACCACGTCGGAAGCCGATCTGCTGGCAGTTGTGGAACAACTCAACAACGATCCGTCAATCCACGGCATACTGGTGCAATTGCCGCTGCCCGATCACATCGATTCAAACAAGGTGATCAATTCCATCAACCCCGAAAAGGATGTGGACGGCTTCCATGTGATCAATACCGGCAGACTGGCGACCGGCCAGGATTCGCTGGTTCCCTGCACACCGGTTGGCAGTGTCATGCTGGCCAAGGATGCTCTCGGTTCCCTGACAGGTCTCGAGGCCGTGGTGATCGGCAGATCCAATATTGTCGGCAAGCCGGTCGCCCAGCTGCTGCTGCAGGAAAACTGCACCGTGACAATCGCTCACAGCCGCACCAGGGACCTGCCGGGCGTGGTCAGCCGCGCAGACCTGGTGATAGCGGCTGTCGGCAGGGCGGAAATGGTCAAGGGCGACTGGTTGAAGCCCGGCGCCTGCGTCATCGACGTCGGCATCAACCGCATCGAACGTGACGGCAAGAACCGGATTGTCGGTGATTGCGACTATGAAGATTGCGCAAAAGTAGCCGGCTCGATTACCCCGGTACCCGGCGGTGTCGGGCCGATGACCATAGCCTGCCTGTTGCACAACACGGTTCACGCGGCCTGCGCCATCAAGGGCGTGCCTGTCCCGCAAATGTAGACCCCGCAAGGGTTATCCGGATCAGGCAGCCCTGGCACGCTCGATGGCTTCAACAATCAGTGCGCGGGCTTCTTCGGCATCTCCCCAACCGTCGGTTCGCGCCCACTTGCCTGTCTCCAGGTCCTTGTAGTGCTGGAAGAAATGCTCAATCTGCCTGACTTGGATTTCCGGTAAATCGGTATAATCACGCACTTTTTCATAACGCATTGATATCCGGCTCACCGGAACCCCGATAATCTTTTCGTCGCCGCCTGCCTCGTCGACCATTTTCATGACACCAACCGGGCGCACGGCAATCACCGCGCCAGGCACCAGCGTACGCTGTGAAATCACCAGCAGGTCCACCGGATCGCCGTCTTCAGACAAGGTGTGCGGGATAAAGCCGTAATTGCCCGGATACCGCATCGATGTATAAAGAAACCTGTCGACCACCATTGTACCGGCAGCCTTGTCCATTTCATACTTGATGGGTTCGCCGCCAATCGGCACTTCGATAATGACATTGACCTCTTCAGGTGGATTTGTCCCGATGGATATGGCGTCTATGCGCATCTGATTTCCTTGATATGCGAGTGCGGCGACGTAGAGCTGAAAAAGCAACCATTCGTCCGTTAAGGTGCAAAGTTCAGGAGTGATATAACATGAGAACACCGCTGTTGGCTGTATGTACTCTAGTCGCATCGGCTGCGCTGGCTCTCGCTGACGGCATGACCAGTGTCTATACCACGCTGGATTTCAAAAAAACCTGCAAGGTCATCGAAGAAATTGAAGAGGGCGGATCCGTTTCGCTGCTGTGCGAAGGATACAAGGACTACGCCGTACACTTCGCAGAAGGTGATCTGCGCCATTCGGTACAGTTTGGTTACGTCGACCCTGAACGGCAGAACGTCTGGCAAAGTTTTGCTCAATGGAACCGCGTATCGAACACGATCGAATGGCGCCTGAATGATGACAGGCCGGTTGCCGCAATCCTGCGATGGTTTATAGAAAACACCGACGATGCCGGATCTGCTGACCCGGCCAGGGTTGGACAGGTGCTGGTGGTATCACGTGTCGGACAGCGAGATGACCCGCAGGCATGCGTGGTCGGCTATGTCGACGCGCTGGCAAACAGCGACGCCAATGTGCTGGCCCGCGAGCTGGTCGACAGCCGGGCAGCTGACTTCATCTGTGGAGCAAAACGGCCGGAATTTTACGGCAATCGCGGCGACCTGTCAGGCGATCCCAACTGAATTTGGTATCAGACCGCCAAACCACGTTTGTTCAACATCGCATCGGCTGTCGGCATCTGCCCTCTGAAAGCCGTGTAGGTAGCTTCCGGATCAATCGAGTCACCGGTTGAATAGATGTGCTGCTCAAGCCGTTTTGCCAATGATGGGTCGAACGGATCACCAACCTCTTCAAACGCCTTAAACGCGTCGGCATCCAGCACTTCAGACCACATATAGCTGTAATAGCCCGCCGCATAGCCGTCGCCATAGAAGACATGCAGGAAATGCGGTGTGCGATGACGCATGATTATCGCCTCCGGCATGCCCAGCTCGGCCAGAACTTGCGCTTCAAACCCGATTGGATCCAGGTTCGAACTGCTGTCGTGCGAAGCTTGATGAAACCGCATGTCGACAATCGCTGATGCGGTATACTCAACCGCATCAAATCCGGAATTGAAGGTGCGGGCTGCCAGAAGCTTGTTCAGCAATTCCTGCGGCATGGGCTCACCGGTCTCCACGTGAAACGCGTGCTTTTCCAGAATCTCAGGCACTGTCAGCCAGTGTTCATACAGTTGCGACGGCAGTTCCACGAAATCCCGCGACACGGAAGTCCCGGAAACCGACGGATAGGTGACATTGGACATCAGCCCGTGCAAGGCATGGCCAAACTCATGGAAAAGCGTCCGCGCATCGTCAAGCGATAATAGTGCCGGAGAACCCTTGGCCGGCTTGGCGAAGTTCATCACGTTGAACACGATGGGAATTTGGCCGCCGTCCAGTCGGTGCTGCTTCTGCAACAGGCTCATCCACGCCCCGGAGCGCTTCGATGACCGGGAAAAGTAATCCCCGATGAAAACCCCGCTGACATCACCCGACCGGTTGCGAACTTCAAACACCCTGGCATCACGATGCGGCCCGGCCACATCTGCAAGCTCTCTGAACGACAGGCCAAACAACCTGCCTGCGACATCGAACGCGGCCAGGATCATGTTTTCCAGCTGAAAGTAGGGTTTGACCGTCGCTTCGTTCAGGTCGAACTCGCGTTCGCGCAGTTTTGCGGTGTAATAGCGCCAGTCCGATGCCTTCAGTGGTTCGTTGTGACCCTCCTCAACTGCAATCTCTTCAAGCAGGGCGGCGTGGTTCGCAGCGCCTGAAACCGCGGCCGGCCAGACCTTGCCGAGAAGACCTTCCACACCTTCAGGGGTCTTGGCCATGGTGCCGTCCAGCTTCAGTGCCGCAAAACTTTCATAGCCCAGAAGCCGGGCCTTTTCGTCACGCAGCTTGAGTGTTTCAGCGACGATTTCAGAATTGTCGTGCTCGCTGCCGTTCTGGCCGCGTGCCGCCCAGGCATCAAAGGCAATCTGGCGCAAATCGGGCCGCGATGAAGCAACCAGAAACGGCTCCACAATCGACCGGGAAAGGGTCACGGCATGCTTGCCATCGTGATCGCGTTGCGTTGCGGCCCCGGCCATTGCCGCAACCAGGCTGTCAGGCAGGCCCGCCAGATCGTCCTGGTTTTCGAGCAACAGTATCCAGTCCTTTTCGTCCGCCAGCACATTCTGGCCAAACCCGGCAGCCAGCGCCGCCAGCCGCTGGTCGATTTCTGCCAGTCTGTGCTTGTCGGCAGCAGCCAGTTTCGCACCCTGTTTCACGAAGCCCTTGTGGTGTTGTTCCAGCACGCGGACCTGTTCCGGCGTCCAATCAGACCCCTGCCGGCTTTCATGCAGCGCCTCGATCCGTGCAAACAGGCGGTCATTCATGAAGATCGCCGATTGATGCCTGGCAAGTTCGGGCCCGATTTCACGCTCCAGTTCCTGAATGGCCGGCGTGCTGTCGGTACCCGCACGGTGCCAGAACAATGCCTGCACTTTGCGCAACGCTTTGCCGGACAGCTCCAGCGCAGCAATGGTATTTTCAAAACTCGCCGGCTGCGGATTATCGGCAATGGCTTCTATCTCTGCCAGATGAAGCGGCATGGCTGCAGCGAACGCTGTATTGAAATCGCCATCCTCGATAGCGGCGAAATCAGGCAGGCCGTGAACACCGTCCCAGTTCACCAGTGCCGATTTGATATCCTGTCCGCCTGCCATTTTCATGATGCCTCGCTGTTGTCGGTTACACCGGATTGAGCACGGCCAGCATAGCCAAATTCGCTCCGGTGATCACTTCACATCTGTGCAGGATCATCGGAGATAAATCGTGAAGAAACCCGGGTCAGGCGCTCAGCGCCTCATCAACACGCCGCGATGCACGCTTGCGCTCATGCACATCAAGGATGGCCTTGCGCAACCGAATAGATTTGGGCGTAACTTCCACCAGTTCATCGTCGGAAATGTAGCTCAATGCCCTTTCCAGCGTCATGCGGATTGGCGGAGTCAATAACACCGCATCATCCTTGCCGGACGCCCGCATGTTGGTCAGCTGCTTGGCCTTCAGCACATTGATTTCAAGGTCATTTCCGCGCGTGTGCTCACCGACGATCATGCCGTTGTAGACCTTCATGCCGGGCTCCACGAACATCGGCCCGCGATCTTCCAGTTTCCACAAGGCGTAAGCCACCGCTTCGCCATCGCCATTGGACAACAGCACACCGGTGTGGCGCGACGGGATGATCCCCATGTAAGACGCATAATCATGAAACAGTCGGTTCATGATGGCTGTGCCACGGGTATCGGTCAGTAGTTCGCTCTGATAGCCGATCAGGCCGCGGGTTGGCGCGTGAAACACCAGGCGCTGGCGCCCGGCACCCGAAGGCCGCATGTCCTTCAGTTCACCACGGCGTTCCGACAGCTTCTGGACGACGGCGCCGGAAAACTCCTCATCGACGTCGATGATCACTTCTTCCACAGGTTCAAGACGCTGGCCGGTTGCTTCATCCTGCTGCATCACCACACGTGGCCGCCCGACCGTCAATTCAAATCCTTCACGCCGCATGGTCTCGATAAGGATGGCCAGTTGCAGCTCACCGCGACCCGAAACCTCGTAAGCCTCGCCTTCCAGATCCCTGATCTGCAGAGCCACATTGCCTTCCGCTTCCTTCAGCAGGCGATCACGAATGACGCGGCTTTGCACCTTGTCACCTTCCTTGCCGGCCAGCGGACCGTCATTGACGCGAAATGTCATCGACAGTGTCGGCGGATCGATCGGTTGGGCTGCTATGGCTTCAGTGACTTCACCGGCACACAAGGTGTCGGCTACGGTCGCCTTTGACAGACCGGCCAGCGCAACAATGTCTCCGGCTTTTGCCTCTTCCACCGGGGTCCGCTCAAGACCGCGGAATGCCAGCACCTTGGAAACACGGCCCTGCTCTATCAGTTTGCCGTCACGGTCCAGTGCCTTGATCGACTGGTTGGGCTTGACCGAACCGGAACTGATGCGTCCTGTGAGAATCCGGCCGAGGTAGGGGTTGGCTTCGATTGTCGTGGACAGCATTCGAAACGGGCCTTCCTCGACAACCGGTTCCGGCACATGGCTGACGACAAGATCAAACAACTGGGACATGTCGTCCTTGGGTCCTTCCGGCTGAAGCGCCATCCAGCCCTGTTTGGCGGATCCGTAGAGAATCGGAAAATCAAGCTGATCATTGTCGGCATCCAGCGCCGCAAACAGGTCAAACACCTCGTTGATCACTTCCTGGTGGCGTTCTTCGTCCTTGTCGATCTTGTTGATCGCAACGATCGGACGCAGGCCTATTTTCAAGGCCTTCTGCAACACAAACTTGGTTTGCGGCATGGGGCCTTCAGCAGCATCCACCAGCAGGATCGCACCATCCACCATGTTGAGAATGCGTTCCACTTCGCCGCCAAAGTCAGCGTGGCCGGGCGTATCAACGATGTTGATACGGTCACCCTGCCAGTCGACCGAAGTGACCTTTGCCAGGATGGTGATGCCGCGTTCACGCTCCAGATCGTTCGAATCCATGGCGCGTTCGGCCATGCGCTGATTGTCGCGCATGGTGCCGGACTGTGCCAGCAGGCGGTCAATCAGGGTGGTCTTGCCATGATCGACGTGCGCGATGATGGCTATGTTTCTCAGAGACATAGGGTTTCCGGACTTGTAAAAATGGTTGAGTTGACCGCGCGTCTACCACAGCCAGCCCGCAGACGGAATGGGCATATTGAAGCGGATGGTTAAACTGCAAAGCCTGCAAGACCCATGCCGATTATCCTGCCTCTTTCGATACCGACAGGAACATGTTTTCTGACTTACGCAGGAAGCAGAGGTTTTGTTGGGCTTTTACCGCCAGTTCGGATATATGGGCAACAGCGCAATCAGGAACCAGAGACCGGTCCGGAAAATGAGGCAAAAGAACATGCAACTACAGGTAATTGGCGCCGGTTTTGGCCGAACCGGCACGGCGTCTCTCAAACTCGCTCTCGAAACTCTGCTTCAAGCGCCCTGTTATCATATGAGCGAAGTCCTGGGCAATGCCGGCCATATGGATCTATGGCTTGATGCTGCGGCGGGAAAACCAGACTGGAATGCGATTTTTGGCAGCTATGCGGCAACGGTTGATTTTCCAGCCTCGAATTACTGGAGAGAACTCGCGGAATTTTATCCTGAAGCCAAAGTAGTGCTGTCTGTACGTGATGCGGAGCGCTGGTTTCAGTCCACGCAGGAAACGATCTTCTCCACGACACTGCAACAACTGTATTCGGGGACCAAATGGGGCCGAATGGCCAAGGCCACCGTTGACGATAATGTTGGCGGCGATATCAACGACAGGGATGCTTGTGTTGCAGCCTTCAATGCACATATTGCGAGTGTAAAAAGTGCTTTTGGCCCTGACCGTCTGCTGGTGTTCGAGGCCGGGGATGGCTGGGAACCTTTGTGCAAATTGCTGGATGTGCCGGTACCTGAGGAACCCTACCCGCATATCAACTCAAAGGAAGAGTTCGACGGTGTTTTCGAGTTGTTGCGCTCGCCGGTCGGCGCACGTGCGATGAATGGCGAAGGCATGGACAGCGGATCTGCGCATAAGGATTTTTTCGAGTCGAAGTAAAGTTTGGTAGCTGGTTCTGACAAGGCAAGGTCAAGTCATTATTCTGGTGTAAGAGCAAATTGCCGTGCCTCTCACTTCTGTCCGGTCAATGACATAACCAGTGTCTCCACTCAGGCTTGCAGCCAATCACTTGTTGGGAAAACAAGCCTGCCGGCCTATCGGGAGGAGACAGCTTCCGGAGACAATTCATCCGGGTTTCCGGCTGGAATGCCCCGGTCGCAACAATACCCCGTATGCCATAAACGCGGCGCTCACGAGCGAGCCCGCCAGCACGATCCAGACCTCCATTGATCCCATTGACCACAGGGTCATTGCGGAAAATACAAGCCAGACGAATGGCGCTACTGCGAGCAACAGCCGCCAACCTCTGCACATGCCGCATATGATCAAAATCGTGACCAGCGCCGTCGGATCAGCCGCCACACCAAACACTTCCGCGCTGGTAAGAAATCTCCCCGAAAGCAACGCCTGAAACGGATAAGCGACAAGCAAGAGCAAAACCAAGATCGTGACGGCCCTGATCATGATTTTGGACCGGGGCCCAATGTCCAATCCGTCAGACATGACTGCACATGCCGCAAGCGCAGCAGCCTGCAAATAGAACAGGACCTCGATGTGAGGTCCCGCGATGTGAATGTCCGAATAGCGTGAAGCGATAAACCCCCAGCCAGCACAAAACCAGGCCATTGCCAACACAGCCGGTATGATCCGATTTCTCTGCGGAACGGCAAAGTTGACAGACATTATCAGCAGCAAGCCACCTGCAACCGTAATCAGTTGAACCGGCCAGACATCCTGATTGGCGAGTTCGATCTGCCGGTAGTAGACCTGTGGCGAAAACATCAGCAGGTCAGAAAGCTCATAACTCAGCCAGCGGTCCATCATAGAGTCTGGATGTAGTCGACCAGCCGTTGGCGCATCTCAGGCGCAAGCGGTGGTTTTGATCCCGCGCGCAGGTTTTCGCGCACATGATCGACCCGGGTGGTGGCCGGAATAGCGCAGGTGACGGCCGGGTGAGACACGATGAAACGCAAGAGCAGTTGCGCCCAACTGTCTGCGGAAACCTCACCGGCCCAGTCAGGCAGGCGGTGGCGCTGCATCGCGCGCACCAGCCGGCCCCGCTGAAACGGGCGATTTGCAATAACAGCCATACCGCGCTCGCGCGCCAGCGGAAGCAGTCTTTTTTCAACCTCCCGATCAAGAACATTGTAGGTGAGTTGCACGAAATCCAGCGGCTGGCTGACCATGATCTCTTCCAGCTCACGGTGCCTGCTTCCATGCGACGTGGTCACGCCAACATATTTCAGGCGCCCTTCAGCCTTGAGGCTGAACAACAACTCAAGGTGCGCCTGCCACGCCACCAGATTGTGTACCTGCAGCAGCGTGAAGTCGGGCATACGCCATGCCTTGCCGGAATTTGCGATCTGCAATGCGCCACCGGCGGCGTTGCGCGTCCACACCTTGTCTGCTGCAAACACCGTGTCGCGTCTGGAAAGCCTGGCAAGGCCATACCCGATGGTCGCTTGTGACGACCCGTACATCGGCGAACTGTCGATCAGACGACCTCCGCCGTCAAAGAACGCCTGCATGACATCGGCGCATTCATCCAGCAGTTTTTGATCCTTGCCGACGTTGAAGGTGATCCACGACCCCAGGCCGACACAGGGAACTTCCTCTCCGGTCGACGGTATGATCCTGCTGTCGGGCATTGGCGATGCGTCTGCGAAGAGGTTACCCGGCACCGATCCCGCCAGCACGGTGGCCAGGGACGCCCACATGATTGTTCTTCTTGTGACCACTGTTCACTGCTCCTGCAGAAGTCTGTAGATCGGATCAGCCTTACCGCGCCTGATGGCATAATCCTGCGCTGATCGACCCCACTTGTCGCGTTGCTGGCGGTCAACTTTAAGGGAAAGCAGAAGCCGAACCATATCAATATGGTCCCTGAACGCGGCCAGGATCAATGGCGTGGCCTGCTCGCCGTCAACCCAGCCGGGAGAGGCGCCTGCATCGATAAGCAATTTGGCCACCTTCAACTGTCCGTCGCGTGCTGCAAATATCAGCGGGGTGTTGCGATTGCCGTCATACCCGTCCGGATCTGCGCCATCATTCAAAAGCTGCGCCGCGGCGGCAGTGTCGTTTCTTACGACCGCATCGATCAGCGCAGTGCGTTTTCCAACGATTTGCGAGAGCGGAATGATGTGCAGACCATCGCCCCAGGTACCCGCCAGAATGGTGTCATTGTCCGGCATCACAACGTCGGCAAATTTCTCGCCCCTGAGTGTTTGCCGCCAGGGGCCGTGCTCAGCAATGTAGAGCCCGTTGTCCCCGGCCACGGCACGGCGATGTGCGGTAGCTGCAAAAGCCGATGCCTTGTCCTTGTCAAAGATCTTTTCCCAGCTACCATTCTGTCTTCGGTAAACGCCGCTGTCCAGCGAACTGGCATAAACCGCATCATCAATGATATTGACGGACCAGAAGAACTCCTGGTTCGGCCCGATGGAAGTCCAGCTTTTCGCATGGTCCGTACTGACCAGAATGCCATGTCGCGGCGTAGCCGCGAAAATCTTGCCGCCAACCACCTGCAGGTCTCGAATATCGCTGCCGGGAAACCCGGCCAGGCGGTCAAATTTACGGCCACCATTTCGCGAAGCATAAAGCCCGTGCTTCCAGGTTCCGGCCAGAAGCAGGTCTGGGGACACTGCTGCAACCGCCTGAACATCTGTTGCATTGGCCGAAAGCGGCGCATTGCCGTTCTGGGTGCGCCAGTTCCGGGTTCCATCCAGACTTTTGAATACCAGACCGGAACCCGCCTTGTCCGCCTTCTGGCCAACCAGCACATGTGATGGATTTCCCGGCTCTACCGCCAGCGCCCTGACAATGCGGCCCTTGAGCCGGTGGTCGCGGCTGGACTGCTCGCCGGCCGAGGTGGGTATTATCAACAGAGCGGCAACTGTCAGAATGAGAATGATCCGGGTCATGCTCATCATTGTGCACACAATGAGCCCAAACCGTTTTCACAACATTGCGAGATTGCGTGGCGCTGAATGACCCGGCTAGCCGTTGCGCCGGCGTGCCGCAAGGGTCCTCAGGCGCAGCGCGTTGAGCCGGATGAAGCCTTCCGCGTCCTTTTGGTCGTAGGCGCCGCGATCATCTTCAAACGTCACCAGTTCATCCGAGTAAAGTGATTTGGGTGAACTGCGGCCGATGACAATGACATTGCCCTTGTACAGCTTGAGCCGAACCGTGCCTTCGACATGCTGCTGGCTCTTGTCAATCAGTGCCTGCAGCATTTCACGTTCCGGCGCGAACCAGAAACCGTTGTAGATCATCTTGGCATATTGCGGCATCAGGCTGTCTTTCAGGTGAGCCGCCTCCCGGTCCAGGGTGATGGATTCCATCGCACGATGAGCAGTCAGCAAAATCGTACCACCCGGCGTTTCATAGACACCCCGCGACTTCATGCCGACAAAGCGATTTTCAACCAGATCCAGCCGGCCAATTCCATTGTCGCGGCCAAGATCATTCAGTGTTGCCAGCAAGGTTGCCGGTGACAGCGCCTTGCCGTCAATGGAAATTGCGTCGCCTTTGCTGAAGTCGATCTCTATGACAGTTGCAGAATCAGGCGCATCTTCAGGACTGACGGAACGCTGGAACACATAGTCCGGCGGTTCCACATTGGGGTCTTCAAGCACCTTGCCTTCGGATGAGGAATGCAACAGGTTGGCGTCCACTGAAAATGGCGCCTCTCCCTGCTTGTCCTTCGGCACCGGAATCTGATGCAACTGGGCAAAATTGATCAGGTCGGTGCGGGATTTGAAGGACCAGTCACGCCACGGCGCTATGATCTTGATATCCGGGTTAAGCGCATACGCCGCAAGCTCGAATCTCACCTGGTCGTTGCCCTTGCCGGTTGCGCCGTGTGCAATTGCATCCGCACCGGTTTCAGCAGCGATTTCCACCAGCCGCTTGGCAATCAGCGGCCTGGCAATGGACGTGCCAAGCAGATAGGTTCCCTCATACACCGCATTTGCGCGAAACATCGGAAACACGAAGTCACGAACAAATTCCTCGCGCACATCTTCAATGTATATCTGCTTGATGCCAAGCATCTCGGCTTTCTTGCGCGCAGGTTCCAGTTCTTCACCCTGCCCGAGATCGGCCGTGAAGGTCACCACTTCGGCACCCAGTTCGCTTTCCAGCCATTTCAGAATGATCGATGTATCCAGACCACCGGAGTATGCCAGCACAACCTTCTTGACCGAGCCCTTGATGCTCATTTGATTTCTCTCCTGTCGAACCATCCCAATGGTATTAGCTGAAAGATGCGCGGGACCTACAGCATGTTGCCGTACACCCGCAAGTGGCACACCGTCTCAGGTTGCTAGATCAGTATGATTTTGATTGAATCAGTCAAAAATCACAAAACTGATCGCTTCTTAGGTGCTTGAGCGACTTTATGGGTTCACGTGAACCCGTGCCGCTCTAGAAATCGCTTGTGATGCCTTTTTTCTCCCAGTCTCCAAACCTGGTGGGTTCGGGCCCGTCGCGCCCGTCGATCTCGACCGGCAGCTCACTTGGTGCTTCCTGCTCGCGTCTTTTCCTGGCTTCGGCAAGCGCACGCCTGGCAGCGGGGCTGAGGGGAGGTTTTTCCGATGGCTGGTGCGGCATTACAAGCTTTTCATTGAATTGGGGCGGATCAACAAACATATACTGCTCATTATCGGTTATTGGCAATGTGCCGGAGTATCCACAGGCGGTGGTAACGAGCGGGCACAATTACAGGTGTAGCAATGAACTATATGAAAACAGCCGTGTTGCTGGCGGGCATGACTGCCCTGTTCATCGGCATCGGTTTCATGCTGGGCGGACAAACCGGTATGGTGATCGCCCTGCTGTTTGCGGCGGGCACCAATGTGTATGCCTACTGGAACTCAGACAAGGCTGTGTTGTCGATGCATGGCGCCCAGGCAGCCAGCGAAACACAAAACCCCGAACTGTACGCCATGATCGCCAGACTGGCTGACAATGCCGGCCTGCCGATGCCCAAGATCTATGTGATGGACAATCCGCAACCCAACGCGTTTGCCACCGGCCGCAATCCGGAAAATGCTGCGGTGGCCGCGACCACGGGCCTGATGCAGCAACTCAACTATGACGAGATTGAAGGCGTCATGGCACATGAACTGGCTCATATCCAGAACCACGATACCCTGATCATGACGGTTACCGCCACCATTGCCGGCGCCATTTCAATGCTGGCCAACTTTTCCATGTTCTTCGGTGGTCGCGATCGCAATAACCCGATGGGCCTGATTGGAACAATTGCGATGATGTTGCTGGCACCGATTGCCGCAATGCTGGTACAGATGGCGATCAGCCGGACCCGCGAGTACGCAGCCGATCGGCGTGGCGCTGAAATTTGCGGCAAGCCTCATGCACTGGCTAATGCACTGCGCAAGATCGCCTCTGGTGCTGAGCAGATTGAAAATGATACAGCTGAGGCGAATCCGGCCACAGCCCACATGTTCATCATCAATCCATTGTCAGGTGCGCGAATGGACAACTTGTTTTCCACCCACCCGAATACGCAAAACCGCATAGAGGCGCTTGAGCAGATGTCCATGCCTCGCAGCGCCGGTTTTTCCGACGACGATCAAGCCTCGGACCAGGCTTCGCCGTCCGGCCCCTGGTCAAAGGCAGGCCGCGGATCTTCCTCCGGCAAAAAGGCGGCTGGCCCTTGGGGGTAAAGAAGAAACAGCGCGCCCGTAAATTCACCCCATCCCCGGTCAGGGTCGAAGGCCTCGGTCTGCGTTCAGCGGCGGTGAATGCCGTTTCGCTCGTGTTGTATGAACGCCGCTTTCTGGAAGAAGCCCTGGCTGACAGTCTGACGCAGGTCGATGATCCGCGCGATCGCGCTTTTGCCCACGCGCTGGCTGCAACGGCACTGCGCCGAAAAGGTCAGATAGAGGCCATTCTGGAAAACTACGTCGAACAGCAACTGCGGGCGCGTACCGGCAAGGCAAGGGTTATTCTTTTGTGCGGTATTGCACAGTTGCTGTTTATGGAAACCGAACCTCACGCGGCCATTTCGACTAGTGTTGCACTTGCCGCAGAAGACGACAGAGCCCGGCGGCTGAAGGGGCTGATCAACGCGGTTCTGCGAAACATCAGCCGCGATCGTGAAACCATATTGGCCGCATTGCCGTCGACCATTTCAAACCTGCCCAAATGGCTTCACACCCGGCTGCGGGCAGACTATGGCATTGAAACAGCAGCCCATGTTGCCGAGGCTCACACCAGCAAGGCTGCCCTTGACTTGACCATCAACAACAATCGGGCCGGCGACGATCTGCTGCAGTTGGGAACCAGACTGCCCACCGGAACAGTGCGGCTGAATGATCCTCACCCGGCCATACCCGACCTGCCGGGATTTTCAGATGGTAACTGGTGGGTACAGGATGTTGCTGCGTCACTGCCGGTTTTGTTACTGGGGCCTGTGAACGGCAGGACAGTGCTTGATATGTGTGCCGCCCCGGGCGGCAAGACAATGCAATTATGTGCTGCCGGAGCCGACGTTACAGCGCTGGACATCTCGCAATTCCGATTGACCAGGGTCAGCGAAAATCTTGCCCGGACCAACCTCAAGGCCAATTGTATCGCTGTTGATGCGCTGGAGTACGAGCCCGAGGGGTCTTTCGACGTCATACTGCTGGATGCACCATGTTCAGCGACCGGCACAATTCGTCGTCATCCCGACATGCCTTATGTACGCGGCAACGACGAAGTAAAACTGCTGAACGCACTGCAGCGCAAGCTGCTGCGCAAGGCAGCTGAAATGCTCAAGCCCGGCGGTACGCTGGTCTATGCCGTCTGCTCGCTGTTGGCCGGCGAAGGCCCCAAACAGGTATCCGCGTTCCTGAGCGAACGGGACAATTTCACGCGAAATCCGGTTGCCCCGGGTGAGCACCACATACCGGGTGAATTCATCAGCAAGACAGGTGATTTGAGAACCCTGCCCCACTACCGGATTGCTGACAGTAGTGGAATGGACGGTTTTTTTGCTGCTCGCCTTATCAAAGATGCAAACTGATACAGCTTGTTATCAATTCGTTAACGATCTTTGGGCTTGAATGTGCGTAGAACTCCAGCAGGTCCGTTCTGCCACTTGTGACGACCTGCCGGGCATGTGCTCAACCCGGAAATCGTGACCGCAAACCAATGAATTCCGCATCGACAGTCCTGACCGGCCTCGCCAGTCTGAGCAGCAAGCAGCTGGTCAATCGGATTGCACGGGCGACATCGCCGACACTGCCCAGCCTGTCGATGTCACGCTGCACCGGCCTGGGGTTACCGCTGGCTTCCATCATCAGGGGCAATGCATCTAGGGCACCGGGTCTCTACCGTGGTGTTTTTGAACTGGGCGGATGCCGGGTTGTTCTGGCCGGGACGTCAATTTTCAAACTGCCCGATACGCGCCCGCCATCGTTTGACCATGCGCTGAATGGCTTTGGCTGGTTGCATGACCTGCAGGCCGGCAACTCGCAATTGTACAGGATTTTCGCGCGCGGCATTGTCGCCGAATGGCTGGAATTGAAAGTCTACCGGAGCGCCCGCGCCCGTCAGCCTCAGACATTGGCGGCTCGCCTGATAAACTGGATACAATGCGCACCCTTCCTGCTGCACGGCGCCAGTCGCGGTTTTGAAGCTTCCTTCATGGACAGTCTGACCCGGCAGACTCGCTTGCTGGCCCGTCGCGGTGTCAACCATTTCCTGCCGGCCAATCGTCTCATGTCGGCAATTGCCATGGTCTATGCCACATTTGGAACGACCGGTCTTGAAGGGCTTCAAAAAACCGCCCTCAGCCGTTTGTCGCACGAGCTCGACCAGCAAATCCTGCCTGACGGCGGTCATGTGTCCCGCAACGGGCAGACACTGGTCGATCTTCTGGTGCTGCTCATTCCGCTTCGCGATGCGCTGAACAAAGCACTGCTTGAAATACCCGGACCGGTGAATGCCGCCCTCGAACGAATGTTGCCCATGCTGCGGCTTCTGACCCACAGCGACGGAGGCCTTGCCGTGTTCAATGGCGTCACCGCAACAAGCACCGGCGGCATCAAGGCAATTCTCGACAGGGATCCGGTTCGCGGACGTCCTGTCTCCATAGCACCGCACACTGGATACTGCCGCATTGTTCACGGTGCAGCGTCAATCATAATGGATACCGGCACACCTCCGGCTCCCGGCCGCAATCCGGCAGCAGCATGTTCGCCCTTGGCATTTGAATTGTGTGACGGAGCCCACCGTATTGTTGTCAACTGCGGTAGCCGGCAAGGGGCTGATGCAGGCTGGCGTACGGCATCCAGGCTCACTTCTGCGCATTCCACCATGACGCTTGGCGAGCTTGATACCAGTACAATCATAGATAACTTCTTCACCACCGCCCTGTTCAGTACGCCCGCCTTGATCAGCAACGGGGACGTGGGAGCCGAGGTTCTCAGCGAAGAACATGGCAGCATTATTTCCGCTCACCACTCAGCCTATCTAAATGCCTTTGGTCTCGAACACGAAAGGCAATTGTTCCTGGACGCTAACGGCACGGATCTGCGCGGCGAAGATCGTGTCGTTGCCGGCACCCCGAACAACGATGCAACCGTCGACCCGAATTTCGCCATTCGCTTTCACCTTCACCCCTCTGTAAAGGCGACCCTGTCCCGCGACGGTGCCAGCATCATGCTGCTGCTGCCAAACAAGGTTGGCTGGCGATTCTCGGCACGCGGTGGAAAGCTGTCGCTTGAACCAAGCGTATACCTGCCCGACAGCAAATCCCCCCGGCCGACCGAGCAGATTGTGATTTCCGGCATGGCGGGAAGGCCCGACCGGGTATTGTGGGCCTTCAAGCGAATAAAGAATGCCGCCAAGCCTCGGCCCCATAATGCTCAATGTGCGCCTGAATTGCCATTGAATGCGGGATAACTGACCTTCTGGCTGTTCAGCATGTGATGCCTTCGTGTTATCGCTTGGGCTCAGTTTCCAAACGAAAATGGAGAAGTTGGCCGATGAGCGCTATCCGCCGCGCCTTGCTGTCGGTTTCCGACAAAACGGGACTTGTTGAGTTTGCCACAAATCTGGCGGACCTTGGAGTTGACCTGATCTCAACCGGTGGCACAGCACGCGCGCTGCACGAGGCCGGACTGGAAGTCACGGACATTTCAAGCTGGACGGGGTTTCCGGAAATCATGGACGGACGGGTAAAAACCCTGCACCCGAAAGTTCACGGCGGCCTGCTTGCCGTACGCTCAAACCCCGATCATCAGGCGGCAATGCAGGAAAACGGCATTGGTGCCATCGATCTTCTGGCGGTAAACCTGTATCCGTTTGAACAGACCCTGGCCAGTGGCGGCAACTACGAGGAGCTGGTCGAGAACATTGACATCGGCGGGCCCGCGATGACCAGAGCAGCCGCCAAGAACCACAATGACGTCACCACGGTAGTCGACCCGGCAGATTATTCACTGATCATCGAGGAAATGCGTGCCCATTCCGGTGCCACCCTTCAGAAGACGCGCACCAGGCTGGCGGCGAAGGCATTTGCCCGCACAGCCGCGTATGATTCCATAGTCAGCACCTGGCTGCTGGGTGAGGCAGGCGAGAGCCTGGGCCCTTATCGGGCACTGGGCGGATCTCTGGTGCAGCAGCTGCGCTATGGTGAAAACCCCCATCAGACAGCAGGATTTTATCGCACTGGCGAAATACGCGAGGGTGTGGCGACCGCACAGCAACTGCAGGGCAAGGAGTTGTCCTACAACAACATCAACGACACAGACGCGGCATTTGAATGTGTCAGCGAGTTTGATCCTGCAGCCTGCGCCGCGTGCGTTATCGTCAAGCACGCTAATCCGTGCGGCGTTGCCACTGCCGCAACTGCAATTGAAGCCTATCAGCTTGCACTGCGCTGCGATCCGGTCAGTGCATTTGGCGGCATTGTCGCCTTCAATCAGCCAATTGACGAGGCAACTGCGGCAGTGGTTTGCGAAATATTCACCGAGGTGATTATTGCACCGGGCATCAGCGATGCGGCAAAAGCGGTCTTTGCGGCCAAAAAGAACCTTCGGATCCTTACCACTGCGGGCCTTGCCGATGCGGACCAGCCCGGCATTGCGTTCAAAACGGTTGCAGGCGGGTTTCTGGTTCAGTCTCGCGACAACGGCCGCATCAGTTCAACTGACCTGAAGATCGTCACAAAACGCCAGCCCGGAAAACAGGAGATGGCAGATCTGCTGTTCGCTTTCCGTGTCGCCAAGCACGTCAAGTCAAATGCCATAATCTATGCAAAGGACGGCGCCACGGTCGGCATTGGAGCCGGCCAGATGTCCCGGATAGACTCCAGTCGTGTGGCTGCCCACAAGGCCCGAGACGCCGCTGACGCAGCCAACATCGCAGAAACACTCACAGCCGGAAGTGTGGTCGCATCCGACGCATTTTTCCCGTTTGCCGATGGTCTGCTGCAGGCTGCATCCGCAGGCGCTACCGCGATAATCCAGCCCGGCGGCTCAATGCGCGACGATGAGGTGATTGCTGCAGCCGATGAAAAAGGCCTGGCAATGGTGTTCACTGGAATGCGACACTTCAGACATTAGGGTCAGGACCCATTAATCTTATCCATTCTGCGGGAGGAAGACCATGCTTGTCACGACAACAAACACAATCGAAGGCCGTCGTATTACGTCTTACAAGGGTCTTGTCGCCGGAGAGGCCATATTGGGCGCAAATCTGTTTCGTGATCTGTTTGCCTCCATTCGCGACATCGTTGGCGGCCGTTCCGGGGCTTATGAGAAGGTACTCAATGACGCGCGCGAAACAGCGATTGCCGAGTTATCCGACAAGGCTTCTGCCCTTGGAGCAAACGCCGTCATTGGTGTGGACATCGACTATGAAACCGTTGGCCAGAACGGGTCGATGTTAATGGTCACGGCCGCCGGCACTGCAGTAGTTGTGGAATAATATCTTCCTAAAAAACGGATTCCGGTCTTTACAACAACCTTCATTTGAACAGAACCAACAATCCTATGTTTTCGCAAGGCCTCCCAGTTGGCTGGCGATCACGGCGAACTTCGCCAGCGAGAAATCGGGTTCTCGCGTTATCCGAATAAGCTCGTCTCCGGTGTTCGAAACCAATTCCTGCCCTGCCGGTGACAGGCTGGTTTTGACGCTGCCGGCAGCAATGCTGCGAACCGAGCGTTGTACCGTCTGGGTGATACCTGCAATGGCCTGGCGATCATAGTCACTTTCGCTGGGTAATTTCTGTGCACTTGCCAGAATCTGATCAACACCCAGGGCACCGCTCAGATCGAAATAGGTCTTCGCGACTTCCTTGACCGGTCTGTTGGCAGACTGTGCGGTCTGCACAACGTCCAGACCTCGAACCAGGTATCTCAGGCCTGCAATTCGCAACGCGGTCTTCGCATCCAGTCCCAGAGCAGATATTTCTGCAACATCACTGGCCAGTTGCACTTTCTGCTCTTTTGGCATGGCATCAAGCAAACCGCTGGAAATTGATGTTACTCCGTCCTTGTAGACCGGCACCAATTCTGACAGCGTCGAATTGCTGCTCTCGTTGGCGGCAAACCACGCAACTGCATCGCTCAACCCAATTCTGAGTCGCCCATACAGCGACATTTGCTGATCGCTTGCTACCTGATTGTCGAGCCGGTTGATTGCCTCGTTCATCTCGACAAAACCAAAACTGTCCCGGCTCAATACATAGAATTTGGCCAGGTCGCCCGCCCGAACAGCGGTATCATTTGCCAGGTCAAACAGAAACAGTGGACCACAGCGATTGACGATGCTGTTGGCAATCAAGGTACTGATTATCTCCGCACGCAATCTGTGATCGCTGATTTCTGCGGCGTAGGACCTCGACATGCGGTCGGGGAAATACCGCATCAACTCACCTTCCAGGTATGGATCGGACGCAAAATCCTGCGCCATCAGATCGTTGAACACGACAATTTTCGCGTAAGACACCAACACCGCCATTTCAGGTCGCGAAAGTTCGCCGCCCGACTTCAGGCGATCGCCAAGTTCTTCGCCTGACGGCAGAAACTCAATCGCACGATCCAGGCCACCGCGATTTTCAAGTTCCCTGAACAACCGCGCCAATCCGGCCCCGTCACGTGACAAGGTGCCTTCCATGAGCGAAACACACAGTGTCTGAAGATAGTTGTTGCGCAGCACCAGATCAGCTACGTCATCGGTCATGGCGGCAAGCAGTTTGTTGCGGGCAGCCCGCTTCAGTTTGCCGGCAGCTTCGGCTTCTCCAAGTGCAATCTTGAGATTGACTTCAACGTCCGACGAATTAACCCCTGCCGAGTTGTCGATGGCATCTGTATTTATGCGCCCGCCATTCAGGGCAAATTCAACCCTTGCAAGCTGCGTCATGCCGAGATTGGCGCCTTCGCCCACGACTTTGACCCTCAGTTCCTTGGCCCTGACGC
Organism: Alphaproteobacteria bacterium; assembly: GCA_024640405.1. GTDB lineage: Bacteria > Pseudomonadota > Alphaproteobacteria > Rhizobiales > Aestuariivirgaceae > Anderseniella. The sequence continues at coordinate 17,059 of JAHEFB010000033.1, read as the reverse complement.
GGATGCTGTCATTGGCCTTGTCGCCTGCATCCGCATTGCTCTCACTGCCACCGCGAATATAGGTGCCGATACCGCCAAACCACAAAAGGTCGGCGTCACACATGATGATGGCTCTCATCAGTTCATTGGGCGTCACCTTGGAGGTTGACAGTCCGATTGCAGCCATGATCTCCGGAGACAGCGTGATTTGTTTTTCCGAACGGGAGAAAATGCCGCCACCCTTGCTGATCAGCTTGCGGTCATAGTCCTGCCAGCTAGAACGCGGCATCTCGAACAGTCGCTGGCGCTCGGCAAAGCTCTTCGTGACATCCGGATCCGGATCGATAAAAATGTCACGGTGATCGAATGCTGCCAGCAGCTTGGTTTGTTTCGACAGCAACATACCGTTGCCAAACACGTCACCGGACATGTCACCGACACCAACAGCCGTAAACGGTGTGGTCTGGATATCCCGGTCCATTTCGCGGAAGTGGCGTTTTACCGCCTCCCATCCACCGCGCGCGGTAATGCCCATCTTCTTGTGGTCGTAACCAGCCGACCCGCCAGACGCAAATGCATCGTCAAGCCAGAAACCTGTATCAGACGAAATTGCATTGGCAACGTCTGAAAATGCGGCGGTTCCCTTGTCGGCTGCAACCACAAGATAAGGATCGTCGCCGTCATGGCGTATCATTGCCGGCGGCGGTATTATTTTTCCGCCCTTGGTATTGTCCGTCAGGGAGAGCAGGCTTGAAATGAACGACTGGTAGGCAAGAGTGCCTGCCTGATATATCTCGTCCCGGCTACCGCCTGCAGGAAGCTGTCTGGGAATGAACCCGCCCTTGGCACCAACCGGCACGATGACTGCATTCTTTACATTCTGTGCCTTTGCCAGCCCAAGAACCTCGGTTCTGAAATCTTCCGCCCTGTCAGACCAGCGCAATCCGCCGCGTGCGATCTCGCCGCCGCGCAGATGCACTCCTTCGACAAGTGTTGAATGGACAAAGATTTCCGCAAATGGAACAGGTGCCGGAATACCGGGCACATCCTTGCTGCGGATCTTCATGGCAAGTGCAATCGGAAGGCCGCCCTGCAGGTTGTCGAGATTGAAGAAGTTGGTGCGCATCGTAGCGGTGATCACCCCGACCACATGTCGGATGATCCGGTCATCGTCGAGGCTAGGCACACTTGCCAGATGATTTTCTATGTCACGCAACAAGCGTGCCTGCAATTTCTCACGCTCCGCCAGTGTGCCAACCTCGGCATGGTCAGGCTGAAATCTTGCCTTGAACAGATTCACAAGCAGTCGCGTCACTTCACCATACCGCATCAGCGTACCGGCCATGGTTGATACCAGGTATGGAAAACCGGTTTGACGCAAATACCGGGCACAGGCCCTCAATACCGTGACTTCCTGCCATGTCAGCGACGCGGACAGAACCAGTCCGTTCAGCCGGTCGCTGTCTGCCTTGTCCGTCCAGACAGCCAGAAAACAGGCTTTCAACTGCTCGTAACTCAGTGGATCGATGGCGGCATTGTCATCGCTGTTGAGGGCGACCTCGTGCAGGTATACCGCGCCGCCCTCTGCCGGCGAGCCTGATTTGTCGGTAGGTTGTACGACGTAGGTATTCTCGTCCAGTGCCCGCAACCCCATGTCTTCCAGCAGCGGAAGACGAGCCGACAAAGGCACCGGGGAGGCCAGATTGAACAGTTTCAACCGAACCGCACCGTGACTGCCGACCGGTTCTGCGAACTCAGCCGCCGTGCTGACCCTGGCATCCAGCGCCTCCATGATATCGATATCGTCTTGTGCTTCCGCGATATGGTTTGCTTCACGATATGCCGGTGGAAATGCATTCGCATACCGCCTTGACAAGGACCTGCCTGCCGATCCCTCCCTGTTTGAAACCAGTGCATCAGACAGCTCATCGCCCCAGCTTCGGGTCGCTTGCACGATCTCCTTTTCAACCAGGTTGGCGTCCGGCAGTTTTTTCGGTGATACACCCAGTGAAATGATGAACCGGACGCGAACCAGTGTTCCTTCGCCGAAATTCGGCATGAATTCCAACGTCTTGCCGTTGTAATGTTTTTCCAGTATGGCCCCGGCCTTTTCCCGCAGATCCGACGAAAACCTGTCGCGCGGAAAGAACACAAACGCGATCACATATCTTTCAAACCGGTCAAGCCTTACAAAAACGCGCGTACGCGGTCTTTCGTGCAGGCGCCACATGCCCATTGCCAACGGAGCCAACTGCTCGGATTCGATCTGAAACAGATCATCCCGTGACATTGTTTCCAGAATATTCAACAGACCTTTGCCCGAGTGTCCGCTCGACGTGTAACCGCTGAGCGCCATTACGGCGTCTATGCGGCGGCGCAACAGCGGAATGCCACTGGCCGCTTCGGTATAGGCGGTTGAGGCAAAAAGACCCACTACCCGCAACTCGCCGACAACATTTCCTTCCTGATCGAAATCATACAGCCCCACATAATCCATGACGACCGGTCTGTGTACCCGCGATACTACATCGGATTTCTCGACGACGATCGCGTAGCCGGATTTGTATTTTGACAGATCACGTTGCGACGCATTCTCGATCACCTGGCGTTTTTGCAGCCGCAAAATCCCCAGCGCCGATTTGTCATCGGCCAGCATCTGCTTCCTGCCGCCCTTTTTTCCCAAACTGTAATGACACATGCCCAGGAACGTGAACTTGTTGTTCAACAGCCAACTCAGAAAATCGATGGTCTCGCTGACAATCGCGGTCGGCAGTGGTGAAGCTTTTGTCCTGAGCTGTTCTATTCTTCCCTGGATGACATGTTGCATGGGTTGCCAGTCAACCACAGCAGCCCGAATTTCCTCGAGAATGTCATGCAGTTCGCCAACCAACTCTTCCCGTTCCCGCTCGGAACTCAGCGTTTCCAGGTGAATGTGCAGGTAACTTTCGCGCAGAAAATCACCAGACTGTTTTTTCGGGTCATCCAGTGATTTCAACTTGCCTTTGCTGTCGCGCTTGCTGGCAATCACCGGATGCAAAATCGTGTGTACCGTATGCCCGTTTTTCGACAGGGCATTGACCACCGAGTCCACCAGAAACGGCATGTCGTCATTAAGGATTTCCAGAATGCACCGCTGTGCCAGTGCACCTTCTTTGACACCGGGATTCTCAATGCGGATCTTCACCCGTCCGGGTGCCTTTACATCGAGAAACTGCTTTGATTTTTCTACCAGCAGATCAATATCTGCACTGGTCAGGCCAGCAACATCCTCGTCGGCAGCCTCGCGGAACAATTGTTTATGCAGAGTTTTTTCCAGCAAACTCTTGCCAGTTTTCTTTTTTGAGTTCTTCTGCGCTGAGTTTGAATTGGTTTTTTCTGACACGACATTCCACCCTTTTTGCAACTGGCCGACAATTTAGCATATGACAGGTTTCCGATAATGGCTATCCATTCGAATCCTATGTAAGGTCCAGCGCTATGTTTTTATGGAGACAGACCAATGACGACCTCCGACACACCGGCCACTGCTTTGACAATCGATCAGGTTGATGAACTTAGCGAACGACAGCTGGGTTATTTCGACAAATGTACTGAAAAGCTTGGTTTCATTCCCAATGTTCTTAAAGCCTACTCATTCTCTTCGGCCAAACTGCAGGCGTTTGCGGATCTGTATAACGATCTCATGCTGGGGGATTCAAACCTCAGCAAGCTCGAACGTGAAATGATTGCGGTTGCGGTATCCGGTGTAAACCAGTGCTACTACTGTCTGACCGCCCATGGTGCAGCCGTCAGGCAACTCTCAGGAAAACCGGAACTCGGCGAGCAAATGGTCATGAACTTCCGCGCAGCGGATCTTGATGACCGGCAGACCGCGATGCTGGAGTTCGCCGACAAATTGACCCGCACGCCTCATGCAATCGTTGAGCAGGACCGGGATGCCTTGAGGGCGGTCGGTTTTTCCGACCGCGACATCTGGGACATCTCCGGTGTTGCAAGTTTTTTCAACATGTCGAACAGGATGGCATCCGCGGTAGACATGCGGCCAAATGATGAGTATCACGCGCAGGCCCGCTGACCGGTAAGGATTGGCAAACCATTCATTCACTATAGTCAGCCTCCGGCTGGCGGCCGGTCTGCCCGGGACAATTACCTCACAAGGCCTCAGATTTCATGGTTTCAGACCACACTTCACGGCGCACGTTCGCAATCATTTCACATCCCGATGCCGGCAAGACCACGCTGACGGAGAAACTGCTGCTTGCCGGCGGGGCGATTCGTCTGGCCGGTGCAGTGCGAACTCGGGGTGCCCAGCGGCGTGCCCGATCCGACTGGATGAAGATTGAACAGGATCGCGGAATTTCAGTAACCAGTTCTGTCATGACATTCGAGTATGACGGCTACACCTGCAATTTGCTCGACACTCCCGGCCATGAAGATTTTTCCGAAGACACCTATCGCACTCTGACTGCAGTTGATTCCGCCATCATGGTCATCGATGCCGCAAAGGGTATTGAAAGTCAGACCCGCAAACTGTTCGAGGTTTGCAGGCTTCGGGACATCCCGATTGTCACCTTCGTCAACAAGGTTGACCGCGAAGGTCGCGACGGTTTCGAGTTGCTTGATGAGATTCAGGATATGCTGGCGCTGGATGTGTCGCCCATGATCTGGCCGATCGGCATGGGGTCGGATTTTCACGGTTGCTATGATTTGCGGAATGGAGATTTCTCACGCGCGTCAAGACGCGGTGGGCATTTTGACGAAACCCTGGCTGTTCCTTCACCGGAAAAACTAGGCGAAATAGCCGGCGTTCCCGATCATATCGTCACGTCCGCGTCCGAAGCAATTGAACTGGCACAGGCAGGCTATGCCCCGTTTGACCAGACATCATTTCTTGAAGGCAATCAGACGCCGGTCATATTTGGCAGCGCCCTGAACGAGTTTTCGGTACAGCAACTGCTTGATCTGATCATCGAACATGCGCCGTCACCAAGACCCAGCCCCGCGGAGCCAAGGCAAGTTGCGCCGGACGAGGACAAGGTTACCGGTTTCATTTTCAAGGTCCAGGCCAATATGGACAGGAACCACCGGGACCGGGTGGCGTTCATGAGGGTTTGTTCCGGCCATTTCAAGCGCGGCATGAAACTGAAACAGGTGCGCACCAGCAAGGATATCCTGGTGCACAGCCCGATTTTCTTTCTCGCCCAGGATCGTGAGATTGCGGAAGACGCACAGGCTGGAGACGTCATCGGTATTCCAAATCACGGCACCGTCCGTGTCGGAGACACCTTCACCGAGGGCGAAACCCTGCGGTTCACCGGCTTGCCGGCCTTCGCACCGGAGGCGCTGAGGCGTGTGCGGCTGGGCGATATGACCAGGGTCAAGCAAATGCGCGCAGCGCTTGAAGACCTCGCCGAGGAAGGCCTGATCCAGGTGTTCCAGCCGGAAGTCGGATCCCAGTGGATTGTCGGTGTTGTGGGTGTGTTGCAGCTTGATGTCATGGCATCGCGCGCCAAACAGGAATATGGCGTGACACTGGAATTTGAGGCTTCACCTTTTGAAATGGCGCGTTGGGTCGTCTCGGACGATCCTGCCGCACTGTCGACTTTCAGGGAGCGCAACCGGCTGGCAATGGCGACAGATCGCGATGGCAGTCATGTTTTTCTCGCCAAGGGCACGTGGGAGCTCGACTATGCAGCGAAAACCTATGAAGACATCCGCTTCATGCGCACCAAGGAACTTCAGTGAACAAAACTCAGGCTCGGAATGCCAGGGGCAAAACGGCTGGGTGCGTCCAATAGGTAAATGGGACGGTCTTGCTATTCTGACATGATCCAGTTGCCGACAAATCCACCTCCTGCAACCACAGCTATCGTAACCAGGCCGCTGCCACCCATCATATCGACAATAATTGCACCTGCCACCATGCCTGCAGCAATGCCGAACGCCCGTTTTCCGCTGATACCGGTTGCGGAATGGATGTCGTCTGCGAGACTTTTCACACTCTTGTGTGACTGATCAACCAGACTCCGCAATTCGGTGCGCGCTTTTTTGAGTGCTCTTGGTCACGGCTTTCGCGGCATCCTCAGCACTCTTGGTCACAGCTTTTGTGGCTTCGTCAGCACTTTTGGTGACAACTTCCTCTACATCGTCATCGGCTTCCGATGCCGCCAGTTTCAACAAAGCGGTCGCCTGCACGCCGGATTCCGCAAGCCGGTCCTGAGATTGGGCAGCCGGTACCCAAACCGACATCAATATCACCATCAAGACAGAAAATATCCGCATAACTAACTCCTTATTGACACCTGCTGTTCGAATGTCCGAACACGGTATAGATTAGAACTAATCCGGACCGCTGTTGAGAATTTGTAGTGCTCTGCGTTTCAGAAAACTGCCGTCCTGCGAATTCCGCCCGTTTCCTGTCACGCAAACCGCTTTGCCCCTGCCACGCAGCACATCACTAACCCGGTTACAGCAATCATTGACCAGCCTACAGTCTCCTGCAGCAAAAGTCCGGCAAGCATCAAACCGAAAAACGGCTGCAACAACTGCAGCTGCCCAACACCTGCGATACCACCAGCGGCAAGACCGCGATACCAGAACACAAAACCAACAAGCATGCTGAAGACCGAAACATAGCCAAGGCTTATCCAGGCCGGCAACGCAACTTCTCGCAGGGCAGGAGGCCAAACCGCCAGCGAAACAGTTATCATTAACGGCAGTGAAAGCTCCAGCGCCCAGGAAATGACCTGCCAGCCGCCCAGCCTGCGGGACAGGGTCGCTCCCTCCGCATATCCCAGCCCGCACAACACGATTGCTGCCACCATCAGCAGATCGCCGCTCACCGACCCGTTGCCTCCCTGTGTCCACGCAAAGTCCGCAACCAGCAGGCTTCCCGCTATCGAGAACAGCCAGAATTGCGGCCTGGGACGTTCACCGCCTCGCAATACCCCGAACATTGCTGTCACCAGCGGCAGCAACCCGATAAAGATTATTGAGTGGGCCGAGGTTATTTGCTGAAGCGCGAACGCAGTCAGGAGCGGAAAACCGACGACCACGCCAAACGCCACAACGCCAAGCGACCACAAGTCTTCGCGCAACGGCCTCGACTGGCGCAACAACAGCAACAGACATGCGCCCAGCAGGGCCGCGATAACCGCCCGGACGGATGTCAGGAACAAGGGTGAAAAGTCGCTGACTGCAACACGTGTTGCCGGCAATGATCCGCTGAAAATCATCACCCCAAGCAGTCCGCTTCCCCACCCTGCCGTCCTCATCTGCATCTGCATCCTGTATCCCTGGTTCATGACAATGCAGGACTACCGGAATGGCACTGGTGGCGACAGTCACAAAACAGTACAATTTGACAAAACTGTATTGGTTGGTGAGACCACACAATTGAAAGGAAGTTGCCGGTGAACAACAAGGCGACAACACGTACCGGCATGGTCATGCAGGCAATTCGCCAGAAAATTGCCGGGCGCCTGCTGGAGCCCGGTGAACGATTGCCGTCGATCCGCGGACTTGCGGCAACTTTGGGTGTGTCTCCTTCCACTGTCGTCGAAGCTTATGACCGGCTCGTGGCGCAAGGCGCCATCCGTTCACGCCCGGGTTCCGGTTTTTTCGTTTCCGGCACTGTGGTTCCGTTCTCTCTGGCAGATGTCGGACCCCGGCTCGATCAGGCAATCGACCCGTTCTGGGTGTCAAGGCAATCCCTCGACGCGGGAGCGGGGATGCCGAAACCTGGATGCGGCTGGCTGCCGTGTGACTGGATGCCGAATGCTGCAATGCGCCGCGCGATTCGAAGCCTCGCCCGTACCGACGAAGCCGTCCTGACCGACTATGGCAGCACCCTGGGAGCATCAAACCTGCGCCGCTTGCTGGCCAGACAGTTTTCAGAGGAAGGGATAACTACAAGTCCGGATCAGATACTGCTGACCGCATCAGGCACCCAGGCTATCGATCTGATCTGCCGGTTTCTTCTACGTCCGGGAGATACCGTGCTGCTAGACGATCCGTGCTATTTCAATTTCCAGGCGCTGTTGCGGGCTCATCAGGTAAACATTGTCAGCGTTGCCTACACACCGAACGGCCCGGACATCAACCTGTTCAGCAATGCCGTGACTTCTCACAAGCCGCGGCTCTACATAACCAATTCAGCGCTTCACAATCCAACCGGTGCAACTATAACAGCGCAGACTGCCCACCGGGTTCTCAACCTGGCAGCAGAGCATGATGTGACAATCGTTGAGGACGACATTTTCGCCGCCTTCGAACCGGACCCTTCGCCCAGGCTTGCAACCCTTGACGGCCTGGATCAGGTTATCAGGATCGGTAGTTTTTCCAAATCCCTGTCTGCGTCTGTCCGCTGCGGTTACATTGTCGGACGACCGGACTGGATCGGGGCACTGGTCGACCTTCAGGTGGCGACAAATTTTGGCGGGCCCGGACCGTTCGCGGCGGAAATGGTCTTCTCCACTTTAAGTGACGGCAGCTTTCGCAAGCACATGGAAGCCACGCGCCGGCGACTGGCGCGCGCGCGGCGCCAAACGGCGGCAAGGCTTGCAGACATCGGTATCCGGCCGTGGCTGATGCCGCGCGGAGGTTTTTATCTGTGGTGCAGCTTGCCGGATAATCACGATGCATCAGCGGTTGCACGCGCTGCACTGCGGGCCAATATTGTGCTCGCCCCGGGCAACGTGTTCAGCGTCTCACAATCGATGCCCAGTTTCATGCGCTTCAATGTCAGCCAGATGACCGACCCGCGAGTATTCGAGGTTGTTGCCCGCGCCATGTCTGCGCAGGCAGGTCCGAACCACTCGTTGTAAGGGTTGATCACCGGTCATACCATCAATCCGGCCTGACCCTGATCATCATAGAAGGCTACGATACGTCATTCTGCCGAAGAGCCGGCACAGGAATGATCGCTGCCCGTGCCGCAGCCAGCACCGACCGGCCACGGCACGCAAACGCCGAACACATGGTTATCGCACCACAAACACCGACATCTTCGAGTGAGACGCAAGATATCCGGCATTCGAAGCAAAGACATATTCGCTGAGACCGGGCACATGGCTGGCCATCACGATCAGGTCAGCGCCAATTTCATCGGCTGCGCGCTGCAGCACATCGTCGAGATCTATCGTTATGTCGTGACTGACTTCCGAGTGCGTTGCAAACGTGACCCCGAGTTTCTTCGAGTGTTCGGCTGCAAAGGCTTTGAGCTTTTCGGCAAATGCTTCCGGCGTGCGTGCTATTTCAGTCGGTCCCGATTGCGTAACGCCAACAATGATCGCTTGCGCATCATGGTGTTCTGCGAGTTCGGCTGCCAAGGCCAGTGCTTTTTCCATATTCCGGATATGGCCAAGATCCACTGGAATCATGATTTTTGTAAACATGCTTGAACTCCTGCTTTGTGATCGGCAGCATCTCACGCCCCCGGATTAAAGTCTTTGCGTTCAATCAATTTCAGGACACCGCGCCGAATCTGCTCAACCCGGTTCAAAGGCGCATACTGAGATATTTTTTGACAACTGGGGCGAATTACCTGACACTTCGGCTGCTTTACAGGCGGGAAACAAACCTAAAAATGAGAGGGGCAACGTTGTGACAACACAAGATGCGGCGCCCGATAGTGCCAGCAACACTTCAGAATTCTCTACCGATTATGAAATGGGACAGGACAATATCCGTCCCCTCGGTCTTGACATACACAATCCGGTTTTTCTGATCTCCAGCATATTGATTTTCGGCTTCGTGCTGGTATCGCTGGCCAATCAGGAAGCCTCAGCCGAGTTTTTTGGCTGGCTGCGGCCCTGGCTCACCAAGACATTCGACTGGTTCCTGGTGCTGTCAGTTGACGCAATCACTCTGTTCTGCCTGGTTTTGATCGTTCTGCCGGTCGGATCGGTCCGGATAGGCGGCAAGGATGCAAAGCCCGACTACTCCTATGCCGGCTGGATCGCAATGATGTTCGCCGCCGGCATCGGCATCGGCCTGTTGTTCTTCGGCGTGCTGGAACCGGTTTACTACAACTTCTCCGAAAACGGCGCAGCTCGGCCTCTCGGTGTGGATGCGACTGCAGCGGGGAACGAGTACATTGGCGTTGTAGGCACCATTCACCATTGGGGCCTTGAGGGCTGGGCAGTTTATGCCGCTGTAGGCTTGAGCCTTGCCATCTTCTGTTACAATCTCGGTCTCCCTCTGACCTTGCGCTCGGCCTTTTATCCGCTTCTCGGAGAGAAGGTCTGGGGCTGGTGGGGACATGCCATCGACACTCTGGCCGTATTTGCCACCTTGTTCGGGCTGACGACTTCGCTCGGGCTTGGCGCAAAACAGGTCGCGGCAGGTCTCCACGAGATCGCCGGAATCGAACCCACCAACACGGTTTATGTTCTGCTGATCATTGGCATCACGTTGATCGCACTTACGTCGGTCTGCCTTGGCATGGACAAGGGTGTGAAGCGTCTGTCCGAGATCAACATGGCCATGGCCGTTGGGCTGTTCATATTCGTCATCTTGATGACCGGTTTTTGGACTGCAATCACTCGCTATGTCGGGGTGATGGTGGATTATGTTTATTATCTGCCGGCACTGTCGAACCCGTTCGGACGTGACGACACCAGTTACTTCCACGGCTGGACGACGTTCTACTGGGCCTGGTGGATTGCATGGTCGCCGTTCGTCGGCATGTTTATCGCCCGCATCTCCAAGGGCCGCACCGTGCGTGAGTTCGTATTGTGCGCGCTGATCGCACCGACTGCGGTGTGTGCATTGTGGATGTCGACATTCGGCGGTGCTGCAATCGACATGATCAATGCTGGTGGCGCACCAGGCGTCACGGCAACCGTTGTCGAAAGCTACAAGCCGGAGGGAGCGCTGTTCGGGTTCCTGAAAGAGCTTCCGCTGTACTCGGTCGTTGCACCAATCTCGCTGCTCCTGATCGTGATCTTCTTCGTTACATCGTCTGACTCAGGATCGCTGGTTATCGACACGATCACGGCGGGTGGCAAGATGGACGCTCCTGTCGTGCAGCGGATTTTCTGGTGCACGCTTGAAGGACTGGTGGCGATTGCGCTGCTGCTCGGAGGCGGCCTAAGCGCGCTTCAGGGCGCTGCGGTTTCGACCGGAATTCCATTCACGATTGTGGTGCTGATAATGTGCTACTGCCTCTGGCTCGCACTGAAGTCGGAGCGTGCAAAACTCTGACGACCGCTTACCTGTAATACATTGACCAGGGGCTCCTTGAGGAGCCCCTGGTTTTTTCGTTAGACTGATATGATTCCAGAGCGGGCAGCCAGGCCGGGCAGAGCAGATCAACAGCGGGTTCTCGGAAGCTGCCGCCGGTACTACCGGGGGCTGCTGCATGACCAAAATATATGACTGCGTCCTGTTTGACGGCCGCGTCGATTTGCTGGAAAGGCGCCTTCGTGAACTGACCGGTGAAGTATTTGCTTTTGTTATCGTCGAAGTGATGGGAGAGGACAAAGGCCAACCGCAGTTAAGGTCGCAGTGGCGGCGTATCAAACAGTTTGCCCGCCAGATCAGGTACGTGGTTGTCTGCGGATCGAATAGCCCTGCAAGCGAAACACAAGTTAGTCAACGTTTTGCCGAAAATCTGCCGCGTGGACTAATGGATGCCAATGCGGATGATGTCGTGTTGATTTCGGATATTGGCAGCATTCCGGAAATCCGGCTTGTAGAACATGCAGAAGCCACCGGACATCAGGCATTCGTATTTCATGCAACAAACTCGGCTACGCGCCAGGCCATCGACAACTCAACAAACGGGACCTTGAACTCATCCGGTTCAATCGGTTTCAAATCTGCTCTTCTGGAAAAACAATCCGCAACTGAATTATGTCAAGCGATCCTGAACGGTGTCAGACCGGCAAGGCACTACTCCCACGCCTGTCGGCGTTACCGGCGGAGCTTGAGGAACTTCTTTGGTTCATATCTGGTGCATAACGGGATTGAACGACTGACCGGCATGGTTTCAGGCTGGAACCGCGCCGTGGCGGCAGCCGGACAATCCCGCAGCAAATCCGCACCTGTTGTAATATGCCCGTATCTCGGCCCAGCCGGCGCGGAGCAGGTTGCTTCAGCCTTTGGCACGGTCACAGGCGCCGGAGAACGCCTCGAGTTCTATTATTATGAGGATACGGGCAGACTGGGTCCCGAACGCGCATATCAGCATTGCTGGAACCGGTTTCCCGGCCGCGATGTAATCATCATCCATACCGACATGAAGCCCATGCCCGACGACAGGCTAAACCATTGGTATGATCAACTGCTACATCATGTTGAAGCGCTGCCTGACGCGGGAATTGTCGCCTGTGATTTGCTGTTTCCGGTAAAAAACGATAACGGGCTGTGGTGCATACAGAGCGCCGGTGGCCGTCTGGATGATGGCCTCATTTCGCATATCGGAAGCGGTGTTGATGTCGGTCGTCAAAAGGCCGGCCCGCGCGCAATTGGATACGACGACAGCTACCGCCATGTCAGGGAGGTCGAGTGGGCCACCTTCGGCGGCGTATACATCCGCCGGGAGGCGCTTGATATGTGCGGGTCCTTTGATGAACGCTACAAATGGGCCTACGTAATGGATGTAGACTATTGCCTGGAGATCCGGCGCCGGGGCATGAAAATCTACCAGGTTCCCGTAAACCTGCTGCACGCAGAAAACGGCACCACACGCCAATATCTCGATCAGAAGTCATATAGGGGCCTGGTTGCCGAAAACCACAAAGCCTTCTACTTGAAATGGGACTGGTATCTGAAAAGGTTCAAATCTGCATCTGCTCGCAAGAACAGGTCCCGATGAGAGGTCGATCCATGTCCCGTAAATCTCAAAGTCAACTGTCTGGTTCGCTGCCACATCTGGCTGTGTAGCCGGTTTACCGGTTCGAAGGGTCTGCAACGGATTTATATCTATTCTGCGACACCGAACCGGCCCCCGAGCGGCGTTTCTTCAGCAGCCCCGTTGTTTCGTATGGGTTTCGTTGCTCAACATGCCAGAAGAAAGTGTTTAACGACTGCGGCGGTTCCTGCGATTGCTCCAGTACATCCCCGCAACGGCTTGCCGTCCGGTATCCCATATCCTGCAGCATCGCGAGCATCTCCGGTCGATTTTTGGCTGCTTCTATCAACAGAAGCGGCTTGTGCCGGCATAGCGTTTCATATGCACCCGCCACAACTTCCGGCTCCAGGCCCTCCACGTCAATCTTGATCGCACTCAAGCGGGTGTTGTTCGGGATCAAATCCGCCTGTTTGAGAGCGTCATCCAGCCTCTCCACGTGTGCCTGGTAGAACGCCAGATCAAGGTTCACCGGGTGATCGTTCCGATAGGCTTCAGGGTCGCCGAAGCGAATTGTGTTCCCGGCAAGTGACTGCCAGTGAATATCGCTCGACGCTGTCGCCAAGGGGGTAAGCGCGACGCCATTGACCACCGGCATAACAAACTCAAGCACTGCGGGCGCGTTGCTCAGTCCCCTTAAACGGTAGTCATAGCGATCGCCATGCGCCGTCTTGAGCGCCGCCAGGTCTGCCTGATGAAAGTGCAGGGCTTCAAAGCTCAGTACACGTGCTCCGCTGCCGCTTGCCCAGATCGATTCGGCCGAATAGCCGCTGTTGGCGCCAATGTCGATGATCAGATGACTTTCATCGGTGAAATTCCCGAACACACGATAGTCCGCATCATGCGGGCGAACCGGCAGGACTTCCGATGACATGACGGGAGTACAGACTACAAACTCTCTTGTGCGCGAATAGCGGTCCGGAGCATTTCGTGTAGCCTCGTAAACCGTCTGCAGTTGGCGCGCGACATCGTCAACATACCGCGCAATCACCTCGTCATCATTATCGTCCATCATGCGAACTCACGGCCCCAACCTTTGAAAGAGAATGCACACAGGCTAACAAATTAAGCGCCGCTCGAGACGAACCGATGTCGTTTAAACTTGGCATATCTCCCTCGCCGGCAAATTCGGGTCCGGACCCACTAATTGCAAGTTTCCAAGAGCAGCTCCGAGCCACTGTTAAGACTTTTACCACGACAACTCCGCCGCCGTGAGCTTCTTCAAATTGTTCAGGCGCGGGAAAGTACCCTTCGGGTCTGCAACACTCGCACTGAGGTTCGGCAGGTTGTGATCGACTACATTGAGATGTTCAGGCTATGTACCTACTCCTTGTCCTGTCACGTTGACAGCTTGTCCACTCCATGCGACGTGTCCGCGATGACCCTGCGCGCGCCCGAGACCAATGAAGAAGACGAAACGTCGCCGCGGGCCCTTTGGCTCGGACTCTGGGCCATCGGAATAGCATGGGGTCTGACTGGGCCACTTTCCAAGCTTGCAGTTTCTACCGGCAACCACCCGATCGGCGTCTCTTTCTGGGATGCGTTGCTCTGCGCGTTGATACTCAGTGCCGTGTTGGTTGCGCGAAGGCAGGCAATCGCTCTTAGCCGCCGGCACGCCGCATTCTATCTGGCTTGCGCCGTCCTCGGCACAGCGCTGCCCAACGTGCTCAGTTACACGGCTTATCAACATTTGCCGGTCGGTGTCATGGTCATGATCCTCAGCACCGTGCCGATGATGACACTGGCTATTTCACTTCCGGTCGGTGTCGAGCATGTGACCCGGCGCAGGGTTGTCGGCCTTGGCTTCGGTGTGGTTGCGGTAATGATGATCTATCTGCCAGGCACCAGCCTGCCGGATCCAGAACTGGCGATTTGGGTTGTACTTCCGGTCCTGGTTGCGCTCTCCTATGCAGTAGAGAACGTCGTCATCGCACGTTTTAGACCGGGCGATCTCGATCCGGTCACCATCATATGTGCGCTCAGTTGGGGTGCGACGCTGCTTCTCCTGCCGGCGGTGATATACACCAACGCGTGGTTCAGTATCGCAACATTCGGGCCGCCCGAACAGGCGATCGTCGGCAATGCACTTCTACACGTCGGCGCCTATGTCGGCTTCGTCTGGATGATCGGATGCGCCGGACCAGTGTTCGCCGCACAGGTAGGCTACATCGTCACCGGAACCGGCGTCATACTTGGTATGATCGTTTACGGTGAGCGCCACTCTGTTTGGGTGTGGGGAGCGCTCGCACTCATTGTCGTCGGGCTATCCCTGGTCAAGCCGCGGCAGGCACTGTCAGAGGAAAATGGCTAGGATTAGGAGTGACATAGCGCCGCCCGGTGAAAAACCAAAGTCTTTTTCGCTATATAAAAACATCGCCCGGGTTCATCCAGCTGACGGTGACCTGCTCCCGTGAAGCGTATCCGGTCTCGTGCTAGCCTGTTCCTTCGAGAACGAGGCGGAATCCATCCTGTCTCATACGCTGACTGAGTGATTTGCCAAGGTTCGCACTACCGGTTTCATCGGTCAAATTGGCAAGCAGGCCGTAGAGGTCTCGCAGGTCTGACAATCGACTGTTTTCCATCGCACTTCCTGTATAGACAACGATTAGGTCGAACAAGCTGTTGGCTCGTTACAACCCAATTCTGCCGTCTCACGCCCGCTCGCGCGATGTCTCAAGGATCATTCTGACCCGTTCAAGTCCAGTAGTGCCGGTGATATCCTCCAGCCGCAGAGAGGCTTCGAGCCCCACGGTTCACGTCTATTCGAGGGGTGCCCGTGTTTCTACGGATATGCGGAAAAGGCAGCTCGAATGTCCGTTGTTGGGGACACTTCGGACGTTTTCGTACGAGGCCTGAAAAGAGGATTTATGACCCTCTTCGGACATCTTATGTCAACTTTATGGACTTCAGCATGCCCTGTGAGTCCTTGACCTTGGTTGAAGGAACCGTTGTGTTAAAGTCTGCTGCATTTGGAGGCGACCCTCAATGCTAAATTATCTTACGCTTATATTCGGCTGTCAGCTTGTGGGCGAGTTGGTGACGCGGGCATTAGCGATCCCGGTGCCCGGTCCGGTATTGGGTATGGTTATCTTGTTTCTTTTGCTCGTGTATCGAGGGGCCATTCCCGAGAAGCTTTCAACAACTGCAGATGGTTTGCTCGGTCATCTTTCCTTGCTATTCGTCCCGGCCGGTGTCGGTGTCATGCTTCACTTTCCGCTGCTGGGAGATGACTGGATTGCCATCACCGTGGCGCTAGTCGCCAGCACTGTTTTGACAATTGCCATTACTGCCCTGATGATGGCGTGGCTTGCAAAGAATGCTGCAACACCCGGCGGCACCGGCACGGGTGATTGACCAAGAATGGCCGAGTTACGTGATATATGGGTGTACCTCAGCGCATCACCGCTGCTGCATTTGACGTTGACATTGGCGGCATTTCAATGCGGAACGTGGCTCTACACCAAGAGCAATCTGAATCCGTTGCTCAATCCCGTTTTAATCGCCGTTGTGATCATTGTGGCCGTTCTGCTCGCAACACACACAAGCTATCAGGACTACTTTCTAGGCGCACAATTTGTGCACTTCCTGCTCGGTCCAGCCACAGTCGCACTGGCGATACCACTGTTTCGGCAGTTTGACAAAGTCCGACAATCAGCAATTGCTATCATCGCCAGCGTTGTGACTGGCTCCGTGACTGCTATCGCCTCAGCGCTGGGTGTTGGCTATGTGCTCGGCGCATCCAGCGATGCGCTGATCTCGCTGGCTCCAAAATCTGTTACTGCACCAGTGGCTATGGGCATCTCGGAGCAACTGGGGGGTCTGCCCTCTTTAACGGCTGTATTGGTGATCGTGACCGGAATCTTGGGTGCAATGATCGGACCGGTAATCTTGAACCTGATTGGCGTGAAAGATTGGCCTGCCCGCGGCCTGGCAATTGGGACGGCTAGTCACGGGATTGGCACTGCCCGTGCGTTGCAGATCAACGAACTCGCGGGGGCATTCTCCGGTTTGGCGATGGGGCTAAACGCTTTGGCTACGGCGATTCTACTACCAATCATTTGGCAACTGATATTCTAGGAGTGCGTGAGCAAGCCAATGACTGGTTTTGGCACAAAACGGAAGTGTGAGGCCCTGTCGAATAGGGTCCGTTTTCAGGGGTAGAACGGACCTTTTGAGCTAAAATGTCCGTTGTTGGGTGTGGAACGGACGCTCTTGCGCTAACCCCGA
>JAHEFB010000072.1 GCA_024640405.1 Alphaproteobacteria bacterium | reverse complement strand
ATTCGTGCATTGGCCGCTGCATGGTTGCGATAATGAAACAGGCTGATAGACCATCGACCTGCAAGTACATTCAGAAAATCCAGCAGTGCGCCGGGGCGTTCCGGAAACTCAAAACGATACAGTCTCTCATGCTTGCTGGATGGCAGGCGTCCGCCAACCAGGTGTCGCAAATGCAACTTGGCGACTTCATTGCTGGACAGGTCTTTAACCGCATAGCCACTGTCGACCAGCCTTGCCTGTAAATGCGTCGAGCTCTCCTCGAGACGGACACCGACAAATACATGCGCGTCGGACTTGCCGGCAAAACGATAATTGAACTCAGTCACCGATGATTCACCTAGAATCTGGCAAAATTCGAGAAAACTTCCTGGCCTTTCTGGGATGGTCACGGCCAGCAGCGCCTCTTTTCCGTCACCGAGCGCACATCGTTCCACGACATGGCCCAGGCGATCGAAGTTCACATTGGCACCACTGACCACCGCCACCCAGTCACCCGGTGGCAGGCCCTTTGTCTTTTCACTGGCTGCATACTGGATGGCACCGGCAACGGCCAGTGCACCGGCGGGCTCGGCCACGGCGCGAACCTCTTCGAAAATGGACTTCACGGCCGCACAGACCTGATCCACGCTGACAGTGATGATCTCGTCAACCAGTTCCTGGCACATTTCAAATGTAAGATCACCGACTTTGCGCACCGCGACACCATCGGCGAACATGCCTGTCGTGCCAATATCCACCGGTTTTCCGGCTTCCAGCGCGCTGTGCATGCTTGCGGCATCCTCGGGTTCGACTCCGATGATACGCACTTCGGGATAAACGGCTTTGACGGTGGCCGCAACACCCGCCGCAAGCCCGCCGCCGCCGACCGGTAAAAAGATCACCGCCGGCGCCGTATTCATTTGCTGGGTGATCTCTATTCCGAGAGTCCCCTGCCCTGCGATAACCTCGATATTGTCAAACGGGTGAATAAAATAACCACCGGTCTCCTTGCTGAAAGCTATGGCCTGCTCACAAGCCTCGTCATAATCATCACCGGCAAGCTTTATAGTGGCGCCGAGGTCTTCGACCGCCCTGACCTTGATTTCCGGTGTCGTGCAGGGCATGAATATGGTGGCCTTAACACCTAACTCACGGGCGGACAGCGCCACGCCCTGGGCATGGTTACCCGCCGACGCTGCCACCACACCAAGACGTCTCTCAGCATCTGAAAGTCGTTTTATACAGTTATAGGCGCCACGGAGTTTGAACGAATAGGTCGGCTGCATGTCTTCCCGTTTCAACCACAGCCTGTGGCCAATACGCGCTGACAACGTCGGGGCCTGTTCCAGTGAAGTGCGCCGCGCGAGGTCATATACCGGCGAGGTCAGCGAACGTCGTAGACAATCCTGGGCTCTTTTACTCATGAGAATTAACCTTGTGCCACTTCAGACGACCCCGTCTCCCGCAAGCGTCTGCGAACCGCGCTGCCTGCTTCAGCGGTGCCGAGGCTGCCCCCAAGGTCATGTGTACATTCGCCATTGGAAACACAATCGCGGATCGCCGATTCGATACGCTGTGCGACGTCTTGCATACCCAGGCTGTAATCAAACATCATGGCAATGGATGCCAGCATGCCGAATGGATTTGCGATGCCCTGGCCTGCGATATCGGGTGCAGATCCATGAATGGGCTCATATAAACCGAACTTGCCGGCACCGAGCGACGCTGATGGCAACATGCCCATGGATCCGACCAGCGTGGAAGCCTCATCGGTCAAAATATCTCCGAACATGTTTTCGGTTACGATCACATCAAAGCGTGATGGATTGGACACGATAAACATCGACGCGGCATCCACCAGCATGTTCTCGCATTCCACATCCGGGAATTTCTCCTGCATGACCTCCCCGGTCACCTTGCGCCAGAGACGTGAAGTAGCCATTACATTGGCTTTGTCGATTTGTGTGAGCTTGCCACCGCGCTGCCGTGCAATTTCACCTGCGCGGATCACGACACGCTCAATTTCCTCACGTGAATAGGAACAACTGTCTGAGGCAAAATCATCGCCCTCCACCTTGTCACCGAAATAACTGCCGCCGGTCAACTCCCTGACTACCATCATGTCCACACCGTCGAGGACCTCGGGCTTCAACGGACTGGCGTCGACCAGTTTGGGGTGTAACCGGACCGGCCGCAGGTTGGCAAACAGGCCGAGAGCCTTACGTAACTCCAACAAGCCTTGCTCGGGCCGTACCTTCGCATCCGGATCAGACCACTTTGGGCCGCCAACCGCCCCCAGGACAACTGCATCCGCTCCACGGCAGGCCTGCAGCGTCTGAGCGGGCAGAGGCTCACCGGTCGAATCAATGGCGGCGCCACCAATCAGTTCAGTTTGCATTTCAATTGCCAGACCATATTCCGCGGCCAGGTCTGCAATCAGCAACTCGGCTTCCTTCGTCACTTCAGGGCCGATACCGTCACCCGGTAACAGAACAATCCTGGCAGTCATCGGCCTTCCTCGTACGCAGTGATGGCATCATTCGCCTGGACAAGAAACTCGAACCGGTCCAGCCCACGTAAAAGGCAATGACGCGCAAACGGATCAATGGTAAACGGCCAGCTTTGCTCCCCACCGTCCGCGGCGCTGACCAACACCCTGCATTGCTCCAGATCGACAGTAATTTCCTGACCATCCATCTGTAACAGGCTGGCAAACTGGTCTTTGTCCAGAACGACTGGCAACAGGCCAACATTCTGTGAATTGTTTCGGAAAATATCGGCGATCTGAGAACTGATCACCACCCTGAAACCAAAGCCCAGCAACGCACGTGGGGCATGTTCACGTGACGAGCCGCAACCAAAATTGTGACCCGCCACGAGGATCGGGCTGCGACGTGCACGGGATTGATTTAACACGTGGTCAGCAATCGCGTCGCCGTTCGTGTCGAAGCGCCAATCGGCGAAGGCGTGCTCGCCGATGCCTGCAAAGCTCGTTGAGGTCAGAAAACGTGCCGGAATAATCTGATCGGTGTCAATATTTTCCTGCTCAAGCACCAATATGGGTCCGGTCACCTGTGAAATTGCCTGCATCAGCGAGACTCCTGTAATGGTTGAAGTTCCGAGACCCCGGCGACGTGCCCAATGACTGCGCAGGCAGCGGCGGTTTCAGGACTGGCCAGTAAAGTGCGTGATCCCGAACCCTGGCGACCCTCAAAATTCCGGTTTGAAGTTGACACGGCCGTTTCACCCGGCGCTACGATGTCACCGTTCATGGCAAGACACATGGAGCAACCGGGCAAACGCCATTCAGCACCGGCCTTGATGATCGTTTCGTGCAGCCCTTCATCCTCAGCCTGTTTGCGCACGTCCTCAGAGCCGGGTACAACCAGCATACGCACGTGACCGGCAACATGTCTTCCATGCAGCACCTTTGCGACTGCACGCAGGTCACTGATTCTCCCATTCGTGCAACTGCCGATGAAAACAACATCGACTTTGCGTTCACCGAGGGATTGTCCAGCGCTGAAACCCATATACTTCAGCGCTTTTGCCTGCGACTCATTGGCCGCCGGGGGCACCGGTTCGCCGATGGCTACCGACATTCCGGGATCAGTGCCGTAGGTGATCGTCGGACGGATTGCAGACCCATCCAGGTTGATTTCGTGATCAAACTCGGCGCCGGGGTCGGAAGCCAGTTGCAGCCAGCTTTCGGCGGCGGTTTCAAATGCGGCATCCTTTGGCGCCTTGGGACGGCCGCGTAAATATTCGATGGTGGTTGCATCCGGTGCGATCATGCCGGCACGCGCACCCGCCTCTATGGTCAGGTTGCACAAGGTCATGCGGCTTTCCATATCCAGATTACGGACGGCCTCGCCGGCGTACTCGATCACATAACCCGTCCCGCCATTCATGCCAAGGTAATGAATAATGTTCAGGGCAAGATCCTTGGCGGTCACGCCGCCGGCGAGTTTGCCCGCGACATTGATTCGCATGCTCTTCGGTTTGGTTTGCAACAGGCACTGCGTGGCCAGAACATGTCCAACCTCGGTCGTTCCGATGCCAAACGCCAGGGCACCGAAGGCTCCATGGGTACTGGTATGGCTGTCGCCACAGACGATAGTCATACCGGGACGCGTCGCACCCAGTTCCGGACCCATCACGTGAACGATGCCACGCGACGGACTATCCCAGTCATGCAACTCAATGCCAAACTCACGGCAATTGTCACGCAGGGTGTGGACCTGGTGCCGGGCCTGCTCGGTGTAATACGGCCGGATTCCATCCGCACCCGCCGGCAGGGTCGGTGTTGAATGGTCCAGCGTGGCCAGCGTGAGATCCGGCCGGCGTACAGGGATGCCTTTCTCACGTAACAGGTCAAAGCCCTGCGGCGAAGTAACCTCGTGAACAAGATGAAGGTCTATGTAGATGATCGCCGGTGTCGCTTCGGTCTGCGCCTGCACAAGATGCGCATTCCACAACTTGTCAAACAGTGATTTCGGGGAGGATTCAGGCGCAGACACTGTCAGCCTCCTGCTTGCTCTTCGCGGGGTCTCCAATCGGCTCAAGCCAGCCAAAGCGGTCCTCGGTGCGGCCATCGAACAGGCCAAAAAAGGCTGACTGGATTTTCTCGGTGACCGGGCCGCGACGGCCGATACCTACCGGCAGGTCGTCGACTGACCGGATCGGCGTGACTTCGGCCGCAGTTCCGGTAAAAAACAGCTCATCGGCGAGGTATATCGCTTCCCTTGACAGCGGCATTTCGCGCAAATCAAATCCCATCACACGGGCCAGCCGAATGACACTGTCGCGTGTTATACCTGCGAGGATGGAGGATGACTGTGGTGGTGTGATCAGGACATTATCCTTGACCATGAACAGGTTTTCACCCGCGCCTTCGCTCAGCGTACCATCGGGCGCCAGCCCGATGCCCTCGTCAAAACCGAGCCGGTGCGCTTCCATACTGATCAGCTGACTGGACAGGTAATTGCCACCGGCTTTGACCCCGGCCGGAATGGTATTCTGTGCCACCCGGTTCCAGCTGGATATACAAACCCTGGCACCCGTCTCACGGGCCTCCTCGCCCAGGTAGGCGCCCCACTCGATAGCAGCTATCGACACATCAATCGGAAGCTCCTCTGCTGGTGCAACACCGATCGAACCATAGCCGCGAAATGCCAATGGGCGCAGGTATGCGCTGGCAAGACCATTACGTATTACCAGTTGCTTACAAACTTCCAGCAAGGTGTCCAGGTCATAGGGGATTTCGAAACGGTAAATCTTCGCAGAATTATAAAGACGTTGCAGATGCTCACGCATCCTGAAGCCGACCGGCTTACCCATGCGGTCATATACCCGTATGCCTTCAAATACGCTGGATCCATAGTGAAGCGCATGTGACAGGACGTGCGTGGTGGCGTCGTGCCACGGCTTGTATTCACCGTTGTGCCAGATCAATTCCGTTTCTTTCATTGCTCAATTCCTTTTTTATATCGACCCGCCCTCCCAATGGCGGGGCCATGCTCAGGCAGCATTTGATTGCCCGACCTTTTCAGCGGCGCGAGTTGCACGGTTGATGATTTCAAGCAGCGCCTCTGCACAGGCTGCAACGATATCCGTCGACAGACCATGGCCGCTGTATTCCACACCATCAACAGTGGCCCGCATGCTGGCTTCACCCTGGGCATCCTCACCCAGCGAAATGCTGCGCATGGCCAGACTGAGAACCTTGATTCTCTTCTCGGTCACCTGCTCAAGTGCGTGCACCATGGCCTCTACGGGGCCGTCGCCTTCACCGGTTTGCGTGTTGGTCGTGCCATCCTCGTGTGCGAGGGTCAACGAGGCAGTCGGCTCTGATTCCCCGTTGATTCGACTGACCACACTGAGCCAGTTAAGCGACCAGGGGCCGCCAACAGTGCCGGTCTGACTGCCGGTAATTATAGCCTCCAGGTCGGAGTCGAATACCCGCTTCTTGACATCTGCAAGCGCCTTGAAGCGCTCCATGATGGCCGAGATTTCACCCTCTTCAAGCGTATAACCCATGGCCTTCGCACGATCGACAACCGCGTGGCGACCGCTGTGCTTGCCAAGGATCAATTGTGAGTCCTGCAGTCCCACATCCTGCGGCTTCATGATTTCGTAGGTTTCACGCGACGCGAGCATACCGTGCTGATGAATACCCGCCTCGTGTGCAAAGGCATTCTCACCAACAATCGCCTTGTTGCGTGGTACGAAGTTTCCGGTCACAGCAGCCAGTAAATGACTCGCGGAAATCAAACGCGTGGTGTCTATATTGACCTGCGCGTCATAACGGTCTGAGCGCGTACGAAGCGCCATCACGACTTCCTCCAGCGCGCAATTGCCGGCACGTTCGCCAATGCCATTAATTGCACATTCAATCTGGGATGCACCACCTTCTACCGCGGCCAACGAATTGGCAACCGCCAGGCCAAGGTCGTTATGGCAATGCGTACTCATCCGCACGTTTTCTATTCCGGGGACATTTTTGCTGAGCCAGCTGAATAACTCGTACATTTCTGTCGGGGTTGAATAGCCAACCGTATCCGGGATGTTGAGTGTCGTCGCACCGGCTTCGATAACGGCTTGCAGAACTTCTGCCAGGTACTCCCGTTCTGTCCTGATACCATCTTCAGCTGAAAACTCAACATCCTTGCAAAGCTCAGAGGCCATCTTTACACCGTTGACGGCGCTGACCAGAACCTCTCCCTTGCTCATGTTAAGTTTTTCACGGCGATGTATCGGGCTGGTAGCGATGAACGTGTGGATACGTGCTTTTTCGGCCGGCTCAAGTGCCTGGGCCGTGCGCTCGATATCACGCGGAATGGTTCGACACAGACCCGCGATAACCGGACCGTGGATTTCTGAAGCAACCGCATGGACGGCGTCAAAATCACCTGGCGAGGCAGCTGGAAAACCCGCTTCGATAATGTCTACATTCAATTCCTTCAGCACACGCGCCACCCGGAGTTTCTGTCCCAGGCTCATGCTGAAGCCGGGGCTTTGCTCGCCGTCTCTCAGGGTGGTGTCAAAAATATGGATCTCACGGCTCATTTATACTCTCCTCATCGTCTGTCTGACTTTTCCAACGCGGGTCATGTTAAATCTGACAGACCGCTGTTAATCGACCGTATACCGGACTTTTGTGGTTCATTGGCCCCTGCGGGCACAAGCTTGACCAGGTAGACATCATGCAATCGTTCCAGCTGGCGCTTTAGCAGGTCAGCCGGCCGGGATGAATTCACGCTCACCTCCATGCTCCGGCCGGTACCATCCGGCACGCTGATGGTACATGAATTCAGACTGTAACCCCTGCGTTCTATCAAACCCAGCGCCCTGACGACCGCTCCTTCGCTACTGCTGAGTTGTAAATGTAGTGTGTGATTCATAATATCGTTACCTTGCCTCTATCATTTTCCATTGACCGGATTGGCCTGCATCATTTTATGGTTGGGCTTGCCCGGCGGCACCAGAGGCCAGACATTTTCCATTGAGTCGATGCTGACATGCAACATCGCGGCGCCTTCAGTAGCAAACAACCAGTCGAGGGCATCCGCTGCTTCTTCCGGCTCCCTGATGCTGCGCGCCTGGATACCAAAGGCCCGTGCGACACCGGCAAAATCGGGATTGTCATCCAGGTGGACCTCGCTGTAATTGCCTTCAAAAAAGAGTTCCTGCCATTGACGCACCAGGCCAAGCGCCGAGTTATCCAGCAACAGGATCTTGACGTCCAAACCATAACGCTTGAGTGTGGCGAGCTCCTGGATATTCATCATGATGGAACCGTCACCCGATACACACACCACGGTCGCGTCAGGTCTTGCCACCTTGGCGCCAATTGCCGCCGGCAGACCGTAACCCATGGTGCCGAGCCCCCCGGATGAAATATGCTCCAGCGGATTATCAAAGTGGCAATGCTGCGCCACCCACATCTGGTGCTGGCCAACGTCGCAGGTAATGACCATCCCATCAGGGTGAGCCCTGGACATATCACGCAGTAACTTCGGGGCGTAAATACCGCTGCCGGGTGCATCATAACGCCAGGCAAATTCTTTCTTCCAGGATGCACATTGCCTGACCCAGGTCGTCCTGGCTCTGTTCTCCGGCCGGATAGCATCCAGCGCCGGCGCCAATTCGCCGACGACGGCAACGTCCGCCTTGCGTAACTTGGAAATTTCAGCCGGGTCAATATCCAGATGGATAATTCGTGCCGATGGTGCAAACTGGGACAAATGCCCTGTGGCCCTGTCATCGAATCGCGCACCCACCACCATCAGCAAGTCACAATTCTGCACGGCGTGATTGGCGGCGCCGTTGCCATGCATTCCCAACATACCGACAAAAGAGGGATCATCAGTCGGCATGACACCGAGGCCTTTCAGTGTCGTGGTCACCGGCAGACCGGTGCGGGCGATAAAGTCACGGAATACACCAACCGAATCCGATATTGCGATTCCGCCACCGGCGATAACCAGCGGACGTCTTGCTGCCGACAACATCCCGCTCGCCGCCAGCAGCGCATCATCATCGGCAGTGCGTGCCGGTGGTGAAGGTTCGGGAGTGGCTTCGACCAGCGTACCCACCCCGGCAGAGATATCCTTGGGCAAATCGATCAGGACGGGGCCTGGCCGGCCGCCTTCCGCCAGCCGAAATGCCTCGTCGACGATACGCGGAATTTCAGCTACATCCCGAACGATGTAACTGTGTTTAACTATTGGTAACGTGATCCCGAATATATCGACCTCCTGGAACGCGTCCGTGCCCTGCAAAGCACTGGGCACCTGCCCGGTAATAATCACCATTGGCACGGAATCCATGAACGCGTTGGCGATGCCGGTCACCAGGTTGGTCGCGCCGGGACCGGAAGTCGCCATGCACACACCTGCCTTCCTGGTTACGCGGCCATAGGCGTCTGCGGCCAGCGCTGCCCCCTGTTCATGCCGAAACAGGTAATGCTTCAGACCGGAACCGACCAACGCGTCGTACACCGGCATGATCGTTCCGCCCGGATAGCCGAAAATCTGCGTGACGCCGTTGCGCAGCAGCATCTCGATCAGGATTTGTGATCCACTGCGTAATTCCGGAGCCAATTGTGTAGATGTTTTCATATCGCTTTTCCTCGGGCGGCTTTTCCTGCCTTGCTGGATTTCAAAATCCAGTTCATCGTCTGCACGAAATTCGTGACTAAAAAAAACCCCGCTTCCTTTCGGTTGCGGGGTTTTGCTGATCTTTTCCTGGTTTACTATGCGATCAAGGTTACCCCGCTGAGTGTCGGAATAATTACTAGGGCCAGAACCAGAAGCAGTGTTTTATTTGCAATCAAGCGAATGGAACCGACAGCATAAACGGCCTTGAGGCCGACCATCTGTAAACGTGGTTCGCGTTGTTGCAATTGCTGTAACATGGAGGGTTTATCCCATTCTAAAAAAGCCGTGTCAACCATTATTTTGTTTTTTAACGACAATTTGCTGCATTCGCCCATTCCAACGATGTCTAGACCGGGGCATTTCCCGGTTGCTTCAGCGTGCCTGAAAACCCGCAATCAGGTACAATGAAGGGCTGATTCAGGGACCGGCCCCGACTGACGTCGGGCTGTGCAATCGGCCAGTTTACATGACCTGCAAAGCCATGTTTCGATCTGTGCTTTGCGTGGTCTTTTTCGAGGTTCTGTTAATACTTCCCGGAGGGACATCTAATGGAAATTTTCGAGGCAATTGAATCGACTGAACACGAGCAGATCGTATTTTGCAGCAACGGTGACGCGGGTCTTAAAGCCATCATTGCCATTCACAACACCGTTCTCGGACCGGCACTGGGTGGGCTGCGCATGTGGCCATACGGTTCGGAACAGGAAGCGCTGGAGGATGTGCTCCGGCTTTCCAGGGGCATGACCTACAAAGCAGCGGTATCCGGTCTAAACCTCGGAGGCGGTAAGGCCGTTATCATAGGGGACCCGCGAAAGGACAAGTCCGAAGCGCTTTTCAGGGCGTTTGGGCGCTTCATCGACAGTCTGCATGGTCGTTATATCACCGCCGAAGATGTGGGTATAGACGTCAACGACATGGAATTCATTTTCCAGGAAACCAATAACGTGGTCGGTGTACACCAGGTGCACGGTGGTTCGGGCGACCCGTCACCGTACACTGCCTATGGCACCATCCAGGGTATCAAGGCGGCCCTGCAATGGAAATTTGGCGACCAGGACGTGGGCAAGTACAGCTTCGCAGTCCAGGGTACTGGCCATGTCGGTATCAACCTGGTCAGGATGCTGCGTGAGCAGGGCTCAAAAGTTTTTGTTACCGATATCAACGAGGAATCCGTCGCCGAGGCGGTGGAACTGGGCGCCGAGGCGGTTGGCCTGGATGAGATTTACGAAGTTGATGCAGACGTATTCAGCCCCTGTGCGCTCGGTGCCGTTCTCAATGAGGAGACCATTCCGAGATTTGGGTTCAAAGTTATCGCAGGTGCTGCAAATAACCAGCTTTCTACCGAAAAAGCCGGGGACGAACTCGCGGCACGGGGCATACTGTATGCTCCGGATTATGCTGTCAATGCCGGTGGCTTGATGAATGTCTCGATAGAGTTTGAAGGCTGGAACAAGGAACGTGCATTACGTATGTCACGCACCATTTACTACAACCTGACGAGGATATTCAGCATTGCTGAACGTGACAACATTCCCAGCTACAAGGCCGCAGACCGGATGGCCGAGGAACGAATAGAGATTATCGGTAAGCTGAAATTACCGCATATGGGCAAACCACATCGCTTTCCGGGACGCGAACGCAATCACAGCTGATAAAAGCTGCCACCAGGTGAAAATATGAATGTAACCATGCCATTGACTGAGGAACTGGAACTGCTTCGCGAAACCGTGCAGCGCTTTGCCGATCAGGAAATAGCGCCACGCGCCGATGAAATTGACATCAGCAACACCTTTCCGCAAGACCTGTGGCCCAAGCTGGGCGAGTTGGGATTGCTTGGCATGAGCATTCCGGAAGATCTTGGTGGATCTGACATGGGATATCTTGCTCACGTGGTGGCAATGGAAGAGATATCACGGGCATCGGGCTCCGTTGGTTTGTCCTATGGCGCCAACAGCAACCTGTGCATGGACAATCTCAACAAAAACGGTACCGATGCACAGCGTCAGAAATTCCTTCCGGGTCTGTGCAGCGGTGAACTGGTTGGCGCACTGGCCATGTCTGAACCCGGAGCCGGCTCCGACGTGGTTGGCTCGATGACCTGCCGCGCTGAATTGCAGGGTGACCACTGGCTGGCCAACGGCTCAAAAATGTGGATTACCAACGGCCCGGAAGCCGATGTGCTCATTGTTTACATGCGGACTGCAGGAAAGCAGGCCGGTTCTTCCACCATGACCGGCTTTCTGGTTGAAAAAGGCATGCCGGGGTTCACGACCGCACAGAAACTGGACAAGTTGGGAATGCGCGGCTCCAATACCTGTGAACTGGTATTTGAAGATTGCAGAATCCCGGTTGAGAATGTCCTCGGCGAGGTTCACCGTGGTGTTAAATTGCTGATGGGTGGTCTCAATACTGAGCGCATCGTCCTGTCCGGCGGCCCGCTGGGCCTGATGCAGGCATGCATAGATCTCGTTATTCCGTACCTGCGGGAACGCAAACAGTTCGAGCGGCCGATTGGCACCTTTGGCATCATGCAGGCAAAACTCGCTGACATGTATACGGCACTGCAATCGGCGCGTGCTTATGTATACCGGGTTGCCGAAGAATATGATGCCGGCAAGAAATCCCGTATCGATCCTGCAGCCTGCCTGTTACATGCCTCTACGAGTGCCGTAAACGTGGCACTCGAGGCGATCCAGTCACTGGGTGGCAACGGCTATATCAACCAGTACCCGGCCGGCCGGATGTTACGCGACGCCAAGTTATATGAAATCGGTGCAGGGACCAACGAGATACGCAGAATGTTGATCGGCAGAGAACTGGTCTCATTGAAATAATTGCAAATTTCTGCAATGAGCCAATATAACCACTAGTACAATTTATAAAACGGAGTTTTTCGAACATGAATAATCGAGTTGTCATCGTTGGTGCCAAGCGCACACCCATTGGTTCTTTCCAGGGCCAGTTTGCCACCGTACCCGCCGATGAGCTCGGCGCGGCTGCGATCCGTGGCGCCATTGAGCAAGCCGGCCTGGAACCGGAAGCTGTTGATGATGTTTTGATGGGCTGTGTTCTGCCTGCGGGCATCGGTCAGGCCCCTGCCCGCATGGCATCACGTAAAGCCGGTATCCCGACCTCCGCAGGCGCCGTGACCATCAACAAGGCCTGCGGTTCAGCCATGAAAACCATGCAGATAGCCCATGACCAGATCCTGGCCGGCTCCGTCGACATCGTTGTTGCCGGCGGCATGGAGAACATGACACTGGCCCCGTACCTGTTGCCAAAAGCCCGTGGTGGCTATCGGATGGGCCACGGTGAAGTTTTGGATCACATGTTCACCGATGGGCTGCAGGACCCTGACCACAAATTGATGATGGGTGTTTACGGCGAGCGCTGCGCCGAGAAATATGATTTTAGCCGTGAAGCACAGGACGTCTTTTCGATCGCTTCGGTAGAGCGTGCCCTGAACGCCATGGCCGGTGAATACAAGGATGAAATTACCCCGGTAACGGTCAAATCAAGACGTGGCGACACCATCGTCAGCGAGGACCAGGAGCCGCCTTCCTGTAACCTTGAAAAAATTCCGGCGCTGCGGGCAGCTTTCAAAAAAGACGGCACGGTTACCGCTGCATCCTCATCGAAGATATCCGATGGCGCTGCCGCAACGGTATTGATGTCGGCACAAAAAGCTGCCGACATGGGTCTGAAACCACTGGCGAGCATCATCGCGCATGCAACCTTCTCACAGGATCCCGAATGGTTTACAACGGCGCCTATCGGCGCAATCCGATCTGTCCTGGAAAAGGCTGGTTGGGGTGTTGATGACGTCGATCTTTTCGAGGTCAATGAAGCCTTCGCCGCCGTCACCATGGCAGCGATGCATGAACTCAATATCGACCATGCGAAAATGAACGTCAACGGTGGTGCCTGTGCGCTCGGTCATCCCATCGGAGCCTCAGGCGCCCGGATCGTGGTTACACTGATCAACGCTTTGCAGCAACGTGGACTGAAGAAGGGAGTCGCTGCATTATGTATCGGTGGCGGCGAAGCCACCGCATTGGCCATTGAACTGCCATAATCAGGCCAACTCCAGGTCCGCAACTAACCAGAGGTTTCTTAGTCCATGGCTATCATCAAATCCCATGTAGATACCGGCAGCAAGGAATTTGCTGCCAACGACGCACATATGCGTGAGTTGGTCGCCGACCTGCAAAAGCATCTCGACCAGGTTGAATTGGGTGGCGGTGAAAAGGCCCGCAAAAAACACACCCAGCGCGGTAAACTGCTACCGCGCGAGCGTATCAAACTGCTGATTGATCCTGGCACGCCCTTTCTTGAGTTGTCACCACTGGCTGCGCATGGCATGTATGAAGGCAAGGCCCCGTCTGCCGGCATCATTACCGGGGTCGGACGTGTCAGTGGCCAGGAAGTTGTCATCATCGCCAACGATGCCACGGTCAAGGGTGGCAGTTATCTGCCGATGACGGTGAAGAAGCACCTGCGTGCCCAGGAAATCGCACTCGAAAATCACCTTCCCTGTATTTACCTGGTCGATTCCGGTGGTGCCTTCCTGCCATTGCAGGACGAAATTTTCCCCGACCGGGAACACTTCGGACGTATTTTTTATAACCAGGCGCATTTGTCTGCCGCCAATATCCCACAGATTGGCGTCGTAATGGGTTCTTGCACCGCTGGTGGTGCATATGTTCCTGCCATGAGTGATGAATCCATCATTGTCAAAAACCAGGGCACCATATTTCTCGGTGGGCCACCGCTGGTCAAAGCGGCCACCGGTGAAATCGTGGATGCGGAATCACTGGG
>JAHEFB010000071.1 GCA_024640405.1 Alphaproteobacteria bacterium | reverse complement strand
CGGACCTTGTCGCGGCACAGGGGGCGCTCATCCTGGCTGACGGGCAGGATGCCGTACTCCACCGGAAAATCTTCACCTGTCAGGACCAGGTGCACGCCCGGGTGAGATTCGGCCTTTGAAACATCTATGCGTTCAATCAGCGCGTGTGGCACCGTTGAGCGCAGGAGTTTGCAATGCAGCATACGGGGCAGGGTGATGTCGTCCGCAAATCGGGTCTGGCCGGTGACTTTTGCCAGGGCGTCGACACGCACACGTGACTTGCCGATGACCCTGAAGGAATCGGCAGATCGCTTGCCCCCGGTCATGAGCTGGTTCCGCCGGATTTGCTTGTCTGCGTCTCCATCATTGTGGCGGCCTGCTCGACCGAATCAATGATTTGCTGATAGCCTGTGCAGCGACACAAGTTGCCGGACAGGGCTTCGCGAATCTGTGCACGTGATGGTTTCTGTTCTTTCTCAAGCAGCGCCCTGGCGGTCATCAACATGCCGGGTGTGCAGTACCCGCACTGTAATCCGCCATGTTGGGCGAAGGCCAGCTGCAGCGGGTGTAACTGGTTTTTCTCTGCCATGCCCTCGATGGTCTCGATTTGCACGTCCTCACATTCGAGCGCCAGGACCATGCAGGACAGCACGGGTTCGCCATCACGCAGCACAGTGCAGGCGCCGCATTCACCCAGTTCACATCCGTGCTTGGTGCCAGTCAGATCAAGGTCTTCCCGCAATACCTCGAGCAATGTTTTGCCGGGGTTTACAGACAGCTGCATATTCTCACCATTAACGTTGAGATGCAGATGTATGTTTTGCGTTTGTGTCATGGCTGCCTTTGATAAGAGTCCTCAGGCGATACTCTCGAACAGTTTGCGTAAAGCGGGCGGGATTGGCAGTACCAGGTGTTTGTCCAGGTCCATGAAGACTGTCGTGATGCAAGCCGAGAAACACACCGTCGATCCCGGCCCCTGCTGTATCCTGTAAGCAAGCGATACCGATGAGTTGCCAATTTTTTTAAGCGTGATTTCCACGCTGGCCGTATCCCCGTAACGCAGCGGCGCGGTGAAATCTGATTCAATTGCCACGGTTGGAAAGCCGCGGCGCAACTCGTTGATCAGCCTCGGATAGGAATAGCCATCGGATGCATCGAAGAAATCCTCGAAGGCCTTGTGACACAGGTGAAAAAACTGCGGGTAGTAAACGATACCGGCACCATCGACGTCATCAAAGCGTATTTTTTGCACACTTGTAAATGCCATGTCCCGTCCTCCCGCCTATCCGCCAGGCCGTTCAGGCCAGGTTGCAGGATAATGCCAAACGCTGTGAAGGTGCAAAGCCGCAACGGTCAAGGAAACCCAGTATGTCCAGGTTGTTCCATTCAACTTCGGACCTGACCGAGTCCACCTGCAGGCTTGCGAGGTTGCCCAGCAACTGGGCCAGCAGGGCATGTCCCACGTGCCTGGAGCGGAAGGCGGTATCAACGCCGAGGGTGTCTATAACGGCCTCTGATGCCGTGCGCCCAAACTCACCGAAATCCACTCGTGCCATCATGAATCCAACCACCATACCGTCAATCTCGGCAATCAGGGACATCCTGACACCGGATTCATACAGCACTTCCTCGAATTTGCGGGTGAAAAAATTTCGCCGCGGATGGCCCGTTATTTTTCTGTCGATACGGACGACCTGTTCGAGGTCGTCCGGCAACAGTGAACGCACCAGCACGTCATCATGTGACAGGTCTTCATATTCGTCACGGGTAGGGTCGCTGTAATCCGGCGTGGAGCGTTCGACGATCAGCCGGGGCGCCATGCTGAAACCTGTGGAGGCGAAGAAGTCGAGCACCTCCGGCTGCTTCCAGCCGGCCTGGGTCTGTATTTCCCTGCCGCCACGTGAACGAATTTCTGTC
This sequence comes from Alphaproteobacteria bacterium, assembly GCA_024640405.1. Lineage (GTDB taxonomy): Bacteria > Pseudomonadota > Alphaproteobacteria > Rhizobiales > Aestuariivirgaceae > Anderseniella. Next base: position 12,213 of record JAHEFB010000071.1, on the reverse strand, counting down.
ATCAGGCGGGTCATCAGTTCGTGACCGACACCGTGGCCCTGGCTTTCTGGCTCGACTGACATCGCATCCAGCACCGCGATGAGTTTGTCACTGCCAAATTCGCCTTGCAGCATGTGACAGCATACAAAGCCCACTATTTTGTCCCCGGTGCTGGCGCCGAGAGAAATAAATGACTGCGGGTGTTTTTCCTGCGCCGTGAATCGCTTGGCAAAAAAATCCCGTCTTTTGCTGCCATTGGTCTTTTTGTCCAGGTCCACGACCGTATCGAGCGCGGTGGTTCCAATGGTTTCAATATTAGTCATGCAGCATCTCGTATTTCATCTGCAACTCCTCCTTGCTTTCTACAAAGTCAGGGTTTGCAACGATACAATCGTCAACCGGACACACCAGTTGGCATTGGGGTTCATCGTGCTCACCCACACACTCGGTGCAGCGCAATGCGTCAATCACGTAGGGGTCGCCTTCTTCGATGGCGTCGTTGGGGCATTCAAGGATGCACGCGTCGCAAACCTCGCAGTTGTCTTTGATCATTAGTGCCATGATGTTTTCTCCTCTGCTTTAACCCGATCAGGATGCCTTTGCCAAAGCCTCCAGTCGCTTGAGTTTTTCATATCTGAAGGCGCCCCATAAAGCGGCGCCAATGGCGCCGGCATAAATCGAATCGGGATGACTGCGCGCTTCCACATTCAATTTTTGCTTGGCCAGCGATTCATTTAACGCGGCCATCAATCCGTCATCCAGCGCCAATCCACCGGTGGCCAGCGTGACGCCTTCCTTGACCTTGATGACACGCAATAATTTTGCGAGGCGTCCGGCCATGGAAAGATGTATGCCTTTCAGAATGTTAGCCGCGGATATGCCACGTGAAACCATGTTGATGACATCCGTCTCGGCCAGTACGGCACAGATACTTGAGACCACTTCAGGGTCATCGGCCTGTTTTGACAGGCTGCCAATTTCGTCCTGGGCAATGCCGAGATAACGTGAGATGTTCTCAAGGAATTGGCCTGAGCCGGATGCGCACTGGCTGGTCATACGATAATCGAGTACCTTGCCGTGTTCGTCCATCTTGACGGCGCGGCCATGCAGGGCACCGATGTCCAGCACCGCTCGTGCTTCCGGTTCCAGGTAGATAGCACCGCGCGCATGGGTGGTCATGGAGTAAAAATGCCCGGTACGGAAGGGGATGGTTTCGCCATCACCGGTGGTCGCCACATACTGTATGTCGTCACGTTTCAAACCGGCATCGTCGAGTACGGCATCGTAACCTTTCTCTGCGAGTTCAAACGGGTCGCGTTGGCGTATACGGTCGGAACGCCGGGCCAGCCACTCGACGTTATCGTCTTCAACACGGAACAGGACGGTCTTGATGGTTCCTGTGCCGAGGTCTACTCCTGCTGTAATCGTCATCTTTAGTGCTCCACGGCACGGCGCGCGAATTCAGCCGCGCCCAGTGCACCCGTATAAATTGAATCAGGATCGATGTTGATCGTCACATCGCCATAGTTTTCCCTGATCAGTTTGCGTAATTCCTTGACCGCAGCTTCGTTCTTCGCCACGCCGCCGGTAAAGGTGAACTCAGAGGTCACTCCGCCTGACCTGGAAATAATGGAGATGGCCCGCAGCACGATGGCCCTGTGCAGACCGGCGAGGATGTCAGCACGTTTCTCTCCCATGGCCAGCCGGTCACGCAATTCGGCGCCGGCAAACACGGTGCAGGTCGAGTTGATCCGGATAGACTTGGTGGCCTTCATGGCAATCGGGCCAAGTTCGTGCAGACCGATATTCATTTCGTCGGCGATATAGCCGAGGTAGCGCCCGCAACCGGCTGCGCACCGGTCATTCATCTGGAAATTGACGACGATACCGTTCTCATCGACCTGGATACCCTTGGTATCCTGGCCACCAATATCCAGCACGGTGCGGGTTTTTGGGTACATCAGGTGTGCGCCAAGCCCGTGGCACAGGATTTCCGAGCGTATATGCTCTTTCGGGAAAGGCAGCCGCACGCGGCCATACCCGGTACCGACGACGAAGGTCTCTTCGAGTTCGATTTCGAGACTGTCCTTGACCAGGTCACGTACAAGCTGTGGCTCGACCGGGAGATCTTCCTGCTCATCGATGACACGATCCAGGGCTCGTACAAACGTGGCTGCCAGGTCTTCAGCTGGTGGGCGGTTCTCCGTTTCAATGATGGACTTGTCATAGATATTGATGAGCACATCAAAAGGCAGGCCTGCCTCTTCAGCGACATCCTCGGCCTGGTTCATGTACACCGAACCGGCGAGATCCCGGAAAAAATCAGATTTCCTTTCTGCGCCGGGTGCAAACAACCTGGAAAGCTGGGTTTCCATACGCCCGAACACATCGTTCAGCGCCTGCGCCAGTTCTTTGCCGATGTTGGCGTGGCGCAGATCGGCCGCGTTGTGGAGACAGGTTTCCTTCAGGTCATTCAGCATGTTAAGAAAAAGCTCGAGACGAAAGTTGCGTTCCAGCGCTGTCAGCAGTTCCTCGACCATGTCTTCCATTTCCGGCACGGCACTGAGGGCCCGGTGGCAAAGCTCGAGACGTGCACTGACCACGGCCTCCAGTTTCGAGACCTTGCTGGCGGTGTCATAGTTTGAGCGCGAGTTGGTGATGCCACGTCCCAGCACTTCACCATCCGAGTCCATCATGACCGCCTTGGTGGTGGTCGATCCGAGGTCAATTCCAATAAAACATTTCATTTTGTCATCCTCATTTTATTGGGCTTCAAGCCGCTGAACGCTCACCCTGGCGACGTTGTTCGATCATCTGGAAATAACTTTCCAGCCGGTTCTTGACATTGGCCGCGGAAAAATAGCGTGGGTCGACGAGGTCTGTTTCTATGAAGGCGCCAGGTTTGCCGGTACGTTTTTCCACTTCCTGCATCATCAGTAGCTGGCCGGCGGAAAAGCTGTTGCAACTCTTGATCGAGTTGATCAGCAGCCCATCGGCCTGGTATTCGTTGACGTACTTTTCGAGCATGTCCACACGCTGGGACAGGTTGCGGTTCGTATAGCAACCGAGACAGTAATCAGCCAGCGTCTCGATCGGGTTATTCGGGTCGTGACGAAAACCGAGGTCATAGACGCCACCGACCTTGGTGTAGGTGCTCGCAACGACGACTGCGCCATCTTCATAAAACATTTTCCAAAACTCGCGGAAGTTGGTCCAATTGGGTGGTCCCTCGACTACGAGGCGATAACGCTCGTCCTTCATGTCACCTTCGGGGGTGATCGGGCCTTTGCCCTCGGCGATGCGCTGTTCGATTTCAGCGCGTAACAGCTTGTAATACTCGACCGCTTTTTCCGTGCCCCGGAAGGCGGTGAAAATCGGGCCGATGTAATAAACGCCGCCAAAATAGGCGTCGATAGGGGAGGGTTTGTTCCTGGCGCTTTGCAGTACCCATACAAAATCGTCTTCGGCCCTGGCCGAATTGACCAGGTTCTCACGCAGGCGGTCAATGTCGAACTTGACGCCACTGACCTTTTCCATTGTCGGAATGACGTTTTCCTTGAGTTGCTTGACCACGTAGTCACGCATGTTTTGCGTGATCACGCCATCGCCTTCATAGGGCACGTGCAACATGGCGGTTTCACAGCCATATTCATGCCGCAGCAATTCGAACCACTTCATAAACGTGAAACAGCCCGTGTAGGACAGCAATAGCAAATCCGGTGGTGGCATAGGTTTGCCGTTAGGCGCGATATTCCCCCTCGCCATTGAACCGATATCTGCTTTCACATAAGTGCAGACATCCTCGGAGTGGCCCATCTTTTCCGCCTGCATGACCATCGTGCCACTTTTTTTCCGCATGCCGTTATTGATGGCATTGATCTCAGGCAGGTTATTGTGCATGTCAAAACACATGACCAGTTCATTCAGGTTGCCCGGTACAAACGTCGCTGAAATCTTTTTGCCATTCTCATGCGCACTGGTTAATGCATCATAATTTTCCGCAATCATCGATTTTTGCAGGAGCATCGATGAATCTTTGATGACTTCATTTTCTGTAGGAATTGCCATGGGGTTCTCCTGCTCTAGCTCCAGAGTTTGATTGAATCGGCGAAGGTTCCGGCCTGCTCGCGGATGGGTTGCATCTGGCCCGAATTCTCAGCGTATTTGAAAGAGATATGCGGCACATTGTGCTCGTCCATGCGGTCCTGCAACATTGGCCGTTCCAGTAATGCGGGGTCGCAGAAACTGGGTGCGGTAAATATGACACCCTCGGCACCGGTCTTTTTGACGGTGGAAAGAAGGTATTTGCCAACATCCTCGGCCCGGTCGCAATACTTGGCGGCCGTGTCTGCGGAAAAATGCAGAAAAGCATCGGACAGGTTTGTGATCGGATCGCCTTCAACAGGAACCTCGTCCAGCAGCCAGCGGTTGATCAGCATGTAATCGTCATCGACGATGTAACAGCCGGCCATCTCGATTGACCGGATCAGGTTCAGTGGCGGCTGTTCACAAAAGGCGCCGTTGATGACGATTCGGCAGTTGTCGCGGACCGGGCGCTCTTCATCAACAGCAGCTTCGAGGTAGTCAGCCAGGATCGTGTTGTGCTCTTCCACGGGCAGGACCATGCCGGCACGCATCAGAAGGTAAACTTCAACCGAAGGCGCTTTTGAAGGTTGTTTCGCACGAAAATCGTATACTTCATTGATAAGTCTGCGATTTTCATTATAGATCGCAATTGAATCCCGCAAAGCTTCGTCGGTGATGCTTACGCCGCCGAGTTTCTCAAGACCGGATTTCAGCTCCTTGAGTTCCTCGATGTAATACTCACCACCGATAGTGTCATCATAATTTTGCGGCACATCAAAATATCGCACATAGGTGCCAGGGAACATCAATTGCCACATCCCGGACAGGTTGCGTATAACATCGCAGATGCTTGGGAAAAGCATGCCGTCGACAAAGTCCAGTTTCCTGGTCAGGCCGAGCTCAATGGTCGAGCGCGGGATACGGCAAATATAGCTCTGGTAGTAGGCATCACCGTGGATAACCTCCATCTGGTCACCACCACCCAGAATTCCGAGCGGCAGCATACCTGCCGCGTGGATGATTTCCCGTGGTACGTATACCGGCATATAGCCGATGACCTTGCGTTTGGGGTCGGCTTCCTTCCATTGACGGGCGCTGGTGAAATCCAGGTCGTCGTAAAGGGCCTGGCAGCGTGCAATAATTTCAGCGGTAGACATCAGTACTCCTCGGGAGGCTATTTGTTTTCCCAGTTTGCCTTTCTCTTTTCCACGAAAGCCGTCAGCCCTTCCAGCGCGTCGTGGGATTTCATCAGTTCATCGGTATACAGTTTTTCAACCTGCTCGATCCCTTCCCTGAACTGTTCCAGTCTTTGCATGCGTGCCGCCTGAACGGCAAAGCGCAAAGAACTTGAACTGCTGCCGGCAAGGTGCTGATCGAACCAGTCAAGGGCTGCCCGTTCCGGGTCCTCACTTACATCCTGGACAAGGCCCATATGCAGCGCTTCCTGCGAGGAAATGCTGCGCCCGGTGAACAGCAGGTCTTCCGCGTTTGTGTGACCGATACGTTGCGGCAACAGGCAGGAAGCAGCCGGTGCAAACACAGCCAGTTTGATCTCGGGTTGGCCAAATTTAGCGTCGCTGGCGGCAAAAATCTGGCTGGCGCCACAAACGAGCTCGAGGCCGCCACCGAGGCACTGACCTTGTACGGCGGCCAGGATCGGCACGGGATATTCAAGCATGCTGATGATTAGCCCGTGGAGGCTGCTAAGCATCCCGGCACATTGTTCGGGCATGTGTTCCTCGATGCTTGCTCCAAAACTGAAATGAGGCCCTTCCGCATCCACCAGCACACAACAGAGGTCCGGGTTGGATAGTTGCTCGGAAAGTGCGACGCCCAGTTCTGAAATCATGGCCGCATCGACAAGGTTGGCTTTGGGTCTGGCCAGGCGCAACCTCAGAAGACGGCCTTCGTTGTCCAGCCAGACTTTCAATGGCGAATCCGTCATTACCGGCCCTTGTTGCCCGGCATCAGGCTTTCTGTCAGGTCCCTGGTCCAGGGTGTACCCTTGGCCAGCGCCTGGCGCAATTCAACGAAATCAATCTCCCTGCCGGTTTCACGCGTGCCTTCATTGAATGCCCGGAATCCGGTGCGTGCCTCGGTCATCATGTTCAGCGACAGCCAGGCACGTGAATCTTCATGGTTGCGGTTCCAGGCTTCCAGCTTGGGTTTGCGCAGTTCCTCCAGGCTCTTGGTCATGCAGTCGGGAAAGGTTTGCAGCAACTTGGCGCACATTGCCTCGACGGCCTTGTCCAGCAGGCCAAGATCGACCGCGCCGCTCTTGAAGACGGCTTTGCCTTCCCTGAAGTCCTGACCGGTCTTGAACTCACCATGCACGATGCGTCCGTACTGATCGAGAAACTGATCGGTAATGACCATGGGGTTGGCGACATATTCGCCATCCACCTTCAGCGCCGGCACGAGGCCGGAAGCGATACCAAGACGATAGGCCTTGTGGGCGGAGAAGGGCTCACACAAGGTGCCAGAGACCATCGCCTGCTCGGCGCCGATCATCAGGGGCAGGAAGTCGGTCGCACCGCCTATGGCGGCTGAGCCGTGTTTTGGTCCCGCCTGGCCAAAGTTGGCAAGGTCCTGCGCAATAGAAAAGTCGCAGGCCATGCCGATCTCCTGGCCACCACCGATACGCATACCGTTGACGCGGCAGATGACGGGTTTGTCACAGGTCAGGATGCTACTCACCATATCGTTAAACAGACGCATGTACTGGCGGTATTCCTGTGGATTGCCTGCGTAATACTCCGCATATTCCTTGGTATTGCCACCGGTGCAAAAGGCGCGATCACCGGTACCGGTAAAAACCACGCAATTGACGTCGCGGGAGTTCGAGGCAGCGCGGAATGCGAGGATGACACTTTTAACCATTTCAGTGGTGTAGGAGTTGAATTGGCCGGGGTTGTTGAGGGTGATCCAGGCATTGAACAAACCGGGAACTTCCTGCCCATCTGCCGTTTGTACCGGCCTCTTTTCGAATAAGACACCAGCATCCATCGGTGCGTCGACAATATTGTGATCGATTAAAGATTCAGGTGCGGTTTTCGAGGAAATTTCAGTGCTTGTCGCCATGTCTTTATATTTCCGGTTATCTGATTACATAAACAAATTGTGAGTAATAATATGTACTATACTTCTCTTTATGACAAAAAACTAGTGATTAATCCAAACAAAGTGGTAATATAATGCATGTCTTATCAAAGGGTACTGCAATGACTCGTCAGAATTTGTCGATCGCACTGACCGGTAGCGGTGGCTCGGGTGTCATGACCATGGGCAGCATGTTGCTGGAGGCCGCAGCGCAGGCGGGCTGGTACGGATTCATGGGCCGCTCAGCAGGTCCCCAGATTCGTGGTGGTGAGGCAGCTGCAATGATCCGTGTTTCGAGCGAGCCCATTGAGTCACCCGATGACAGCTTCGACCTGGTGCTGGCCATCGACCCGGGTAGCCTGGACAGATTTGTCGCCGAAATTCCGTTGCGCCCTGACAGCCTGCTCATCAGCGATGCCGAGGGCGGACGCAGAAGCAGCAGTCTTCCGGATACACCGGCCAGGGTGGTGGACTTGCCGATGAAGAAAATGGCGAAAACCGTGAACGGCGGTCGCCCCAACATGATTGCGCTGGGAGCAGTTGCAAGAATTATCGGCTTGCCCGACACGTCACTGTATTCAATTCTTGAAAAGACACTGAAATCAAAAGGCCCGGATGCACTAGAATCCAGTTGGACCTGTGTGCGGGAAGGCTATGCCAAAGCGGCAGATCTGCCGGCGTTTGGCGGTCCTCCTATCAATACAGGGTCTACGGTGGAGCGCTGGAACATAACCGGCAACGAGGCCGCCGGCCTGGGCGCGGTCCGCGGTGGCGTGCGGTTTGTCGCAGCCTACCCGATCACACCGGCTACCGAAGTGCTGGAATGGCTGGCCGGCGCCCTGCCAAGAGTCGGGGGCGTGCTGGTGCAGGCCGAGGATGAACTGGCCTCGATGAACCAGGTTATCGGGGCGTCTTTTGGAGGCACACCTTCCCTGACCGCAACATCCGGCCCCGGTCTTGCACTGATGACCGAGGCCATCGGGCTGGCTGTATGTTCTGAAGTCCCGGTGGTCGTACTGGACGTGATGCGTTGCGGTCCATCAACCGGTATCGCAACCAAGAGTGAGCAGTCCGATCTCAATATCGCCACCAAAGGCCTGCATGGTGACGCGCCTCACCTGGTGTTATCACCGACCTCCGTCACGGATTGTGTCTTCACCACCCAATGGGCAGTGCACCTGGCCGAATCGATGCAAACCGCGGCGATCGTGCTGTCGGACCAGTCACTGGGCCAGACCCGGGCGATCGTAAACCGCCCGGCCGACATTGCATTTATGGCGAGGCGCCTCGTACCCGAGCAGTTCGAAGAACAATACCATCGTTACGCGGTCGGGGATTCCGGCGTGTCACCGATGGCAATCCCGGGTCAGAAAGGTGGTCAGTACACGGCCGATGGCCTCGAGCATAACGAGGCCGGTGCACCATCCAGCCTGTCGGAAGATCATATTGCACAGCTGGAAAAGCGGCAACGCAAGATCACCGGTTTCGACTATGGTGAACACTGGGCGGAGCTGGAGGGCGACGGGGAGACCGCAGTTATCACATGGGGCTCCACCACCGGCCCGGTCAGGGAGGCGCTGTCACGATTACGTGAGCAGGGCGAGGATATCCGCCTGATTGCACCACGCTTACTCAGCCCGGAAAGACCTGTAGAAATGGCTGCGGCATTGGAGGGAGTCAAGAAGCTACTGGTCATCGAGCAAAGCCATTCAGAACAATTTTACCGATATCTTCGCTCCGCCTATGACCTGCCTGCCGCAACCAGGGTATTCAACCGGCCGGGGCCATTACCGTTCCGCCCAAACGAGATCATTCAACAGTTGCTCAAATGGAGCGCCGCATCATGACAGCATCCACAGCCTGCACACTGCTGCAACCCAAGGAATACAAATCCGGTGTCAAGCCGGTCTGGTGTCCCGGTTGCGGTGATTTCGGCGTCCTGGGCTCAATCACCAAGGCACTGTCCGGTATGCAGATACAACCCGAGAATGCCGCGGTCATTTCCGGTATCGGCTGTTCTTCCAGAATGCCGACCTACCTGAACGCCTATGGATTTCACGGCGTGCATGGACGCGCACTGGCCCTGGCAACCGGTCTGAAGATTGCACGGCCGGATTTAACCGTCATTGCCACGGGTGGTGACGGCGATGGTTTTTCAATCGGCGGTAATCACTTTTTACATACCTGCAGGCGTAACCCGGATATGACCTATATTGTCATGGATAACCAGGTTTACGGGATGACCAAGGGGCAGGCATCGCCGACGACTGATCCGAACTGGGAAAAGGGCAAACTCACGCCCGGTGGCACCGGTATCAATCCGTTCCAGCCGCTAGTGATCGCCCTGGCCTCGGGCGCCAACTTTATTGCCCGCAGTTCCAGTTCCGACTCCAACGGTACTGCCAGGATCATCATGGAAGCGATCAAACATCCCGGCTTCTCCATGGTGCAGGTACTGAGCCCCTGTGTGACTTTCAGACCGGAACAACGCGAATGGAAAAACATCGTGATACCGGCGCCGATAGACGCGACGTCGGACCCCGCCAAGGCGGCGCGGCGACTGTTGACGGATGAAGGTCTGTATACCGGCATTCTCTACCGGGGCGAGCGTCCGGCCTATCAGCCGGCACTCAAATCCAGTATCGACAATATCGAAGAGCTTGATGAGGAGTTCAGATTATGAGCGGCAGTTATAACGGCCCCCGAACAATCCGCAGTACCGAAGAGCTGCTGGCCTATTCGCTCGCGCTTGAAACAGAAGCCGTTGACCGTTTTAACGATCTCGCAGACCAGATGGAATTGCATCATAACTACGAGGTAGCCGAGCTGTTCCGCAAGCTGGCAAAAATTGAAGGCTTACATATTGAAAACGTCAACAGGGCCTCGGCCGGCAGGGAGTTGCCCAGCCTGCAGGCCTGGGAATTCGAGTGGGATGGCGGTGAATCACCTGAAGGCGGTGCGATGGAAGACGCGCACTACCTGATGCAGCCCTGGCACGCGATTGAACTGGCGATGCAGGGTGAGAAACGCGCGGTGGCCTTTTTCCGTCACGTGGCCGATACGGCCAGCGATGACGGGGTCGTGGCCATGGCGCTTGAGCTGGTCGAAGAGGAAGAGGAGCACGTCGCCTTGTTGATGCAATGGCAGGAACGGTTTCCAAAGCCCGACGCAGGTTGGGATGATGACCTCGACCCACCCACCATGTTGGAGTAACAGTGATGACATATACGATTAAGCGCTGGGAAATGCGATCAGCTGATGAGCCATTGGTGGAAACCGAGGCCAATGTGGAAGGGCCGGCCGAGGGCCGGGTCCTCGTGCGGGTGGCCGGTTGCGGAGTGTGTCACACCGACCTCGGTTTCTATTACGACGGCGTTCGCACCCGTCACGAACTGCCATTGGCGCTGGGTCACGAGATCAGCGGCACTGTGGTCGCTACCGGTTCCGGCGCCGAAGACTGGCAGGATGCAGCGGTGATCATTCCGGCAGTCATGCCCTGTGGTCAATGTGATGTCTGTGAACGTGGCATGGGTAATATTTGCACCCGGCAATTGATGCCGGGCAACGATATGCACGGCGGCTTTGCCAGCCATATCGAGGTACCCGCACATGGTCTGTGCCGCGTCGATGAACAACGCCTCGCCGCTGTGGGGCTGGAGCTTGCTGATGTTTCTGTGCTTGCAGATGCGGTCACCACACCCTATCAGTCTGCGGCGCAACTTGATATCCAGCCCGGTGACCTCGCAATTGTTGTGGGCGTCGGTGGTGTCGGTGGATATGCTGTGCAGATCGCCAGTGCGATGGGCGCAAAGGTCGTCGCAATCGACGTGGTGCAGGAAAAACTTGAAGGCCTGGTTGATTACGGTGCTGACCTGATCCTGAATTCAGGTGAAATCAGCGGCCGGGATTTAAAAAAGGCGGTCAAGACTTTTGCGAAGGAAAATGGCCTGCGTCAGACCGAGTGGAAAATATTTGAATGTTCGGGTACCGGGCCCGGCCAGAAAACCGCCTATGGCCTGCTGACCTTTGGTGCCAGGCTGGCCGTAGTCGGCTTCACGATGGACAAGGTTGAAATCCGCTTGTCAAACCTGATGGCGTTTCACGCCCAGGCGGTTGGCAACTGGGGCTGCCTGCCGGAATATTACCCGCCGGCGCTTGAACTGGTGCTGGATGGAAGGATTTCAATGAAACCATTTATCCGCCAGTTTCCGCTTGCGCAGATCAACGAGGTATTCAGGGCATCACACGCCCACGAGATAGAACAACGGCCCGTGATGGTGCCATGAGCAGATTCACGGGACCTGGTCAGGAAAAAATGGCAGTACCAGAAAAAGAGACCAGCGACGAACTACTCGGGAGCCTGGGCCGGAAGGTCAGGGCGCTGCGGGCAGGGCGGGGTATGACGCGCAAGATGCTTGCGGCAGATTCAGCTGTTTCCGAACGCTACCTGGCGCAACTGGAGAAGGGTAAGGGCAATATTTCGATCGGTTTGCTGCAACGCGTCGCAGAAGCATTGCGGACAGACGCCGGTGAATTACTGCGCGCCGGCAATGAAATCACTGCTGAACAGGTGCTGATCAATGAACTGGTGCGGGGACTGGACCATGAAGGCCAGCAACGCGCCCTGCAATTGTTGTACCAGAGTTTTTCAGCCAGCCATGATTGCCGCCGCATCGCACTGGTCGGTATGCGCGGGGCCGGCAAAACCAGCCTGGGAAGCCGGTTGGCCGAGCACCTCGGAGTGCCATTCATACAGTTGGTGACCGAGATCGAGAAGCTGGCCGGTATGCCGGTAGCTGAGATCCTGTCGCTGTCTGGGCAGGATGGTTATCGGCGTCTTGAAGAAAGAGCCTTGTTTGATGTTCTCGCGCGTCAGGACAAATGCGTCATTGAAACCGGTGGCAGTATCGTTTCTGAGACCGCCCTGTTCAATGCCCTGTTGACCACCTGCCACGTAGTCTGGATCAAGACCTCTCCGGAAGAACATATGCAGCGGGTTATCGACCAGGGTGATATGCGGCCGATCGAAAGCAATGACCACGCCATGGC
>JAHEFB010000070.1 GCA_024640405.1 Alphaproteobacteria bacterium | reverse complement strand
CCGGCAATGACGAGACCCAAAGAACGCTTGCGGTACTCCAGGAATTTCTGCAACCACAAAGTTCAGGATGACGTTCTGACGATGGTCTTGAATATTGGCGGTGTGTGATTGACCGAGACACGCTTTAAGGTACTGGGGCAGGAGGGACTATGATGCCGTTGGTGCCGTTGTAACATGGCGCCAGCGAGGCCACATTTGGAGTGTCCAGAGTAGCGCCGCGACGATCGTTGTCCATTCTGGATGGGGTGCCCCAGGTATAACTGAAGCCGGCCATAACGGTGTGGTCAGAGGTGTCGTTGTCGCTGCTGTCGGGAAATTCGTTGCCGAGGCAGCCATCCCTGTAAGTGCCCCGATAGGCAACGAACAGAGGAATATCGCCGAACATTGACGTGTCTTCCCAAACTGTATCGAACCGCGCCCCCCACTGGTAAACGTCGTAATCTCCCGACTGGTTGCTCTGGAAGTCCAGATTGGAATAGAGGCCCTCAAACTGCAGTCTGGTATCTACGCCGACGAACCAGCGGCCGACACCACGGGCAAAGTATCCATCGCCGGTCAATTCGCCTTCCTGATCGACAAATGCGCCCTGCGCGTAAAACGTCAGGTCATCCACATAGAGTTGTCCCTCGCCACCTACGAAGCGAAGGTTGGTTCGGTAGGCTGGATCTGTATCATTGTGGTTGGAAGCCGCGACACCTCCAAAAACGCCGAAGAGACCTTGTGACGGGTCGCGCCAGCTCAGATGGCCGCTGCCCTGAAAACTCCAGCGCTGCCCAGATACCGCATTGTTGCCGAAGGCGCGATCATTCCATTCCACGTCGACATCCGTCTGAAGTGACAGGTTGTGGCCCAGCGGCAGTGAAAGACGGGCATTGTGACCAGATGCCAGCGCCGTGTCATCGCCCGTGCCGCCGCCATCAATGTACTGCACACCATTCCAGCTGTCGGTGGCGCCGGACACCCGCAACCCGAATTCGTTTTCATCGTCAGCTGCATGAACGTTGCCTGTGACCAGAAGAGCAAGAATTGCTGTGCTGCCCAATACGGATTTTGAAAACTTTTTCATGATTGCCCCAATAATCTGACTGACCTGCCGACCGTACGGCCAGCGCAATGTGTGGTCACCTGTGTGCACCATCATGGTTAATTGCCGGTAAATCCCCATGGAAATTGTATCTGCTTTGGATCGGCAAATCTGCTCTGCGGCAGTTCGTCGGCATGACTTGTCCCGACGCGGTGGGTGGTAATACCATTCGAGTAAATTGCGGTACACAGTGCAGTTTTCACAACCAACGCAAGGAGTAGCAGATTTGTCCCTTCCGTCTTTTCACATGATCGATGCGGCGCCACAGCCTGTCGCGACATTCTCTCACGCGTCTGAAGTCGACGGCTGGGTATTTCTAACGGGGCAGATGCCAACCTGGCCCGGTGAACCCGACCGGCCATTGCCCGAAGGCATCGAGGCGCAGACCCGGCGCGTCATGGACAACTTGCTGATTGTGCTGGATGGTATGAAACTGAAGCTTGAAAATGTTGCTCAGGCCCGTGTCTATATTACAGATTTTGAACGCGATTACGCTGCCATGAACCAGGTGTATCAAAGCTACTTTGCCGAGGGAAAGCTGCCGGCGAGGACCTGCATCGGCGTCACCGGGCTTGCGGTTGGAGCCCTGGTCGAGATTGATATGGTGGCGCGGCGACAGTAGACCTGAACCGGCTGGCCTTGCGAAACAACCCGGTTTCAGATTTCGGCAAACTCCTCGAAATCGTCAACCGGCTGATCCGGGGTCTGCGCGGGACCATTGTCGCGTTCATTGTCCCTGTTGCCGGAAGGCGCACGACCGATCTTGTCGCGCAACGATTTCAGGTCGACAAACTGATCTGCCTGGCGGCGCAGTTCATCAGCGATCATCGGCGGGCGGATCGCCATGGATGAAATCACTGTTACCCGACACCCCTTGGACTGGGCAGCTTCAACCAGCGAGCGAAAATCGCCGTCGCCTGAAAACAACACGATATGATCCAGTGAAGTGCAGAGTTGCATGATGTCCACTGCGATTTCGATGTCCATATTGCCCTTGACCTTGCGCCTGCCGGCTGCATCGGTGAACTCCTTGGCCGGCTTGGTCACGACCATGAAGCCATTGTAGTCCAGCCAGTCGATTAGCGGGCGGATCGGCGAATAGTCTGCGTCGTCCAGAAGTGCGGTATAGTAAATCGCCCTGGTGAGCCTGGTTGCGTCTTCAAACATCTTCAGCATGTTCTTGTAGTCGATGTCGAAACCCAGCGCCTTTGCCGTGGCGTACAGATTTGAACCGTCGATAAAAAGGGCTGTGCGTTCGTCTTTGTAAAGGCGCATCTGAAATCTCCTGATACTCCAAATGAATTTATGAAAATGCCGGCCGGAAAAAGGTCTTCAAATTATGTCCGCGTGTGTGCCACAAGACGGTGATCGACGCAATCGGGAATGGCTGAAACATGATCTTGATCGGATTGGGCAGCAATATGACGGGTCCCTGGGGAACGCCGCGAGACTGTGTTGGTCGCGCGCTGCAGGTGCTTGATGAGCAACCGTTCAAGCTGCTCAGGGCGTCCGCGCTGATAGAAACCACACCATACGGCAAACAGGATCAACCGGCCTACATTAACGCAGTGGCCCGCATCAAGACACGACTGCCTGCTTTGGTGTTGCTGCAGGCGCTACGCAGCATGGAACGCTCGGCCGGGCGTGAACGGCGCGAACGATGGGGAGAGAGAACGCTGGACCTCGACATCCTGGATTATGACGGTGTGGTGCTTGGAGAGGGGGTCGAGCAGAGCGTTGACGCTGAACTGGTATTGCCGCATCCCGCTATTGCCGAGCGGGAGTTCGTGCTGGCACCAATTGTTGAAATTGCTCCACGCTGGAAACATCCGGTCACCGGCATGACGGCAAGAAAAATGCTGGCTGCGCTGAACACCGACAAGGGTGGCAGGATCATCAGCGGCGGAGCAACGGTTTGAATACCCAGACCCACCTGCTGCTGGCATCGGCGTTGCTGACCAAACGCGGCCAGAAAGAACGTAATATTGCAATTGTCGCAGGCGCCTTGCTTCCGGATCTGCCGGTGTACGCCCTGTTCGCTATTGCCAGCCTACAGGGATACTCAAGCCAGGAGGTTTTTGACGATCTCTACTTCCGCGAGGAAATGCGCAATCTGATGGGATTGTTCAATTCATTCTTTGTCGCAGCCTTCATTGCGGCAACCGGGTGGCTGTTGCGCGATAAATGGTGGGGGTGGCCGATGGTTTTCTTTGCTGCCGCCATGGCGGTTCATGCTGCAACCGATCTGCCTGTTCATGTGGATGACGGACATCGGCATTTCTGGCCGTTCAGCAAGTTTGTATTCAATTCGCCATTGTCTTACTGGGACCATTCACATCATGGCGGTGTCGTATCGCTGGTCGAAATGGCGCTCGGCATTATCTGTGCGCTTGTTGTGTGGTGGCGGTTTCCCATCCTGTGGATCAGGGTTTTGTGCGCAACTGCGATTACTGCCTATATAGCTGTTCCTGTTTACTGGAACTGGGTATTTGGATAAATGCTGGCGTTGTTTTTTGAAGTGCTGCCGAAACCGGACCATGAAAAGCACTACTTTCGGCACGTTGATGTTCTGAAACCTGTGCTGGCCCAGCACGCGGGCATGACCTGGCTGGACCGGTTCAAGTCATTGTCGCGCGACCGTGTTATACTGTCGCATCAACTGTGGGTGGATGATGCAGCCATTGCCGGCTGGCGCGAGGACAAACAGCACCAGGGATCGCAAACGGCAGGCCGTTACAAGCATTTCGAGGATTACCGCATTCGGATTGCCGAACTGTTCCTGCGGGTGGAGCAGGGCGGTCCCGTCGAGCAACTTCAACAGGGTCCGGATGCAACTGGCAGCTACATTGTGGCGGGCCACAGCAATGGTAATCCGCTGGAAGGATTTGCGGAAAGCTTTGCAAGCGTCAACATTGATGGAGCCTTTGTAGGCCTGTATGAGCTTGGCAGCTCGACAGAGGCAGAAAATCTGGTGACGCACATGTCGAATCAAAAAAACATGACCTGGGGGTTTGCTGCCCGCATGACCCGGGATTATGGCATGTATGAGCGTGACCAGGCGCCACAGGATTATCCGCCGGTCGAACCCGGTAAAATGTAGCCCATCGAATATGAAACTGGCGGCGGTACGGCCAACAACCGGCACGGGATAGAGACGGTGTTGTTGGTCATGGCGAACCGCCAGTTGCCATTTTTCCGCCAAACCACTGAGTTGCAGGCCCGATTCCCACCCTTCTGCGGCAAGCTCACACTTGCTTTCTTGCATTTGTGCCACTAAAAGCCCAAATCAGTTTCATCTGACAATAATATTTGTAAGGATCCAAGCTTCATGGCACGCGTTACCGTTGAAGACTGCATCGAAAAACTGCCGAACCGGTTTGAGCTGGTTCTGATGTCTGCGCACCGCGCACGCATGATCTCGCAGGGAGCGCCCCTGACGCTTGACCGCGACAATGACAAAAATCCCGTTGTGGCACTGCGCGAGATCGGTGACACCACCATCGACGTGGAAGATCTGCGCGAAGACTATGTCCACTCCATGCAGAAGCATGTTGAAGTGGATGAGCCGGAAGAAAGTGCGGTACCGCTGCTGCTGGCAGGTAACGAGCCTGATCAGGCAGAACCAGCGCCAACCGAGCAGGATGGTCAGGACGGTTACGATCGTATGAGCGAAGATGATCTGTTGCGCGGTCTTGAAGGCCTGCCGCCGGCAGAAAGCCCAGGTTCACAGCGGTCCGGTTACTGATACAGTATTCACGACCCGAACAATTTTCAGCCGGAGCAATGATCGTTGCTCCGGTTGTTTTGTTTTCGGCTTGCAGCGGTGTCTGTTACACTGCCACAATTCGGATTTTCAATTGGATGAATTGACCAGGCATGATGCGCCAGTACGAGTTGGTTGAGCGGGTCACAAGTTATGACCCGGACGCGAACGAAGCCATGCTCAACAAGGCTTACGTGTACGCGATGAAGGCGCACGGGCACCAGGTCAGGGCCTCGGGTGATCCCTATTTCACCCATCCGCTGGAAGTTGCGGCCATACTCACCGAAATGAAGCTGGACGATGCAACGATTGCGGCGGCCCTGCTGCATGACGTTGTGGAGGATACCCAGTCAACGCTTGTGGAAATCGAACAGTTGTTCGGCGATGAGATTTCCGAATTGGTCGAAGGCCTCACCAAGATCAAACGGCTTGATTTGATTTCCAAGGAAGCGGCGCAGGCGGAAAATTTGCGCAAACTGCTGCTGGCCATGTCGCGCGATGCGCGTGTGCTGCTGGTGAAACTGGCCGACCGTTTGCACAATATGCGCACGCTGCATCACGTAAAACCGGACAAGCGAGCGCGTATTGCCAAGGAAACAATGGAAATCTATGCGCCGCTGGCCGGGCGTATGGGCATGCATTCCATGCGTGAGGAACTGGATGATATTGCTTTTCAGACGCTGTATCCGGAAGCCCGCGACGGCATCATCAAACGGCTGGAAACACTTCGGGCAGAGTCCGGGGATATTCTGACAAATATCGAAGACCGGCTGACGGCCCAGTTGGCCGAACACGGCATAACTGCTTACGTAACGGGCCGGGAAAAAAAACCTTACTCGATCTGGCGCAAGATGCAGCGCAAGCATCTGTCGCTGGGCCAGTTGTCCGATATTTTCGGGTTTCGGATCATCGTGGCAAGTGAAGTTCAGTGCTATCAAGCGCTGGGCGTTGCTCACATGGCCTGGCGCGTGGTGCCGGGCAGGTTCAAGGACTACATCTCCAATCCGAAGCAGAATGACTATCGTTCAATTCACACAACGGTCATCGGACCGCATCGCAAACGCGTCGAACTGCAAATCCGAACCCAGACAATGGATGACATCGCCGAGCGCGGCGTGGCTGCCCACAGCTTTTACAAGGATGTTGCAGATCCGGCGGCGGCGGAACGCGGAGTTAGACTGCCACACGGCGATTCCAATTCATTCAGGTGGTTGAGATCTCTGGTCGAAACACTTGCTGAAGGCGACAACCCGGGGGAATTCCTGGAGAGCACCAGGCTGGAGCTTTTTGCCGACCAGGTCTTTTGCTTTACACCCAAAGGTGCATTGATCGCGCTACCGAAAGGCGCAAACGCCATTGATTTCGCCTATGCCGTGCACACCGACATCGGAAACTCCTGCGTCGGGTGCAGGATCAATGGACGGCACGCGCCGCTGATGACTGAACTTGCCAATGGTGATGAGGTTGATGTGATAAGGTCACAGGCCCAGACCCCACCTGCTGCATGGGAGAAAGTGGTTCATACCGGCAAGGCGAGAGCGGCTATCCGACGGGCAACCCGGATCGCAGTGCGGGCGCAGTATGCCGGACTGGGCCAGGAGATAATTGAACGCCATCTTGCTCGTTTCGATACGGCATTCAGCACGAGAAAGTTTGGCGAGGCGCTGAAGAAGCTTGGAATTTCTTCTGCTGAAGACGGCCTCGCTGCTATCGGGCGTGGCGAGTTGGCGGCGCGTGATGTGATGAATGCCCTGGGCTTCGAGGACGTAAACGAAGTGCCCAAACGCGATGTTCGAAAATCGAGGGCGGCACAACAGCAAAACGGTGCGCGGTCCATCCCGGTTCGTGGTGTGAACCGGGATCTTCCACTTCAGATCGACGGGGCGACCGGTGCGGTACCCGGTGAACGGATTGTCGGCATTCTGAAGCCGGGCGAAGGCATTACCATATATCCGATTTTTTCGGCCGCACTGCAGCAGTTCGATGATGAACCTGATTCGTGGGTCGACCTTGCTTGGGATGAAGATGCGGCAACCAGCCTGTATCCGGCACGTTTGAGTGTGGTCCTGCACAATGAAGTTGGCGCGCTGGGTCAGTTGACCCAGACGGTTGCGGAGGGAGGCGCCAATATTGAAAACCTGCAAATGACGGATCGCGCGCGTGACTTTTACAACATAGATCTCACAGTCGAGGTTGAAGACGTAAGGCACCTCAATCAGATTGTGAAGGAACTTGGACGGAAACCATTGATTTCCACGGCGGTTCGGGCCACAGGTTCCGACTGACAATTGCCGCAATTTCGGCTCAACCATGAAAGTTCGAAGAAACGGTGACTTTGATGCTTACACAAGATCAGGTGCTTGACGAATTCCGCGCCGCAGAAGCGCTGCTGGAAGGCCACTTCATCCTGTCGTCAGGCCTGCATAGTTCCAGATACCTGCAGTGCGCAAGAGTCCTCATGGATGGCAAGCGGGCAGAACGACTGTGTGCTACTCTTGCGCAGAAAATTGATGCTGCAGCGTTGGGTGAGTTTGATATGGTGGTGTCGCCAGCAATGGGAGGTGTAATCGTAGGTTACGAGATGGGCCGGCAGCTTGAAGTGCCGGCAATCTTTTGTGAACGTGTCGATGGTACCTTGGTGTTTCGACGTGGTTTTGAGATACACCCGGGCATGCGGTGCATCATGGTTGAGGATATAGTTACGACGGGACTTTCATCACGTGAATGTATTGAAGCGATTGCACATGCTGGCGGTGAGACTGCAGGAGCAGCGTGTCTGATCGACAGGTCAGGCGGCAAGGCGGATGTCGGCGTGCCTCTGGTGTCACTTGTACAACTTGAGGTGCCGACTTTTGAAGCCGACAAGGTGCCGCCGGAACTGGCCAAACTGGAAGCTGTCAAACCGGGAAGCCGCGGCCTGAAGGCTTAGGTCATGACCTAGGTCATTCTCGGGATATGGATATGTCGGGTGTGTATGAATTATGATTTTGAAACGGCGAAAATCAATCAGTTGGTTCAGGAAGGTCAGGAATTTTTTCTGGCCGGAAATAGGCTTTCAGCGCGCAGCGAGATACGTTTCACACAAGGTAAACCGGATTTCGGGTTCACCGCATGCAATAGCGCTGGGTTTTGCGGCAGGAACATTTGCGTCATTCACCCCGCTTATCGGCTTTCATTTTGTCGTTGCTGCCGTGTTGGCATGGATCATTGGAGGCAATCTGCTGGCGTCGGCAATCGGTACTTCGGTCGGAAATCCGCTGACATTTCCGTTTATCTGGTTCGTAACACACAATACAGGCAGTTTTCTCCTCGGTCTGGAAGGCCGCGAGGAAATCGCAATTGCCTTACCTCATGCCGGGATGAAGCTGCTGTTTACAAGTCCGGTGAACTTCTTTGCCGAATTGTGGGCCGGGCTGGAACCGGTGTTCTTCCCAATGTGTGTGGGCGCGATCCCGCTTGGGCTTTCAAGTGCAATTTTTGCCTATCTGATCCTGAAGCCCGCAGTGGCCAATTACAAAAAACGCCGCCTGAAACTTCGTGAGAGACGGATGGCCGAACTGCGGAACCGCCGTAAAGCACGTGCAGCCTCGCAGCAGGAGGCAGGCACATGATACTGGGTGTTGGCAATGACATGATCGACATCCGGCGCATTGAAACTACACTTGAGAAATTCGGTGATCGTTTTGTTTCAAGGGTCTTTACCGATATCGAAAGGACGAAGTCTGACCGTCGTGCCCAGCGCGCAGCATCGTATGCCAAGCGGTTTGCCGCAAAAGAAGCGTGTTCCAAGGCACTAGGAACGGGTTTCCGCAAGGGCGTTTTCTGGCGTGATCTGGGAGTTGTTAATCTGCCGAGCGGGCGCCCGACGATGGTTTTGACCGGTGGGGCGGCGCAGCATCTGGAAACCCTTGTACCGGCCGGGCACAAACCCGATATACACCTGACGATTACCGATGATTTCCCTTACGCTCAGGCGATTGTGATTATTTCCTGCATTGCGGAGACCGGAAACTGAACTGGGGCCGGAACCCGGAACAGGAACTGGTGGCGGTTGCATTTTGGCCAATAAACTGCGACATGACTGTCAAATCAGGCGGCGATAGAGAATCGGGCGGGCCGTCGTTTCGGCAAAAATCAGTGAGGCGAGCAAATGTCTTCCGAAGTGGAGCGTTCACGCAAGAAAACAGAAGACAGCGGCTGGGAGACCGTCAAGGTCATTGTGCAGGCATTGTTGATTGCGTTCGTGGTGCGCACGTTCTTCTTTCAACCGTTTAACATTCCGTCTGAGTCAATGGTGCCGACCTTGAGGGTCGGAGATTATCTGTTCGTCAACAAATTGTCCTACGGATACTCGAAATACTCATTCAACTTTGCGTTCGGGCTGTTCGGCAACAATCTCTTCAAGTTCGGACCCGTGCCGATAGAAGGCAGAGTGTTCGGTGATACGCCTGATCGCGGCGATGTGGTCGTCTTCAAGCTGCCGCTCGATAACGAGACCGATTACATCAAGCGCGTTATCGGGCTGCCCGGGGACAAGATCCAGATGATAGATGGTGTGCTGCACATCAATGGTGAGGCCGTCAAACGCAAGCAGGTTGAGGATTTCGTCAACCCGGACAGAACCAACTCGCCACAGGCGAAACGGTATATAGAGACGCTGCCGAACGGCGTGAGTTATTCAACGCTGGATATCTATAACGGACAGGCGGATAACACGCAGGTCTACACGGTTCCGGCGAACCACTATTTCATGATGGGCGATAATCGCGACAATTCGACCGATTCCCGATTCCTCAACGATGTCGGATTTGTCCCCTATGAAAATCTGGTCGGCAAATCGACCATTTTGTTCTTCTCCCACGGGCCCGATGGCGCATTCTGGGAAGTCTGGAAGTGGCCGACCAATATTCGCTGGGGCCGGTTGTTCAATTCTGTCGAATGACAAGGCGCGATGATGCAGTTGATGCTTTGACCGGGCGGCTGGGGTATGTCTTCCAGAATGAGCAGTTTTTCGAGCAGGCTCTGACCCATGCAAGTGGGGCCAAGTCCAAAATTTCGGGTAGCAACGAACGTCTCGAGTTTCTGGGTGACCGGGTATTGGGGCTGGTTGTGGCGCAACTGTTGTATGAGCGGCATGAGGATGTACCCGAGGGTGATCTGGCACGTATGCTGAATGCGCTTGTGCGACGTCAGACGTGTGCGAAAATCGGCAAGAAATTGGGCATTCCGGACGCACTTGTGCTGGCTGGAAAAGGTAACAAGCGGACAACCGTTACGGACAATATCGTCGGAGATGCCTGTGAGGCGCTGATTGCAGCCGTGTATCTGGACGGTGGCCTGGAAGCGGCTCGCAATGTAATTTCCCGGCATTGGGCAGAGTTTCTGGAAAAAGCACCTGATTTGCGCAAGGACGCCAAATCCTCGCTGCAGGAATGGGCTGCGGCGAGGTCTCTGGCGGTGCCGTCGTACGAGACCATAGAAATGACAGGTCCCGACCATGCTCCAGAGTTCAAGGTTGAATTGAAAGTCGACGACCGGGAACCGGCAATAGGTGTGTCGACCACCAGGCGCACGGCTGAACAGGTTGCAGCGACGGAGTTTTTACGCCGCGAGAGGATATGGAAATGACCGATAGTTCAGCCCGGGACGGGAGAACGGAGGGCATGGATGCAACGAGTTGCGGCTTTGTTGCTCTTATCGGGGCTCCGAATGCGGGCAAATCTACTCTCCTGAACCAACTTGTCGGCTCCAAGATTTCGATCGTTACCCACAAGGTTCAAACTACCAGGGCCCGCATCCGCGCAATTGCGCTTGAAGGTGCTGCCCAGATCATTTTTGTCGATACGCCGGGCATCTTTTCGCCCAAGCGGAAGCTGGACGAGGAGATGGTGCATGCCGCCTGGGCGGGCGCTGCCGATGCTGACGCGACAGTGTTGTTGATCGGCGCCCGCGATGGCCTGAATGATGACAACGAGCGCATCATAACGGGCTTGGAGGCAACAGGGGCGAAAGCCATCCTGGCAATCAACAAGATTGATCTGGTGCCACATGAAAACCTGCTGCAACTGGCAGCGGACCTTAATGCGCGTTTTCCGTTCACCGACACATTCATGATTTCGGCGCTTAAGGGTCACGGCGTGGCAGATTTGCGGACGGTGCTCGCCAGTCACATGCCGAAGGGGCCATGGCTTTATCCGGAAGACCAGATTGCCGATGTGCCGCTGCGCATGCTGGCGTCGGAAATCACCCGCGAGAAGCTGTACCTGCGGCTGCACGACGAGTTGCCCTATGCGTCTACTGTAGAGACAGAAAAATGGACCGAGAAGAAGGATGGTTCGGTACGCATTGAACAGGTGATCTACGTCGAACGTGACAGCCAGAAAAAAATCGTGCTTGGCAAAAACGGTCAGACAATCAAGAAAATCGGTCAGGCGGCACGTGAGGAAATTACCGAAACCATTGGTCAAACGGCTCACCTTTTCCTGTTTGTGAAAGTGCGGGAAAAGTGGGCGTCCGATCCCGAACGCCTGCGCATGATGGGACTGGAACCGCGCTAGGCGTCAGGTGAACAACAATGGAATGGCAGGGCGACGGTTTCATTCTGAACACCCGAAAGCACGGCGAGAATTCGGTCATTATTGATGTGTTGACCAGGGACAGGGGCCGCCATATGGGGCTGATCCGAGGCGGCCGTTCGCGCACCATGCGGCCAGTGTTGCAGGCGGGAAATCTCGTTAAAGTGGTCTGGCGGGCCCGCCTTGAAGACCATTTGGGTGTGTTTTCCGTAGACCCGCACCGCATGATAGTGGCCGGTATCATTGACGATATTCACCGGCTGGCCGCATTGACCACCATCACAACGCTGGCCAGCCTGCTGCCGGAGCGGGAGCCCCATCCTCGCATTTATGATGCCTCATTGCTGTTGATCGATCATTTGCAGGATGACGCGATCTGGCCCGCTGTTCTGGTGAAATGGGAAATGGGCCTGCTGGAGGAACTGGGCTTCGGTCTGGATTTAAGCAAATGTGCGGCAAGCGGCGAGACAAAAGACCTCACCCATGTGTCGCCGCGCACCGGGCGGGCGGTTTGCGCGCGCGAAGCGGAACCCTGGAAAGACAAACTGCTGGCCTTACCGGCATTTGTTGCAGGGTCTCCCGGTGCGCCGACCAGTGCGGAAGTTGCGCAGGGGTTGAGACTGACAGGTCATTTTCTGGCACGGCACATATTCGAACCGCGCGATGTTTCAGCACCGGAGCAGCGGCAACGCATTCTGCGCTGGCTGGAGCAGCCGTCCTGATGGCGGGAAAACGCGCCGGTAATGAATGGGGCGATCTGGCAGCCTGTCGAACGCGCATTTCGTCTCATTGCTGAATGCTGATCAGATGATACATAGTCCGGAGTTTCCAGTGTAAAAAGGAGCATGACCCAATGCTTGGAAGATTGAACCATGTGGCTATTGCCGTGCCGGACCTTGAGGCTGGTTGTCAGGTCTACAGCGCCATGCTTGGTGCGACAGTCTCCGAACCGCAGATTGAAGCCGATCATGGCGTGACCGTGGTATTTGTCGAACTGCCGAACACCAAGATTGAGTTGCTCGAACCGCTGGGAGACAATTCACCGATACAGGCGTTTCTGGACAAGAACCCGTCCGGCGGCATACATCATGTTTGCTACGAAGTCGAAGACATCATTGCCGCGCGTGATCACTTGAAGGCTGAAGGCGCCCGGGTGCTTGGGGACGGTGAACCGAAAACCGGGGCGCACGGCAAGCCTGTATTGTTTCTGCATCCAAAGGATTTCTGCGGAACCCTGGTCGAGCTGGAGCAGGCCTGATGATCGTTGATTTCTTCACCGGGTTTGCGGTGTATTTCATCATCTGGTGGCTGGTGCTTTTCACCGTGTTGCCATTTGGTGTGAAGTCAGCCCATGAAGAAGGAACAGCGGTTGAGCAGGGGCATGAACCGGCCGCACCGGTGCGACCGCGTCTTGCCGGCAAGTTCCTCCAAACCACGGTCATTGCCTTGTTTGTCTACGGGTTTTATTACTGGCTGGTCTACTACAGCGGCATTTCGCTGGACGATTTTCCATTCATGCCTGACTTGCCCAAGGTTTAGGCGGAACTTGCTTCGATGCCTGATAATGCCGTGACATGAACGAGATGCGCCTGATTGGTGCAAATCAAAAAAGACAGGGTCGAAACCCTGTCTTTTGTGGAATTCTGTGCGTTGGTTTTACTTCGCCCGATGGAGCGAGCGTTTCCTCTCCAGACCTGGGCCCGGATGGTTGCTTGCCTGCAACTCTGAGTGGTGGCTTGACACAAAGTTTTGAACTTGTCCAGTCATTTTGTCGCACCTTTGTAAAATGTGATCACCGGTAACAACACGTTACATGGAGTTGGTCTTTGTAAAATGTCATTTGATGCACTATGAACAGCATTTCTTTGCGCTGGTTTTCAGGCGCGCGTTCATTGTTTTCAGGGCAACCAGATGAGACTTAGCAACTATTTTCTCCCTATTCTTCGCGACGATCCCAAGGAAGCGGAAATTGTTTCGCATCGTCTGATGTTGCGGGCGGGCATGATCCGGCAGGAAAGTGCCGGGATCTACTCCTGGTTGCCGCTGGGCTATAAAGTGTTGCGCAACATCGAGCGGATTGTGCGCGAGGAACAGAACCGTGCCGGGGCCATTGAAGTACTGATGCCGACCATCCAGTCGGCTGACCTGTGGCGCAAGTCGGGCCGGTATGACGATTATGGCAAGGAAATGCTGCGCATTACCGACCGGCATGATCGCGACATGCTGTATGGACCCACCAACGAGGAGATGATCACCGACATCTTTCGTGCCGGGGTGCAGTCCTACAAGGATGTGCCGCGCAATCTGTACCACATCCAGTGGAAGTTCCGTGACGAAGTGCGTCCGCGCTTCGGCATCATGCGGGGCCGCGAATTCCTGATGAAAGATGCCTATTCGTTTGACCTGTCAGCGGAAGCGGGCCGCCACTCCTACAACAAGATGTTTGTGTCGTATCTGCGCACCTTTGCGCGCATGGGGTTAAAGGCCATTCCGATGCGCGCCGAAACAGGGCCGATAGGCGGCGACATGAGCCACGAGTTCCTGATTCTGGCAGATACCGGTGAATCGGAAGTGTTCTTCGACAAGGCGTTTCATGATTTCGACTGGTCGGCCTTCGAGGTTGATTACGACAATGTCGAAGCGGTTTCAGACGTTGTGGAGGAGTTTACCTCGAAGTACGCAGCGACAGACGAAATGCACGAGGTTGCGGCATATGAAAAACTGCCCGAAGACAGGCGGGTCAGCGGGCGTGGTATCGAGGTCGGCCACATATTCTTTTTCGGCGATAAATACGCAGAGCCGCTCGGCTGTCAGGTTCAGGGAC
>JAHEFB010000095.1 GCA_024640405.1 Alphaproteobacteria bacterium | reverse complement strand
GCCATGGCCTGAAGCAGACAATCCGAACGCCATGGAACCCGTGCAGCGGCAGCCGCTATGGCCCATCTGATCAGTTCGATTTCTCCGGCTGTTGCCAGACGTCGGGCATCGGATTGCTCAAATCGCCGGAGTACCGACTTGATGGGTTTGCGGTAATGTTCATGCCTTGCTCTTGCCAGCAGCCAGATGGCCGTGCCCAACGCGCTCCACTGGCTGAGCGACAGCCTGCCTGCCCGCGACAAGGTTGTGCTAGCGAACTTTGACAAGACCGTTCTCGATCAGTTCAAGAATGAATTCCCGGGTGTCGCTTTCGCACTGGCCAGGCTCAACATCATACTCTTCGGTCAAGGCCTGGCAGATAGCCTGGAGGGTGGTCTCCTGGTTCAGCTTGTCCCATATCTGGCGGGCCGGACCTTCCAGTCCGTAGTAGACTCCGCGTTCGGCGTCGAGCAGTACGGTGTCGTCCGGACCAAGTTCAGCGGCCGGCAGCTGGCTGGTGCGGATAATAATGTCGTCAGATTTCAGGTCTTGTCGACTCATGTGCCAAAGGTGTCCCGGACGTGTGAATTAATCAAGGCCATACAACGGGCATGATGTTGCCTGTTGCGGGGTCTGACCAGATGAAAAGAAGGTGCCCGGGCACACAAGCCGGCTGCCCAGGTCATGAAACGCTGTTCCTGGCCCAGGGGTTCGATCAAATGAGTTAGCGATACGTCGCGTCTCAGTCGCATCATTGCGGCAATCTGGTTCATTTTGGTGATCGTGGGTTCAGCGTCCGGGTCATCGTGCCAATCGGTAAAATACAGGCCGGCCACCGGACTCGGGTGCTGGCAGTACGCGTCATCCACCAGGTGAACATGCTTGCCGAAGCGATAGGAGTCGACGGCCAGATGATCCTGCCCGAGGCCTGCCAGCTCTCCGGAGTCCTCAAACAGGTGCAAGGTCGGCAGCGACGGGACTGCCAGATACGGATCGCCGGATGTTGTATGTATCGTCAATCTGTCGTCGGTGAACAGCTTGAAACCGGATTTTGCGAAACTTGCGGCAAGAGTGGATTTGCCATCGCCGGCATTGCCGCAAAACGCGATGCAGCCTTGTGGTGCATCGATGGCCGCGCAGTGAAGCGGAATATAGTTGCGCTGATGTAACAGGCACCCCAGGCCGGCAGACAAGGCGAACAGACGCGCTGCGGGTTCATTCTGACTGCTGCCTGGATCAATGCTGATGCGGTTGCCGGCTGCAATGTGGCAGCGAATATCGTTCTCCTGGGATATCAGAATCTCGTTGTCGCCCAGCAGATACCCGTCACTGGAGACAGAGTGGTGTTTGATGGTTGCAGGCAAACTGGTCATCACCAGCTCAACAGGCGTGTCGTCGAGTACCTGGTGCTTCCGCAACGGGGGTAATTCAGGAATATCAAAGCCCGAATTGAGCAAAAGGCCATGGACACAGTATTGAGGCATTCGACCGGGTATTCCTGTACAGCAACCATGTTGCACGGTGATGGGAAACCGAAGCAATTGCACCGTGTTTAAGCTGTGGCGGGACGTTGTTCAAGCGTGCCGGTTGCTGTCACCAACACAAATGAACTCCCGGTTGAGACGCATGCGGCAGTGACAAGCCGGTTTTACCCGAGCGCAAAAATTTTTTCGCTGGTCGGCAGCAGGGTCGATGTGCCAAAACCCGATCGCTGCTGGTTCGATGTTGTTTCCGAGGGCTGAGGTTCATGTTTGTCATTACGGCGGAGTTTCGCCTGAAGCCCGATATGCTGGACGCCTTCATGCCGCTCATGCTGATACAGGCCGAAAAATCACTCGCCGATGAGCCGGGATGCCTGGTTTTCGATGTGTGCATCGAGCAGAACTGCGCTGATGACATCATACTGCTGTATGAAGTTTACCGTGACGAAGCAGCATTCAATTTCCATACGGAAACCCCCCATTATCTGGCTTTTTCGGAAACTATATCGGACCTGGTGGCAGACAAGTCGGTTCGCCGGTTCGATTGTGTTGCCTCACAGACAGGAAATCTTCAATGACAACTTCCAATTCCATCCACGTTGCAGTTCTTCCCGGCGACGGCATCGGCCGTGAAGTCATGCAACCGTGTCTTGAATGCCTTGACGTGCTGGCCGAAAAATCCGGCGGATTTTCCTTCACCTATGAAACGCTCGAAGCCGGCGCGGGGGTGTTTCGCGATACCGGTGTCGCGCTGCCGGACGACGTAGTGAAAAAGGCTGGTGCTGCGGATGTGATGTTGCTGGGTGCAATGGGCCTGCCTGACATAAGGTATGAAGACGGCCGCGAAATTACGCCGCAGATTGAACTGCGCGAGATTTTTGACCTGTATGCCGGTGTTCGTCCGGTTGAAACATTTCCAGGCTCTCCGGTGCCATTGAAAGATCCGCGTGCGGCGCAGCTCGATTTCGTGCTGATCCGCGAAAACACCGAAGGGTTGTTTGCCTCACGCGGCGCCTGTGAAATGGTTGGTGACGAGGAAGCCCGCAATACAATGGTGATTACACGAAAGGGAACCGAAAGGTTGTCTGATTTTGCCCTCAAACTTGCCGAGCGCCGCAAGGCGCAGGGGCGCGGGCAGGGACGTGTCACCTGTATTGACAAGGCGAATGTGTTTGGAAGCTTCGCCTTCATGCGCAAGGTGTTTTACGAGCGTGCTGCAAGGTTTCCTGAACTTGCAGCCGATCATGCCTATGTGGATGCAAGCGCGCTGGCACTGGTGCGTAATCCGTGGGTGTTCGATGTGATGATCACCGAAAACATGTTCGGCGATATTCTGTCGGATCAGGCGGCAGCGCTGATGGGCGGCATGGGCATGGCGCCTTCTGCAGATATCGGTGACAAGCACGGGCTGTTTCAGCCCTGTCATGGCACGGCACCCGATATCATGGGAACCGGCAAGGCCAACCCGTCGGCCATGCTGCTGTCCGGCGCCATGATGCTGGACTGGCTCGGTGATACCATGAATTCGCCGGAACTCACCGGAGCGGGTGAAACCCTGCGCAATGCAGTGCGCGCTGCTTTTGCAGGTGGCGACCTGCGGCCATATGAGGTTGGTGGTACCGCCGGACTGCGAGAGGTATCAAACCGCGTGCTGGATGTATTGAAGAGCTGACCCAGCCGCTCTGTGAAACGATATCGGCCAGTTGTCGTGGCTCTCTGTCCTGTTTCATGGTGACTGGATCGGGCACCATGTTCAATTGCATATGGGAGATGACGCCTTGCAGTCCCGTCCGCCAGCAGCATAGCAGGATTGGCGGGCCAGGTTCATGGTGGAGCTGGCGTCTTTTAAAACTGCCACCTGGGGTATTGTTGTTGCATGGGCGGCATCCAGGGACAAGCTTACGCACTCACCGCGAGCAAATTCCCGCAATATCATGCAATCGTACACGTTACAGCCGGCAAGCGCCCTCTTACGAGCAGTCTTCCTGCTTGGCAGATCGCTTACGACTTGCCATCTCTGCGTCGATTTTGAAAAGGCAACAGCTCCAAATGGAGCTCCTTTTTCAAGGGCTGGTTGTGTGCTGAACAAAGACGAGCCCAGGTCACTGGCACATCCTGTCAACCCCAGCATTGCAAGACCACAGATAATCAGGGGCGTTGTTTTTGGAATTTCGTTGAACCCCTAGAGCATACCTTCCGTTCCGGTTCCTGAAGCGGAATCTCCGGTTGCCGTGTCGCCGGTGCTTGCTGCTTGTGCAGCTTCTGCTTCAGCAGCCGCGGCTGCCTCGGCCGCCGCAGCTTCTGCCGCTGCCGCCTCCGCAGCTGCAGCCAAGCCCACTGCCGAATTAGGTGCAGCGTTTGCCTTTCCAGTATCAGAAGCATTCGATGCCGAATTGTTACCTGGACCGGCGTTGGGATTTCCGCCGTGTGCATTTCCAATGCCATTACCGTTGGCGCTGCCGATTCCGGCGCTATCGGTTCCACTACCGCCAGCACCACCGCCGCCGCCGCCGCCGCCGCCGCCAGCACCACCGCCGCCGCCACCGCCAGCACCACCGC
>JAHEFB010000069.1 GCA_024640405.1 Alphaproteobacteria bacterium | reverse complement strand
GCACAACCGGCTCCTGCGCCTTATGTGCAGGATGACAATTATGCATCAGGCTGGTATGTGCGCGGCGATGCGGGATTTTCGTGGCTGGACATTGATGGTCTCGACGATGGCGGTACCGCCATTGTCGGCGGTGGCGTAGGGTATCAGATACACCAGTATTTCCGCACCGATCTGACCGTGGATCATGCATTCGACCACGATGCGGGCGCATTTGATGTCAGCGGCACGACTGTACTGTGGAACGGTTATGTAGACGTGCCGCTTTCCATGGGATTCACACCTTATGCCGGTCTCGGTGCCGGCTATGGTTTTGTTGACTACTCAGGTGCCGGTTCTCCGTCAGATGACGAGGGGTTTGCCTGGGCAGCGTTGGCTGGCGTTGGGTTCGAGTTAGCCCGGAACATCACCCTGGATGCCGGTTATCGTTATCGCCAGATCGATGTAGCCGGCCCCAATTACAGCGACCATTCCGTGACAGGTGGTTTGCGCTGGAGCTTTTGATATTTCGCCTGCCGAGTTACACCAAAGGTTGTGACTATTGACTCCATCAATTGGGCCAATAGTTACTTCCTTTGGTGTAACTGGTTCCGGCAAACACAGCTGCGTCGAATTCGCACTTGATTGTCCTAGCCCCTTCCAGTATCCCCGTGAGTGGGACACCTCTCCCCAACGAGAGGCTTTTCATCTGGAAGGATGACCAGAAATGACGATATCGAAACCGGCTGCGCGGCCGGCAAATCCGCGTTTTTCGTCCGGCCCGTGTGCCAAGATGCCCGGCTGGACCCCCGGCACCCTCCAATCAGCTTTTCTCGGACGCTCGCATCGTGCCAGCGACGGCAAGGTGCGCCTGAAACACGCGATTGATCTGACACGGCAGGTATTGCAGGTGCCGGAGGACTATCTGATCGGCATTGTGCCGGCATCCGACACAGGCGCGGTCGAAATGGCCATGTGGAGCCTGCTGGGCGAGCGTGGAGTGGACATGCTGGCCTGGGAAAGTTTCGGCGAGGGCTGGGTGACAGATGCCGTCAAGCAGCTGAAATTGAACGATGTGAGGTCAGTCAGGGCGGGTTATGGCGAGTTGCCGGATCTGTCAGAGGTCGATTTTGACCGTGACGTGGTTTTCACCTGGAACGGCACAACAAGCGGTGTGCGGGTGCCTGACGGCAACTTCATTCCGGCAGACAGGGCCGGGCTGACCATTTGTGACGCTACATCTGCCGCATTTGCCCAGCCGCTGGATTTTTCGAAACTCGATGCCGTGACCTATTCGTGGCAGAAAGTGCTCGGTGGCGAGGGTGGCCACGGCATGTTGGTTCTGTCTCCGCGAGCTGTCGAGCGGCTTGAGAGTTATACGCCGGCATGGCCGTTACCGAAGATTTTCCGCCTGACGAAAGGCGGCAGGATCAATACCGGCATCTTCAGGGGAGAAACCATCAACACGCCCTCCATGTTGTGTGTAGAGGACTATATCAAGGCGCTGGAGTGGGCTGTCGGGATTGGCGGCCTGAAAGCGCTGATGGCGCGCGCCGATGCCAATGCCGGTGCGCTGAATGCCTGGGCTGACCGCACCGACTGGATCGAGAACCTGGCGGTTGCAGAAGAAACCCGTTCAAACACCTCGGTGTGTCTGAAACTGTCGGCAACTGCCGTGGCTGGCCTGGATGACGAGGCGGCTTCTGACCTGCCGAAGCGGATGGTCAAGCTGTTGGCAGCAGAAGAGGCTGCCTTTGACATCGGGGCCTACCGGGATGCGCCGGCAGGCCTGCGCATCTGGTGCGGGGCAACGGTCGAAACGTCTGATATCGAGGCGCTTACGCCCTGGCTTGACTGGGCATACCAGCAGGTGTCCGAAGGTGGACCCGCTTAGGGGAAACCGATTTTCGCCAAATACTATGAATTTTCAAACCGGAGTAATGCCCAATGGCACCTCGTGTACTTGTATCTGACAAACTTTCACCCGCTGCGATTGAAATCTTTAAGGCACGCGGCATTGATGTCGACTTTGAACCAGAGCTTGGCAAGAACAAGGATGCGCTGCTGGCACGAATTGCCGATTATGACGGGCTTGCCATCAGGTCCGCCACCAAGGTAACGGCCAAGATCATAGACGCTGCAAGCAAACTCAAGGTGATCGGCAGGGCCGGCATCGGAGTAGACAATGTCGATATACCGGCTGCTTCGGCAAAAGGCATCATTGTGATGAACACGCCGTTCGGCAACACAATTACAACTGCAGAACACACAATTTCAATGATGCTCGCTCTGGCGCGGCAGATACCGGAAGCAAACGCTTCAACCCAGGCCGGTAAATGGGAGAAATCCCGCTTCATGGGTGTCGAACTGTTCAACAAGACACTGGGTCTGATCGGCTGCGGCAATATCGGATCCATTGTCGCTGATCGCGCATTGGGTCTGCGCATGCGTGTTGTTGCATTCGATCCCTTCCTGTCGGAGGAACGCGCCATCGAACTCGGCGTGGAAAAGGTTGAACTGAGCGACTTGCTCAAGCGGGCCGACTTCATTTCCCTGCATACGCCGCTGACCGACAAGACCCGAAATATTCTGGATGCCAGGGCAATGACCCAGATGAAAAAGGGCGTCCGCATCATCAACTGCGCACGCGGCGGCCTGGTTTCAGAACAAGCGCTCAAGGCTGCTCTGGACGCCGGACACGTGGCAGGCGCAGCACTGGATGTGTTTGAGGTCGAACCAGCCATAGAAAATGCGCTGTTTGGTCATCCCAAGGTGGTTTGCACGCCGCACCTTGGCGCGGCGACTTCGGAAGCCCAGGAAAACGTTGCTCTTCAGGTTGCAGAACAGATGTCTGATTATCTGTTGCAGGGAGCCGTATCCAATGCTCTCAACATGCCGTCGATTTCTGCCGAAGAGGCGCCCCGTTTGAAACCGTTTGTGGCGCTTGCAGAACAACTTGGCTCATTTGCCGGGCAAGCGACGGAAACGTCGATCAACGCAGTCACGATCGAGTATGCAGGCGATGTGGCCGAGATGAACATCCAGGCTCTGACATCAGCACTTCTGGCCGGTTTGTTCCGGCCGATCCTGGGTGATGTCAACATGGTGTCAGCGCCGGTAATGGCGAAAGAACGGTCAATAAAGGTGGATGAAGTGCGCCAGACCAAGCGTGGCGTTTACGAAAACTACATCCGGCTGATCGTCACCACCGCAAAGCAGCAGCGGTCAGTGGCCGGTACGGTATTTTCAGATGGCAAGCCACGTATCATCCAGATCAAGGGCATCAACATGGAAGCCGAACTTGGCAAGCAGATGATCTATGTAACCAATGCGGACAAGCCAGGGTTTATCGGCTCGTTTGGCCGTCTGCTCGGCGATGCGGGAGTTAACATTGCAACTTTCAACCTGGGGCGTGATGAAGCCGGTGGCAACGCCATCTGCCTTGCGGAAATCGATGGCCAGGTAACGCCTGAGCTACTTGCCCAGATTGAGGCGTTACCGCAGGTCCAGCAGGCCAAATGCCTCACTTTCTGAGCTTTGTCAGTCCCCGGCGCTGACAGAATCGATGTAAAACAGCAGGTCTTCAACCTGCTGTTCCGAAAACTGCCATCTGGGCATCGGGTCGTGGCCCATCGGCAGACCCTCCAGCAATTGATCTGCGACGCCTTCCAGTGTCAGTTTTGCCATGAGGGTCGAAAATGGCGGTGATTTTGCCTCCGGGCCTGGTCCGGGTCCGGCTATCGCATGGCATCTGGTGCACAACAGCTGTGCCAGTTCCTTGCCGCGCATGACTGAGGCGGCGGCGTCGTCACTGTGCGCCGGTACAGGAGCAATTGTCATTGCCAGGCTTGCCAGGCCAGCAAGGGCAAGTGTGATTTTGGCAGGTGACATACAGTGGCTTTCCTTGAATGACGCAGCGTTTGGCAACTTGTACAGTTCAATCTAACTGGGTGCGAGTGCGCCCTTATTGAGGGAAATCAAACCTTGAAATTGAATTTTTCGTTGCCTGCAGGTGCGATTTTGATGCTTTGCCTGGTTTCTGTCATGGCGAAAAAACATTCGTGGTAATTGAAGCTGTCAATGCCGTGATAATCAGAAACTGTCCACAGGCAGTTTTTGCTGCGGCACTGCGCAGCAGCCATTTTGCTTTCCAAACTGCCCGGCGGCAGTGTAAAGACTTGCAACGGCCCTGCTGCTCTGAACGTAGCGAGGGCCGTTCGCTTTTTCTGATACAGAATGGATGGGCCTTGACATGGCAAATGTAGTGGTGGTTGGCGCGCAATGGGGTGACGAAGGCAAAGGCAAGCTGGTTGACTGGCTGTCAGAACGTGCTGATGTCGTGGCCCGGTTTCAGGGTGGGCATAATGCAGGTCATACCCTGGTCATTGATGGTGTGACCTACAAGCTGTCCCTGCTGCCGTCGGGCATCGTTCGTCCCGGCAAGTTGTCGATTATCGGTAACGGAGTGGTCATCGACCCATGGGCACTGCACGACGAGATCAACCGGCTTGAATCGCAAGGTGTGAAGGTGACGCCGGACAACCTGCGGATTGCCGAGAATGCCGTGCTGATTCTGCCATTGCACCGCGAGTTGGACGGGATGCGTGAAATCGCTGCCGGTGCCGGTAAAATCGGTACAACGGGCAGGGGTATCGGGCCGGCCTACGAAGACAAGACCGGCCGCCGCGCGATCCGGGTATATGACCTCAGTAACAAGGACACGCTGGAAGCCAAAATTGAACGCTTGCTGGCGCATCACAATGCCCTGCGACGCGGGCTTGGTGAGGCGGAAGTGGACGGGCGGGCGCTTCGCCAGGAACTGCTCGACATAGCGCCGAACATTCTGCCCTATATGGACACGACGTGGGAATTGCTTGACGACGCAAGACGAAAACAAAAGCGAGTGCTTTTTGAGGGCGCACAAGGGGTAATGCTGGATATTGATCACGGCACATATCCGTTTGTGACGTCGTCCAACACGGTGGCTGCGCAGGCAGCAACCGGTTCAGGCGTCGGCCCAGACATGCTCAATTATGTGCTCGGCATTGCCAAGGCCTACACCACGCGGGTTGGCTCCGGCCCGTTTCCCTCCGAACTGTTCGACGAAACCGGGGAAAAAATAGGTGAGCGCGGACGTGAGTTCGGCACCGTAACCGGTCGCAAACGCCGCTGCGGCTGGTTTGACGCGGTGATGGTTCGTCAGGCAATCAAGACGGCGGGCGTGTCCGGCATTGCGCTGACAAAGCTGGATGTACTGGATGGTTTCGAGGAGATAAAGGTGTGTACCGGCTATAAACTCGATGGCGAAACCATTGAACGATTGCCAGCAGGCCAGGGCGCACAGTCTCGCGTGGAGCCGGTGTTTTCCAGTTTTGAGGGGTGGAGTGACACAACGGCGGGTGCCCGATCATGGGCGGAACTGCCGGCCCAGGCAGTGAAGTATGTGCGCCAGATTGAAGAGCTGATTGATTGTCCCATCGCCTTGCTGTCAACCAGCCCGGAACGCGAAGATACCATTTTGATGCGGGACCCGTTTGAGGATCAGGTGAGATAGGAAATTGCTTGTCTCAAACGGTGACGGCCTGATCTGTTCCCGCTTTTGCCTGGCCGCCGGTCTGTAGG
This sequence comes from Alphaproteobacteria bacterium, assembly GCA_024640405.1. Classification (GTDB taxonomy): domain Bacteria; phylum Pseudomonadota; class Alphaproteobacteria; order Rhizobiales; family Aestuariivirgaceae; genus Anderseniella. The sequence goes on along the minus strand of JAHEFB010000069.1, from coordinate 8,710 downwards.
CGGATGTATTCGGCGAACTCGCTGATCACTACCGATGCGAGCGACGTTTGCGGAATTGCTTTTCCAAACAGATAGCCTTGCGAATAATCACATCCAAGCTCTGCGGCCCGAACGGCATGATCTTCTGTTTCTATGCCCTCAGCTGTTATTTTCATGTCCAGCATACGGCCGACTTCGACGATTTTTGCCAGCAGAGCCCTGGCCTTTGAGTTGTGATCCGATGCCCGAATGAAGGCCTGATCGATTTTCAACTTGTCAAAATTGAAGCGCCACAAATAATTGAGACTGGAGTAACCGGTGCCGAAATCATCGAGGGCAATCTTGACGCCGAGGCCCTGCAGTTCGGTTAGTTGATCGAAGACCGGATCGGCATCTCCGATCATGATGCCTTCGGTTACTTCCAGTTCGATCCTGCCGGGATCCACCCGTGTCTCCTTGAGGATTTTCCCGACTTCCGAAACAAGATTACCGGAATTGAACTGCTGAACCGACAAGTTGACCGCCATGCTGATGTGACGTGGCAGTCCGGCAACTGTCCTGCAGGCCTCACGCAGGGTCCAGAGACCGATTTCCTCAATGCGGCCAATCCGTTCGGCAATCGGAATAAACTTGTCCGGACCAATGGTTTCACCGTCAGATGTGGTCAATCTTATCAATGCTTCGAAACTGTTGAGCTTGCGGGTGGTCGAATCCACCACGGGTTGATAGTGGAGTTCGAAGTCATTGTTCTGACAAGCGTCTTCAACAACCGTCGCGACACGGTCAATCTCCTGGAACTTGACCACTGTATCGCTGTCATAGGTAATTAACTGATGTCCGCCGTTGGTTTTCGCAGCCCGTAACGCCAGTTCGGCATTGCGGTGCAACTGTTCGCTGGAATGGTGACCTGCGGTTGATGTGGCAGCTCCGATGCTGGCGGACAATCTAACAACATTCTGACCGAAATTGAACGGTTGCGAGAACACCTGCTGCAAGGTCTTGTGCATGCGTTTGCCGGTTTTCTCGTCGGCGATAATGCCGAACGTGTCTGCGCTGATATGAGTGCTGACAACTGCATTTCCGCAAGCAAGGCGCAGTCGTTCGGCGACCAGTCGCAATAACATGTCACCTACGGTTTTGCCCATGCGTTCGTTGATATGGGCGAAGCGATCCAGGTTGAGCAGAAACAGATTTGTTGTGGTGTGCTGGGCAATTTCCTGAGAGTGCGACAAAGACAGCATCTCGAGAAATGCACGCTGGTTTGGCATGCCGGTCATGGCATTGTGCTGCATCACACGGTTTGTATTGCGCAGCGCCTCCTGCCGCAAACTGATGCGCGCCATCAGGCTCATAGACAGGAGAATACAGATGGCGATCGAGAATATTGCTCCGATCTTCAGTGCTGCGTTCATCAGCAAGGTGTGAATTGCGCTGGTATCCACGTCAGACGCGATGGTGCCAATGTTTTTACCGCCGCTGATAATCGGCAGAGTAACCTGAGTGCTATATCCGGGGTTGGGCGCTGCAGTCGGAGTACCTTCCTGATCGACCGAGACTCTCAGGTCACCGTTCAGGTCATAGATGCGGAAACCCAGAATCGGACTGGACGGCGCGGTAGTACCAAGGCTGCCGAGCGGGTGTGAATTTCCCCTGGGTGTCGCCAGCAATTCCGGAAGTTGCGGTGCATTTCCGGCAACCTGCATGGACCATGTATGGGCAAGGCCGGAGGCCTGCTGCTGAACCAGGTTGTCAACTTCGCCCCGTGCGAAGTTGATGCCGGCAACCAGCAACAGCACCCCAATGCAAGACAGAAAAGCACTTGCGAGAAAATGCGGTGTTTTCCGGAATCCGAAGGCTTTTAGCAAATCTCATGCAACTGCAAAATCAGCCGCCCCATATGTTCATGCGTGACTTCACACAATAACAGTATGGAGTTTCGAAAAAGTAACTTTCCGGGTGCGGCAAATACTAGCTGAAAACGGACTGGTTCCTATGTTTTCAGCAGTGCTCCTGCCTGCAACAAGCAGTGGTGCATTATGCCAGCATTTCAGCCGATGCTTTCCTGACAGCCTTTTCCACCTTTTCGAATGCTTTCACTTCGATCTGGCGAATACGCTCGCGAGACACGTCAAATTCCTGGGACAGGTCTTCAAGCGTCAACGGGTCTTCCGCCAGGCGACGGGCTTCGAAAATTCGCCGCTCGCGCTCATTCAAACCGTTCATCGCCTGATGCAGCAGTTTGGAGCGCATGTCCTGCTCTTCGCTTTGTTCATAGGCGACGTCCGGCGTTTCAGAATCATCGACCAGCCAGTCCTGCCACTCTCCACCGGCTTCACCATCTCTCGACAAGGGTGAATTGAGCGATGCATCTCCGCCAAGGCGGCGATTCATGGAAACGACGTCCTGTTCCGGCACACCAAGGCGGGTCGCAATTTCGGTTACCTGGTCAGGATTCAAGTCACCGTCGTCCAGCGCCTGAATTTGACCCTTCACCTTGCGCAGCTTGAAAAACAGCTTTTTCTGACTGGCTGTTGTACCCATTTTGACCAGCGACCATGAGCGCAGCACATATTCCTGGATGGACGCCTTGATCCACCACATCGCGTAGGTCGCCAGACGAAATCCTCTTTCCGGTTCAAAACGCTTGACTGCCTGCATGAGCCCGACATTGCCTTCGGAAATCACTTCTGACACCGGCAACCCATAGCCGCGGTAGCCCATCGCGATTTTTGCCACCAGACGCAAATGGCTGGTAACAAGCTTGTGTGCTGCATCACGGTCTTCATTGTCACGCCAGTTTTTGGCCAGCGTGTACTCTTCGTCCGGCTGCAACATGGGGAATTTGCGAATTTCCTGCAGATAACGCTGCAGGCCGCTTTCACCGGACAATACCGGCAGATTGCTACCTGTCGTAGTCATTCTTGTACCTTTCGCCCCGTTAGGAGGGGGAGTTCTGCCCTAACTTGCATCAAGATATAGGCATCAAAGTCTGCTATTTAAAGGCGAAGGAGACCGGGATTGGATTACAGTTTGGTCATGAATCAGTTAAAATCCTGTTTACGTAAACGTCAAATTTTTTCCAGCAAGTCCTGCATGTCATCAGGTAACGAGGACCGGAACACCATCGGATCACCGGTTTCCGGGTGCCGGAATCCCAGGCTTTCGGCATGTAAGGCCTGGCGGGACAGTCTGGCGAGACTTTCACGGGCCTGCTGTTTGAGTTTGCTGGCGGAGGCAGTGTGGCCAGACCCGTAAACACTGTCACCCAGAAGCGGATGACCGATATGGGCAAGATGAAGCCGGATTTGATGGGTTCTTCCGGTTTCAAGCCGGCAACGCACCACAGAAGCAATCACGTCGCGGGATTTTGCAGGAAGTGTCCGAACGGTTTCATAATGGGTGATAGCCCGGCGGCCGCCTGACTTCGATACCGCCATCTTGATCCGGTTGGATGTGCTGCGTGCAATCAATGTGTCGATGGTACCACGACGCGGCTGGGGTTCCCGCCAGACGATCGCCAGATATTGCCTGGACAATCTGCCATCGCGGCCATGAGCAGCAAACTGCTCCGACAGTGAATGGTGCGCCTTGTCTGTCTTTGCCACCACAAGCAGTCCTGAGGTCCCCTTGTCGAGGCGATGAACGATGCCGGGCCGTCTGATGCCGCCTATGCCCGACAGGCTGCCGCCGCAGTGCGCGATAAGGGCGTTGACCAGGGTTCCCGTCCAGTTGCCGGGACCAGGGTGCACGACAAGACCTGCCGGCTTGTTGATGACTACTATCTGGTCGTCCTCGTATACGATATCGAGTGCGATGTTTTCAGCAAGCGGCTCAGGGTCTTCGGGTTCAGGCAGACGTACACAAACAACCGATCCAGGTTTGACCTTGTAAGAGGCGTCGACTATTGATGTGCCGTCCACCTTCACATGGCCTTGTGATATAAGCATCTGGAAGCGGGCACGGGAAAGGTCGCTACTGGCTTGACCCAGCAGTTTATCCAGCCGCTCGGTGGCTGATCCTTCGTGGGTTAATTCAAACTTCTCTTCCGGATCTGACATGGCCGATAATCAAACTTCAAAAAATTCAACAGGGTTCGACGATGATGATGACCTGCCGGTGGCAGATTCACCGGGGTTTGTTTTTCTCAAGATCGCGGTTTACGTGATGGGCCTGATGATAGTAGCCGGTTTTGCGTTTCTTATCTATACGCTGGTCAATCGGGCCAGTAGCCTGGAGCCAGCGCTGGTCAGCGCCGAAGAAGCTGTCGAGCTGGCAGTCGGTCCGGGTGAGAAGGTGCAATCGGTGTCTTTGAGCAGAGGCTCGCTGGCCATTCATGTGCGCCGGCCTGACGGAAGCGATGGCATTATAGTCTATAGCCTGGCGCGGCAGGGTGTCGTGCGACGGATCAACATCAAGCCGAAATAATCGTCGCAGACAGGCGCCTATGTATTTCCGGGTACATCGCTGTGCAATGCACGAATGCGTTGGGCAAGCGAGATAATATTGTTGTTTCCCGCACTCGATCCAGCTGCCATCGTCTTGCCGGACGGCTGGTCCTCTTTCTGGACCACGGCTGTAACTTCCGTGGATGTGTCCGGCAGTTTGACATCGGGCAACGATACAGATTTTTCTGTTTCGTTTGACGCAGTTCCTGCGTTGGACTTGCCGTTATCAACGTCAGGTGTTTTCGAAGCGCCCTTGGAGGAGCTACCCTTGGCGGTTGCTGATTTTGTTTTTCGGGTGCTGCTGGATTTCACTGCAGACTTCTTGCCGGCTGGCATGTCCGAGGCGTCGGCCGGTTTGGCTGCCACTTCATCGTCAATACCCAAATCCGAGTGACTGCTGCTCCACATCTTGTCCAGTCTGGACAATTCTTCCGTCAAGGTTTCGGTTTCACGTTCGGTTTCAATGATCTTCTGTTCGAGTTGATCGCTGGCAGTCGCGTCACCGGATCTGATTGACAGGTCTTCACTGGTGTCGGGGGAATTCACACCCTTCTGCCCGCTTTTCGTCTTACTGGATGCGGATGCAGCGGCCCTGGCATCAGCTTCGCGGGACCGTTTGATCTGTTCACGCAAGATTGCCAGCTCATCCTGCTGAACCGACAAATCCTGGCGTTGTTCGTCAATTTGGCGGGTGAGTTCGTTCATTTCCTCAATGCGCTGGCGCAGCCTTTCCTGCGCACTCTCAAACTTCGATGATGCCATTCCCGTCAGGTCAGCGGTCGCCGGCGGGCCGTCATTCCTGAACGTTTCAATGATGAACCACTGGTCTGCGACCTTGGCTTCCGCGACTTTCAGTTTTCCTTGCAGTTCCAGCGATATTTCTTCCTTGGTCTGCAACAGGTCCTTTGCCTGCTGGAGCAATTCAGTGCGGTCCGTGAGTTCGCGCTCAAGGGCGGTTATCTGTAACTTGAGATTGTCGGCGTCTTCGTCACGTCTGGTTATTTCATCATCGCGCTTGCGAACTTCATCAGCCAGATGCTCGATACGATTGCGGTTCCTGGATGCTTCGGCCATCTGCTCGGCCATGCGGGTCTTCAAATCATCAAGCCGCAGTTGCAGGCGCCGGCCCTGCATGGCGTACTCTGCCTTGAGTCGATCCCGGTCGGCCCTCAATTCGGCAATGGCAGACGGGGCGCGACGTTCTACCCGGCGTTTGCCCAGGCTGACTGCGTAGGTCCAGAGGCCGCGTACTACCAGCAAACCAACCAGAAGCGCACCGACAAACCCCAGTGCAACCAGCATAATCGTCTCAATTTGAGACATAAATCCTCCAGCGGGCAATGACCACACAATTGTCGGATGGAGGCCAGACAAGCTGTGTGCCACAAACGACTAACAAATGGTAATTTCTGCAATCCCTATATCTATCCAGATTGCCAGAAATTCAATCGTAGTACACTGCACGAATTGTGTGAAGGTTAATTGTGCGAATGCCCTCGTTTATCGTGTTGAAAAGAGAATGTATCACCGGCGTAGAGACCGGTAATGCCGAAAATCGGTGTTTCGGGCCGCTACAGGGTCAAGACGGACGAGAATGCAGGCTGATCGCATTCTCGCAGATCCTGGCTCGGCCACTATCCGAACATGCCGTGTGCGGGCATGTCAAAACGGGTTGATAGTGGGATATTCGGTGTATTTCAGATATCCCACATTGGCGCCGAGGCGAGCGCCGACACCGGTGCGGATGGGGGCCAGTTTAAGCTCCTCGTTCGACTGAAAGTTCACGCCGACGCCACCCACCATGTAGGCAGATCCCTCGATGCCGATGAAGCGATCATAGATTTGGTGCTCCCGGCTGATATTGTAAACCAGAACGAGGACCCGGGATCCATTGCCACCCAGATCGAATCCGACCGACGGGCCCTGCCAGTAAATCTTTTTCCGGGTGCCGTCCTTCATAAACAGGGTGCCTTCGCCATAGCGCAAGCCACCAAAGAATGCACCGGAAGCCTCTTCGCCGATGATGTATCCCGAAGGTCGTCCGGCTTGTGAAAAGACGGTTTCCACTGCCTGGGCTACACCTTTGGTGGTGTTTCCGAACCATTGGTGTCCTCCGTGAACAATCTCATCGGCACTGTAGGTGCCGGCATCGGACTGGTCATCTACCCGGCTCGAATAGGATGTTCCATCATCAATGTCGGCTCCGCGTGCGAAGGCGCGGTTTTCAAGACCTGACAATGTTGACAATGCGGTGATGGAGAGGCTCGCAAAAGCAGCGAGCGCCAGAATGCGTTTCATAGGTTTTACTCACTTGATACTGACAAATTCAACTGACTGCCCGGCCATCATGGGCAGTGACTTGAATTCAGTATGCGTGATGATGCGTTAATGGAGTGTATACGATTAACAAAATGTTGCAGAAGCAGCTGCCATTTGAGGCATTGCCGCCGCCGGGTGAGCCGGTCTGCACTAACAACCCTGTGCCGATACCGACGCTATGAAGGCAGGATTGTCGAAACCGCGATGAACCTTGCCATATCTGAGGACGGGCCCGGCTGCCTCGAAAACCTCACCGCCTGCCGCTGCCAGTACCGCATGGCCGGCGGCGGTGTCCCACTCCATTGTTCGGCCAAAGCGCGGATAAAGGTGGGCCTGACCGCTTGCCAGCAGGCAAAATTTCAACGATGAACCTGCCGCGACGATTTCGGCGATGTCGCGTTGCGCCAGCCAGGCATCGGTTTTCTCATCGCGATGGGAACGGCTGGCCACTACTTTGATATTTTCGGCCGGTAGGTCGGGACATTCGATGCGCTGCAATGCCGGAGGATCCGGAAACGGCTGGTTTGCTTCCAGGTGTGTTTGATATGCCCCGGAGGTTTCTTCACCTGCATAGAGTTTTGACAGTGCCGGCGCATACACAACACCGCTCACAGGCGCGCCATCCCGCACCAGTGCGATATTGACAGTGAATTCACCATTGCGGCTTACGAATTCGCGGGTACCGTCAAGCGGGTCCACCAGATAGAATTCCGAGGTTACCTTCGGAGTTGCGCCGGCGGATACGGCCTCTTCGGCAATGATGTTTGCAGTTGGCGCGACCTGTGTGAGGCCATCCAGAATAATGGCCTCGGATGCAATATCCGCTTCGGTCACGGGGGAAGCGTCCGCCTTGCTGGAAACTTCGAAGCCGGCATCGTAAATTTCCATGATTCGCCGGCCCGCGGCATGGGCTATCTTCATCAGTGAAAGCAGATGCGGTGATGGTTCGGAAGTGGTCATGAATTTGATTCGGCTCGGATTTTTACAGTTTTGACATTGCCCCATGCAAGGCATTGAGAGTTCTGTAGTTGAATTGTTGAGTCAGAACAAGGTGTTGAGTCAAACCCGGTGTGTCGGGTTGGCAGGGCTTGGTCGACCCCGCTAGACTCCAGCCAACAGGACGTCACAATACAACGGTTAGAGGGGCCTTAATTTATGAAATTCAACGCTGTGTTGAGTGATCTCGACCTTGCGGCATTGCTATGCTCGAAAGTCTGCCACGATGTTATTTCGCCGGTTGGTGCCATAGCCAACGGGCTTGAGGTGCTGGAGGACGAGCAGGACGCTGAAATGCGGGAAATTGCATTTGATCTTGTCCGCCGGTCTTCGGTTCAGGCATCAGCAAAACTCCAGTTCTGCCGCATCGCATTTGGAGCTGCAGGTTCGGCCGGGTCAAGCATAGATACAGGTGATGCTGAAGACGTCGCCAAAAAGTTCATTGGCGAAGACAAGATTACACTTGAATGGGCTGTGCCACGGGAAATTCGCCCCAAGAACGAAGTCAAGCTGATACTGAACCTGGTGATGCTGGCAGTTTCCTCGATTCCTCGCGGAGGGAAAATCACCATGGCAGTGACCGGCGACGGGGGATTGACGGCTCGCGCAGAAGGCAAGAATGCCAGGGTGCCGGAAAAAACCCTGGTCATGCTGGAAGGCGATGCTCAGCAAGATACCATGGATGCCCGGCTGGCCCAGGTATACTACACACTCAGGCTGGCCGATGCATGCGGGCTGGACTTGACCGTCGCGGAAGCTGGAGAGGATGCGGTAATGTATTCCGCGCTTCCTGCCTAGGGTCGGAATTCGTAAATCTTATCCATTCTGCGGGAGGATATTTTGCATCTGGCAAGGCGAAAGGCCGAAGGAAACCTTATGGTTTTCAAGACCTTTCAACGATGTCAGGGGCAAAATAGACCCCGCCCTCCGGGTTTGAAGGAAAACACCCGCCTGAAGTCGAAAAATGCTCG
>JAHEFB010000068.1 GCA_024640405.1 Alphaproteobacteria bacterium | reverse complement strand
TGACGTTCGAGTTCACTGGCAGCGCTGGTCATTTCACCCCTGTTGTCCTATTCACAAGATCGCATAGTGTGTGCCGCATTCAACTATCAGGAACAAGCCCATGAATGATCAGCCATCCAGTCACCATAGTCATGAAACGGAGGAAGACACACGCAATCTGGACATAAAGATCTGGGTAAACGGCGACATTGTACATCGCGATGATGCCAGGGTGTCGGTCTATGATTCAGGCTTCATGCTGGGTGACGGCATGTGGGAAGGCATGCGGTTGTATGACGGCAAGTGGGCATTCTTTGACGAGCACATGGATCGCCTGTTCGGCAGTTGCAAGGCGGTGGGCATCGACATCGGCATGGATCGCGCAGGCGTGCTGGATGCGCTGACGCGGACGGCTGCTGCCAACGGCATGGTGACAGATGCTCACTGCCGCCTGATGGTCACCCGTGGCGTCAAGGACAAGCCGTTTCAGCACCCCAGACTGTCCCGCTCGGGGCCAACCATTGTCATCATCATCGAGCACTCCAAGCCAAACCAGCAGGTCCAGGCACACGGCCTGGCACTTGTGACCGTTCCGCAGGTGCGCGGCTCCCCGATGGCGCAGGATGCCAAGTACAACTCGCATTCCAAACTGAATTGTGTGCTGGCTTGCCTGCAGGCTGAACGTGCCGGGGCCGACGAGGCCCTGATGCTTGACCCGCACGGCTTTGTTAACACCACCAACGCCTGCAATTTCTTCATTGTCCGCAAAGGTGAGGTTTGGACATCTACCGGCGATTACTGCATGAACGGTGTAACACGTCAGAACATCATCAATTTGTGTCGAACCAATACAATTCCGGTATTCGAGCGCAATTTTTCCCTGTTCGATACCTATTCCGCCGATGAAGCGTTTCTGACCGGCACGTTCGGTGCCCAGACCCCGGTCGCGTCACTGGACGGTGTGAAAATCGGCGATCATGACGGTGCCGGGCCGGTGACCCGGCAACTGCGCCGGCTTTACGCCGACCTTGTCAAGGAGAATATTAGTTAAACGGTTGTATTCATTGTAAATCCCGGTGCATAAGCCAGGCGCACCGCTGTAACCGGCTGGTCAGCTACCCAGGTGCTGCGATCGGCGACAAACAGAGCGGCGCCCTGCGGGCAGTTGAGTATCCTGCTTTCCGCGATGCTGGCGTTGCGGGCCGAGAAGGCAAATTCGCCGTGTGACAGAGGGGTGTTGTTCACCAGCCATTCGTTTGCGCTGAGTGTTTCAAGGTCGGCTTCCAGGATCTCCGGCACGGCGGACAGGTTGATCCAGCGCTCCTCGTAGGCAAACGGCATGGTATCGGAACGATGCAATGTCCATAAACCTAACAGATGTGCAGATTTGCTCAGTCCGTATTGTTTCTGCAACAACACGGAAGGCGACAGTTGCTTGCGGTCCAGCAGATCGAAACTGTAGGCCTTGCTGCGGGATTCCACATCCTTGCGGATCACCGGAATTTCGACCGTGGCCTTGCGCACCGGATTAAGCGCCACGCGCGTACCAGCCTTGCGTCTGCGGTCCAGCAGTCCACTGTCTGCCAGCGACTGCAAGGCCCGGTTGACCGTAGCGCGGGCACAGCCGAATTCCTCGGCCAGTTCAATCTCTGCGGGGATAAGATCACCGGGTTGCCAGACGCGGTCACCAATCCGGCGCATCACTTCAGATTTGATACCTTGCCAGGAATTTGTATCGAAATCAGTCACAATTGATTATTTAATAGCCTTATTGTTTCCAGATACCTCTGTATTATGCGCCCACGAGCCATATGGTTGCCTTCGTGAACGCAGTGTCTGCCGGCCGACCAGACGTCCGCAACCAATCCGGATCCTCCGGCAAATACAAAGCTGTCAAGCAGCGCATCGCCGGAGCGACCGGCAAGATTGGGATGGCCGGCATCAAGCGCAACCAGGTCTGCAAGCCTGCCCGGGGCGATCGATCCGGACGTGCGGCCTGCGGCCTGGGCACCGCCTGCACAGGCCCCGTCAAACAGCACCCGGCCCGTGGATTTGTCCGGCGTCGCCATCATGGCGCGGCCCTTGTCGCGCAGCCGTTGCGAATATTCCAGTGTGCGCAGTTCTTCATCCAGCGAAATCAGGACATTGGAGTCGGAACCGACACCAAAGCGCCCACCGGCTTGCAGATAGCGCACGCCATCGAAAATGCCGTCTCCAAGACTGCTTTCGGTAATCGGGCAAAGACCTGCGACTGCGCCGGTCGCTGCCAGGGCGGTGGTTTCGCCGGGTGTCATCTGCGTACAGTGGATCAGGCACCAGCGTTCATCGATATTGTGATGCGCCAACAACCAGTCAACAGGCCGCTTGCCCCACGCCGCCTCGACTTCTTCAACTTCCGCCGCCTGTTCGGCCAGGTGCATGTGTATCGGGGTGCCAGCCGCCATCCATTCGGCAAATTTCAGGCCGTCCTGGCTCACGGCGCGCAGCGAATGTGGGGCAACTCCGGTAATCGTATCTGCGGGCAACCGGCTTGCCGTCTTGGAGGCAGCCTGCTGCAGCCTTGCATATTTGTCGGGTGAATTGCCGAACCGCTTCTGGCCTGGTCCCAGTGCCCTTCCATCACAGCCGCCGTGTTCATACAGCACCGGCAGCAATGTCAGGCCGATGCCGGTATCCGATGCCGCGGCGCATATCCTGCCTGAAAGTTCGGCAATATCATCATAAGCTGTGCCGTCCGGCTGGTGATGCAGGTAATGGAATTCTGCTACGGCAGAATACCCGGCTTCCAGCATCTCCATCTGGACAAAGGCCGCGATTGCCTCGATGTGCTCAGGCGTGAGCTGGTCGAGAAATCGGTACATCAGCTGCCGCCAGGTCCAGAAACTGTCTGACGAATCCGTGCCGCGCCCTTCGGTTAAGCCGGCCATCGCGCGCTGAAACGCGTGCGAGTGCAGGTTGACCGGCGCCGGCAGCAGCACACCGGTGCGATCACCGGCAGGGCTGGCGTTGGATTCTACCGCTTCTATTGTTCCGGAACTGTCCAGCGTAAGCAGGACATGGTTTTGCCAGCCATCGGCGGTTAGCGCGGTTTCAGCCCATATTTGCTGCATGATATCGGTGTTCCGGTTGCATTCAATAAATGTCTGCACATAATAGTGTGAAAATGGAGTTATGCAAGGGTGATAAAATTATGTCTGCACATAAATTAATACCCCGAAGGGTTGTCACGCTTGAACGGCCAGTGATACTTCATTTTGACAAATTGCCAGAGCTCCTGTGCGAAACTGGCTGGCAATTATAGGCCAATTGACGAAGCGCCAGTGAAATTGCCTCCAATCCCGTAATATATGGCGTCCGGGATGGACCTGCACCTAGCACCTATAGGTAAGCCCCGGACGCAAAATCGGTGCGTTCGACATGCACCGGATATTCCGCCAAAGTAGGGGTATCCAAGAGATGGAAAAATTGGTAATAATAATTTACCAATTACAATGACCCGTTTCAGATCATCAACCGTTGAAGATTATGCGACATTGCGTTGGTCGAACAAGCAGGAAGGATACCCGTTATGGAAATGCCGGTCCCGGATCAGGAAGTACTGGATCGCAAAGCATCAATCGTAGCCAGGTTTGAAGAATTCCTGCCCGCCGAGGCTGTGATATCCGATCCCAACGAAACCCGCGCCTATGAATGCGATGCACTGACCGCCTATCGCTGCCAGCCGCTGGCAGTTGTGCTGCCCGGATCGACCGAGGAAGTCGCGGCCTGCCTGAAGATCTGTCATGCAGAGGGAGTGCCGGTCGTGCCACGTGGTGCCGGTACCTCTCTGGCCGGCGGGTCATTGCCTACGTCTGACAGCATCGTCATCGGTGTGTCGCGCATGAACGCGGTGCTGGAAACCGACTATGAAAACCGTTTCATCAAGGTGCAGACCGGGCGCACAAACCTGTCGGTGACCGGGGCAGTTGAAGAAAACGAGTTTTTCTATGCGCCGGACCCGTCCAGCCAGCTGGCCTGTGCCATTGCCGGCAACATCGCCATGAACTCCGGCGGAGCCCATTGCCTGAAATATGGCGTGACCACCAATAACCTGATGGGCGTCAGAATGGTCACCATGCAAGGCGAGATCGTAGACATCGGCGGTGCTTTCCTTGATGCAGCAGTCTATGACCTGCTCGGCGTCATTTGCGGGTCGGAGGGCCAACTCGGCATTGTCACCGAAGCAACGCTGCGCATTTTGAGAAAGCCTGAGGGTGCAAGGCCCGTCTTGCTCGGTTTTGATCGTTCGGAAGTGGCTGGTGCCTGTGTGGCGGATATCATCAAGGCCGGCGTGCTGCCGGTGGCCATCGAGTTCATGGACCGGCCCTGCATTCGCGCCACCGAAGATTTTGCCCATGCAGGCTACCCGGACGTTGAGGCCCTGTTGATTGTCGAGGTTGAGGGTTCGGAAGCCGAAATCGTCGAGCAGCTTGAAAAGATCAAGACCATCGCCCGCAAGCACAATCCGTCAGAGCTTCGCGAAAGCGCCAGCGCCGAGGAATCAGCCGCTATCTGGAAAGGCCGAAAGGCAGCATTCGGCGCCATGGGCCAGATCAATGACTACATATGTCTGGATGGCACCATTCCGGTCAGTCAGTTGCCTTTGGTTCTGCGTCGTATGGAAGAGCTATCGAAGGAGTATGGCCTTGATGTCGCCAATGTGTTCCATGCCGGCGACGGCAACCTTCATCCGCTCATTCTGTTTGATGCCAACAAGCCTGGTGATCTGGAAACATGCGAGGCAATGGGCGCGGAAATTCTGAAACTGTGCGTCGAGGTGGGCGGTTGCCTGACAGGTGAACACGGTGTCGGTGTGGAGAAGCGCGACCTGATGCTGACCCAGTACAATGAAGGTGATCTTGAAGCGCAGGTGCGGGTAAAGGATGTGTTCGACGGCAAATGGCTGCTCAATCCGGCCAAGGTTTTCCCGCTGATAACAACAAGAGCGCGGCGCGAGGCGGCATGAAACCCAAATCGGAAACCGAGCTGGCTGACGCCGTCAGGGTGTCGGCGGCAAAAGGCACGAGACTGCAGATTCGCGGCGGGGGCACCAGGGCAGGGCTGGGTCACAGTGTAACCGGCGAGCTTGTCGATGTGACTGGCCTGAAGGGTATTTCCCTGTATGAACCCGGTGCGCTGACGATTGTGGCCGCCGCCGGAACGCCGCTGGAAACGATCGAAAAGACGCTTGCCAAGGAAGGCCAGAGATTGCCGTTTGAACCAATGGACCACCGCGCCTTGTACGGCACCAACGGCAAGCCGACCATTGGCGGTGTGGTAGCGGCCAATATTTCCGGTCCCCGCCGCATCCAGGCGGGTGCCTGCCGGGACTCGCTCATTGGGGTGCGGTTTGTCGATGGTGAGGGCACCATTGTCAAAAACGGTGGACGGGTCATGAAAAATGTCACCGGGTATGATCTGGTCAAGCTGATGGCCGGTAGCCACGGCACGCTTGGGGTTCTCACGGAAGTCGCGTTCAAGGTCCTGCCTATGCCGGAAGCCGGTGCCACCGTCATCATCGAAGGTCTGGACTATAAAAATGCCTGTAAAGCCATGAGTGCAGCGCTGACTGCGCCCTATGACGTCAATGGCGCGGCCCATCTGCCCGAGGGGGCTGGCAAGCCTGCCCGGACATGCATCCGTGTTGAAGGTTTTGAAGGTTCCGTCAAGTACCGGTCCGCCCGGTTGAAAGAGTTGCTTGCCGAGTTTGGCGACGTGAGCGTTGAGGCCGGGTTGGCAGACTCCGGCAGATTATGGCAGCAGATCAGGGATGCAGAATCTGTTGCTGCCGGCGAGGGAGATGTCTGGCGCATGTCGGTAAAACCCTCTGACGGTGCCAGGCTGGCGGATGCGTTGGGCAGCGATGCTCAGCTTCAGTTTGACTGGGGCGGTGGTCTGGTCTGGGCTTGCGTATCGGAAGGCACCAATGTGAGAGCTCTCATGAAAGGCATCGACGGGCACGCGACATTGATCCGTTCAAGTGATGCCACCGCCAGGGAGTTGGGCGTGTTCCATCCGGAACCGGCACCGCTCGCGAAAATCAGCGCCGGGCTTCGGTCCCGCTTTGATCCGCATGGCATTTTGAACCCCGGCCGGATGGGTTAGAGCCTTTACAGTCAAACGCCTATATTTGGACCAGAAAGGCCCCAGACGACTATGCAGACCAATTTCACCATCGAGCAGATGAAGGATCCGGCGATCAAGCGATCGAACGAGGTTCTGCGCACCTGTGTCCACTGCGGCTTCTGCACTGCAACCTGTCCGACATATCAGGTGCTCGGCGACGAGCTGGATTCACCGCGTGGCCGCATCTACCTGATAAAGGACATGCTGGAAAAAGGCAGACCGGCAGACGCCAAGACCGTCAAGCATATAGACCGCTGTCTGTCGTGTCTGTCGTGCATGTCAACCTGTCCATCGGGGGTTCACTACATGCATCTGGTGGATCATGCACGCGAGTACATCGAAAAGACCTATACCAGGCCGTTGCCCGAGCGGATGTTGCGCTGGTTGCTGGTACAAATCCTGCCGTATCCCGGCCGGTTTCGGCTGGCCATGTTCGGGGCGAAGTTTGCCAAACCCTTTGCGGCTTACCTGCCTGGAAGATTGAAGGCGATGGTGGCACTTGCGCCATCCGACATGCCGGGCCCTAGCCCGATGGACCTGCCGCAAGTGTTCAAGGCACAAGGTAAGCGCCGCAAGCGCGTTGCACTGCTGACCGGCTGTGCTCAACGCGCCTTGAACACCGATATCAATGAAAGCACCATTCGCCTGCTCACCCGGCACGGCTGCGACGTGGTCATTGCCAGGGGAATTGGCTGTTGCGGCGCACTCACCCATCACATGGGCAAGACCAGAGATAGCCACGCGTCTGCTGCGGCCAATATAAATGCCTGGATGAAAGAGTATCGAGGTGAAGGCCTCGATGCTGTCATCATCAATACCTCCGGATGTGGCACCACCGTAAAGGATTATGGCCACATGTTCCGCAATGAACCGCTGGCCGAAGATGCCGCAACCGTTTCGAAGCTGGCAAGGGACATTTCCGAAGTCATGGTGGACCTCGGTCTCAACGCGGCAGAAGTACCGGACATGAAAGTCGCCTACCATGCCGCGTGTTCCCTGCAGCATGGCCAACAGATCAAGACGCATCCGAAGACGTTGCTCAAAGCTGCCGGTTTTACCGTGCTGGAACCGGCGGACCCGCACCTGTGTTGCGGTTCGGCGGGCACCTACAATCTGATGCAGCCGGAAATTTCAAGCGAACTGAAAAGTCGCAAAGTTGCAACGCTGGAGGCTTTGACACCGGATGTCATCTCGGCAGGCAACATAGGCTGCATGATGCAGATTTCTAATGGCACTGGCATTCCGGTTGTACATACAGCAGAACTCCTGGACTGGGCCACAGGCGGGCCGCAACCAGCCGCCCTGACACAACATCTTGCGCAGGCCGACGGGCGTTAATGTCCCTCAAAAAAGACTGATCTATCTGTGTAAATCTGATTCAACGGGCAATTTAACCAGCCGGAGTTTCTGGCCTGCGTTTCCCGATTTCCGGACATTAACCTATTAATACCGGAATATTGTTAGTTTTTGGTTCTGGAAGAACTTTGCAAATTCGGATTCACGAGGGATCCTGCAATCTCATCTGGGTCGTTTGTGCCGACCCAAACTCAGCAACAACGGATCAAGTCAACACCAAATAATTGGGGTTTGACAAAAAGGTCTGTTACCCGAGGAGACGGCCATGAGGAAGCTTAGATTTTTGACGGAGCGGGCAATTGCGATATTTGCCGGATATGGGGCGAGGTATGACGGCGGCCGGATGTCGCCAACGAGACACTATTAACCAGGGACCTTTTTGAAAACGGCATTGACGATCAACACACTGAAGTGACGGGAAGATCACCTGATAAGATACTCAAGTACATACTGATTTGTTCAGGGAATCATCAATGTGCCCCAGTAATGCCGTTGCTTTGACCGCTTGAAACAGCACCTGTACGGAGAATTCGGCGATTGACCTCCATCGTACGCGCCGGCAAAGGAATCAATTTGGATGGCAATCCATACTCAACGAAATCCCGACGGCCAGCTTGTCTCGCTTATGGAGGAGCCACTGTGGCTGCCCACTCGTCTGCTTGCAAAGGAGATGAATTCCAAAAAGGCATGGCGGTCAGGGCCATTTGGGTTCCGCGTGCGTTTTCGCCCTTCACGGCACTTCTGTATGAAGGCGCAGGTGTTTCCTGATACCTGGCCAACTGAAACTCATCCGTCGATTTCCTTCGTTCGCGAAGTTGCTGGCGGAGTTGCCCCGCTTGATACAGCGCTTTACAAACGCGTTGCCGCAGGGGAGGTCATTTCCCGGTATATTGGTGTAACGGGCGAGCGTGCCAAGATTAAAATTCGAAACCAGCATGAATTTCTGCAATACGCGGAGAGGGTTTCCAATTTGCTGGCTCTGGCTTCCAGCCAGGGGATTCAACCAATCTCATCTCGCGCTGACGTTGATCCGAGCATTGCGATAGGCAAAGAGGGTGATATCGGAATTGCGATGATTGACAATGAGGTGCATTTTTATAGAAAAGGCCACCACAGGCTCGGTGCAGCCTTGGCTCTTGGAATAGATCGCGTTCCATGCCAGTGCTACTTTTTATCAAACAATGATGGGCGTATTGCTGACTTGTCGGATTTGAAAAACAGGACAGTTTCAGCCCTGAAGGCGCAAGAATGAAATCGGATTTAAACCCGGCGGCTAGCAAATACGTTGGAGATGTAGCCAAAAATTATGACGAACGGCGCAAGGACAAACCCATTACGAAGGCAGATGATGCATTCATAGCCAAATTTCTGGACAGCTGTGAGCAAGGGGCCAAGGTCCTGGACCTGCCGGCAGGAACGGGAAGGGCGGTTTCGGCCGTTCTCGATCGTCAACTGCACTACATTGGAGCCGATATCTCCGAGGACATGTTGGCTGTCTGTAAACAAAAGATTGGTGACAGATCTGACGCCAGAACAATTGTGGTCGATGCCAGGTCAACCGGTTTGCCTGATGATGCCGTGGATTATCTGATTTCCATAAAATTCATGAAGTGGTTGCCGGACGATGATTTTGTCACTGACGTGTTGAAGGAGTTCAGGCGTGTTTGCCGCAAGAGCGCCATCGTGAACATAAAAGTCGACAAAAACATTAGCTTATCAAAGAAGATAATTGGATTGCTCCGGAGTCACTCTTCAAGGCCTCATGCCAGATTCTTCAACGAAGACAGATTTGCGAATCTGTGTTCGCAAGCCGGGTGGACTGTACGTGAAGTTGTGGAAAATCCGGAGTCGAAGGGTCGCGTCAAGTTCTTCGTTCTCGATTAGTTTTGGCTGAATGCCAGTGTCGGGCGCAAATCGTCTCTGCATCAGTTGAGTTCGTCTGCGAATCTGATCTAGAGTGTGGCTGTCGGCTCAGCACTGTCGGGTGAGATTGACGGTGTGTGGACGTCGGCGCTGGGGTTGATCGTCGGTTTCTGTGACCATCCGTTAGTGTTGCAAAGTCGATGATGATGACCGGTCCTTGATCATGTGACCGGTGGGGCAACAAGCGGTATTGAGCTTTTGGCCTCATGTTTCGCCGGGTCCGCCCGGTATGCGTGAATGATGCGGCAGCTCCTGCGCGCTGTTCTGCATTGCCTCACGATTTGATCCCGGCAGACTTTTGATGCCGTGCCTTGTCGGAACTTGCGACAAAACAAACAGAAATGAATCGCAAGCACGAGGCAACACCTGTCCGACAGTGGCACCTCATATTGGTATGGCCTTGTACAAGCTCGTGCGGTTTGGTGATGCAGGGACATGCTGCAACTGAACTTCTGGAGTAGCGGTCTTGATGTCATCAACACCAGGCCCGCTCCAAGTGGCTGGGGAGCCTGGAAATGAATAAATCAATGCTGATTGCCTTGGGTGCTGCCAGTATGTTGCTGCCGCAAAATGTACAGGCGGCCGACTGGATGTCTGGCGGCGACATCATGAAAGAACTGGTTGGTCGGGAGCTATCTTTTCGCGGCAGGCTCAGTGGACAGATCATTTACCGCAAATCCGGGGAAATGAGGATGATATCGTCCAAGGGTCGGCGGGTTTATGGCAAATGGCGCATTAATGAGGAGAACGGAAGCCTCTGTTCTCGCATAATACAGCGCAGGGAGCGCAAGGAGATATGCTATCGCACGCGGCACGATGGTTTCGGTTATCGCACTGACCAAGGCTACAAACTGATGCCGTTGGGGTTTTGAGCGTTTCGTTTCGATCACCCGGTGAGGCCGTACCGCACCGGTTACTTGCTAACGCACAACGGCTTCTGTAATCATGGAACGTGGAACTGAGCCCCGATCCTGGGTTCCGGTTTGATTACACAAATCTGATGCGCTGGATGCAGAAATGAAACTTGGAATTAAGAAGGCGTTGAGCCGTCGCGCCCTGGTCAGGCCGAACGCCTTATACTATTTTTGGAAGTATGGCACGAACGCCAGCCGGACCAGAGCGGCCAGGACCCATACACCGGCGTATTCCGACGTTGGATCCATCGCCGAGGAAATTGCCCGCGAAGGGATTGTCAGCGGCGATGTCTCGAAATTTTTGAGCCAGTCCGGGATCGAGCAATACGCAAAAGCAAAACGGGAAATACTCGCACTCAGCCGCAGCGAGGACGTGCAGCGGATGGTTGCGACCCAAAATGCAGCGAGCGAAATCAAACACAACGCCAGCAAGGACTTTCTGGTGCATATGATTGCGCCGAAGACTGTGCATCCCGCAGATGGCCCGATCCTGAAGCTGGCACTGGACCCGAAACTACTCGAAGTCGTATCCGGTTATCTTGGACTCTGGCCGAGGCTGTACCAGATTCATGCGTGGCTGAATTACCCGACCGAACAGCCTCCCAAAGAATCACAGATGTGGCATCGAGATCCGGAAGATTTGAGGGTGGTGAAGGCATTTATCTATCTCGTAGATGTGGACGAGGATACCGGTCCTTTCACTTTCATTCCCCGGACACATCCCTTCGGCGAATTCGCCAAACATGTGCCGCGGCACAAGGACCGGAAGAGGGTGGAAGACGAAGAAATGAACCCGACGCTGTCACCCGACCTGCACCAGATATGCACCGGTCCAGCTGATACCATGATCCTGGCCGACACGGTCGGTTATCACCGCGGGGGCAAGCCAAAATCCAAGAACCGCGTTCTGCTTACCTTCACCTATACGTCTGCCTGGCAAGACAAGTCGGGCCCCCAGATAGACGGAACTCCAACCTGGCCAATGAACGATATGCAGCGTATGGCACTGTGAATTGCTGCAAGCTTTCCGGTTTGAACGGGATCTGATTGATGGCTTCTTGATGCAGGATACAGTCTAATTCAATTTGCTGACTGCTTGCCATCGATAGTGGACATCACGCTGTTTTTTCGTGGATGTGTACTGTCAGTCTATGCGAGAACCGGCTCGTTCCAATGTTACTCGCTGTTGAATTATTTTTGTGACAATTGACACTTGAGGAGACCCGTTAAATGCAGGGGGTCATAGTAAAAAGTAAATTTTATATATCTTATTTAAAAAATATTGCAAATAACAAGAAAAATAGAAATATTTGCTTCATTCACATACCCAAGACTGGTGGAAAGAGCATCATTTCTGAACTAAAAGCTCATATAAATATAATTAAAATCAACAAAAATAATGACTTTGCGCATTTTCCCAATTTCGGTGCGGTGACGTTTGGTCATGTGGACTATCTGTCATTGTTGAACTCCGGAATCGTGTCTGAAGATTATCATCGTTCGAGCTACAAGTTCGCGATAGTCCGGAATCCGTATAGTCGCATAGCTTCGCTCTACAATTACCTCAGCGGCCGCTCTGAGTTGGAGGACGCCAGCTTTGATCATTTTCTGGATCAGGTCTCAACCGAGAGGCCTCCCGTTGGAATGTACAACAAACTCGGAATCTCCCAGTCAAATCCTCAGTTGGACTGGATAACCGGAAGTAATGGGGAATTGTACGTTGATGACGTATTTAAACTGGAAAAACTGGATGAAATGCGTAACAAATTTCAACAATTATATGGTGTCGATCTCAACTTAAATAAGCAGAAAAATATAAGTAAGAATTTTATTACAGTCGATAAAGATATAATCAAAAATAAAGACAGGATTAAAAAAATAAATGAAATTTACAAAAATGATTTTGTGAAACTGGGATATGAAATGATGTAACTTCCAAAAATCAGGAATAACGTTTCGAATTTGTGCTTCCGGCGAGAGTAACCTCATCTCGCTCTAGTCTCAGGTCGAGCCGGAAGCAGATTTGTGCCTGCTGAGCAGGAATTCAGCCCATTCAAGGTCAATTTCGGCGTCGATGTTGGGCAGGTTGCCATCTGTTATGACAGCTCCGGTACGCGCGCCCTTGATTGTCTTTTGCCGGGTAATGCAGTCGCGGGTTATCGCGTAGGCAATTCCGTTCCGGTGGTAAACCGGGTTCAGCTGTTGCCGTGCAATTATGTCGGCCCCGCGCGGGTCGTAGTAGGCGAGGCGATCGTTTTCGCTGATCGTCAACTGCTTGAGGGGGTGTTGTTTGCTGTCCGTTTCGCTGACCGTCCACACCGCGTCGAAGTCACCGGATACCAGTTTCTGCAGTGTCGCCTCTATGTGTTCTTTGGTGCGCCCGGGCGAGGTAGGCTGCAGCATGACGACAATATCGTAAGTGGTGCCGTCGATCTGTTCCATTGCCCTGAGCGCGTGATTGAGCACATCCCAATCGCCAATCCGGTCACCGGACAGGTCTTCCGGGCGGCGAAATGGTGCGGCCAGGCCCGAGGTTTCGGCCGCGTGGGCGATGTCTTCGTTGTCAGTCGACACAACAGCCCGATCAATCAATTCGCATTCAACCGCTATCTTCCCTGCCATTGCGACAAGCGGGACACCGTCGAGTTTTCGCAAGTTTTTGAGTGGGATGCCTTTGCTCCCACCGCGCGCCGGCACCACGGCAAGGATGCGTTTCCCATTGATCATCCGGTGCCTCCGAAAACTGTGACAGCTGCCAACGGCCGGTCCGGGGATATGTGGTAGAAATCACAGCCGTGCGCGGCTGCCGCTTCGCGGTCGCTGTGTCCGTCGCCAACGACGAGCACTTCTTCAGGCTCGGCACTGTGACGCTCGATCAGGCATGCCAGCACGTCTTCCTTGCTGGCAGGATAGCCGAATGTTTCCAGAATACAGCCGCACCAGCTGCGCGTCGCCACTGCTCCGGCCAGTTCGGTTTCAGGTGTCATTGAGAAAATATAGACAGACCCGAGGTTCGCTGCCCAGTCCAGCGCGCCGCGCACACCATCGACATCCGGGGCATTGCGGACTGCGTTCCTGACCGCGTCCGAATAGGCGGCGACGACAGTACCGGCATCAAGTTCCGACACATTTACGCCGCGACGGACTGCTTCATCCAGCATGGCGGGTATAACTGAGTGCCGTGAGCCGTCTGGGTCAGTTGTCAGCACCGCCTCCACCGCATCGTGGCATTCGGCCGGGAGAACGTCGAAGAAGGCCTGACGCTTTATTGATGCTGTGTCGACGAGGGTGCCGTCGAAGTCGAAGACTATCACTTTATAGCGTACTGCTTGCACGAAAGTAGGACATCCAGTGGTTAACTTGGGTCTTGCGACTCTGTCGATCCATACCGGCTATCTTGGGATCTTCATAAAACGAGTCGTTGTCGTAACTGGTGGATGAAACTTCTTCGAATATACAGCCCTCAAGCGTGTGGAATTTGTGCCAGCTCTCAGGCTCCACGAGGAAGGTGTCGCCTGGTTGCATGGTAACGCTGTTGCCGTCCTTGGTGATTTCCAGATCGCCGTACAGCAACTGAAAAGTTTCTTCCTTGCGCTTGTGATAATGGTAGGGATGTTTTTGACGAGGAAGCTGAACCACCAGCTTCTTCGCGTAATCGCGATTGATGCATGTCACGAGAACGGCACCGAATTCACGAAAACGGCTCAATCCATAGTGATGCGAGATTTCGATGCTTGCATCCTGATTGATCTTCACGCCCGACTCATTGAGCAGGCCGCGTACCTGCAGCATTATCTGATATATCAGTTGTTCATCTGACGCTGCATGGGCAGCGGCATTTACAGCCAGAGGTTCGTTTGGCGCATAGTCGCGGTCAGCAGGCATCCCTGGCTGAAATTCTCCGGATGTCATGAAGCCTTCAGAGCACGGCATCGCAAAGAAAACATCCTTGCTGTTAACAACTTCACCAGC
>JAHEFB010000094.1 GCA_024640405.1 Alphaproteobacteria bacterium | reverse complement strand
GGGTCGCATCCATTTGCAACCGGTGCCTGGCGGGCGCCGGCGGCCAATACCAATGCCTTTGCACGGGAACAGCAGATTGACATCATGGCCAGCAGGGCGAAGGTCGATCCACTGGCCTTCCGGATGCGACACTGCAGTGATCCGAAATACCAGGGCGTCCTCACCGCGGCAGCCAGGAAGTTCGGCTGGAAACCGGTCGCCGGTCACAGTGGGCGTGGCGTGGGCGTGGCCTGTGGTATTGATGCAGACACGGTCGTCGCTACGATGGCCGAAGTGGAGGTCAACCGTTCGAGCGGGGAGGTGAACGTCCTGAGGGTGGTGTGTGCACAGGACATGGGCCTGGTTGTGAATCCGGCGGGTGCGACGATCCAGATGGAAGGCTGTATCACGATGGGGCTCGGTTACGCTTTAACGGAAGAACAGCGGTTCAACGGTGGAAAAATCCTGGATCTCAATTTCGACAGCTACGAATTGCCGCGTTTTTCCTCGCTACCCAAAATCGAGACGGTCCTGATCGATTCCAGGGACCCCGAGCCCCACGGTGGTGGAGAACCGGCCATCATCACGATGGGCGCCGTCATTGCAAACGCGATCTACGATGCGGTGGGCGTGCGCTTGTTCGAGTTGCCGATGACACCGGAGCGGGTGAAGAAGGCGCTGGCTTAAGGTCGCGGACGTTGATTGAAAACTTGCATGGCCATGGTCTCACTGATCATGGCACTGGCTCGCTATTGATCCACCCCTTCTGTTCCCGGCACACTCGCGCCGGACTGATCATAAACTGGCAGCAGGGAAATGCCAGGCCTCAATCAGAGGCAACCTCGATCCTGGTCACACGCTGAAAGCCACGCGGTAATTTACGGCCGCGTTTTGCCCGGTCGCCCCGGAAATGCTCGAGGTCCTTGCGGCCGATACGCATATAGCGCTGCCCGGCCCAGACCAGGATCTCCTCTTTTTCCGAGATGACGACGGTGCCGATCATGAACTCCTCGCCCGCCTTCAGGCGCTTTGGTGGAATATTGATTAACTTATTGCCTTTACCCTTTGATAATTCAGGTAAATCAGCTAACGGAAAAGCCAACAGATAGCCATCGGAGGTGACACATACCGCCGTGTCTGCCTCCGCCGATGCGATGATGGCCGGTTCAACCGGGCCGGAATCACCAGGCAGTGAAATCATCATCTTGCCGGCTTTCATCTTGCTGTGCAGATTGCCGGCCTCGGTGACGAAGCCGTAACCCCAGGAACTGGCGAGTACCAGTTTCTGTTTCGCATCACCGGCGATCACGTATCTGAATTGCGCGCCTTCCGGCAGTGTGAATTTACTCGTCAGCGGCTCACCGAGGCTGCGTGCTGATGGCAGCGTGTGGGCGGTTAACGAATAGGCCCTGCCGGATGAATCGAGGAATACCGCCTGCTGGTTGCTGCGGCCACGGGCGGCATGCTGGTATTCATCGCCGGCCTTGTAGTTCAGCGTGGTTGCATCGAATTCGTGACCCTTGGCGGCGCGCACCCAGCCGGACTTGGACAAAACAACCGTGCAGGGCTCTGACGGTATCAGGTCTTCCTGTTTCAGGGCCTGGGCAGCTTCACGTTCCGCCAGTTGTGAACGTCGTTCATCACCATATTTCTCAGCATCGGCCGTCAGCTCATTTTTTACCAGTGTCTTCATACGCTGCTTTGAACCGAGAGTCGTTTCGAGCTTCTGTCGTTCTTCTTCCAGTTCGGTCTGCTCCGTGCGGATCTTCATTTCCTCCAGCTTCGCGAGGTTACGGAGTTTGAGTTCCAGGATGGCTTCTGCCTGCGTGCCGGTAATATTGAAATGACTCATCAGCACCGGTTTCGGCTTGTCCTCGGTGCGGATGATGTGGATGACCTCGTCGATATTGAGGAATGCAATCAGCAGACCTTCGAGGATATGCAGACGATCAACGACCTGGTCGAGACGGAATTCCAGTCGGCGTCTGACTGTTTCCAGCCGGAATGCCAGCCACTGTTTCAGCAATTCCCGCAGGTTGAGCACCTGTGGCTTGCCGTTATTGCCAATGATATTCAGATTGACGCGGTAATTTCTTTCCAGGTCCGTGGTGGCAAACAGGTGGTTCAGCAGTTGCTCGGTGTCCACGCGGTTTGAACGCGGGACGATGACCAGCCTGGTCGGGTTTTCGTGATCTGACTCGTCCCTCAGGTCTTCGACCATGGGCAGTTTCTTGGCCCGCATCTGCTGCGCGATCTGTTCAAGAATCTTGGCCGGCGAGGCCTGGTGGGGTAGTGCCGTGATAACGATATCGCCATTTTCCTTTTCCCATACCGCACGCATCTTCACCGAACCATGGCCGGTTTCATACAGGTTAAGCAGGTCTTCACGTGCCGTGATGATCTCTGCATCGGTTGGGAAATCAGGCGCCAGTACGTGTTCACACAAATCCGCGACGCTGGCTTTTGGCTCTTCCAACAGACGGATACAGGCACTGACCACTTCCCTGAGGTTATGCGGTGGTATGTCTGTCGCCATGCCCACCGCGATGCCGGTACTGCCATTGAGCAGGATGTTTGGCAGGCGGGCCGGCAGCAGCGTGGGCTCTTTCAGCGTGCCGTCAAAATTTGGCGCCCACTCAACGGTGCCCATGCCGAGTTCGGCGAGCAGGGTCTTGGCATAGGGTGACATGCGTGATTCCGTGTAACGCATGGCGGCGAATGATTTTGGATCATCGGGTGAACCAAAGTTGCCCTGGCCGTCGATCAGCGGGTAGCGGTATGAAAATGGCTGGGCCATCAACACCATGGCTTCGTAACAGGCCGAATCACCGTGAGGGTGGAATTTACCCAGTACGTCACCCACCGTGCGGGCCGATTTCTTGTGTTTTGAAGCGGCACTGAGACCCAGTTCGCTCATTGCATAGATAATGCGTCGCTGTACCGGTTTCAGACCGTCACCGATATGCGGCAGGGCGCGATCCAGTACGACATACATGGAATAATCCAGGTAGGCTTTTTCGGCGTATTCCCGCAGCGGAATCTGTTCGTGTTCGGAGAAGCTTTGTGTGATTTCGTTCATTTGATTCTGTCAATCAGTGTGTGCAATGCCGGGTTTATCCGTGGGTCCGGTGGTGCTCAAGTGGTGGCAAGGTCGCCCTTGTCCTCCAGCCACGCCTTTCTGTCGGATGCGCGTTTCTTGCCCAGTAACATGTCCATCATTTTCGAGGTTCGTGTCTCGCTGTCTATCGTCAATTGCACCAGTCTGCGTGTATCAGGGTCGATCGTGCTCTCACGCAGTTGCAGCGGGTTCATTTCACCGAGTCCCTTAAACCGGGTTTCCATGATTTTGCCCTTTTTTTTCTCAGCCACAATGACATCCATGATGGCCTGGCGCTCTTCGGCATCCAGCGCGTAATGGGTTTCCTTGCCGACATCGATACGATACAGCGGTGGCATCGCGACGAAGACATGACCGGTCTCGACCAGTGCGTGGAAATGTTTCAGGAACAATGCGCTGAGCAGGGTGGCGATATGCAGGCCATCAGAATCAGCATCGGCAAGTATGATGACCTTGCCATAGCGCAATTCCGAGATAACGTCGGAACCCGGGTCGACGCCGATGGCCACCGAAATATCATGTACCTCCTGGTTGGACAAAACGGCATCCGATTCCACTTCCCAGGTATTCAGGATTTTACCGCGCAAAGGCAATATCGCCTGGTACTCTCGATTGCGGGCCTGTTTCGCTGAACCGCCGGCGGAGTCACCCTCCACCAGGAACAATTCGGTCAGCGACAGGTCCTGGCTGGTGCAGTCGGCCAGCTTGCCCGGCAGGGCAGGCCCGGACGTGACCTTTTTACGCACCACCTGGCGGCTCTTCTTCATGCGTTTTTGCGCATTGGAAATCGCCAGTGCTGCGATGGCCTCACCATCGGACACGTTTTGGTTCAACCACAGGCTGAACGAATCCTTGACGACGCCGGAGACAAAGGTGGCGCAGGCGCGCGATGACAGGCGTTCCTTGGTCTGGCCACTGAATTGCGGGTCGGTCAATTTGACGGACAATAT
>JAHEFB010000093.1 GCA_024640405.1 Alphaproteobacteria bacterium | reverse complement strand
GTTGCGGCATATGAAAAACTGCCCGAAGACAGGCGGGTCAGCGGGCGTGGTATCGAGGTCGGCCACATATTCTTTTTCGGCGATAAATACGCAGAGCCGCTCGGCTGTCAGGTTCAGGGACCTGACGGTAAGCCGGTAACCATCCAGTCCGGATCATACGGTGTCGGTGTTTCACGCCTGGTCGGCGGTATCATCGAGGCCAGTCACGATGACAATGGCATTATCTGGCCGGAAGCGGTTGCGCCGTTCCGCATCGGATTGATCAATCTGAAATCCGGAGACGCTGATACGGATGCTGCATGCAACAAGCTCTATGAGTTGTTTGAGGCGCAGGGGAACGAGGTTCTTTATGACGATACGGACAATCGTGCCGGCGGCAAGTTTGCCTCGATGGACCTGATCGGGATTCCGTGGCAGGTGATCATCGGTCCGCGCGGCCTGAAGGAAGGCAATGCCGAATTGAAGAATCGCGCTACTGGTGAACGTGAAGACATTCCCATTGATGCGCTCACGACGCGCTTTGCCAACCAGGGCTGTTGAACCAATAAGATGGATTGAAGTATGGCTCAGACCGATACCGCGCCGTTTTCCGCACATGAGCGCATGATTGCCTTTCGCTATTTGCGGGCGCGGCGAAAAGAAGGGTTCATCTCGGTGATTGCCGGGTTTTCTTTCCTCGGCATTTTGCTCGGGGTCGCAACACTGATCATCGTCATGGCGGTGATGAATGGATTTCGGACGGAACTCCTGAACAAGGTGCTGGGTTTCAACGGTCATACCATGGTGTATTCATCCACCGGAGCGCCAATCCCGGACTTCAGGTCAAGGGCGGCGATCCTTGAAAACACGCCGGGTGTGGTCAGGGCCATGCCGTTCACTGAAGGTCAGGCAATGGCTTCGTCCAGGCGCACTTCAACCGGCGTTCTGGTGCGTGGACTGGAACTGGAAAACCTGCTGAAACTGTCGAGTGTGGTGAATGACAAGCTGCGCGGGTCACTTGACAATTTCGATAAGGGCAATGGTGTTGCGGTCGGCTACCGGCTGGCCTGGAAGCACGGGCTGTCAGTGGGCGACCAGATTACCCTGGTGTCCCCGGAAGGGCCTACTACGATTTTTGGTTCAGCACCGCGTATCAGGTCGTTTCCGATTGTCGCCACCTTTGAAATAGGCATGTCGGAATATGATGGCTCTGTGATTTACATGCCGATGACCGAGGCGCAGGAGTTCTTTGCCCAGGAGGATGGAGCGAGCGCCATCGAGGTCATGGTGGACAACCCTGACAGGATTGATGAGATCGTGCCCGCGATGCAGAAAAGTGCCGGGCAGGATTTGCAGTTTGTGACCTGGAAAACCTCCAACAAGACGTTCTTCAATGCATTGCAGGTTGAACGCAATGTGATGTTCGTGATCCTGACGCTCATTATCCTGGTTGCAGCGCTGAACATCATTTCCGGTCTCATCATGCTGGTGAAGGACAAGGGCAAGGACATCGCCATATTGCGCACGATGGGCGCTACGCGTGGTTCCATTCAGCGAATTTTCTTCATGACCGGGGCTGCCATCGGTGTCGCCGGCACAATGGCGGGGATTCTGCTGGGTGTGCTTGTTTGCCTCAACATTGAAAACATCAGGAAGGGCCTGTCGTGGTTGTCCGGCACTGAGTTGTTTTCGCCGGAACTATATTATCTTTCACGCATGCCTGCGGAAATGAATGTCAACGAGACCATCATGATTGCCCTGATGGCGATGGGGCTGGCTTTTCTGGCGACAATCTATCCCGCACGGCGGGCGGCCAAACTCGATCCGGTTGAGGCGCTTCGGTATGAATAATCTGGCACACGGTGGCGCAACACCGGCATTGCGGCTTGCAGCGATTGCACGGACCTATTCGCAGGGTCCACGCACCATCGACATCTTCAAGGACCTGTCGCTGGATGTGTATCCCGGAGAGGTTGTGGCGCTGGTGGGGCATTCGGGAACCGGCAAGTCTTCGCTGCTGCATATTGCCGGTCTGCTGGAAAAACCGACCGGTGGTGATGTTTACATTGCAGGCGAAAACTGCACGCAACTGGAGGATGGCGCAGCAACACGGGTTCGTCGTCTGGGCATCGGGTTTGTCTACCAGTTCCACCATTTGCTGCCCGAATTCAATGCCATGGAAAATGTGATCTTGCCGCAACTGATTGCCGGCAAATCCCGCGAGCAGGCCCATGCCAGAGCAACCGATCTGCTTTCCAAGCTGGGGCTGAGCAGCCGTATCACTCACCGGCCTGCTGAACTGTCCGGCGGTGAGCAGCAGCGTGTTGCCATCGCCCGTGCACTTGCCAACCAGCCGCTGCTATTGCTTGCCGACGAACCGACGGGTAACCTTGATCCGGAGACAGCAGGCAGGGTGCATGCAGAATTCCTGTCGTTGATACAGGAAGAGGGTCTGGCGGCACTCATTGCAACCCACAACATTGAACTGGCGCATCAGATGCACCGGGTGGTTCAATTGCAGGGGGGCAAATTGGCGGAGATCACCCGATGAAGGCAGTTTTTCATCACAATCAGCTTGCGCATTTTCCAACCCGTTATCTGCAGCGCGGGCATATTGTGGATTTTCCGGAACAGCCCGAACGGGCAAAACGCCTTTTGAACGGGGTGCGGGCTGCCGGTTGCAGCATGCATGCCGCGCGGCCACACGGCGATGCCTACATTCTGGCGGTGCACACAGGACGGTATCTGAAGTTTCTCGCCAATGCCTATCGCAGATGGAACCGGCCCAGGGGCAAGGCATTTGAAGAGGTCATGGCCAGCATCAGGCCGGTCGAAAAACCGGCCCGCTACCCGTCCGATATTCTGGGTCAGGCGGGCTGGCATCAGCAGGATTTTTCCTGCCCGATCACCGAGCATACCTGGAAGTCGGTACGAGCGTCAGCAGATACGGCGTTGTCAGCGGCAGAGTTGATTGCCGAAGGGGAGAAGGTGGCCTACGCGTTGTGTCGTCCACCTGGTCATCATGCCTATGCAGACCGGGCAGGCGGATTTTGTTATCTGAACAACACGGCCATTGCCGCCCAGTACCTGCGCAGGACTTATGACAAAGTAGCCATTCTGGATATCGATGTGCACCATGGAAACGGGACCCAGGGCATATTTTATGACCGGGCCGATGTTCTGACAGTGTCAATTCACGCAGATCCCCGCAAATACTATCCGTTCTATTACGGCTATGAAACGCAGCGCGGCAAAGGCCCTGGCAACGGTTACAACATCAACATTCCAGTGCCGGTAAGGTCCGATGACGAGGTCTGGATGGGGGCTTTGGAACTGGCGCTGAGCGAGATATCTGATGCTGCTCCACATGCGCTGGTGATAGCATTGGGGCTCGATGCGCACGAGGCCGATCCGCTGAATGGCGGAGCTGTCACAACGCCGGGATTTGCTCGCATGGCCAGTGCCATATCAAAACTTGGCCTGCCAACGCTGATCGTTCAGGAAGGCGGGTATCTGACTGATGATCTGGAAAACAATCTTGCCAGTTTTCTGAAAGGTTTCGGTGGGTAGACCAGTTGTGAAGGTGTAAAACGCACAGCGGTGGCGCTAGAGTGTGACTGCCATGACTGATTCATCACCAGCCAGCTTTGTCCACCTTAGAACGCACTCGGCCTATTCCTTGTCCGAAGGTGCGTTGAAGATCAAGAAACTTGGCAAGCTGGCGACGCAGCAGGCCATGCCGGCGGTGGCCATTACCGATACCGGCAACCTGTTTGGCGCACTGGAATTTGCCGAGGCAATGACGGGTTTTGGCGTCCAGCCGATAATCGGGTGTACGCTGCTGGTTGACGCCGAGGATGGGGCCGACGGCCCGGTACACGCAAAAAATGCCCTTGATCTGTCTCGTCTGGCGCTGCTGGCCAAGGATGAAACCGGATATCGCAATCTTCTGAAGCTATCCAGCAGGGCCTATCTGGATGCACCTGAAACAGAACTGCCACATGTAACGCTGTCATTGATCGAGGAATTCAGTGACGGACTGATCTGTCTGACAGGCGGTTCCGGCGGCCTGATTGACAAGGCGTTGGTGGAGAACCGCCAACCTGTTGCGCAAGCGCGCGCCGAACGTCTGAAACGGGTGTTTGGT
>JAHEFB010000032.1 GCA_024640405.1 Alphaproteobacteria bacterium | reverse complement strand
CACTGCACGGGAACGTACTTCAGAGGAAAACTTGTTCGTTGTCTTGCTTGTCATTGCTCTATCCTACTCAGGAGTTAGAGCCTCCGACAATCCCGGGGCGGTTCAATGCTCTGTCACCCACTCATGCGGTCAAGAAGGACAAGCGATATCGCTACTACACATCGCACCGTTTGAAGTCGGAAGGTGCATCCACTTCAGGTGGATGGCGCTTGGCTGCAGATCAGGTTGAACAGGCGGTCATTCAATTGCTTACTGACACACTCAGTGATCAGGACAAATTGATGAGTTTGTTCGCAGATGAAGACTTGACCGCGGATCGGATGACACGACTATCCAGAGAAGCGGCGAAGCTGGCGCGGGGACTCGCCAAACAAACCGAAAGCGAACTGAAGGGCATTATCAA
Organism: Alphaproteobacteria bacterium; assembly: GCA_024640405.1. Classification (GTDB taxonomy): domain Bacteria; phylum Pseudomonadota; class Alphaproteobacteria; order Rhizobiales; family Aestuariivirgaceae; genus Anderseniella. The sequence continues at coordinate 49,999 of JAHEFB010000032.1, read as the reverse complement.
CACTTTGGTACATCGAGTTGAACTCAAGGCTGAGAGCATTGCTATCCAGGTCAGGCTGGCTGGCCTCCGCGATCTAATGACAGTGGAAAAGCCAACTCACTCAACAGTCGTTCGATGGACGCTACAAAAACAATCCATGCACCGCTGCAAATCAAGAAGCGCGGCGTAGAGACTAAAATCGTCATCGGCGACAGATCGCATGCTGCTGCTGAACCTAATCAAGCCCTCATCATGCTAGTTGCACAAGCTCACCACTGGCTTGAGAGATTGACTGACGGGTCAGCTATTTCAATTATTAAACTCTCAAGAGAAGAGCAGGTCGACAAGAACAAGATCAGCCGCGCTCTGCGGTTTGCCTTTCTTGCTCCAGACATTACCCAGGCCATTGTTGAGGGTCGCCAGCCTGTCCAGTTGACTGCAGATAGATTGCGGCGTCTTTCAGACTTGCCCATGGATTGGCAAAGTCAGCGAAATCTCCTCGGGTTCATCTGAGCAAAGCCGTTACAGGAAACGGATCATCTCACCAAACGTGTGGTCATCGAAAAACCCTAGCTGAGACGAACTGCCAGAATGGGCGCAATCCCGGACAAAACGACGTCTCTCGGACACACCTTCCTGTGCGATAAGCGAGTAACCCTCGGACATCATTAAACAAAAAGGACGCTGAGACTGCTCTGCCTCAACGTCCTTGACTGTCTGGTGGAGCCAGGCGGAATCGAACCGCCGACCTCTACAATGCCATTGTAGCGCTCTCCCAACTGAGCTATGACCCCGAAATCTCGTCTTTTTGTTATCGGCCCTGGCCGACTATTCCGCCGTTCGGCATGGGAGCCGGAGGTGGTGTTTGCGTGATACCCGCAACTGGCAGATAATGTCAATCTGCCAGTTCGGCACATTGTCTAGCCTTCGTCTCCGCCAGGCTTCGGCCCGCCGCCAATCAGGTCTTCAACGCCGGTACCGCTTTCATCTTCCTCATCATCAAGGAACACATCGGAATCGTCGGTGTCATCGTCATCGTCGGTCTCGCCGAGATCGACGTCCTTGATGGCTGCAGCCTCATCATCGGTATCATCATCGGTATCGTCATCCTCAAGGTCTTCCAGGCTTACAACAACCGGATCTTTTTCCAGTTCGCCTTCGTCCTTTTTGATTTTCTCGTCATCAGCCTGCTTGTCGCTGGGCTTGGCCCGCGTCGGCAGGTCCGCCTTCGACGGCAACAACTGTTCTGCCACAAATGCCTGATCGCACTTCGGACAAGTGATGGGATCCTTATTCAGATCGTAAAAACGAGCAGCACAGTTGGGGCATGTGCGTTTGGTTCCAAGTTCGTCGCTGACCACGGTTACAACGTCCCTATCTTTGCGATTGAAAATAATAATGAAGAGTGTTGGCGCATCCCATGCCACGGGCGCGCGCGCGTGTCAAAAGCCAATTTACCAGCCAGTGATGATGGCATGTCGCAGCAGGGTATGATAATGCCGCCTTTACATATCGCAATCAAGGCAGTCAGTGCCGGCTAAATCCAGGGTCAAATTCACTTGAGTTCCGCAACGCCGCTTCCGCTTCGCAGCATGAAATCTCCCCGCCTTGAAGGACGTGTCAGGGTGCCGGGGGATAAATCCATCTCGCATCGCGCGTTGATGTTTGGCGCCATGGCGATTGGTGAAACCATAATCTCCGGCCTCCTGGAAGGCGAGGATGTGATCAATACGGCCAGGGCCATGGCCGCGCTGGGTGTGCGGGTCGAACGCTGGAACGATGATGCAAGCTGGCATGTCAACGGCGTCGGGCTTGGCGGCTTCCAGTCCCCCGGGCAAACCATTGATTTCGGCAATTCCGGCACTGGTGCGCGGCTGGCCATGGGCCTTCTGGCAACCAACCCGATTTCAGCCCGCATGTCCGGCGACGCCTCTCTGCGGTCGCGGCCCATGGGCCGCATCGTGTCACCGCTTGAAGGTTTTGGTACCCGTTTCGATACCTCCGACGGTGGCCGGATGCCGCTGACCCTGCACGGCGCGCGCCAGCCGGTTCCCGTTGTATACCGGTTGCCGGTCGCCTCGGCGCAGGTCAAATCCGCGGTTCTGCTGGCAGGCCTGAATGCGCCAGGCGCAACCACTGTGATCGAGCCGGAGGCGACCCGTGACCACACCGAGCGCATGCTGCAGGGCTTCGGTGCAGATATAACATTTGGCCAAGCCGACGATGGTGCCCGTAGCATCACTGTCAGGGGTCATAAGGAATTGCAGGCTCAAACCGTCGAAGTGCCCGGTGATCCGTCATCGGCCGCCTTTGTCCTGGTGGCGGCGATCATCAGTGAAGACGGTGAAGTCACGGTGGAAAACATGTTGCTGAACGAAACCCGGACCGGTTTGATGGTCACTTTGCGCGAAATGGGCGCGGACATTTCCATTGCAAATGAAAGAGTGTCTGGTGGTGAACCGGTGGGAGATGTTACCGCCCGTTCCAGCAAACTCGGCGGCGTGACGGTGCCGGCCGAGCGGGCACCGTCGATGATTGATGAGTATCCGGTTCTGGCCGTCGCGGCCGCATTCGCCGACGGTACCACTAGAATGCAGGGCCTGCATGAGCTGCGCGTCAAGGAAAGTGACCGGTTGGCGGCAGTCGCGGCAGGGTTGCAGGCCAACGGTGTGGTCCATCACACCGGTGATGACTGGCTTGAAGTGACAGGTGGCAAGGTTGCGGGCGGCGGAACCGTCGTTACTCACCTTGACCATCGCATCGCAATGGCGTTTCTGGTGATGGGTCTGGCCAGCGAAGAGCCGGTAACAGTTGATGATGGAAATGTCATGGCCACGAGTTTTCCGGGCTTCAGGAGCTTCATGGAAGGCCTTGGCGCGCGCTTTGAGGATGCGACGGCATGACCGGGTGCCCGCATCTGGTTATTGCCGTTGATGGACCGGCAGCTTCCGGCAAGGGCACACTGGCCCGCAGACTGGCGGCCCACTACGGTCTCTCCTATCTCGATACAGGCTCTTTGTACCGGGCAACCGGACTGGCCGTAGAGGCTGCTGGTGCCAGTCCCGATGACCAGGCGGCCGCTTTGAAGGCTGCGCAGTATCTTGATCCGTCCTGCTACACAGAAGAACAGTTGCGCTCTCCGGGCGCCGGCGAGGCGGCATCGCAGGTTGCCGCCATTCCGGCAGTCCGTTCAGCGTTGCTGGAATTTCAACGTGGCTTTGCTGCCGCTGCCCCGGGGGCCGTGCTGGACGGACGCGACATCGGTACGGTTGTGTGCCCGGATGCCGATGCCAAACTGTTTGTAACGGCACAGCCTGAAACCCGTGCCCAGCGTCGCCACCTTGAGCACGTCGGGCGAGGTGACGACCTGAGTTATGCAGATGTGCTGGCCGATATTCGACGTCGCGACGAGCGCGACAGTGGCCGCGCGGTGGCGCCGCTGATGCCTGCAGAAGACGCCATCTTGCTCGATACGACAGAATTGGGTATAGAAGCCGCGTTCCAGGCCGCTTTGGACCTTGTCGAAAGCGTTTTGAATGAGCGGGGGCGTTCTGCCTGAAGGCAGGTGGCCCCTAAATTTGTTCCTGGATGCCGATCATTAATCTCTGCTCTCGCCGGATTCTGGAACAGGTGACAGTGGTGCTTGGCATCCTCTGGTGAACAAGAACCCAGTGTTTGGTGCCCGTGCTGCCCAACCCGTATCTGACCATTACCGGCCGGATAATCAGCGCAAATCGGGACGTCCTGCGGCAATTTCCGTGGGCCAGGCATATTTGTTGATTGAAAGAAGACCTTAAATGATGGCTGAAACCAGCTCTCTTAACCCAACCCGCGATGATTTCGCGGCCATGCTCGATGCGAGCTTTAACGAAGAAACCAATGCAGAAGGCACCGTTGTCAAGGGCAAGATCATTGCCATTGAAAACGATCTGGCCATAATCGATGTCGGACTGAAGACCGAAGGCCGTGTGCCGTTGCGCGAATTTCGCTCACCCGGCCAGGATCAGGATCTGACGGTTGGCGATGAAGTCGAGGTGTTCCTCGACCGTATTGAAAACGCCATGGGCGAAGCCGTCTTGTCCCGCGACAAGGCAAGGCGCGAAGAAGCCTGGGTGCGTCTTGAGAAATCATTTGAAGACAATGAGCGTGTTGACGGCGTTATATTCGGTCGCGTCAAGGGTGGCTTCACCGTTGACCTTGGCGGCGCGGTTGCTTTCCTGCCAGGCTCGCAGGTGGATATCCGTCCAGTGCGCGATGTAACACCATTGATGAACATGACCCAGCCTTTCCAGGTGCTGAAAATGGACAAGCGCCGCGGCAACATTGTTGTCTCGCGCCGTGCCATCATGGAAGAAACCCGTGCAGAGCAGCGCTCCGAACTGGTTCAGAACCTGGGTGAAGGACAGCAGGTCGAAGGTGTGGTCAAGAACATCACCGACTATGGTGCATTTGTCGATCTGGGCGGCATTGACGGCCTCCTGCACGTCACCGACATTTCCTGGAAGCGCGTCAATCATCCGACCGATGTTCTGGCTGTCGGCCAGACCGTGAAGGTGCAGATCGTCAAGATCAACCCTGAAACCCAGCGCATCAGCCTTGGCATGAAGCAGCTTGAAAGCGATCCCTGGGAAGGTGTTGATGCCAAGTATCCTGTGGGCACACGCGTCAAGGGCCGTGTCACCAACATCACCGACTACGGTGCATTTGTGGAGCTGGAAGAAGGCATCGAAGGTCTCGTCCACGTTTCCGAAATGAGCTGGACGAAGAAAAACGTTCACCCCGGCAAGATCGTTTCCACATCGGAAGAGATCGAAGTCGAGGTACTGGAAGTCGACTCCGCCAAGCGCCGGGTCTCACTTGGCCTGAAACAGACCACCGACAATCCGTGGGCATCGTTTGCTGAACGCTATCCGCAGAACACCCACGTTGAAGGCGAGATCAAGAACATCACCGAATTCGGTCTGTTCATCGGTCTTGAAGGAGATGTCGACGGCATGGTCCACCTGTCCGATCTGGACTGGAACCGGTCCGGTGAAGATGCCATCCAGGATTACACCAAGGGCGATATGGTCAAGGCCATAGTGCTTGACGTGGACCAGGAAAAGGAACGTATTTCGCTCGGCATCAAGCAGCTTGGCGGCGATCCGATGGAAGGCGCGGCCTCCGGCGGAATGCGCAAGGGTGCAACGGTCACCTGTGAAATCACCGAGGTGCAGGAAAACGGCATCGAGGTGAAGATTGCAGATACCGACATGACGGCCTTCATCCGCCGTTCTGATCTGGCCCGTGACCGGTCGGAACAGCGTCCCGAGCGGTTCGCCGTTGGTGAGAAGGTGGATGCCCGTATCACCCAGTTTGACAAAACAGCCCGCAAGGTTGGCCTGTCGATCAAGGCGCTGGAAATTGCCGAGGAAAAGGCCGCCGTGGAACAGTACGGATCTTCGGATTCCGGGGCATCACTCGGCGACATTCTGGGTGCCGCGCTCAACAAGGCAGGAGCGGACGAAAAGTCAGAGGAAAAATCCGAAGACTGATCTCACCTGTCATGATTGACAACATCAGCCGGTCAGCAACGGGTTTGCTGGCCGGTTTTTTGTTCGGTGGGTCGCCGGGTTTTTGTTGAGCGACAAAAGCCGTGGATTGAAGGATGACCTTGATTTCACTACATTGTCGGGTGAATAACCTCACGTAGGGCTGCCAGCTCAATTAAACCGGAATGAAACCCATGTCTCTTGATGCCGATAATCTGATTGCCCGTCGAAAAATGCGCCGCCGGGTTTCGTTCTGGCGGGTCATGAGCATTTTACTCGGCATCGTGATGCTGGTGGCGGTGGCTTACGGCAGCAGCGGTTCGGGGTTCAATCTCGGCAAACGGGCAGACCACATCGCGCGCATCCGTGTGGAGGGGCTGATTACTGGTGACACCAGAACACTGGATATGCTGCGAGAAATTGAAAAGGCAAAACAGGTCAAGGCATTGCTGGTCCATATAGACAGTCCAGGCGGCACCACCGCCGGATCTGAAGCCATTTATGAGCGTATGCGCGCCATCGCCAAAGACCGTCCGGTTGTGGCGGTGATGAATACCGTTGCCGCATCCGGCGGCTACATCACGGCAATTGCGGCCGATCACATCGTGGCCCGCGGCAACACCATCACCGGATCGATTGGCGTGATTTTTCAGTGGGCGCAGGTGAAACAGTTGCTGAACAATATCGGCATTACCATGCAGGAACGCAAATCCGGGGCTCAGAAGGCGGAACCCAACATGTTCACTGACCCGAGTGCCGAAACGCTTGCTGTAACCGATGCAATGATCCGCGACAGTTTTGTCTGGTTCACAGACCTGGTGAAGGAGCGCCGCAAGTTATCGCCGCCGCAGATGACACTGATTTCGGATGGCCGTGTCTTCACCGGCCGCCAGGCGCTGTCTGCCAAACTCGTCGACAAGCTGGGCGGGGAGGATGAGGCGATCGACTGGCTGAATGCGGAACACAAGCTCAGCAAGAAAACAAAAGTCGTCGATTGGGAACCTGCGCCGGCTCCTGGAACAGGCAGTCTCGGGGTATTCGGGATCAGCACACTTGCCCGCTGGCTCGGACTTTCTGCCGCAGTTGATGCGCTCGAAGCCCGGACGGTAAAGCTTGACGGGCTGTTGGTGCTTTGGCACCCTGATTTGCGATGATCATTTCCTTTGGCATAATTCGCAATATTGTGCCAAAAACAATCGTTAAGTCAGTTACAACCCTGAGGGGGGCCATTTGCCATGATCAAGTCCGAGCTTATTCAGGAAATTGCGATACGCCATCCGCATTTGTTTCATCGTGACGTCGAGCGCATCGTCAATACGATTTTTGACGAGATCACCAATGCCATGTCAGATGCAAATCGTGTTGAGTTGCGGGGCTTCGGCGCGTTCTCTGTGAAACAGCGCGATGCCCGCCAGGGCCGCAACCCGCGCACCGGAGAACCGGTAAAGGTTGAAGCCAAACGAGTGCCGTTTTTCAAGACCGGCAAGGAGTTGCGCGAACGCCTCAATGGCGGCGGCGACCATTAGAAATTTCACGGGCTCGTTGGATGTTGGCGAGCCGGTTTGGTATCACTCAGAAACGGGCAAAATTGTCGTGACGGCAAAACGTATATTTTCTTGGATCATCGGTGCGCCAGCGGCGGTCCTGCTGATCAGCTTTGCAGTCGCCAACCGACACTGGGTAGATGTCTCATTTGATCCGATCAACAAAACCGACCCTTCGCTGACGGTTTCGCTGCCCGTATACCTGTTGCTGTTTTGCGGTATGTTCATCGGCATGATTGTGGGCGGTTTCGTGGTATGGGCGAGGCAGGGAAAATGGCGCAAGGCGGCGCGGATGGCGCAAGCCGACAGGCCGGATGTTCCCGCCGAGCGCAAGAAAAATGATGCAACAGGGCTGGTTCCGGTAGTAAAGCATACGAGCTAGTTCCAGAACCTGCTCAAGGCCGCCACGAAAAACCAAGAGATTTCATGTTTAAGAACCCAATATGCGTTGCGCTGGATACGCCCGACCCTTCGCAGGCCGCTGCAACGGCCCGGTTGCTGAAGAACGATATCGGCCTGGTCAAGGTCGGCATGGAATTGTTCTATCGCTCGGGACGGCCCGGCTATGAGCAGGTGGCCGCTCAGGGTGTGCCGCTGTTCCTCGATCTGAAGCTGCACGATATTCCCAACACCGTGGCACAAGGCCTGACATCGCTGATGTCTCTGTCTCCGGCACCTGCCATTGTGAACGTTCATGCATCAGGCGGTCCGGCCATGCTGGAGGCGGCTGCAAAGGCGGTTGATGGCAAAGCCAGGCTGATCGCCGTTACCATTCTCACCAGTCTGTCCGATGCCGATATTCATGCATCGGGGTTTGATCCTCGCTCCGGCACTGCTGCAACTGCCGTAAAACTGGCTCAGTTGTCGAAACAGTCCGGGCTGGATGGCGTCGTATGTTCGCCGCGCGACATCGCGGCCATCAAGGCTGCGTGTGGGTCTGACTTCCTGACTGTTGTGCCAGGCGTTCGCCCTGCGGGCGCTGACGTGCAGGATCAAAAACGCATTGCCACACCCCGGCAAGCCCGCGCTGACGGAGCAGATATTCTGGTCATTGGCCGTCCGATCACCCAGGCAGAAAATCCCGTGACCGCCGCCGCCGCCATCGCGGCTGAACTGGGGACATGATGCGGTGAGTGGAACCAGGGTAAAGGTATGCGGGCTGTCAGACCCGGCACATGTGCGCACCGCAGTAGAGGCAGGCGCGGACTATGTCGGGTTTGTGTTCTATGAACCCAGTCCGAGAAATGTATCCACCACCTTGGCACAGGGCCTGGCTTCACAGGCGCGCGGAAGGGCAAAAATCGTCGCGCTGGTGGTCGATGCGGACGATGCGCTTATTGATCGGATCAATACCGAAGTGAAACCGGATTATTATCAGGCGCACGGGTCGGAAACTGTGGACCGTATTGCTGAAATACATGCCCGCACCGGCGTCCCGGTGATTAAGGTCATCAAGGTAAGAGATGCTGCCGATATTGAGGCAGCCAGTGCCTATGACGGGGTCGCTGCGATGATATTGTTTGATGCCAAGGCACCGGAAACCCTCGCCAATGCGCTGCCGGGCGGCAATGGAATTCCGTTTGACTGGAGCCTCCTGTCGCGTGACGGAACGAGCAGGAAATTCATGCTGTCTGGCGGGCTTGAAGCGGGAAATGTTGCTGCAGCAATTGATGCAACAGGAGCACCGGAGGTTGACGTATCTTCCGGTGTGGAGACAGCCCCTGGTGTCAAGGATGCCGCAGCCATCGTGAAATTCATTGAGACCGTGCGGCAGCACGGGTAGAACAAGTGGGCAAGGCAGTTGGATTTTTCGAACCGTCAGGTCTGTCTGCAGTCGTGGCGTGTTGTAAATGAGAGTTGAACGAATGAGTACCTCAGCACCAAATTCCTATCGCACAGGCCCGGATGAAACCGGTTTGTTCGGCATTTACGGCGGCCGCTTTGTGGCCGAGACCCTGATGCCCAACATTCTTGAGCTGGAAGCTGCTTATGCGGCAGCGCGGAAAGACCCGGCCTATGAGGCCGAACTGACGGATTTTCTGGAGCATTATGTTGGCCGGCCTTCGCCATTGTATTTTGCCGAGCGTCTGACTGAACATCTCGGCGGCGCAAAGGTTTATTTCAAGCGCGATGAACTGAACCACACCGGCGCGCACAAGATCAACAATGTCATGGGTCAGATACTGCTTGCCCGGCGCATGGGAAAGACCCGTATCATCGCCGAAACCGGTGCTGGGCAACACGGCGTGGCAACCGCAACCGCATGTGCCCGCTTCGGCCTCGAATGTATTGTCTATATGGGCGCCACGGACGTTGACCGCCAGGCCCCCAATGTGTTCCGCATGAAACTGCTGGGTGCCGAAGTGGTTCCGGTCACATCAGGGCGTTCAACCCTGAAAGACGCCATGAACGAGGCATTGCGGGACTGGGTGTCAAATGTTGAGGATACGTTCTACTGCATCGGCACCGTTGCCGGGCCGCATCCCTATCCGGCCATGGTGCGGGATTTTCAGGCTGTGATCGGCAATGAAACCAAACAGCAGATGCAAAAGCGGGAAGGCAGATTGCCGGATTCACTGATTGCCGCAATTGGCGGCGGGTCGAACGCCATGGGCCTGTTCTATCCGTTCCTGGATGATCCGTCCGTTGAAATCATAGGTGTGGAGGCGGCGGGCCGCGGTGTGGACACAGACGAACATGCCGCGTCGATCACCGGTGGCAGGCCTGGCGTATTGCATGGCAATCGTACCTACCTGCTGATGGATGACGACGGTCAGATCAACGAGGCTCATTCGATTTCCGCCGGGTTGGATTATCCCGGCATCGGACCCGAGCACTCGTGGCTGAACGATACGGGCCGGGTCAGCTACATATCCGCAACCGACGATGAAGCGCTCGAAGCCTTCAAGCTGTGTTGTAAGCTGGAAGGTATTATCCCGGCACTGGAGCCATGCCATGCCCTGGCCAAGGTCATGGAGATAGCACCGACGAAACCTGCAGAGCACCTGATGGTCATGAACATGTGCGGACGTGGCGACAAGGACATATTTACCGTTGCTGGACATTTGGGGGTGAAACTGTGAGTGCCGGAACCCGCATTGAAGCCCGCTTTGCTGAATTGAAGGCCGAAGGCAGGGCAGCGCTTGTAACGTTCATCACAGCCGGTGATCCGGGATATGACGCTTCACTTGAACTGCTGCGCGCCTTGCCGGGCGCGGGCGCTGACATCATTGAACTCGGCATGCCATTTACCGATCCTATGGCGGATGGTCCGGCCATCCAGGCTTCGTCGTTGCGCGCGCTCAACGCCGGCCAGAACATGGTGAAGACCCTGAAGCTCGTCAGTGAGTTCCGTGAGCAGGACGACACCACGCCAATCGTGCTGATGGGTTATTACAACCCGATCTACATTTACGGCGTGGAAAGGTTCATCACCGATGCCAAGGCTGCTGGCGTGGACGGCCTGATCGTTGTGGACCTGCCACCTGAGGAAGATCACGAGCTCTGCATTCCGGCTCTGGAGCGGGGGCTCAACTTCATTCGCCTTGCAACACCGACGACCGATGACAAACGTCTGCCGAAGGTGCTCACCAATACCTCCGGATTCGTCTATTATGTATCGGTGACCGGCATTACCGGATCAAAGGCACCCGATATCTCGCGGGTTGCCGAAGCAGTTTCCCGCATCAAACGGCACACGGATTTGCCGGTTGCCGTTGGCTTTGGTGTGCGCACGGCGGAGCAGGCGGCAGGTATCGCCTCCGGCGCAGACGGCGTGGTGGTCGGATCAGCGCTGGTCAGTGCCATCAAGGATAGCCTTGACGATACAGGGGCGGCAACCGAAACTACCGTAGGCAATGTGCTAAAGCTGGTTAGTGAGTTGGCGCACGGTGTCCGTAGTGGACGCTAGAGCAACCCGGGTTCGCCGGAACCTGCAAAGTTGCTTTATGATATTGGAAGCGATCAGGTTCATGGTTTTTGGCTGGCTTAACCAAAAGCCATTCCTGATCTGGGGATAGGCGGTTATGAACTGGATCAAGAATTTCGTCAGGCCGAAGATCAGCGGTATACTGGGCACCCGGCGCGATGTGCCGGAAAACATGTGGGTGAAATGCCCCGAGTCCGGCGAAATGGTGTTCTATCGTGATCTGGAAGCCAATCAGTTCGTTATCCCGCGTTCCGGATATCACATGCGCATGTCTCCGGATGCGCGCTTGAAGCATACATTTGATAACGGCAAGTGGACCAGCCTGGAATTGCCGGAGGTGGTTGTCGACCCGCTCAAGTTCCGCGATGAACGAAAATACGTCGATCGCCTGAAGGAAGCGCGTGCCAAGGCCAATCGCAAGGACGCTATCGTCGCCGGTCGCGGCCGCATCGACGGACTTGAATCTGTTGTCGTGGTGCAGGACTTCGCGTTCATGGGCGGGTCACTGGGCATGGCAGCAGGTGAAGCCATTGTCACCGCCATGTTCGAGGCTGCCGACAATGCGATACCCCTGGTGTTGTTTGCGGCATCCGGCGGCGCGCGCATGCAGGAGGGCATTTTGTCATTGATGCAACTCCCTCGTGCTACTGTCGGTGTGCAGCGGCTGCGCGAAGCGGGCATGCCGTACGTAGTCGTGCTGACCCACCCGACTACCGGCGGGGTGACGGCGTCTTATGCCATGCTGGGAGATGTTCACATTGCAGAACCGGGTGCATTGATCGGATTTGCGGGTCCGCGAGTAATCGAACAGACCATTCGCGAAAAACTGCCTGACGGTTTTCAGCGCTCCGAATACCTGCTGGACCATGGCATGGTGGACATGGTCGTGCACCGGCATGAACTGCGTCACACCCTGTCAAATATCCTGCACATGCTGATGAAGCAACCGGCACCGGTACGTCCCGACAAGTTACTGGCGTCACCTGTGCCGGAACCCGATACTGCATCTGCCGACGCCAAGGCCTGACCCGATATGGCGGTAAGTGATGCCATTCTGATGCGGCTGCTTGAGCTGCATCCCAAGATCATTGATCTCTCCCTGGACCGGATGTGGCGCCTGCTTGAGGCATTGGGAAATCCGCAGTTGGAGCTGCCTCCGGTGGTGCATATTGCAGGCACCAACGGCAAGGGGTCCACTTTGGCCAACATGCGCGCCATGATCGAGGCAGCTGGCCTGTGCGCGCATGCCTATACGTCTCCTCATCTGGTCAGGTTCCATGAGCGTATCAGGCTGGGTGGTGCCGGCGGAAGCGCATTGATAGCCGAAGACAGGCTGGTCGCTTTGCTGGAGGAATGCGAGCATGCCAACAAGGGTGAACCGATCACTTTCTTTGAAATCACCACGGCAGCGGCGATGTTGGCGTTCGCACGTACACCTGCAGATTATGCGCTGCTTGAGGTTGGTCTGGGCGGCAGGCTGGACGCTACCAATATCATTGCCGAACCGGCCGTCTGTGTCATTACACCTGTCGATATGGATCATGAGCAATACCTCGGTGATACGTTGGCCGCCATTGCCGTTGAAAAGGCCGGCATCCTGAAACAGGGGGTCCGGGCATGTGTCGGCATCCAGCAGGACGAAGCACGCGAAGCAATCGAGGCAGTTGCCGCCAAAATCGGCGCGAAACTGAAATTTGCGAACCAGGATTTCCAGTGCTTCGAACAATACGGGCGCATGGTGTTTCAGGACGAAGATGGCCTGCTTGATCTGGACCTGCCGGCGCTGGCCGGGCGTTTTCAGATCGACAATGCAGGTCTCGCCATCGCTGCCATTAGAACTCTGGATGACAAGCGCATAACGCCCGACCACATCGCAGATGGTCTGGCGCGGGTCACCTGGTCAGCCCGGATGGAACGGCTTGAACCGGGTCATCTGCACACGCTGGTGCCGGCCGGGACCGAAATTTGGCTGGATGGCGGGCATAACCCGTCTGCCGGTCGCGCCGTTGCTGCAGCGCTGGCGGACCTCGATGAGCGTTCGCCCCGGCCACTGGTGCTGATAACCGGCATGCTCAATACAAAGCGCGCAGACGGCTATCTGCGCCCGTTTGCAGGCCTGGTGCAAAAGGTTATGGCAATTGCCATTCCCGGCGAGGAAAACACCATTCCGGCCGTTGAGCTGGCACGTGACGCGATTGCAACCGGGCTGGACGCAAGGCCCTATGACAGCATAGAGCAGGCACTGCGCGCTGCAGGTGAAATAGCAGGCGGCAGCACACCTTCTCGAATTGTGATTGGCGGGTCATTGTACCTGGCGGGCAATGTGCTGGCGCTGCACCGCGGTGAGATGCCAAGTCAGGTTTCCGGCACAGCACGCAGATAAAGCGCAGGTTTGAGTTCATCAAACCTGCGCTCCTGAATTTCTTATAGACTTCAGACGGTCAAACGATTCTATCTAGGCGAAAATTGCTCTAGATGGAAGATTTGATCCACTCGGCAATCTTGCCTTTTGGATTGGCGCCGACCTGTGTGGAGGCCACCTCCCCGCCCTTGAAGACCATCAGTGTCGGAATGCCGCGCACGCCGAACTTCGATGGTACGGACGGATTCTCGTCGATGTTTATTTTGACGATTTTGACGTCTGAGCCCAGCTCATCCGACAACTCTTCCAAAGACGGACCGATCATTTTGCAGGGACCGCACCATTCCGCCCAGAAATCCACCACGACAGGTGTATCGGACTTGATCACATCGTCTTCAAATGAGGCGTCCGTGACAGCATTCGTTGCCATGTTGCAAAACCTTTCTTTAGAGAGAATTGCCCTGAACTCGATGGAATCGGCGTCAGTGCAAGTGTTTGACTTGCACAACAAGTAGGTATTGACCCGGCGCGGGTCAAGTCTTGTGACACATTGTTTACGCCGTTGTGATCACGGTTGCCTGCCAGGCCGCCTCCAGCATGGCAGTTGGCACCGGCATGAGAGCGGGTGCGTCAGTCCACAACAGGGCACATTCAATGGTCCGGCCGGGATAGACCCGTTCCAGTGCCTTTGCGTAGGCAGCAAGCTGGCGCAGGTATATCTCGGGCACATCGCGGACGCTGGCCGGCGGCGGGCGATTGGTCTTGAAATCCACCACCAGTACCCTGTTTGCCTCGACCAACAGCCGGTCGATCTGGCCTGTCAGGCCGAGCTTCTCCTGATCCGGCAGATCAATCATGGCAGCAATTGATACTTCGGGACGCGCGGCAGCCGAAAACACTCCGGCAAATCGAGGGTCTGAAAACAGCGCCATGATCTCGGATATGGTTGCACCAAGCTCAGGCTCTTTCACGCCATTTGCCATCAGATACTTTCGGGCAGCGACCTCACGCCTGTCTTCTGCAAGGTCTGGCAGTGTTTGCAGCAGTCGATGCACCAACTGACCTCGACGGAACCGTGTATCGTTACGCGGCGCCAATGGTGACAACGCCGTTTCGCTGCTCCAGCCGTCACTGGTCTCGCTGGACGTCTCCAGGCGTGACGGTGCCAGCCAGCGCTGTGAAGTGTGGATCTGACGGGCCGGAACGCCTGCCCACTGCGGTGGCGGGACGGCTTCAACAGCCATACCTCCGAAACTTTCTTTCTCATCTGTGACCTGTGGTTCGCCAGCCCGCCAGACGGAAAAACCATCGCGCCCGGGGCAATGCTTCAGCAATGGTTTCTCTCCGCTTGTCAGTGCACCGTGCATCATCGCGTACCAACTGTTTCTTGGTGCTTCGGTTATGGTGGTTTTGCTGTTTTGCTTAACGAAACCACACACATAAAGCCGGTAGCGCGCCCTAGTCATCGCGACATAGAGTAATCGGTTATACTCCTCCATAAGATTCTCGAAGGCATTGTCCTTGAGGGCATCTGTGAGGCTGGTGGAGTAGTCCGACTTCAGTCGCCACACCGGGATTTGGCCGTCAGCAAACATGATATTGCCGATTTTTCCTGAGTTCGGTACGGAGCAGGTGTCTGGCAGAAACACAATTGGCGCCTCCAGACCTTTTGCACCATGCACTGTCATGACACGCACCTCGCCGCCGGCCTGATCCATATCCCGGCGGATATCGGCCTGGGTTGCCTCCAGCCACGCCAGGAACCCGGCAAGTGACGGCGCGTGTTGCTGTTCATATTCCAGAGCCAACTGCAAGAAGGCATCTATGGGGTCGGCGGCTTCAGGTCCAAGGCCACCCAGAAGAGCTCGTCTGCCGCCATCGCGCGACAGAACCGCCGAGTAGAAATCATAGGCACCGGACCTTGCCGCCAGATCTCGCCAGCGGGATAGTTTTTCCCCTGCTTTGGCGTACGGCCTCCCAGCTTCAATTGCCGTTTCCAGTTTTTGCCAGATGCCATCGGTTCCGCGATTGTAGGCCAATGAGAACAGGTCCTGGTCATCGTCAAACCTCGTGACACCGTCGTCCAGGGTGAAAAGCGGGCTCTTCAACACTCCGGCCAGGTTCAGGTCGTCCTGCGGCAGAATACAGACCTGAGCCAGCGCCATGAGATCCTGCACCGCTATATGATCAAGCAGTTTCAACCGGTCGGCACCGGCGACAGGTACGCCTGCCTCCTTGAGGGCGCGCACGATTGCGGCCATCAGATATGAACGCTGGCGCACCAGTATGAGAATGTCGGACGGCATGACTGGGTGGTCAGGTTTCAACATCTCGCGAGGCTCGTTCTGTGTCCAGTTTGCTATTGTCGCCGCGATCCGGCGGGCCATTACCAGGTGTGGTGGATCAACAATATCAACGGACTTCGGCGTCCAGTGCTGAGTTTCGTCTTCCGATTGACCTCGTTCCAGATCCCAGATTTCAACCAGACCCTGTTCCCCTTTGCGGATTGGCAAGTGCCGCACATCGGGTTGTGCTTCCGACGTTACGCCTTTTTTTGCATCATCGCGTGCGAATACCAGATCGACCGCACGCAGGACCATCTCGCTGGAGCGGAATGAATGCTCCAGCGGCACATCGCGATATTCACCACCGGCGTTGCCGATCAAAGCCTTGTAAAAACCAGCCTGATTGTCGAACTGCCGCGGGTCAGCTCCCTGGAACGAATAGATCGACTGTTTGCGATCACCAACCGCGAATACGGTCCGCATAGGCCCGTCGCGCGCGCCTTCGCCGGCAAAAAACTCTTCAGTCAGGGCGTTGATGATCTGCCATTGATCCGGACTGGTATCCTGGGCTTCGTCAATCAGAATGTGATCCAGCCCGCCGTCGAGTTTGTACAGAACCCATGCGGCGTCCGCATTGTGGCGCAGCAGGTCAACTGTCTGGTGAATCAGGTCTTCAAAATCATACGCGGCAAGGTTTTGTTTCAAACCGTTGAAAGTGGAAATAACCTCAATACCCAGATAGACCAGTGCATTGGTGCACTGCACGATCAACAACGCATTGATGCTTTCCAGCGCCTCAAGCAGTTGTTCTCGCAAGTTCAACAATGACTTACGGCATTCGGGCTGCCGCTCATCCAGCTTCTTGGTTACCAGCGCCGTATCACCTTTTGGCTTGCCTTTTCCGGTCAACACCATCTGCTTCGCGACGGCCAGCACATCTCCAGGGTCTTGCGCCGACAGCATGCTGGTAATCAATGTCGCCTGTCTTGTGTTGGTGACAGCGCTGTCGGTTGCCATGAGCGCGGCCACGTGTTGCAGCGAGGATCGGTCAATTCGGGTGGTGAAGACCTCCGCAATACCTTGCGATGTCTCATCGCCTGTTAAACCGAACAACTGGTTGAGCTGGTTCTTGAGCCTGGGAAATGTCTCCTCGCTGCCATAGGCCGCCAGCAACCTGCTGCCGTGTGCCTGCAACTCGTGAAGCAGGCTGGAGAATGCCTGTTCGTTGGCAAATGGCGTGATTGTTGAAACAGCACGCCGGATGTTGTCGTCATCACGGGTCAGCACCTGTGCCCGCGCCAGAACCATCAGGTCGCGGCTGTCTGTTTCAGTCAGCACATGGAAGCCCGGCACGACACCGGCCTCGATCGGAAAGCGTTGCAGCAGGCGCTCGCAAAACGCGTGTATGGTCTGGACCTTCAGGCCGCCAGGAGTTTCAAGGGCACGGGTAAACAGCCTGCGTGCCTCATCCAGGTCCCGAACTTCGATATCGGAGCGGGCAACGTCAGAATGGATCAGTGCCGTCAGCTCGCTATCGTCTTTGGCAATCCAGCCAGAAAGTTTCTCAAATAATCGCTCCGACATTTCAGCCGCGGCTGCGCGGGTGTAGGTCAGACACAGAATACGTTCCGGCTGCACCCCGTCCAGCAGCAGCCGGATGACACGGCCGACAAGGACGTGGGTTTTGCCGGCGCCTGCGTTGGCAGGAACAAATGCCGACACGTCAGGCCCGGATGCCAAATCCTGCCGTTCTCTGGCGGTATCGAAATCTACCGACGCGCTCATTCGCTGTCACCATCGTCTGTTGCTCGATCACTGCCCTGGCCCCATTCGCGCCAGCGTGACAGATGGTCGTAGTCACCTTTTCGGTTCCAGGCTTCTTCTCCGGCACGGGCAGGGTAAACCTGTTCTTCGTTAAGATAACCGGCGATGAGTTCGCGTGCGCCATCGGCTGCGTGTTGAATTTCGTCAGCAACGTTCACGTTACCAGACGGTCCAATCAGCACGCCGGGCGGATCGCCTCCGGACAGTCGCATGTATAGAAGCTTCTCGACAATCGCGGCAGGAAGTCGCTCGAACCCGCCTTGTTGCGCGATCCAACCTTCCAGATAAAGCTGAGGTTTATAGCCTTTGCGTTGTTTGCCGTCCTTGTCATGAAGCGCCATCAGACTGGCGCCGCCGGTCTTGTAGTCCACAATGCGGTAGGAACCTGACTGCAGACGATCAACTCGGTCCGCGCGTGCTGTCAGCCGGACGTTCTCACCTCCTGTTTCGAACCCGTGAATCCCTTCCAGCTCGGTGTGTTGGTCAGCAACGTCTTTGCGCAACACGGCTTCCTGTTCGCAAAACCAGTCGGTCATGCGCTCGACCTGTGGCAGCCACAACGCGCGCAATGCGGCGTCCGGTGCAAATTCACCGATAAGCTGAACGGTTATATCGCGCATGATTGCCGGCGCATCTTCGGGCATGACGGCCGGATATTGATTGACGAATTTTTCCACCACTGCGTGAACGAGCTGGCCACGTTCGGCAGCACCCGGCTCAAAATCAAGTGGCTGCAACGGCTTCAGCTTCAGTATTGCGTTGGCGTAGAGCCAGTAGGGGTCCTGCATAAGCCGCTCGATGCGGGAAACCGAATATCGGCGCGGTCGTGCCGCAACCGGTGGCGCAGGTCTAGGCGGGACCGCAGCTGCAGGCTTGTCTTCGGTTTGCAACTTTGTATGCCAGTCCAGGCCCAGCGCCCAGCCGGCCCAGTCATCCGCTTTGTCAGGTTGTAACGCATCCTTGAGACCGGCAGCCCGCAACACCGCTTTCAGCCGCAGCAACCATCGCGACGCGACCGCAGGCGTTCCGTTTACCTTGCGGGCCCAGGTCAGCGTTACCCGATCTGCGCCCAGACCCTGCACAAAGTCGTGTGCAGCCAGCCCCAGCCGGCGTTCCGGCAGTTGCAATCCCACCGACAGATGTTGCGGACGCGACAACCAGGGCCCGGGATCTGCATCGCCCGGCCAGGTACCCTCGTTCAACCCGCCGAGAATGACCATCTCTGTCTGCACCAGGCGGGCTTCAAGCAATCCCAGTATGTGTAGTTTCGGGTGCAGCCGGTATCGCCTGCGAACCGGAACAGCACGCAATGTGTCGGCAATAAAGTTACAGTACTCCGCAAAAGCCATTTTTGGCGCCGCGGCTGCGTGATCCAGCAGTTCACGCAGTGTGTCGGACAGCGCGGCACCGGCTTCACCGGTCCACAGTTTGTCAGCGTCGCCACTCGCCCCGCTCAAAGCCTCAGCAACTGTAATATGGGCGTGCAGCAAACCGGCCAGCGTATTGTCGCCGTCGGTTGCCGACAGGTCCAGCAACGGCTTCATTGCCTTTTCAATCTGTTCGGCAAACGCTTGCAGAGCGCTCCACTGCTCCTGTGATATGTTCCTGACCAGCGGGTGCGCAAATGGTTCCTGTGCCAGTTTCCTCGCTTGCGAAATACGGTCTGCAATTCCGCGCAACTGATGACCGCCTGGCATCTGCCGAAACAGGGCAATTTCAAGTGTTTTCGCCAGCGAACGGGTACCTGATGCGGTAACCAGATCCGCCGCCACAAGGTTGTGACCAAGCAGGGCGACGACATCATGGGCTCGGGCAGCAGAACCACATACTTCGCCGGCCAGGCGGAAAAAAATCCCCTGTTGTGTGCCGGCAAGCGGTTCGCCTGCACTGTCGTCAACGTGTATATCCCAGCGTTTCAGTTCGGACGTCACCCGGCGTGCCAGTTGCCGGTCTGGTGTTATCAGCGAACAGCCCCTGTCTGCATCATGTGCCTGTCGCATCAACATCGCGATCATCAACGCCTGTTCACGCATTTCAGGACACACCAGCTCAGTGATGTTCTCGCATGCAAGATCAAACTCGCCGCTTAACGTTTCCAGATCTTTCCACAGATGGGTTGTCTCGCTGGGCCGCATGACCTCCGAGGCAAGCAGCGCGCGGGCCTGACCGGCCTTGGTTGTACGCAAGCCCGGCAGGTCCGGCACCTGGTCACGCTCGACGCCGATTTTTTCGATCAGTTCCTTCATGCCGTATTGCGGATGTTGTGGCGTTTCCGCGATGCCAGCCCAGCTGTCGTTGTCCAGCGCACGATCAAGACCCGGCAAAATGACCGCGCCACGTGGCAGTTTGGCGATAGATGCCAACAGATCCGCTGTTGCAGGTACCGATCCGGTTGAACCAGCCGCTATCACCGGGCCTGCCTGCGGTTGCTGTCTGATCCGGGTTGCTTCCGCCTGAAGCAGTTTCGACTGGCGTGCCTGCGGTCCAATCAGACCTGCTTCCGACAGGGCAGCCGGATAGATGTCAGCGATGATCCTGAGGAAGTCAGCGGCCTCGTTGCGGTGAAGCGGCATCTCGTGATCACTCGCGAGCAGGTCAGGCAGATCGGCCAGTGAGATGTCGCCGGTTTCAAGGCTGTCTATCAATTGCACCACCGAACTGGCCATCTGCAGGGCATGCGAAATACTGTCATTGACCGCTCGAGCCGCCGGGCTGGCCGGGTTTGAACCTGCCCATTCACGCACAATTCGGGTCAGCAGGAATTGCCGTTGAACCTGCGAAGCGGCTGGCGGTAACTCCAGCTCACCTGCGGCACCGGGCCCATAGGCGCCGGTAATGTGAATTTCGTCTTCATCCACGTCACCCAGCGCGCGAATGACCGGCAGCAGGCGTGCAGTGCCGGGGTCCAGTTCAATGAAGGCCTCACGGCAGGCCCGAACCGCGCGCCGTGTCGGTAACAGGATCGTCCAGGTGCTTAGTTCAAGCGCGTCGGGTGGTCCTTCCGGGCCCGGCAATAATTGCCCTTGCAGGATTGATGAAACAAGACTTGGCAGAAAACCGCAGGATAGAGGTATTGTGAACACAGACGCTGTGGCGTGCTGCTTCATTGTACGCCCAGCGCGGCAAGCCTGTCTTCTGCCTCTGCGATGGCCTTTGGCGTGCCGACATGCAACCACCAGCTATCATGCTCCATGCCGGACAGACGCCCATTGGCAATCAGCCGGTTCCACAACACATTCATGGAAAAAGCCCCGTCTGGAGCATCTGCGAATATGCGCGGATGCACCAGATAGGCGCCGGCATAAACCAGCGGTGCCGTGTCACCGTCGCGGCGTGACAATAGCCCGCTTGTGTCCATCTCAAAATCCCCGGGTCCGTCAAATCCGATTGCGCGGGACTTGCCGGACAGCAGGAGCAGGCAGTCCATCCGGGTGTCATCCCATAGTGTCGTCATGCGTTTCAGGGCAGGCGTTGGCCCGTCTATCCAGAACGAGTCTGAGTTCAGCACAAAAAACGGTTCGCAGCCAAGGTGGGGTAATGCCTGTGCCACTCCGCCGCCGGTATCCAGCAGCAATCCGGTTTCATCCTGCACGGCTATTTCCAGATCATGCCTGTTGCCCGCCCACGCCTCGATCTGGTCAGGCAGATAGTGCTTGTTGACTACCATGTGGGTCACGCCTGAGCGTTGCAGCATATCCACCCCGCGGTCCAGCAATGACCGGCCGGCAACTTCGATCAGGGGTTTGGGTCGATCCAGTGTCAAAGGCCGCATGCGGGTGCCAAGTCCGGCGGCAAGCACCATGGCGTGTGTGGCGATCATGAGCCAGAACCCTGACGCAACGCGTCCGGCAGATGTTTATCAAACCATGCTTTTACCGAGGCCAGGGCAGGGTGGCGCAAATTGTGCTCCAGAACGTCGCTGGTGCGCGGCAGATGCTTCAGATAACCCGGCTTACCGTCACGAGCGTTCAGACGGGCAAAGATGCCCAGTATCTTGGTCGCCCGCTGAGCGCCCAGCACCGCGTAGGCTGCAGTGAATGAACCAGCGTCAAATCCAGCTTCCTCCGAGCCGCGTGCAGCGACATACATATCGAAGTAATCTTTCTCGACATCAGCAGGGATGGTTATCCGGACATCCTGCAACAGGGATGCAAGATCATAAGCCGGATGGCCCAGCACGCAATCCTGGGTATCGATCAGGCCGACTTTCCTGTCTCCTTCGCGTTCAGGAAGCCAGAACAGGTTGTCGACATGAAAATCACGCAACACCCATACTGGCCGATCCGTCGGCACAAGGTGCAGGACCTCGCGCCATGCAGTCATGAATTCGTCGCGTATCCCTTGTGACAGTGGAGATGTTTTCAAATGAGGCCAGTACCAGTCCAGACACAGCTCAGCCTCGACCAGCAATGCATCCATGTCGTAATGCGACAGCTGGTAAACTTCGCCTGAAGATAATTTGACGTGATCGGGCCAGTTGATTTTCGCCAAGTTGGCCAGCAGCATTACCGCGCCGGTTAAACACAATCCGAACTGTTCCGGTTGATCGACAAGGGACCGGAAGCTCGATGCGCCAAAATCCTCGATGACCGCCAGTCCGCTCTTGATATCAATCGCGAAAATATCAGGTGCTGACAGGTCTTGTTCGCGCAGCCCGAGATTGATTGCTTCAACAGCCCTGATGTCTTCTGCCAGATGGGCGATCCGGCTGTACGGCAATCCGTTGTGAACCGGTTCGCCATCCGGGCGTGACGGCATGTCCATCAGCAGGCCGGATATACCGTCTGGTCCGTTGTTCAAACGTTCGTAGCGACGTGATGAAGCATCTCCCGGCATCCGCCGGCGTGTTGCCGTACTCCAGCCGCTGGCAGTCAACAGGGCATCGATACGCCTCAGTTTTTCAAGCCGGTCAGACCAGCTTTTGCTGTTGCCTGTCAGTTCAGCTATGCGCCCATCACCTTTTTCCACCAGTTCTACCAGCAATCCATCCTGCGGTAAAAACTCGGCTGCCCGGGATGGCCACTCAACAAGCACCACACCGGCGTCCAGGACTTCGTCAATGCCAAGCTCATCTGCATCACGCGGGTCTTCCAACCGGTAGAAATCCATATGTGAGACGCTTATGTCACCCAGTTCATAGTTTTGAACCAGCGTGAATGTCGGGCTCGGTACCTCAAGGTTCGGATTGTTGGCCAGGGCGCGAATGAAGCCTCTGGCTATGGTTGTCTTGCCGCTGCCCAGATTACCGTGCAGCGCAATAAGGTCACCTTTTTTCGCCAGCATGGCCAGGCCGACGGCAAGGCGTATGCTGGCCGACTCATCCGCCAGTTCAAGTTGCTGTCCTGACCTGCAGCACGGTGTATTCGCCGAGATCATGATTTCAACCCATTGAGGCAGAACGCGGCTGCTCCATGCTGGGCGACGCAGGCAGGTCGCGTGGCCCGGAATCCGGCAATCTGCAAATCACAGTAGTACCCTGTTGCAGTTTAGACATAAGCCGGACGGATCCGCCATGCAGCTCCACGAAACTTTTCACCAGCGACAGACCCAGGCCGGGACCGCGGTGTCCGCCTGCAAGCGGTTTGGCATTGAATCGTTCAAATGCCTTCTTCTGGAAATCGGGGTCCATGCCACGGCCGTTGTCCGCCACCCACAACAGCACGTCACGGCCATCGCGACGTGCACCCATTCGCACGGTAGCGCCGGTCGGCGAAAACCCGATGGCGTTGGACAACAGGTGTCCGATTGTTTGATGGAGCCGGCGGCTGTCGGCTCTCAGTTTGCCGGCGTCTTCAGCTATTTCGATGTTCAACGTCAGATCACGTTCATCGATGCGCCTGGAAAAATCATTGGCGACCTGGGACAACAGATCCTCGACGGCAATCTCCTCGAGGCGCAGTTCCATGGCACCTGCGTCAATGGTTGTGAGATCAAGTATGGCATCGATGACCGTCAGCAGATCGTTGGATGAGGCTTGAATATCGGCGATATACTCGGATTGCTTGGGAGCGAGTTCGCCCGCGATGCCGGCCGCCAGCATGGATGCAAATCCCAGGATCGAGTTCAGCGGTGTGCGCAGCTCGTAGGACACGTTTGACATGAAGCCGGTCTTCAGCCGGTCTGCCGCCTCAAGAGCATCGTTGCGCTCGCGCAGGGCGCGTTCAATTCCGGAACTGGCTGTAACATCCACATAGGTTATCAGCGTGTTGCCGTCGGGCAGCGGCACGACATTGTAGTCAAGCACCATTCCATCCGGACGGATCAGCCGGTCCTGCAACGGACGCCGGCTGTCCGATAACGAGGTTACCGCCAGCTTTACCTCGTTCCACATTTCCGGCTGCGGCATCAGTTTGGCGCATTGCTGAAAAACCTCGACGACATGGGGACGTGTCTCGAGGAAGTTTTCGTCCAGTTGCCAGAACCGGTTGAATGTCGGATTGAACAGTTTCAGGCAGCCGTCGGTGCCAAAAAGGGCAAGACCCTCATGCAAATTGTCGATGGTTTCCCGCTGCACACCGATCAGCTCATTGTAGCGGCTTTCAAGCAGTATCTTTTCAGACACGTCTTCATACAAGACCGATACTTCGCCGGTGCGCGGCTGTTCAGATACCACCCGCAGCGAGCGGCCATCCGGCAGGTGCCAAAGTTCATCCGCCGTATCCAGGCGCGCATAAGAGGCCAGTTGTTCCGTCTTCCAGCTGCGGTAGTTGGCCTGCTCCGGCAATTTCCGCTCTTCACGCAAGCGGTCCAGAATCTCCCCGTAACTTGGATGGCTGTCCAGCCACTTGGCATCAAGTGACCACAACTGCGCGAACGCAGTGTTGTAGAAGGAAAGTTTCTGGTCTGCAGAAAATGTCGCTATGGCTGCTGTAATCTTGTTGAGCGTGCTGGCATGCGAGCGGATCCGGCGATCAAGCTCCTTGCGGGTATCGGCCAGTCGCGTCATGTCCAGCGCAAACGACGCGGTCGTATTGTCAAACGGCACTTCCACCAGTTCCAGCATGCGCTTGGCTCCCGCAACGACAGCAGCACCGCGCAAGACCGCACGTTGCTCACCTGATGGAGCGGAAATCGGCTTGAAGGCCTCGCGATCGATCAGCGAGATATTGTTTGAGATCACATGTTCGATATCGGATTGTTCGACCGCATCGAGATAGGCTTGGTTGACCCAGATCAGCTGGGCTGCCTCGTCACGCAGGAAAATCGGAAACGGCGCCTTGTCCAGCATGGCACTGAGACGCTCCACCTGCTTGCCGAGGCGTCTTGCATCGAACATCAGCTCTTTGGTGTCGCGGCGTTCGCCGGACAATGGCCGGATACGCATGGTAGCGATACCACCGGCAACCCGACCGTCGGCCTCGACCAGTTCGCCATCCAGTGTCTTCAGGGCAATGTTGAACGGTGTGCCCGCGGAGCGCAGCACGCCAAGCCCATTGGTGACCGCGCCAATGGATTCTTCGTCAAGCCACCTGGAAAAATCAGCCAGTATCCCGATGTCGGCTGTCAACTGGACCGTGCCGCGCAGATCTCCCGTGATGGTGTCCGGCGCGTCCTGGCTCGTCCGCCAGATGAACAACAAACTCGGCTCGGCATTGATGATGGCCTGGGATTCGTTGAGGTTTGCCTCAAGTTCGGCGATTCGAGCTTCGGTTTCTGTTTTGGTTGTGGCCATCCGGCGCACGGCTATGAACGCCCAAAGCATAACCACCGCCGACAACAGCAACGTGGCCACGGCATAACCATCCTGTGCAGAAGCAATGGTGCTTGTCAGGCTTTGCGCATTTGCATGACCAGGCAAGCCATAAAAAATCGCCGTTGCTGCAATCATGAATGATGCAGCACGAGTTCCCCAGCCAGTATCTCGCACCAAGTGCAAAGCGTTTCAGGCCCCCTGAAAACGTTTTTTCCCCTGGAGCACCCTCCGATCAGATGGTGACACCAGATCCAAGAAAAGGTACTCGATTCCAATGTGTTGGAGCAAGTCAATGCATCCAAGTGAATGCACGCCGTTCCAAACGCAAAGCAACATTACTTACCTGTATCAGGGTTATCTGAGCACGCTGTGCGCCCTCGCGCGAATCGAACACGCAATGTCCCATAACAGATATAGCCGTACGGGAGCAAAAAGCACACCACCCCATTGAAATCTTATCAACGAAGGATCGTGTGCCTGACAGAAGGTTTTTTGCTAGTAGCGATAGGTTTCCGGCTTGAACGGGCCATCGGGCGTAACCCCAATGTAGTCTGCCTGCTCTTTGGAAAGACGGGTCAGCTTGGCGCCAATCTTCGCCAGATGCAGCATGGCAACCTTTTCATCCAGATGCTTTGGCAACACGTAGACGGAGTTCTTGTACTCATCGCCCTTGGTCCACAACTCGATCTGAGCCAGCGTCTGGTTGGCAAACGAAGCAGACATCACGAAACTTGGGTGTCCGGTGGCATTGCCAAGGTTCACAAGCCGGCCTTCGGACAGGAGAATCATGCGGTTGCCACCCGGGAACTCGATCATGTCGACCTGCGGCTTGATGTTGGTCCATTTGAGGTTCTTCAGGCCGGCAACCTGTATTTCGTTGTCGAAGTGGCCGATATTGCAGACAATCGCCATGTCTTTCACCCGGCGCATATGGTCGACGGTCAGAATGTCCTTGTTGCCGGTTGCGGTAACGATCACATCAGCACGCTCAATATCGTCTTCAAGTGTGACCACCTCAAATCCGTCCATCGCCGCCTGAAGTGCGCAAATCGGATCGACTTCGGTGACCAGCACCCGTGCACCGGCACCGGCCAGTGACTGTGCAGATCCTTTGCCAACGTCTCCATACCCGGCCACAATTGCCACCTTGCCGGCAAGCATGACGTCTGTTCCACGGCGGATGGCGTCGACAAGTGATTCACGGCAGCCGTATTTGTTGTCGAACTTCGACTTGGTCACGCTGTCGTTGACGTTGATCGCCGGAAACGGCAGATCGCCCTTCTTTTCCAGTTCGTACAGACGATGGACGCCGGTTGTGGTTTCTTCCGAAACACCCTTGATGGCGGCGCGGGCTTTCGTGAAGAAGCCCGGGTCCCGTTCAATGCGCTTCCTGATGGTTGCGAAGAAAATTTCCTCTTCTTCATTGCCTGGATTATCCAGTACCGAAATGTCTTTTTCGGCCTTGGCTCCAATCAGGATATACATGGTGGCATCACCACCATCATCCAGAATCAGGTTGGCGGTTTCACCATCTGGCCAATCGAAAATCCGGTCGGCAAAATTCCAGTACTCCTGCAGTGTTTCACCTTTGTGGGCAAAAACCGGAATGCCGCGCTCGGCGATCGCGGCTGCGGCGTGATCCTGCGTCGAGAAGATATTGCACGATGCCCATCGGACCTCGGCGCCAAGTGCCACCAGGGTCTCGATCAACACAGCGGTCTGGATGGTCATGTGCAGTGACCCGGCAATACGCGCCCCCTTCAGGGGTTGAGCAGAGCCATATTCTTCACGCACTGACATCAGCCCCGGCATTTCGACTTCAGCTATGGTGATTTCCTTGCGGCCGAAATCTGCCAGTGAAATGTCGGCGACGGCGTAATCGTTTGAACTGGTCATGTGCATCGAACCTTGTGCAAATTCTTGAATGGGACGTAGATTTGGCCGGTCTATATCAGGCCGCGCGCGGGATCGCAATAAACATATAAACGAATCTTTATATATCGCCTGCGGAGGCGGCGCTGCCTGATGCCTTGTCGTCACGGTCTTCGCCAAACCGGTCAGCCAGCAATGCGGTAATTGCTTCAAGGGCGGGCTCGGCGTCTGAACCGCTTACGGAAACCTGGATAACCGTGCCGGTTGAGGCCGCCAGCATCATAAGTCCGAGGATTGATGTTCCCGGCACGCTTTGGCCGTCATGCGAGACAGTCACATCGACATCGAACTGTTCAACGCATTTGACAAATTTCGCCGAGGCCCTGGCATGCAGACCACGTCGGTTGGTGATCTCAAGGTCGCGTGCGATCGTCATCGGTCAAGCAGGCTTCCCGCCAGATTGATATATTTCCGGCCGGCGTTCTGGGCTTCTTCAGCCGCTTTTTGCAAAGGCAGCGTTCCGCGCACACTGACAAGCTTGATCAGCATCGGCAGGTTCGCGCCGGCCAGCACTTCGATATCGCCGTCGTCCATAGCCGAAATAGCCAGATTGGACGGTGTGCCGCCAAACATGTCTGTCACAACGACTACACCGGCACCACAATCCACCCGCTTTATTGCCGAAAGGATATCGTCGCGGCGCTGATCTCCGTCATCGTCAGGACCAATTCCGATGACTTCAATGCTGTCCTGGGGGCCTACCACATGAACCAGCGCGTTGCATAGTTCCTGCGCCAACTTGCCGTGTGAAACCAGTACTATTCCGATCATGTGTGCGATGCCCGATATGGTTTTGCAAAATATGCCGGCAATGATCCGGTTCCTGTGTCTTCGAGGGCCGTTACATTACCCTGTCAGCGATTGTCCGCAAGGCCCGATCCCGGATTACTCACCGATTGCTCAAACCAGTCAATCCCCAGTGTACCAGCGCCAAACTGCGCACAACTGCTGCGGATGACTGGTCTGAAAAGTCGATTTTGTGCAAAGGCAGTGTCCGTCCTGCCAGCCCAATGATCTGAGGTTCGGGTATCCGGTCTATGTCTGATGAGGCGGCATGGGCTATGACCATATCAACACACACTGCCGCCTGCGTGTTTTCCACCTTGATGATGCCGATGCCGCGCACCTCAAGCAGGCCCCTGATGGAGGATGGCGCGGTTGCGGTAACCACACCGTCCAGTTCCTCGAGCAGCACCTGATCGTCACTTACCAGCGTTGCGATGACAGGGGCAGTGGATCCGGCTCCAAAACCAGCCTGATCCATAAGGCGCAATGCCAATGACGATTTTCCGCTGCCCGATGCGCCTTGCAACAGGACACCTGCTGTCTGCCCGGCACACGACAATGACAGGCAGGTGCCGTGGACATTGATGCGGGTTCTTGCAGAACGGTTCATCACCAGGCCTGACGAGGATCAGGACTTGCGGCGTGGCAGGTCGGAGGACGACCGTTCCACCGGCAGCCGCACTGTGAACCGTGCTCCCAGGATTTCGGTGTCGGCACCCTGATCAGACTTTCCGGGGTAGCGGTTTGATGCCCGAATCGTACCATTGTGTGCTTCCACGATCTGGCGCGAGATTGACAGGCCAAGACCGGAGTTCTTGCCGAATGAGTTTTCCGGGCGGTCAGTATAAAATCGCTCGAAAATTCGCTCCAGGTTGGCCGGTGGTATACCTGGACCTGAGTCTTCAACGACATACTCAACAATGCGGCCCACTCGCCGCAAGGTTACTGCCACCTCGGCGTCGGCAGGTGAAAACGATACCGCATTACCTATCAGGTTGCGGGTCACCTGACCCAGCCTGTTGTCATGGCCTGTTATCGTGAAACCGTTCTTGCCGGAAAAATCACTCGGCAAATCTTCAACTTTCAAAGTGACGTGCGGCTGATGTTCCTGTCGGGTCTCGTTGGCCAATTCCACGAAAGTTTCAAGTAACTGGCGGATATCAACCGGACCGGCCTCGCTGCGAGCCAGTTCGGCATCCAGTCGAGAGGCATCGGAAATGTCGGAAATCAGCCTGTCCAGCCGCTTGACGTCGTCCTTGACGATGGCAACCAGCCGCTCGCGCTGTTCCGGCGTACGGGCATACTCAATGGTTTCGACCGCGGACCTCAGTGAAGTCAGCGGATTCTTCAGTTCGTGGGCCACATCTGCCGCAAACGCCTCGATGGCTTCGATGCGGTTGTACAGTGAGCTGGTCATTTCACGCAGCGAACCGGACAGGTGGCCGATTTCATCCCGTCGGGACGAAAAGTCGGGAATTTCAACACGCTTTGAGTTGCCTCGGCTTACAGCCGCCGCCGCGCCGGACAGGCGTCTTATCGGTTCAGCAATATGCCCTGCCATCAACAACGACAGGATAATGGTTACCAGCGAGGTAAACATGAAAATGAACAGGATGATTCTGAGGTCTTCACGCAACACCGCGTCAATCTCGCCACCAGGCGTGGTCAGCACAAGCGCACCTTGTACGGCCCGGAATCTTTGTACCGGAACGGCTACTGCCACTATGACTTCCTGGTCTTTGTTGACCCTGACCACAGACACCGATGCCCCGTTCAGAGCCGCGCGGATTTCCTCAAACTCGCTGCCGTTCGTAGCGGTGTATTCCTTCTGTTCCCTGTAGCCTACCGCAAGAAACCACTCGTTGAACTTATCCCAGAACACGTCAAGCAGTGTGCCGTCGTCTTTTGTCTCGCGTGGCGGCAGGTTGATCCTCAACACCTCTCCACGTCCATAAAAGTACCGGCTGTCCACAATCATCGCACCATCGCGATCAAATAAATGGGCGCGGATGTCGGTATTGGATACCAGACGTCTCAACACCGGTCCGGCCCGATCCGGATTTACCAGAAAGTCGGTCCGGCCAGAGGTCACCGGCGTTGCTGCATTGGGATTCAGCTGTTGTTCAATCAGCTGCTCCGGATCCAGGATTAGCTGATCGGTCTCAACCGATACCGACGAACCGATGGCTGCCGCCATTATCTGGGCTTGCGTCATCAGACTCTGAACCCGGCTGTCAATCAGGCTTTCGCGGCTTTGGTTGAAGAACAGGATACCAAGCACCAGTATCAGCAAACCGCACAGGTTGATGATCAGGATGCGGCTCGTCAGGTGAACTGGGGCAAAACGACCCCACCAGGCGGCGGGCCGATTCACTTGCTCTTCAGACGGCAAACCCGCCGAAGACTTGGCCGTCTGGCCGTTATGTCCAAGATCCGATTGGATCGTCATTGGCCGTCCCTATCGAAACGTTGCCTGTCAAACCTATCACATTTCGCCAGACATTGCGGCAAGTCAACGATCACAGGGTTCAAATCCGGTCTACATTTCCCGGAAACGGTAGCCCACTCCATAGAGCGTTTCGATGGCGTCAAAATCGTCATCGACGACCTTGAATTTTTTGCGCAACCGCTTGATGTGACTGTCGATTGTACGGTCATCTACATACACTTGATCATCATAGGCGGCATCCATGAGCGAATCGCGGCTTTTGACGATACCGGGACGCTGGGCGAGCGCCTGCAGGATAAGAAACTCGGTCACCGTAAGTGTGACCGACCTGCCGTCCCAGGTACTGGAATGGCGATCCGGGTCCATCATCAGACGACCGCGTTCAATAATCTTGCTTGTCTCGCCTGTGACCTCAATACCCTCACGATTCTGCGCCCGGCGTAAGACCGCCTTGACGCGCTCGACCAACAGGCGTTGAGAGAATGGTTTGCGAATAAAATCGTCCGCACCCATTTTAAGGCCGAACAACTCATCAATTTCTTCATCCTTGGAGGTGAGGAAAATGACAGGCAGATCTGTTTTCTGGCGCAGGCGGCGCAGCAACTCCATGCCGTCCATGCGCGGCATCTTGATGTCAAAGATGGCCATGTCAGGGGGTGTGTCCTCCAACCCCTGCAGAGCGGCGACGCCGTCTGTGTAGGTGCTGGTACTGTAGCCTTCCGCCTCCAATGCCATGGACACTGAAGTCAGTATGTGTCGATCGTCGTCGACGAGCGCAATTGTTGGCATGCGTTTTCCCAATGCTTTGTCTCCGTCCTGATGGCGAGCCGTAAAGAGTGATCTGGCGCAAATTGTGGCAAGATGTGCTACACAGGCGCACAGTAAAGCATGGCGGGAATATGGTGCCGTCTCCGAAAGATAACAAGAGCGAATACTGAAAGCGGGTATGCCGCGACATTTGGTCTGGCTTGGCAGATTCCTGTTTTCCGCCAAAACGGTGCTATCAACAGAATTCGCCTATCATCCTTTTGACGACTTGATGGCGATCAAAAGATTGCTTAGTCTAGTCGTCATACTGGGCTCAGTTGAAGGCGATGCGCCGTAAAAAACTGTCCGTTTCATCCACAGAAAAAGAGATCATAGAGGTAATGAACAAAGGCGTGGCTGTTAACTGCCATGTGTGTTTCATTACTGTTTCAGGAGCAGTGCGTTGCAACACACAGGCCATTTCAATCCAGCCTTCCCCATCGAGACAGCACAGATCGAAGATGCGCAGGAAGTGCATTACAATCTGAACGCTGCGCAGTTGTTCGAGATGTCGATCAAGCTCGACGAAGGCATGGTAACGGACAATGGGGCTCTGGCTGTAATTACCGGAAAACACACCGGTCGGTCCGCGCAGGACAAGTTTATTGTTCGGGACGCCGGTACTGAGAACAGTATCTGGTGGGACAACAACAAGGGCATGTCTCCTGACCATTTTTCGACCCTGAAAACCGACTTTCTGTCTCACGCCAGGGGCAGGCGTTTTTTTGTTCAGGATCTGTATGGCGGCGCAGATGCCGACCACAGGATCAAGGTTCGCGTGGTGACCCAGTTTGCCTGGCACGCCTTGTTTATCCGATATTTGCTACGTCGTCCTACCCGTGAAGAAGTCATGGATTTCACGCCTGATCTGACCATCATAAATCAACCAAGCTTCAAGGCGGATCCGGCCAGGCATGGGTCGCGCACCGAGACAGTCATTGCCATCAACCTGCATGAAAAACTGGTGCTGATCGGCGACAGCGAATATGCCGGTGAGACCAAGAAATCGGTATTCGGCACGCTTAACTATTTTTTGCCCGAGAAGGGTATATTGCCCATGCACTGTTCCGCCAATGCCGGCGATGACGGGTCATCGGCCCTGTTCTTCGGTTTGTCTGGAACCGGCAAGACCACGCTGTCTTCCGATGCTTCACGCACCCTTGTTGGCGATGATGAGCATGGCTGGTCGCCAAACGGCATATTCAACTTTGAAGGCGGCTGCTATGCCAAGACCGTCAATTTGTCTGCGGAAGCTGAACCGGAAATCTACGCCACAACCCAACGCTGGGGGTCGATACTCGAGAACGTCATGGTCGATGCCGATACCCGCACGCCCGACTTTGACGATGTGTCCCTGACCGAGAATGGCCGGGTTGCGTATCCGATGCATTACATTCCGAATGCTTCGGAAGACGGTACCGCACCGCATCCGAAAAACGTCATTATGTTGACTGCTGATGCATCCGGTGTATTGCCGCCGATCGCTCGCCTGACGCCACACCAGGCCATGTACCATTTCCTTTCGGGTTACACCGCAAAGGTGGCAGGCACAGAAAAGGGTGTCAAAGGCACCGTAGCCACGTTTTCAACCTGCTTCGGGGCGCCATTCATGCCCCGGCACCCCAGTGTTTATGGCAATCTGCTGAAAGAACTGATCGCTGAACATGGCGCAACATGCTGGTTGGTCAACACTGGCTGGACCGGCGGGCCATATGGTGAAGGCCACCGCATGCCGATCATGGCAACCAGAGCACTGCTGTCTGCCGCACTCGATGGCAGTCTGAACAATGTCCCGATGCGCACAGATGCCTCGTTCGGTTTTGAAGTGCCTACATCTGTGCCGGGTATCGACAACGCCATTCTGGACCCGCGTGGCACCTGGGCAGATGCTGCGGCATATGATGCAAAGGCCCGCGAACTGGTCGGCATGTTTGTCGACAATTTCGAAAAATTCGCCGACCATGTTGACGCTGAAGTGATGGCCGCGGCACCCGCGATTCAGGACGCAGCTGAGTAGGTGTCCTTGCCCGGATCAAAAATGCACGAGCTGATTCAACTTGTGGTCAGGCCGCATCATGGCTCGTGCAAATTTTTTCGGTTTCACTTTTGGTGATCGGCTGTTCAAACAACAGGCACCAATGTTTGCCCTTCACATCGCGTGGTGCGCCGCCTTCGCGAAAATACCGGCAACTTCCGCAACTCCCGTAGCTGGGCAGCCCGCGCGACTTGATGATCTGGCCGACCAGCCTTGACGATCCGGCGGCAAGCCTCTTCCGGGTCTTCACTCCGCTGGCCTCGATCATCGCATAAATCTGTCGCCAGGGATCGTCCTGCAACTTCTCCTCGCCGGCCGGTGTCAGGGCCAGAACGACAGAGCGTGCCTCATCCGGCCTGCGCGTCTTGGTCAGCAGGCCCTTGCGTTCGAGCGCAATGAGGGTTTGTGAAATTGTTCCCTTGGTGGCCGACAAGTAACGCGTCAGGGCTGCAGGAGAATCTGAGAAGCGATTACACCGAGACAGATACCGAAGTGCTTCCCATTGCGCTGGATTGATATCGGATGCGTGTTCCTGCGCCCGCACCAGTCTGCTCAGGCGCTCCAGCAGAATTACCATGTCTTCAGTGCTCAGGTCTTTGGCCATCAAGTCTCCATCGGTGTGCCAGCGTGTCAATCGCGATTTCGCGATCACTGCTGGGGACGAGACTATGCAACACAATTGTCATAATCAAATTGACTTATCGCAAAGCTGTCCCACACGCCTGTCAATGGGCTTCGTCCCAGTTATCGGCGGCGCGGGCATCCACCTGAATGGGCACTGCAAACGCCACCGCGGGCAACGGGGCTGCTATCATGATTTCAGAGGCAACCTTGATTGTTGCGTCAGTTTCCGCCTCGGGCACTTCGAAGATCAGTTCATCATGCACCTGCAGCAGCATGCGGGCGCTCAGTCCCGCATCAGCCAGTGCCTGTGGCATGCGGATCATGGCGCGGCGGATGATATCGGCAGCTGAACCCTGGATTGGAGCATTGATGGCGGCCCGTTCCTGAAATGCCCGTTCTGACGCATTGGGTGACTTTATCCGGGGAAAATGCATTCGCCGGCCGAACACGGTCTCAACAAATCCGTTGGACCGGCAAAATGCCTTGGTGTGTTCCATATAGTCCTTGATGCCGGGGAACCGCTCAAAATAGGTTTTGATGTATCTGCCCGCTTCTTCGCGCGGGATCGACAGTTGATTGGCAAGTCCGAATGCCGAAATACCATAGATAATGCCGAAATTGATGGCTTTGGCCTTGCGTCGGATACTGGGGTCCATACCTTCAACCGGTGTGTCAAACATCTCCGATGCCGTCATTGCGTGAATGTCAAGCCCGTCGGCGAACGCCTTTTTCAGTTGGTCAATTCCGGCAATGTGCGCAAGCACCCGCAGCTCAATCTGGCTGTAGTCGGCAGAAACCAGCTTGTGACCGGGGCCTGCAACGAATGCGGTTCTGATCTGTCTGCCTTCGGCAGTGCGAACCGGGATGTTTTGCAGGTTCGGATCGGTTGAGGACAATCTGCCGGTGGACGTGGCAGCCAGCGAGTAGGAGGTATGAACCCGTCCGGTTTCAGGGTTGATGTGTCCTGTCAAAGCGTCGGTATAGGTTGATCGCAGCTTGGTCAGTTGGCGCCAGTCCAGCAGCTTGCGGGCAAGTTCTACGCCGTCAGCCGCCAGATCCTCCATCACCTGGCTGTCGGTGCTCCATGCACCTGTTGCGGTTTTTTTGCCGCCCTGAAGCCCCAGTTTGCCAAACAGGATTTCGCCGATCTGTTTCGGTGACCCCAGATTGAATGCTTCGCCAGCCAGTTCATGAACCTGTTTTTCCAGTAAATCTGCGTCCCTGGAAAACTCACCGGACAATCGTGCCAACACGGTCCTGTCGACCAGAACACCTTCGCGCTCCATCGCGGCAAGTACCGGGATCAGCGGGCGTTCCAGTGTTTCGTAGACAGTTGCACGATGTTCTGACGCCAATCGCGGTTTCAGTACATGCCACAGTCTGAGCGTGATATCGGCGTCTTCCGCAGCATAGCTTGTCGCCTGGTCGAGCGGCACCAGGTCGAATGTAACCTGGGACTTGCCGCTGCCGGCAACATCCGTGAACTTGATCGGCTTGAGGCCAAGGTGAACGTTCGCCAGTTCATCCATGCCGTGGCCGTTAACACCCGAGTCCAGTGCATATGACAGCAACATGGTGTCATCAATCGGGGCTACATTGATACCGAGGCGCTGAAACACCGTCAGATCATATTTGAGGTTCTGACCAATTTTCAGGATACCGGGATGTTCAAGCACATCCCTGATGGCCTCGATCACTTCAGCCTCGGTCAATTGCTCCAGATCGCCACCACCGAAATCCAGGCCGTCTGACCTCCGATGGCCTGTCGGTATGTAGCAGGCCTTGCCAGCTTCGACGCTGAGCGAAATTCCACACAGGTTCGCCTGCATGTTGTCGAGGGACGTGGTCTCTGTGTCTATCGCGACCAAACCTGTTTGCCGGATCATCTCCACCCAGGCGTCCAGCCGGTCCCTGGTGGTCACCCGTTCGTAGGCCGAGTGATCAGGCGGCGGCATACTGCGCATCCTGTCCGCCATGACGCTGGCGGCATTGCCGCCAGTAGCTGTATCTGACACTTCGCCGGCGGGCATATCGCTCCCACCATCTGCGACCGGTACACCAAGTTCATCGACATCTGTACCTTCCGGCGGCCAGCCGGTGAATGTCACCGCAATTGGTTCTATGTCAGCGGCATTTGCCTCGAAATCACCTGATACGCGCCGGATCAGTGTATTGAAGTCCAGTGCCTTCAGGAACCCGATCAGCGTTTTGGCTTCCGGTTCGACGACGCCAAAATCCTCAATCGGGTGATCCACGTCCACATCGGTTTTCAGGATGACCAGTTGCTTTGAAATCCGTGCCTGGTCGGCAAACTCGATCAGCTTCTCGCGGCGCTTGGGTTGCTTGATTTCACTTGCCTGCGCCAACAGGCTTTCCAGGTCGCCATATTCCTCGATCAACTGCGCGCCTGTCTTGACGCCGATGCCGGGCACGCCGGGCACATTGTCGACGCTGTCACCGGCAAGCGCCTGCACTTCAACAACTTTTTCCGGAGGCACGCCGAATTTCTCGATCACCTCGGCGCGGCCAATGGCCTTGTCTTTCATGGTGTCCAGCAACATCACCTGATCGGTGACCAACTGCATGAGATCCTTGTCGGATGATACAATCCGCACCGTTGCACCCACAGCCGCGGCTTGTGTGGCATAGGTCGCAATTAAATCGTCTGCTTCATAATTCTCCTGTTCGACACACGCAACGTTGAAAGCCTCTGTCGCCTGGCGGATCAAGCCGAATTGCGGCACCAGGTCTTCCGGCGCCGGCGGCCGGTGGGCCTTGTAATCCGGGTAAATCTCGTTGCGAAATGATTTTGAGGACTTGTCGAATATAACCGCTATATGGGTGGGTTTATCATCAGCGGACATCTGCCGCAGCAACTTGTACAACATGTTGCAGAAACCCTGCACGGCGCCGACCGGTAGTCCGTCAGCCTTGCGGGTGAGCGGTGGAAGTGCGTGGTAGGCTCGAAAAATGTAACCGGAGCCGTCTATCAGATAGAGATGGTCACCGGACTGGATCGGGCGGGCTGCTGCTGTACTCATGGTGTGCGCACTATGCCACCTGACTTATACCAAAGGAAGTAGGGTCAGGACCCATTAATCTTATCCATTCTGCGGGAGGACATTTTGCCTGTGACAAGGCGAAAGGTCGAAGGAAACCTTATGGTTTTCAAGACCTTTCAACGCCGTCAGAGGCAAAATAGACCCCGCCCTTCGGGTTTGAAGGAAAACACCCGCCTGAAGTCGAAAACTGCTCGAAAAGGCACAAAGCCTTGTTTTGCGCCTTTTCAACATCATTCGAGTGTTTTCCTTCAAACAGAATTGCATAAGATTAATGGGTCCAGACCCTAAGTATTGACCCGTTTGATGGAGTCAAATCCGTACACTCTGGCAGGCCCGGTGCGTAGCCCGATGCTGGTTGCATCGGCAAGTGCTGCAACGCACCAGATGGGCGGATTTGGCCCACGAGATCAGGATGATTTTTGGTTGATCACCAAAAATCATGAACCTGATCGCATTCAAAGTGGTAGAGCAATTTCATGGGTTCCTTGAACCCATGTCGTTCTACAGGCCGGTTTTTCGCGATCGCCGGACATCGCTATGCTCCACTTGTGGTCGGCCGGACCAGGGCGACAAGCATGCCTCGCCGGCAAACGTCAAAAATCGGTCAAACGAGTCAACATCTACTTCCCTTGGTATTACGCCTTTGCCATGAGCTGCAATGCTTGCTTGCACAGAGTTGGTGTTACTACTGACACACTGCCGGTCCAGCATTTTGTGCCGCGGTTCGAGGGTGGTTCCACATTATTTGCTGTTCTGGATGGGTAAACACCCTTGCCAAGTCCCCCCAGTATGGTTGGATAATGAGACTGATACCAAAGGGTCGATAGTTATTTTCTATGGTATAATTCAACGAGGAGCAGTGTCATGAACCTTCAGGCGAACGAAAACGACTTCAGCAGCATCATTGAGGCCGACCGTGAACATGTCTGGCATCATCTGACCCAGCACAAGAAATTTGAAACCGTAGATCCGCTTGTCATCATTGAAGGCAAGGGAATGCGGGTATGGAACACCGCCGGGCGTGAGCATCTCGACGCAGTATCCGGCGGCGTTTGGACAGTGAATGTTGGTTACGGTCGCGAAAGCATTGCAAACGCTGTTCGCGATCAGCTTGTCCAGCTTAACTACTTTGCCAACTCGGCCGGCAGCATTCCGGGTGCCAAATTCGCAGAGCGTCTGATTTCAAAAATGCCGGGGATGACCCGCGTCTACTATTCCAATTCGGGTTCCGAGGCCAACGAGAAGGCCTACAAGATTGTCCGCCAGATTTCGCACAACAAGCATGGCGGCAAGAAGAGCAAGATTTTGTACCGCGAACGTGACTATCACGGCACAACAATCACGGCTCTTTCTTCGTGTGGACAGAACGAAAGACGCGACCAGTATGGCCCGTTTACGCCGGGGTTCGTTGAGGTGCCGCATTGTCTTGAGTATCGCTCGCAGTGGGGCGACGTCGAGGACTACGGCATTCGTGCGGCCAACGCCATCGAGGAAGTCATTCTGCGGGAAGGCCCGGACACCGTAGGTGGCCTGATACTTGAACCTGTAACCGCCGGTGGTGGTGTCATCACGCCGCCACAGGGTTACTGGGACCGTGTGCAGGAGATTTGCAGGAAGTATCAGGTATTGCTGATCATCGACGAAGTCGTTTGCGGAATGGGCCGCACCGGCACATGGTTCGGCTATCAGCACTATGGCATTGAGCCGGACATGGTCACCATGGCCAAGGGAGTGGCGTCAGGCTACGCCGCCATATCCTGTACCGTGACCACAGAAGCCGTATTCAACGAATTCAAGGCCGATCCGTCTGATCCAATGAGCTACTTCCGCGATATCTCAACATTTGGCGGTTGCGCGGCGGGTCCGGCTGCGGCCCTTGAGAACATGTGCATTCTCGAAGACGAGAAATTGCTGGAAAACACCACTGCCATGGGTGAGTACATTCTGGAGCAGTTTGCGGATTTGAAAGCCCGGCACCCGATGATCGGCGATGTGCGCGGCAAGGGCCTGTTCTGCGGCATCGAACTGGTGGCTGATCGCGATACCCGCGAACCGGTTCCTGAATCGGTCGTCCAGTCGATAGTAGCCGATTGTGTTGCAACCGATGCGGTCATCATCGGTGCCACCAATCGCTCGCTCAGCGGCCTCAACAATACGCTGTGTTTCTCACCTGCATTGATTTGCACCAAATCCGACCTGGATGAGATTGTGAGTTCCGTAGACCGTGCATTGACAAAGGTTGCAGCAGTTTAACAGCTCCACTTTCCAAGCGTTGTACGGCCGCCTGTCAGCAGCAGGCGGCCGTTCTCATGCCGCCAGGGCCTTTCTGCCGAAGCAGGAAAGGTTCTGTCAGGAGCTGATGCGGACAGGCGCCCGCTGCAGGTTTCATATGGTCGGCCGGAAAAACGGAGTGCGATCCTGTCGTGGCTCATAAGGGCTTGACGCTGCGGGGTTCCGGTACAATATCTGCAATCAGGTTAGAGGCCAGAACAGGCAACTGCGGGGTTGCACAATCAAACCGCAAGTACTTGATTTGGCATGAAATGAAGCTGCTTTTTCAAGGGCTTATGAAACATGACGCGCAATACTGCTTTTCCGTCGCCATTCTTCGTTGGTTTTGACGAAATCGAACGACTGCTGGAGCGAACCGCAAAAACCGCTCCTGATGGCTATCCGCCCTACAATGTTGAAAAACAGCCGGCCAGCGGCACGGATGATGCGGAAAAACTGCGCATTACGCTCGCGGTCGCCGGTTTTTCTGCAGACGAACTTGAACTGACGCTTGAAGACAGTGAGCTGGTTATTGAGGGCCGCCAGATAGATGAGCCGTCGCGTGAGTTCCTGCACCGCGGTATCGCTGCCCGGCAGTTCCGGCGCATTTTTGTACTGGCTGATGGTATGAATGTCGTGTCAGCCAGTCTCGACAATGGGTTGCTCTCAATCGATCTGGAGCGCCCGGAGCCGCAGAAAATTGTCCGAAAAATTGAAATCCGGCAACCCGAAAAATCATGAAATC
Organism: Alphaproteobacteria bacterium; assembly: GCA_024640405.1. Classification (GTDB taxonomy): domain Bacteria; phylum Pseudomonadota; class Alphaproteobacteria; order Rhizobiales; family Aestuariivirgaceae; genus Anderseniella. Next base: position 10,142 of record JAHEFB010000032.1, on the reverse strand, counting down.
TGCACGCAGGTGCGGTCCTGTTGCTCAACCTTTGAAGGAAACCAGAAAATGACGGATCACAAGAAAACCCGGTTGCCTCAGATACCGGAAAGCGAAATTTCACTCGCGAATATGGGCCTGGGCGAAGTGGCATACGTGCGTGAACTGTCGGCCGGTGAAGTTGAAGACATGATCGGGCAAAAAGTCTCACCCGACCCTGCAACACCCATGTTCTGCCTGTATCTTGCCGATGGAACGCCGGTGTCGGTGTCTGACAGTCGCGAGGCGGCTGTTGCCAACGCATTCGAACACGACCTGGCAGCCATCAACCTGAATTAGAGCCGTTCGCGCTTGCACAAGCTGCTGGAGCATAATTCACTATATTGGAACCGTTTGATGGGTTTAAATCAGCCCACCGGAGGCCAATTTTCTGCGCTCGCTGGGCTGCGTTATGGCTCCCTTGTGGTCTACCAGACCTCGGCGGGAACAGTTCCTTGCCGGCAAACGCAGAAAACCGGTCAAACGATTCCAATTTTGTGAATCATGCTCTAAACGAACGTCTCAGGCCGCGTGCGGAGCAGATGCGGCAGGCTCGGTCAAAATGGCATAAAGCCCCTCAGCCTTGTCGGTGCCGCGGAGTTTTTCAACAACTGCAGCATCACGCAGAAGTCGTGAAATTCTCGCCAGTGCCTTGAGATGGTCCGCACCTGCACTTTCCGGAGCCAGCAGCAGAAAAACCAGATCGACGGGATGGTCATCGACGGAATCAAACTTGACCGGTTGGGCCAGCCGTGCAAACAGGCCGTGCACCTTTTCCAGTGCCTGAAACTTCCCGTGCGGTATGGCGATCCCCTGGCCCAGGCCGGTGGATCCGAGCTTTTCCCGCCTTAACAGGGTTTCAAATATTACCTGCGAATCAAGGCCGGAAAGGCGTGCGCCTTCCTGTGCAAGTTCCTGCAACAACTGGCGTTTGCTGGACGCCTTGAGGTTAGGCAGTACGGCATTACTGGAAATTATGGTCGACAATTGCATGATTGACCTATTCTCCATGCATTTTGTGTATCTGTTTCCGGTCCAAAGGTAGTCCGGAAGGCTCGGGCATTTGACAAATCAGGTGATCAGTTTCCACCAGGGTCCAGCCACCCGACATTTCCATCCTTGCGTTTGTACACCACATTAAGGCTGCCATTGCGGCCATTGCGGAAAAGTACAAATTGCTCATCTGTAAAGTCGAGTTTCATAACTGCCTCGCCGACCGACAGTTCATCAATGCTCGCGGTTGATTCCGCGATAATCACCGGATTCAGATCAACCGGTTCTTCTGTTGCGTCATCTGCATCAGCCTGCAACACATACTCGGCGGCAGGTACCGCATTTACAGGTTCCTTGCGGGCGAGGTGATGATCCTTCAGACGCCTCTTGTAACGCCTCAACCGCTTTTCCAGGTGCCCCACAGCAGTGTCCGTGGCGCTGTGGGCATCACCACCGCTGCCATTGGCGTTGAGCGAAAGGCCGGTAGTCAGATGCAGCGTAATCTCGCAGTCGAAACCGGAGCGCTGTTTTTCCACGACCACCAGGCAGCGAACAATACCGTCAAAATACTTTGCAACATCGTTATGAATGCGACCTTCAACATGTTCACGCAATGCGTCACCAATATCGAGGTTTTTGCCGGTTATCTGAATCTGCATGTTTTAACACTATCCCTGTTTCGCAGACCAAGTCTGGCGAAAGCCGAATGTATTTTCAATATTGACTGTTTCGATCGGACCTGTTTATGCGCAATTCGGTCCCACCGCCCGATTTGCCGCTTTGTGTGAGATATTCCCGATCAAGGCGCGCGGAACCTATTGCCCGGCGAACAGCTTGTCAATCAGCGTATCAAAAGATTATGGGAAAGTTTAGAGCGGCATCCGGCAACTGGATAAGCTTTATCCGGCTTCACGCAGGCGTTTTTGCCGGCGCCGCATGATGGACGAGGGAATATGCATGGCTTCGCGATACTTCGCCACAGTGCGCCGCGCAATGTCTATACCTTCGCTGCACAGCCGATCAACAATTTGATCGTCGGACAGAACCTTTGCGGCATCTTCTTGATCAATCATCGTGCGAATTCGGTGACGCACTGATTCTGCAGAATGATCATCACCACCTGCGGACGAAGAAATGGCTGTGGTGAAGAAATATTTGAGCTCAAACAAACCGCGCGGCGTCTCAAAGTACTTGTTCGAGGTTACCCGGCTGATTGTGGATTCGTGCATTGCAATGGCATCGGCAACGGTTTTGAGATTCAACGGCCGCAGGTGCTCAACTCCATACATCAGGAATGCATCCTGCTGACGCACGATTTCTCGAGCAACTGCCAGGATGGTGCGTGCCCGCTGGTCGAGGCTCTTGACCAGCCACGTGGCGTTCGACATGCAGTCCGACAGATACAGCTTGTCGGTGTCGCGTGTCGTGCCCCGGCTTACCTGGGCAAAATACTGGTTGTTGACCAGTACCCGCGGTAGCGTTTCGGTGTTCAGTTCAACCGCCCAGCTGCCATCCGGCGCTGGGCGCACAATTACATCCGGCACCACCGGCTGCACGACCGCCGAGCCAAATGCGTTGCCGGGTTTCGGGTTCAGAGAGCGAACCTCGTCAGCCATGTCGCGCAAATCTTCCATATCGACCTTGCACATGGATTTGAGCTTCGCGAAATCATGTTTTGCCAGCAGGTCAAGGTTGTCGACAAAAACCTGCATTGCAGGATCAAGCCGGTCGCGTTCCTTGAGCTGTATCGACAGGCATTCTTTCAAATCACGCGCAAGAATGCCTGGCGGGTCGAAAGATTGTAAGATAGCCAGTGTTTGCTCAACGCTGGCTGCAGTTGCCCCAAGCGTTTCGGCGACCGAGTGAACGTCGCCGGTCAGATAACCAGCCTCGTTGACCAGTCCGATGAGATGCGCGCCGATCATGCGCATGGCGGGATCCGATACGGTAAGGTGAAGCTGTTCGGTCAGATGGTCGCTAAGTGTGCTTTCGCTGGCAAGCGTTGCGTCGAATGCCATTTCACCATCAAACCCGCCGCCGCCGGCTCTGCTTCCGCCAACGGTATTGCCGGTGCTGGACATCTGCCAGCCGGAGTCCTGCATGCCTGCCGGTTCTGCCGCTTCACGGTTGATTTTGTCAGCGGTTGCCTCATCCGCGTAGACATTTTCCAGTCCGGTATCAAATTGATCGAGATTTTCCGGTGTGTTTTCGCCGGATGCCAGTTGTTCGGCGGTGTCTTTGAGTTCCGTACTGGCAACGGCGTCGGAGCGGCCAGCCTCGCCGTCACTGTCGGAGACGATATCCCGTCCGGCTTCGTCTCGCTCGTCGCGTTCCAGCAACGGGTTCGACTCCAGTTCGCTTTCGACATAAGCCTGCAACTCGAAATTCGACATCTGCAACAGTTTGATGGCCTGTTGCAGTTGCGGCGTCATTACCAGGGATTGACCCTGACGCATTTGTAGTTTCTGGCTCAACGCCATCGCTGGCAGACTCCCCACACAACAAACTGGAGTGCAACTGGCAGATTACCTGCAAGATCTATTGTTCAGCGCACATGTCATGCAGGATATTAAAGGCTGAATCCTTCACCAAGGTAAAGACGTCGCACATCGGGATGGGCAACAATCTGTCTTGGTGTACCTTCCATTAATACGTGGCCCTCATGGATGATAAGGGCGCGGTCAATGATCTCGAGGGTTTCTCGTACATTGTGATCCGTAATAAGCACCCCGAGCCCCCTAGAGGTGAGCTGTCGCACCAGTTGGCGAATATCATTGATCGCAATTGGATCAATCCCTGCGAAGGGTTCGTCGAGCAGCATGAACCGGGGATTTGCGGCAAGGGCTCGGGCAATCTCGACCCGTCGTCGCTCTCCGCCAGACAGTGCCACAGCTGGCGAATCCTTGATATGTGTGATTTGAAACTCATCTAGCAACCCACGCAACTTACGTTCGCGCTCAGTGCGGTCGGGAACGTGTAATTCCAGCACCGCGCGAATATTGTCCTCAGCCGTAAGTGCCCGGAAAACGGACGCTTCCTGTGGCAGATATCCAATTCCCAGCCTGGCTCGCTGATACATCGGCAAGTCAGTGATATCTTCCCCATCGAGCGAAATGGTTCCTGAATCGGCAGCGATCAGTCCGGTGATCATGTAGAACACCGTCGTTTTCCCTGCGCCATTGGGACCAAGCAACCCTACGGCTTCTCCTCGGCGTACCGACACGCTGACGTCCTGGGTTACTGGCCGCCGTTTGAAAGACTTGCGCAGATTACGCGCCACAAGGCCTTCAACCGGAGCAGAACCTGGTCTTTCGAAGGGCCGGTGGCCGGGCAGTTCCGCCCGTCCGCCAAACAACGAAGACCAAAACGATGACTTGCCGGTTCGCTTCACGTGATTACCGCTCAACAGGATTAAGGTTTGCTGAAGCCCTATGGTTAATGTTTGCTGAATTTGCAATCAGCAACCAGCCTTACGCTTCATCGGAAGGACAGTGTTGGAATTTCAGTGCATGGATATCCTCGATGCCCATACACGCTATTCCGGGTCGAAATTGAATTTGACGCGGCCTCCTGAAAATTTCGACTCGTTGGTGTTCAAATTTACGTTCAGTGTTTCGCCTCTAACGACACTTGTGCCCTGAGTGACGGTGACCTTGCCTCTGACCACGGCGGTGTTGGCCTTGACATTCATCTTCATCCGGTCACCGGTTATGGTCTGCGAAGGAGTGATTATCCTTACACCACCTCCTGTTGTCTCCAGCCATGTGACATCGGTTCCGCCGCTTTTGGTCTTGGTGAACGTAGCTATCAGATTGGTTGAATTCAACCTGACATTGTTTTGCCTGGCGCGAACGTTACCGCGAAAAACAGCCTGGTTCTGCTTTTCGAAAAGCTCCATCTGATCGGATTCGATGTTGACCTTGCTCTTCTTTTTCTGGGCCTCGGCTGGCATCGCGGCAAGACTTGCAGCCATCAGGATCAGGGCAACAGAAATACCGGCCTTGTTCAGTTTCCCGGTCATGGACAGGTTCATTGTTGCAGGTTTCCTTTTGAACTGTTCGTTTCAGCCTGCGTGGCCGGTGGACTGCCTTCGCTCGCATCAGAATTAAATACCGCACGCACCCGCGTTTTGAAAGTGACATGCTCGCCATTGTTGGTAACGTCGATGCCGGTGGATCTGATCACGCCACCGTCCATGACTACAACTATTTCGTCCTGTGATGTCAGTGCCTTGTGTCTTACATCAATGTCTGCGGTATCCATGCTGGCGGTGAACGTGTCTGCCAGCTTGATGGAAACATCACCTGACAGGCGCAAGGACTTGTCCTTGCTGTTGAACAACCCGTTATTGGCGGTTACGTCCATGGCTCTCCCGTCGGTTCGCCGAAGCAACCCGGTCACCTGCCGCATGTGCACGAGATTGGGCTGTTCCTTGTCCTGGCTGGCTTCCACGGCCGCGATTTTGTAAGGCTGCTGGTCACTGTCAAACCCGGCCACTTCGGACCCTTGCACGGCAAACCTTTCCTGCTCCGATGCCTGTTTTGATGCCGTTGCCGGAGCCGCCTGAGGTGGGCTGCTCACGGCCTCCATGTCAAATCCGGAGGCCTGTATCAGAAATACAGCAAACACGCCGGCACCTGCCAGCACAAACAACCATGCCATGATGGCAGGCCCGCGCCGCCTGCGTCTGATGGTTGGTCGTTTGCTGTTGCGAGGTATCATTGCCGATTTCCCGCCCGGCGATCCGGAAAATACCGGAACCGGCTGGCGAGCCTGTCACTTCTATTGCCCTGACAATCTTGCCGAATTAAAGGCGCAAGCAGTTGCCGCTTGTCACGAATGCGCAAAAATATCTTCGTCCGGCCAGCCTGCAAGATCCAGTTCAGCACGGGCCGGCAGGAAGTCGAAACACAATTGCGCGAGCCGGCCGCGGTCTTCACGGCGCAGCATCTGGTCGAGCCGGACCTTGAGTTCGTGCAGGTATATGACATCCAACGCAGCATACTGCTTCTGGGCGTCCGACAACACCGGTGTTCCCCAGTCGGAACTTTGCTGTTGCTTTGACATTTCAATGCCGAGCATTTCACGCACCAGATCCTTGAGACCATGCCGGTCGGTGTAGGTGCGGGCCAGCCGCGAGGCGATTTTGGTACAGTAAACCGGCGAGGTATCAACGCCCAGATAGGCTTTCAGCATGCCGACGTCAAAGCGCGCATAGTGGAAAATCTTGGTGACGCTGGCGTCCTCCATTAGTGCCTTCAGGCGCGGCGCATGATATGTCTTGCGGTCAAGTTGCACCAGATGGGCATCATCGTCTCCGGCGGAAAGCTGCACCACGCACAGCTTGTCACGATGGGCATGCAGTCCCATGGTTTCGGTGTCGACGGCCACGCTCGACCCGAAATCAAGTCCTTCGGGTAGATCACCCTGATGTATTTTGACAGCCATTTTTGCTTTTGCCTCGTTCGCCCGATTGAGATTGAGCAACGGCTATAGCACAAGGTCCTTGTTGGCAACACTTCGCTGATGGCTTTGTCAGGCGGTATTGACGTTAGGCAAACCAACCCTGCTGCGGTTCTCGTCATTTTTCATCGAGAAATCGGTTCCCGCGAATTCGCTTGCACCGTCACCGCACAACCAGACCACTGTTTTGCCAACCCAGTCAGCGGGGATATGTGCGGAAGGGTCCAGTTGGCTGACAGGATTGATGCCGGATGCCTTGATCGCGACCTGCATGTCGGTGGCAACGGTACCGGGGCTGAGGCCCACAACGCGTATGCCTTTGCCGCCATACTCCTTGTCGGCGCAGCGTGTCAGCATCAGCGCGGCGGCCTTGGACGAACAATAATGGCTCCAGCCTTCCATTGGACCGTATGCTGCACCGGACGAGATGTTGATGATGGTTCCGCTGCCCTGGGCTTCCATCTCGGGGATCACCGTTCTCAAGCCAAAAAACACGCCCTTGTAATTTACGTCCGCCACTTTTACCCATTCATCAGGATCGGCTTCGCCCAGCCGCGATACGGGTTCAATCAGCCCGGCATTGTTGACCAGAATATCCACCCGGCCGAACGCGGTCTTGCATCTGGCCACCATGGCGGAAACTTGCGCATAGTTGCTCACGTCGCAAGTGATGGTTTCGGCCACACCGCCCAGCTTGCGGATATCATCGGCGACCTGCTCGATCCCGGATGCAGAGCGTGCCGCCAGCAGCACCGATGCGCCCGCTGCGGCAAGCATCCTGGCAGCAGCAGCCCCGATCCCGCGACTGGCGCCTGTGACGATGGCGGCTTTTCCATTGAGTGATGTGGTCATGGGGATGGTTTTCTAACTACGGCGTTGTCTTGATTTCGACACCGCCGTTTTCCTTGGTATTACATCTGCCCGGGCTTGTCGTAGTGCTGAAAGTGGCCGGATATCTGCTCATAAAACCACTCAAAACGCCGGACAGCTATCTTATCGTATGAGCGCAGATATAACTTTCTATTCGGATCATTGCTCTTGGATTCGTGGCGGCCCCACCGCTTCACTGCGAGTGCGAGATACATGAAACAGATGGTTTTCAGATCGTGCTCGCCTTTATCCCCATAGGCGTTCATGAATGTGTCCATGTCATTCTTGATCTGTCTTTGCATCATGTTTTTTGATCCAAAGTTGGAATACGCGCCAACGTACATGAGAAACAAAACAACATCCGCGTATAGCGGTTCAAACCTGTCTTGGCGTCCGAAGTCAAAAATCACGCAACGATCCTTACCAAACAGGATGTTGCCTGGTGTGTAGTCCGCGTGGATGAGGCCGTGCTGCACCAATTGGCCATCAAATTCACCGGACAATTGAATAATCCGGTTCACGGCGGTGTTCCATGCATTGCCGGAACCACCTGTTGCCTCCAGCCTTTTGATCATTTCAGCCACATTCAATGGTTCCCATCGGGAGTTCATTGCATCATGCATCAATCGCAAACTGGCGCCGGCCGCTTCGACACATTTTTGTCGACGGGTTTTGGAGAAAGAATTCGCCAGCAAGACCGTTTCCATCTTGCGGAGGTCTACCCACTCGTAAGCATACCCATGTGACGTCAGGGCTATGGGCCTGGTGACAATTGAACGGCTGTCAGGTGTGAGCCTGTCATAAAGGTCAGTCAGCCTTGCGTGTTCGGCGCGAACCCGAGATGACAGTTCAACCCCTTGTTGGTGCAGGCATTTTATTGCGACAGAGTAGGGCAGCTTTGGATGTTTGGCTTGAAAAACGAATGTTGTTAGGCCGCCTCGACGCTCAGCAGAGTAATGATGATTTAAAGTCCATTGGCGGTCGATTTTCAATTTCTCTGAAACAACTATTAATAATTCGTGTGCAGATTCCTCAATTTCTTGCAGCGGTAATTTGGAACTTGCTATTTTATATTTGAGGGATTTCTTGATTAAGTTCATCATAGCAAATAAATCAAATCCAAAATCAGGTGAAAAGCAAAAAACTCGAGTAGTAAAAAATCAAATTTATGAAAATTCTGGATCAAAAACCGCTATCCGGTATTAGATTCACTAGCATGTTGTCATGGCTTGAACAACCATGTGCTAGCTGAAAGCAGATGGGCTGCGGGCTGTGTTCTAGCCAGCCAAGATCACAGCAGAAGCATTCCCATCGCAGGCGCACTTGCAATTGGAGTGGGTCCGTTGCTCGCAGTGAGATTTATGGTGCCCAGGAGAAGACCCAAACCACCGCTGAAAACCGCAGAAAACCGACGTTTTTTCTAACGGCTTTGTATCACCTTGTTGTATCCCTACCAAGTTATTTTTCAACGGGTCCCATCCAGGCCACAAAAGATACTCTCGGAGACCGAATACCAAACCACTAAAAAAAGGAGCTAAAGCCCCTGCGGAGTTGTTGTTGGACCTTGGTGCGCTGCGTGAAGCTCTCATTGAACGTTGGTTGTCATATAACTGAAAGTGATATGACGTTACGGAAATAATGTGCTAACTATCTGCCGGTTTGTAAGCTTCAATTTCGGAGGTCACCAAGATGCTGCACGATAGTGGTCGCAGTTCAAAACCGAATTTGATCAAGGAAGCTACTGTCACATGGGTTTTTGCAATTAGCCTTGTTGCCGTTGTGCTGCTCTTGTTGAACTTCGTCCAATAATTTTTGTGTTTCGACAAACTACTGCCAACTGAGCGGACACGACGTGCGTTTCCTTCGGGAAGCGTCGGTTTTGCATGGGTTAACATGAACCTGAATTTCAACCGTTTGAAGAAGAAAGCAAAAGGCCCACTTGGGTTGACTGGCATCAAAGAAATCGGCTCCTTCGGGGTTATCCTCCCTTAAAGACAATGTATTTTTTCGGTGATATTCCTCAAACAGAAGGGACTTTGAAATTGAAACCTCTGAGCAATTTATTAATTGTGCCCAGTATGTCAGTGATGATGAGTGTTACAGCTTTTGCACAATCAGACAAAGAAGGGTGTGCGTGGGGCGATACATACTCCGAAGGTAGTCGCATGTGTGTCTGTGCGGTTCATAGAGACAGTCACCTAGACAAAACAAAACATTGGCTCATCGTTGGAATTCCATTTGTTTGTGAAGATGGCGAGTGGAAAACTAGCGCCATACCGGATACCGGCCACGAGAAGTGCGTAGACATCGAATACAAGAACCTCAAGGCTGCTCAGGAAGCTTTAGCGTCCCCTGTAATAGCTGCAATATGTCGCCAACGATAACTGCCCGGTTTGGTCTGGGTTTTTGCCATCGTTCCTGATTGCCCTAGGGTAATGCTGGGCCGGGTGAGAGAACGGTAAAGGTCACACAAGCAACCTCGCGGTTCCGTTTGAAACCCCAAGTTACTCAGGCCACTTGAAGTGCGCAGGTTCCAACGGGTCCCATCTGGTTTGCAACAGACACTCTTGTCCTTTTGAATTTTGAGGGTTTTAAAAACAACGCTAAAGCCTCTGCTGTGCTGTTGTTGGGCCTTGGGCCTGAGTGTTCTTGCTGCATAGCACTGCTCTAGCAGCGCCAATATGCTTCTTCACCGTCCCCGGAGCTTTTCCCTCAGCCAGTAGTGCATCACGGTACTGCAGTGCGTGAACCCGTCCCGGTTCTCCCGGTATCGCTGGTGGCCGTCCCATTGGCCCCAC
>JAHEFB010000067.1 GCA_024640405.1 Alphaproteobacteria bacterium | reverse complement strand
GACCATCGAGGAAACCTGGCGTCATGTCGGTGATCTCATCGAAACAATCCCACCCCACGAATGCGCCAACTATTTCAGAAATGCCGGATATGCCTCAAACTAAGTCAGATGTGCTCTAGGGTTCCGTTGTTATTGCAAGCTGGACCGAGCGCCGTCATGAGCCGTGTACGGCAGACACCCGAGGACGAAAAGCCCAGAGGAAGTGGTGAAGGTGTGTTGAAACACGTCAACTCGCTTACTTTTGAGGAACATCATGACCGTCTTCGGATTTTCGCTCGTACTGGCCGCTGCCTTCTGCCACGCGGCGTGGAATTTTCTTGTCAAGCGCATTAACGCCGGTCCAGAACTCATCTGGCTTTTCTCAACCATATCGCTGGCGATCTACCTGCCGTTGGCCGCGTATATTCTGATACTGGAGAAACCGGCTTTTGGACCATGGGAAATTACCTTCATGTGCGGCAGCGCCACTCTTCATCTCGGCTATTTCCTGCTGCTGCAGGCAGGTTACCGCAAAGGCGATCTGTGACTGGTTTATCCGATTGCCAGAGCCACAGGACCATTTCTTGCAACCGGTTTCGCCGTCATTTTCCTGGCTGAGACAATCACACTGCAACTCGCACTTGGTGCATTGGTCATGGTTTTTGGGGTTGTTAACCTGACCGGCGGTTCTGGCAACCGAAAACACCGCCCAACTGCGTCGGCAGCCTTCGGAGCAGGCGCTGGATTGCTGATTGGCAGTTACACGGTTTGGGACGCCTATGCCGTAACCGTTCTCATGATTTCGCCACTACTATTGGATTATTTTTCAAGCGTCGCGCGTTGCGGGTTGTTGTTACCCCTGGCACTCAGGCGTCGTGACAGTTTAGGGTCAGGACCCATTAATCTTATGCAATTCTGTTTGAAGGAAACCAGTCGAATGATGTTGAAAAAGCGCAAGACAAGGCTTTGTGCCTTTTCGAGCATTTTTCGACTTCAGGCGGGTGTTTTCCTTCAAACCCGGAGGGCGGGGTCTATTTTGCCCCTGACATCGTTGAAAGGTCTTGAAAACCATAAGGTTTCCTCCGACCTTTCGCCTTGTCAGATGCAAAATATCCTCCCGCAGAATGGATAACATTAATGAGTCCTGACCCTAACAAATCATTGGAAAAGTCATCGATGGAGCATCCTGGCAATCGCTGTGCTGAATCCACTGGCCTACATTCTCGTTCTCTACGCTTTGCAATTCACACCTGTCGTTTACGTTGCGCCGCTTCGGGAAATCAGTGTCTTGTTGACTGTGTTGTTGGGCAGCGTCCTGCTTGGTGAAGGAGATTTGGCACGCCGATTTAGATGGTCTTGTCTGATACTCCTGGGAGTAACGCTATTGGCCACCGCATGAAGATGACTGGCACCGCGAACATCAAGATTGACCTGCCATTTTCAACATTTTCGAACCCGCGTTTCTCCGAAATTCAATTTCTGGAAATGGCCTCTGACAAGACGGCGAAACCGGCTTGTTCGACAATGAATCTTGCTCAATTTCGACATATTTCGATGTAACAAAGACACTTCTGTGAGTTAAAAATGGTGACTCAAGGCACGCTGATTGTAAACAGTGTCTGAGTGTTCCCGTTGCACTGTTGAGTAGTACACAGTTGCGCAGTTGGGTAGTTGCGTTTGTGTTACTGGGCGGGGTGTAAACAGGGGAGAACAAAATGCGGCATGCTTCAATTTTTGCTCTAGGCGCTTTGGTTATGACAGCGTTGGGTTCTGTCGCCATGGCAGAGCCAGTAGTGCTCGTTTCCAAAGACGGTTACACTCGATTGTCAGGTGACCTGATAAAATTCGACAAAAAATTCTACGTTGTGAAGACATCCGTGGGTCAGGTTCGAATACCGATCGCAGATGTAAGTTGCGAAGGCACGGGTTGCCCCGATCTTGCACCGCAACCGGTTGAGCAAGCTCAAACAGGGCTCACACAAGACCAGCAACTCGAACTGTTCAGGGCTTTCCTTGAATGGCGAAAGAACAGTGAAGATTTCAGGGCATTTCTTGAATGGCGAAAGAACAATGCAAATTAACGTCGCCGGCAGCGATGCCGGTCGGCTAGCATGCCGTATTTCCAGAACGAATACGTTCAAAAATTGAACTGGTAACTTTTGTAGTTGAACAAACGGGATGGCGGGAAAAGAGGGTACGGCAAGACAATGTAGCACCAATGTGTTGACAGGAATTCCCTGGAGACGGCTGCGGGAGGAACCTCACGAGTTTGTGGAGATTTTTGCGTTGATCAACGCAAAAGAATGCCTGCGCCTTCTGAAGACACCGACGGTTTCGCATATCTCTCTGTCTGGATGCGACATTGGTGAAACGGATGATGCCTTTGCGGCAGATCCCCGAAACACAATCACACTGATTCAATTTCCCGCTTGCAATAGCGTTACATAGATTCGAATTCTGGAGATCAAAATGAAACCACTCAATTTTCTTTCGACCCTTGCTATTGCGAGTGCTCTGACCGCAGGCGGCCTGGTGAATCCAAGGCCGGCTACAGCGCAATCCATTGAATGCGGCAAACCCTACACAGTCGTTCGTGGAGACAGCCTCAGCGGCATTGCGCAACGTGCCTACCGAGGAGCCGGCAGCTACCAGCTGGTATACAGTGTAAACTCGGGTGTTATCGGACCAAATCCTTCATTTATCCAGGAAGGAGCAACCCTCAAGATTCCCTGCCTCAACGAGGTCGCTCCGTCCACGGCCAACACTTCTGCCATTCGTCAGGCCTCTACAACCAAAGCGCTGCCGCCCCCTGCCCCACGGCAAATTCGTTTCGTGGTCGGATCCGACTGGGCACCATTCACCAATGAAGACCAGGCTCAGGGCGGCATGATGACGGAGGTGACGAATGTCGCCATGTCACTGGCCGAATCCAAGCCTTCCTACAAGATTGACTTCATAAACGATTGGGGCGCCCACCTGCAGCCGCTTATCACTGATCATGCCTATGATTTCAGCCTGGTCTGGTTCAAACCAAATTGCGCCGTGATCGACAAGCTGGGTGACGGGTCGAAATTTCGCTGCAACAATCTTGACTGGTCGCAGCCCATGTTCGAGCAGATTATCGGCTATTACACCCGGGCCGGACAGCCACGTCCTGCCGTTCACAAAGATCTGTTTGGCCTCAATATTTGCCGACCCTCAGGTTACTCCACCTTCATGATGGAAGAGGTCGACCTGGTGGAGCCAAATATTTCTTTCACGCGCGAAAACAGCCCCGCCGGTTGTTTTGAGGGTCTGGTTTCAGGCAAGTACGATGTTGTTGTGCTGGCCGCGGAAGTAGCGGAAGGCACCATCGCCGAAATTGGCGCAACTGAAAAAGTCAAGTTTCAGGATCAGCTTTCCTATGTCGCGACAATGCATGCTGTCATTGCAAAAACCAACCCCCACGCAAAAGAATATCTGGCCGCACTTGATGATGGCATCACGAAACTGAAAGAGTCGGGGGAGTGGTTCCGGATTGTCACACGGCACATGGCGGAACACAGGGCCAAGGCAAAGTAGGGAAATACCGACATGAATTATTTTGGGTGTGGTTTTGACGAATCCGGAACCACACTCAATTGCTTCACCATGCACAGTCCCTGACACCCGCGAAGATAAATTGTCCAAACAGAACAATCCGGAATCAATTCTCAACCGGCGCTTCCACACTCCAGCGGATGAATTTGTTAAACAGGGCTTTTTGACCGGGCAGATCGATGGTTTCGGCATTCCCGGTGCTCTCAAGGTAAGCCTGAAATGACTTGAACAATTCCTGCCGCGTTTTCACAGCTCCCGCAGCGGGCTTTGCCCCGGTCGACTGTTGTGACGCTGCGGCTGTGACCTTCGGCGGTTGGGTCAGTTCAATGTCTGCCGGCACGGATAGCCACTGCCTAATTGTCTTGCGCGGTTTGGCTGGTGTTCTTGCCACATTCACGTTTGTCCTGGTTTCTACCCCACCTGTCACCGCGGTCGGTACAATGCGCACGATCTTATCGGTCGAGTTATCTTCGATTCCTGGTTCGGATGAAACTTCCGCCACCGGTTCAACGGCGGGCACAATGTTCGGGTCTGTTTCTACAGTCCGTATATCCGCAGGACTTGTTGCAATCCCGGGTTTCGGCGTCTGCAATTCCGGCGTAATCGTCTCATGCATTTCGGTTTCGGATTTGGGCATGGTATCAACTGGCAGCGGATTGCGGCTCAATGCTTCGGAACTATCCGGCAACGGGTCGCTTGCATCAACAGTCGGAGGTGCCGGCGCGGCCGCTGCTATTGTGACCCCCCGAAAATGCGAACTTGTTTGATCTTCAACATTTTGCTCAGCCAGCAATGATGTTGTTTCCAGTTTCCCGTTCTCGACAATTTCCGGTGCGTAGGTTGTCAGGGCCATGGGAGGTCCAACAAGATAGTAAGCAGCCGCGATGCCACCTATGCTGGCCAGAAACAATCCGCCTGCAAACAGCCAGATGCGGCTTTGTCCCCGGTTCTGTTTTATCGCCCGTGCAGCAGTGGCTGCATAGACACGGCTATTGAACAGATCGTCCCTACTGACCGGCTGTTCGGTTTCGCCCGGTGGTCTCGACGCCCGTTTTGGAGCCTCGCCCTGCCCGGCCGGTCTTGACCTGAAGGTATCGTTCCAGTTTTCATTGCCAAGCTGGCTTAAATCAATTCGGCTACCCTTGAAGCCATTCCCACCGTCGTTTGAATTGTTACTCATAACGCTGTTCCCCTGTTCCGCCTGCGATCCCGATGGATCAGTCTTGCGGACGTTCCACACGACTCTTTCGGTCTTTGGTGTGCTTAGAAAACTCCATCATCCAAGTGGATGAAGAGCTCTACAAACGTTGCCTGACCTAAAGATGACGTGTGGCTGGAAAAACAGCGCGGCAGTAACTGCAATAAACGCACTAATCATATTGCCCCTTCACCCGGCGTTACGCCGGAAATCTGGGTAAGCGGTACACACTTACACATCACAAAGGCCATCCCTTTGTTGTCAACAAACTAACTGTATGCATCGAGTTCGATGTAAACAGGAAGAGAGTTGGGTGAAACTGTGTTCAAATAAGGGCGAACTAATGGCGGTGTGATTTTGATCGAAGCAGAAATTCCCAGAACAGTATTCGGCAATGCCGGGTTACTCAGCTGGAATGAGCCGGTTCGAACGATAATGAATAACAGCGTGGCTAACAGGACATGGCAAGTCGCGGGGTCATGTTGTAAGATATCAGCCTGTCAGTCTATGATACATGGATAACTGAAGAGATACATTGTGGTTCCAGAAAACCGGGCCTTGCGGGCAACTACTTTGGAAGCGATATGTCAATCATGACGGCAATGGCAGTCGAATACCTGGTTTTTTTCACAATAATCCTGGTGGCGGGGTATCTGCTACCAGCCGGTCTGTTTCACTGCATTTTTTTCCGTACCGGAATTGAAGGTGTGGATGCGCGGCGTATCCAGCAACGCACACCTACCAGAGCCAGTGTGCGTCACGAAATTCGTCACTCGCTGGTTTCAGTAGCGCTGTTTGCGGTTTACGCCACAATCACCTGGCAAGCCGTAAAGGCTGGTGCGACCGCGATGTATTTCGACTGGTCCGTTTATCCATGGTGGACACCGTTTGCGGGATTTCTCGCCGCCATTGTGCTACACGATACCTACTTTTACTGGACCCACCGGCTGGTCCACTGGGCGCCCCTGTTTCCATGGGTACATGCCGGGCATCACAAATCGCTGGCACCCTCACCCTGGGCCATCTTGTCGTTTCAACCGGCAGAAACCGTGGTCCAGTTCGGTATTTTTGTCATACTGGTGTTTCTGATTCCCATGCACCCGCTAACTCTTGTGGCCTACCTGCTTTATGACGGCATCGTCAACGCAGCCGGCCATTGTGGGCACGAATTCATAAGTAAAAAACAAAGGCGTCACTGGTTTTTCAAATATACCACTGTGGTGACCCATCACGACCTTCATCATTCACAATTCAATTGTAATTTTGGCCAGTATTTTACCGTCTGGGACCGGCTGTTCGGCACCTTCCGGGACCGGCCGCCTGAAGCTGACACCAGCGCAGCAACGCAACATTCGCCATTAGGTACAGAAACAGACCGGCATTAGAGCAACACGAATCCGCTTGAGCCCATGTTGCACTATTACTCTGAAAACGTACTGGTTCCTGGCTAACGCACCTTACGTTGTCCAAATGTCGGCTGGACTTCCGGTATGGGCGGCATTTGCCAGGTGCCAGTAACCGGAATACCAGTGTCGCGATTAATGACAACATCCAGCACTGTGGGAATGTTTGAACGCAGTGCCTCCGCGTAAGCATCGCCGAACTGATCGGGATGTTCAATTCGAACACCACGACCTCCCATTGCTTCAGCCATCTTGCTGAAATCCGGGTTCCAGAGTTGCCCGGTCTGCTCGTTGACAAAACTGGTGCCGATTTCCCGTCCGTCGAGATAAACCCGCTGAAGATCCCTGATCGTTCCGATCGCATAATTGTTCTGCACCACCCACACCGCAGGTAGATTGTATTCCACCGCTGTGGCGACCGCATGGGGCCACATCATGAAGCCACCATCACCACAGAGAGTTACACAGGGACTGTCAGGACGCGCCAGCCGTGCTCCCAGCACCCCGCACACGCCGAACCCCATGGCCGCGAACCCGCCTGATGTTAAATGGGTGCCCGGCACCTTGGTCTGCCAGTATTGCTCCGACCAAACCTGACAATTGCCGATATCATCCACCATGACAGTACCGGGCGGAGACAGCCTGTTCATGTCGGCCAGCATACGTCGCGGTTCAATTGGAATTTCGGCACTGCGTTCAAAAGGTTCGCAGAAATTGCGCCACTCAGACTGCCAACCCTGAATTTCGCGGCGCCATGAGTCTCCCGACTTCAGTCGCATGGACTTGCCCTGGGCCATCTTCAGCGCTTGTCCAAGGAACTGTTTGGCGTCCCCGGTAATTGCAACTTCAACAGGATAATTACGGCCAATCTCATTGGTATCGATATCCACCTGGATCAGTTTGGTGGGCGGGATATTGTACACATATCCGGGAATCCATGATCCGGTATGCAGATCATTGAAACGGGCCCCTATTGCAAGCACAACATCGGCGTTGCGGCACGCCTCGGTAGCTGGATAATCCCCCCACACACCGGCAACACCGAGGTGAAGTCGATGATCAAACGGCAATGCCCCCTTGCCCATGAACGATGTGTAAACCGGGATTTCCAGCTGTTCGGCCAGCGCCTTCAATTCTTCGTAGGCGCCTGCGACACGGATACCGCCACCTGCCAGAATTAACGGCCGCTCCGACGAACACAACAAATCCAGCGCCCGCTGTATCGAATAGTCGGAAATGCCGGCGTTCCAGCCGGCGGCCGGGTTGCTCGCAACCGGCTCCGGTGTGTTGACCGGCGCTGTTTCAATATACAGATCATAAGGCATGTCAATGTGGACAGGTCCGGGACGGCCTGTACGCATCAACTGAAATGCTTCAGGAAGAGCTGTACATAGGTCCTCAACCTTGCGGATCCGGTATGACTTCTTCACAACCGCCTGAAAAATTGACGACATGTCGCCATTATATCTGTAATCATCCTGTAGCGCGCCACTGTTGACCTGTGTGGTCGGCACCTGGCCGGTAATCACGAAAAACGCAGAATTGTCGTAGAACGCATTGGCCACCGAGATCATCATGTTCATTGGACCGGGTCCGGTAGAAGCGTAAACCGCCAACGGCTGGCCGGTGAGCCTGAAGTAGACATCCGCCATGAACCCTGCGCCCTGCTCTATTCTGGGCGAAATGTGTCGAATTTTGTCCGTGTGTTTCTGGATGCCGTCTAGCAGTCCGATTGCGCCGTGTCCGGCATAACCCAGTATGTACGGGACTCTCTCCTTGATCAGATACTCGGCAATAATGTCTGCGCCGCGGGTCTCATTGCTGCCAGGCATGCCACTGTAGCTGGTAGTGGGAGTTGTATAAGAATGCGACGGCGTGTAATTGCTGTATCCAGAAGACGTGTATGCCTTGCGCCTGTCCATTGTTTCCTCCGATCATGCACGTATGGCTTTCACAAAAGTGAATTGAGGGTATTGCAGGCGTTGAACGGAGTCATCTGAAAATTCTGATGCTGCTGACTGCCTCAACCGGTTTGAGGGCCAGTGTCGCCAGGACCCAACGGCAAGTATCGTCACAAAGACACTGGCAATGCCGTGGCCTGCACAAAGCCAAAACGCGCTGGAGAATCCACGGTGCCTATGGCATTCTCGCGACACGGAATAGTCAACCGGGGATAGCGGATACACTATGGTTTCACCCCAACATCCGGGTAATTGAATGCAATCCGACATTGCCGCCAGAGCTGAACGCTGGCAGGACACACTGGCGCTTTTGCTGAGTGCAAGATCACTGCGCATGTTGTTGCTGGGGTTCTCGTCCGGCCTGCCGATATTGCTGGTGTTTTCCACCCTGTCGGTCTGGCTGTTCGAGGCCGGAGTGAAGCGTGACCTGGTGACTTACTTCAGCTGGGCAGGTCTTGCGTACGGTTTCAAGTTTGTCTGGTCGCCGCTGATAGACCGGATACCCTTGCCCTTTCTGGCCAACCGCATGGGCCACCGCCGGGCATGGCTGCTGTTTTCACAATTGTGCATCATTGCAGCGATGCTGTTCACTGCAACCACCGATCCAGCCAACTCGCTTACCTGGACAGCCTACGGCGCGGTTGCGATAGGGTTCACCAGCGCGACACAAGATATCGTCATCGACGCATATCGTATCGAATCCGCACCACCTCGCATGCAGGCATTTCTGTCTGCGACCTATGTAGCGGGGTACCGAATTGCCATGCTTACCGCGGGCGCGGGATCCTTGTGGCTCGCAGCCTGGTTGGGGACAGAAACCTACAACCCCGAAATCTGGCAGACGGTCTACCGTATCATGGCATGTTTCATGCTGGTTGGCATTGTCGCCACGCTGATATCGCCAGAACCCGAAGTCGGCGGCGACGTCGCCTCCGACAAAACGGTTCAACTGAAGCTCTTCCTTGCTTTCATCGCCGGTGTCTATGGAATGGTCTACATATTCGGGGAGTTTCCAGGCACACCGAAAGATTTTGGACCATTTGCCAAGCTGGGGTTCAACTCCCTACGGCTGTTTGCCAGCCTGGGGGTTGCAGGCCTGATTATCTTTGTTCTCGCGAAAATCAAGTTCGTGCCAGGAGGGGAGGCCCGAAAGTCATATATTGAACCGTTCACTGATTTCATATCTCGCTATGGCAAGACGGCCATGGTGATCCTGGCGCTGATCGGTATTTACCGGATTTCCGATATCGTTATGGGTGCAGTCGCAAATTTGTTCTACCTGGAAATGGGTTTCTCAAAAGCCCAGATCGCAACCTACTCAAAATTCTATGGTCTGATTGCCACTATCGCCGGCGGTTTTCTCGGTGGAATCCTGGCCAGCCGCATCGGCGTCATGCGAGGGTTGTTCATCGGCGCCCTGCTGGCAGCGGCAAGCAATCTGCTGTTTGCCTATCTGGCCACCCAGGACGCCAATCTCAACCTGTTGATTGCAGTAATCACGGCCGATAACCTGTCAGCCGGTTTCGCTGTGGCTTCGTTCGTGGCCTATCTTTCGGCCCTGACGAATGTCACTTTCACTGCCACCCAGTACGCCCTGTTCAGCTCAATCATGCTGCTTGTTCCCAAGGCGCTTGCCGGTTATGCGGGTTCCATAGTTACTGCGACCGGTTATCCGGGCTTTTTCATCTTCACTGCAATTCTGGGTCTGCCGGTACTGGTACTGGTCTACTGGGCGGGGAAACTGGCCCCGGTAGACGATGGACAGGCAAAATAACCAACCGATGAAGACACTGGTTCGCAGGCCGTAGTTGAGGCATGTTTGCGGAATGTTACCGCTTGATCAGATTTCCGGATGCGTATTTATTGTGACTTACGGTCGATCCGGATCCACGTTGCTGCAAAGGATAATGCAAACAATACCGGCGATGTGCTTCAGAGGCGAAAACAACGCCACACTGGAGATGTTGTACAAAAGCGCGGCGCGCGCCGGCATGGCCCGCTTTGAATACAGTCAACCAGACAATTCGCCGGAGCATCCCTGGCACGGCGCCCGGTCGATTGCCCCGCAACAATTCAGTTTGGCACTGGCTCAGGTATTCATCAACGAGATCATCAGACCTGATCCGGAACACCGCTGGATCGGTTTCAAGGAAATTCGATACGACCAACTTGGCGACGAGTTTGTCCCTTTTCTGGACTGGATGTACCAGACATTCCCCAATCCGTTTTTCCTGTTCAATACCCGACATCATGAAGACGTGGTGAAATCCGGATGGCATGTGAAAGAGAACAGGAGCAACCTGATCGAAGTGCTCGAAAAGATGGACAAGAGGTTCGAGCATTATAGTCGCAAACGGCCGGATCGTTGTTTTGTCAACAGTTACGCTGAGTTGACCAAAGACCCGAAATCGATAGAACCCTTCTTCAATATGATAGGCGTTCGTTTCGACCACCAAAAGATAATGCAGGTCATGCAGAAAAAACTCTCTCACTAGTGCATGATCGATGCGCCCTTCGAGACAATGGAGGTATGGTGACCGCCGCTTGAGCGGCTGGTCACTGTCAGGTAAAGAAATGCGGCATCAGCATCAATCAAGTGCTCCGGTCTAATGTTTTCAGGAGGTTTGACCGCAACGCGCCTTGGCCCAGGTCCTGCAGGAAAAGAAAACCTCAGTATGGGACAACCCTTAACTGCGAAGGATATTTCTGATGCGGTCTGACGATCAACTCCGGCCGGAGCAAGACATCGACTACCATCGAACTCCTCCGATCATCGTAATGTCTTTTAATCGTCCGCAGTATCTCGCCAGAGTCCTGGCAAGCATCAAGACACAGACCCCGGAAATAGACCAGCGGCGAATACACCTGTTTCAGGACGGGGCAGTCAACGCCTACAGCAAGGTCGAGTATGCCAAACAGGAAGATATTTCGACCTGTATTACCCTTTTCCGCAACCTGTTTCCCCGCGGGGAAGTGCATCTTTCACTGGACAACATTGGTATTTGTGAAAACTTCCTCAGGGCCGAGCGTTTCGCATTTGTTACGCTTGACGCGCCGATCGCATATTTTTTCGAAGACGATCTTGTGTTGAGTCCTGAATATGTCGCGACGCTCGATGTGTTGAGAAGAAACTTCGAGCAAGAACCGAGAATTGGATACTTCAGCGCTGTCGGCAATTTCAGAGCCAGCCCTGCGGTCCAGGACGAAAAAAAACATGAAACCATTAAAATGGGCCACCTTTGGGGATTTGCCTTGACACAAATTCACTGGAACAAGATGCAGCCAATTCTTTCTGCTTATTACGAACTGGTCTGCGGGAACGACTACCGTCGACGCCCGCATGACAAAATTCGAGCACTATTCCGGAAGTGGAATATCAGCAAAGCGGAAACTTCACAGGACTCTGCCAAGGATATTGCTACATTGCTTTTAGGAGGTTGGCGCGCTTCCACGTTTATCTGTCTGGCGCAATATATTGGGGAACAAGGCACGCATTCCACCCCGGACGGATTCTCTAACAAGGGTTTTTCAAAAACTCAGGTGTATCGGAAACCGGTTCCCTCGGAATTCGTGATCAAACCAGGGTTTATAGAACATGGTTTATCCAATGTTTTGAAAAACTGGTCGACCGAGCAAAACCTGACAGAAAAGCGGTAAACCCTGCCGCCAATGACTGTATTCCATAAGGTCTTGCTACCTGCCAGCATTTCGAGATAATGCCTCATGCGGGCCAGATTTCCCATCATTCGAAGCGACGAACGAAGTTCGTGATCTGGGTCAGCGCCCTATTGCTATCTGCAATCGACAACGAAAATTTCAGCCCCTGATGTGATACGACCCATGTACGAAAAAGCCCTACTGCACGTTGGGTATGACAAGACCGGTACTACAGCCCTGCAGTGGGCAGCGACTTCCCTGAGGGCTGACCTCAAGGTTCTGGGAATCGACTACCCACAGCCAATTCAGGACAACAACCACCTCGCCGTCGCGTCCGCGTTTTTTACAGATCCTACCAAATCTAAATTTAATCTGGCATCCGGGCGCGCATCCATGCCCGTAGACCAGTTGCGCCGCGAAGACCAGCACTTCCTTGCCACCTACCAATCAATGATGAAGGACGGAACCGGTCTGGTGTTCCTCTCGTTCGAAGGGTTTATTGAGTTGTCGGAGGAGGAACACTCACGTTTGCGGGCGTGGTTGCTCGGCCTGGCCCAAAATGTGGAGGTGTTGGTATACGTTCGCAACCCGGTAAAGTACGCGGCGAGTGCTGTTTGCCAGAGGGTCAGAACTGGCCGTTCATTCAATATTCCCAATCATAGATATGACGTACGGATCCCCAGACTCCAGCGTGTGTACGGTCAGCAGAACGTGCTTGTGAGGGAGTACGACAAACAGAAACTGGTTGGCGGCGATATTCGCACAGATTGCTTCACAGTTTTAGGAATGGATCGCGCTACTGCTGATAACTTGACTGACAAGGCACGGTCACAATCCCACGCAGACAATACATCAATATCGATGCACGCCGTGGGTGTCGCCGATGCCTTGTACACCTCCCTTGAAAACACCGAATTTACATCAAGGCCTGGCTCAGCAACAAGGTTCCAGCGCGCGTTCGACGATGCACTGGCGCAATTGCCCGGACCACCGTTTCGATTGAGCCGTCGGGATGTGAACGAGTTGCTGAAAAAACCTGAAGTCATATCTTCCTGTAATTATTTGTTCGAAGAGTTTGGAATTGATTTCAGGCCGGACGCGTTGGCGGTTGATAATGAACGCGGCACCGTAGATCGCATGCTGTATGACCTAAATCGACAACAAGGCCTGTATGCCGGGATTGCGAGTATTCTCAGCAAGAACCTGAGCTGCATGTCGTGGCACCCGAAAGGCTACATCGCCTCACTCACGCGGGAAATCACGGGGCAAGTGGGTCAAATTCACTTACTCGCAATCGACATTGTGAATGAAGAAGATCAGGATTGGCGGACCAGTGATCGTTTCCCTCTGCGTATAGGCTATTATTTTTCCACTGCTGATACACCGCGGTTGGAAGAGGCGCGTGCCGAGATTCCCACAGGCAGGGTTCTCGCAAACCAGACAACCAATGTTGCACTGGAAATCCAGCTTCCGGATCTGCCAGGAGAGTATCAACTCACAATATCGCTGTTGCACGAAAACCTGTTCTGGTTCGAAGAGGAAAGCAGCGACTTTTCATCTGCAATATTGCGGGTGACTGTGGGGTCTGACGCTGCCGCCAGACGTTGAAAACCGGAATGGATCGCAGATCACCACCTAGAGCAGATCGAATTGCGTTTTCGAATTTGAACACCGTCAAGCGGGTCGAAATTTTTCCTGACCTGCTTATACTAACATTTAGGATGGACCAATTCAAAGGGGGAGGATCAGATGCAATGTCAGCGGCAGCTATTGCTCAACGCTTCCTGCGCTTCGGTTAGCGACGGCTGAGTGTTCGGCTTTGATGGCGAAGTGGGCGCTCCTTGGGGCAGTCAATCCTTTGGGATGGCGCAATTCCCCATTGCTCGTTGCGGTGACCCAGCTGCTCTGCAGCGCGATTGTAGTTGTGCCAGAATCGCGTGCAGCTTGAGCGCATGTTGTCGTTTCACATGAGGTGTCAGACAGAGTATCCTGTGTTCTACTCGTCAGCCCGGAAAGCCTTTATGGACGCCCTCATCAATGTCGTAGTTCCGGTTTTCGGAGTCGTTTTGACCGGCTACTTCGCCGGTCGCCTCGGGTTCCTGGGATCGGACTCGGCGGCAGCTCTCAACCGGTTCGTCTTCTATTTTGCCCTTCCTCCCGCCCTTTTCATTTACATGGCGCAGGCGCCGACCGACCAGATCTTCAATTGGCCTTTTGTCGGCGCCTTTGTTGGCGGCGGGCTAGGCACACTGCTCTTGGCAGCGCTTGTTGCATGGCTGTGGTTTCGCCAAGATGTTGCGACGATAGCCATTGCGGTCTTGACCGCCCTCCAGGCAAACACCGTGTATATGGGGCTACCCGTCCTGCTGACCGCTTTCGGCCCAGACGGAGCTTTGCCATCGATTGTTGCTACGCTCTGCCTGACTTTGCTGTTCATTACCGGAGTTATCGCAGTCCTGGAGACTACTCGTGCATCACCACAGTCAACCTGGCGGCTTGCGGCACATGTGGCCAGAAGAGTGCTGCTGAACCCACTTGTTCTCTCGCCGCTACTGGGCATACTGTTTGCGGCGACTGCATTTCCACTGCCAAAAGCAGCGGCCAACTACCTTAGCCTCATGGCCGCCACCGTGGGTCCGGCCGCCCTGTTCTCTCTGGGGCTTTCCCTGATTGAGCGGAAGTTGACAGGCAATTTAGGCGAAGTCCTGTGGCTGTCTGCGTTGAAAGTCGCCATCAATCCACTCCTTGTCTACATCCTGGTAACCTACGTTTTCTCGATGGAACCTTTCTGGTCCAAGGCGGCAGTCATTCTCGCGGCGATGCCTACGGGTGCGAATGCATTTGTCGTCGCCCAGCAATACAATGTTCATGTCGAGACTGCGTCTTCAGTCGTCATCATAACGACAGGCATGTCGATGATAACTATCTCAGTATTTCTCATTTTGCTCGGTGTCGGCTGAGATTCTTGGTTGTATGAAAACTCCGAAGATTCAGTAGTGTCCGCCATCACCGCCGGCGGGGAACAGCCTAGAGCACATCTGACTTAGGTTGAGGCATATCCGGCATTTCTGAAATAGTTGGCGCATTCGTGGGGTGGGATTGTTTCGATGAGATCACCGACATGACGCCAGGTTTCCTCGATGGTCCG
>JAHEFB010000066.1 GCA_024640405.1 Alphaproteobacteria bacterium | reverse complement strand
AAACGATACCGGGCGGCGCTCGCATTATCTCACTGTGCAGTTTTCGATTTATGATGCGCCGGCTGACGATGAACTGGTCGTTGCCTTTGGCGGTGCGACCGGCGGCAGACCGCATCACCGCATCGGTGACCGGTACCAGGACCTGGCCGACATCGGGGCGGACCTGGAAAATCCGGCCGGTGTCTAAAGTATCCGTCTTGAGCAAGACGGATACTCTAAGTTGCAGTTTCTGCTTCTGGGCCAATAGTTTTCGTGTCGTTACCCCAACCCTCCTCGTAAATGAGGTCTGCAAGTTCCAGTCGCTTGCGCCAGCCCTTTTTCTGCAGTTCCGGCTGATCGTATATTTGTTCCACATAGCCGATGCAGAGATAGGCCACTATGGCGACGTGTTCGGGAATGCCCAGTATCTGCCGGACATCCGCTTCATGAAAAATACTCACCCAACCGACGCCAATGCCCTCTGCCCGGGCGGCGAGCCACAGGTTCTGGACGGCGCAAACGGTTGAGTACAAATCCATGTTGAGATCATGGGTTCGTCCCAGAACAACTTTACCGCCGCGAGTGCGATCGCATGTGATGCACAGATTTAGCGGTGCCTTGCGAATACCTTCAAGCTTGAGTGATCGATAAAGCGCTTTCTTGTCTTTGCCGAACATATCCTGCGCTTCGTTGTTGGCACGGGAAAACGCCTGCCATACCTGCTCCTTGACACCTGCCTGGCGGATGGTGATGAAGTTCCATGGCTGCATGAAACCGACAGAGGGCGCATGATGGGCGGCAGTCAGCAGCCGCTGCAATACCTCATCTTCGATGGGTGCAGACAAGAACTGATCGCGTACATCGCGTCTGGTGAATATGGCCCTGTAAACGGCATCGCGATCGATTTCGGAAAAAGCCGCAGCTGCGACCAGGGCGGACGTTTCATCATGCATTGTCAAGTCCCCAACAATATGCATCTTACGCTCTGCTTCGCTGTCCGCGCGAAGAAAGCTATGATATCTGGCCGGTCTTCTGACTTTGGATCATCTGGTCAAACACGCCTTCCCGGTTTCCCAGTGGCATAAGTTTCGAATGACCATCCCCGTTACAGCGTTGGGCACGTTCCGGAATTACACCGAATTTCCGATTCTCCCTTTTCATGAAGGGCACCAGACAAGCACAGCCTGCCATGCTGGCTGGAACAAATCAACGACTAGCGATGGCCTATCTGCAAAAATCCGTGCCACGGCAGCGCATGTCATGGCGTCAAAACGAATATTGCCCAATCACTGCAGACTATAATTTACCTGACATCAATGGAGATGAAACGGTACTGTCAAACAGGTTGCCGTCCAATCCGTCGGGCGGCTTCCGCGCCTTCGGCAGTGGCGATTTGGATGGTTCGCGGTGCAAGGCTGTCGCCCACTACCTCGACTTGTGCAAAGCGTGACCGGAGTGCTGTCTCAAGGCTTGAGACAACCCGGTTGCCGCGCCAGTTTACCAGCAGGTCGGCGCCGACAATCTCTCCAGCTTCACCGGTGTAGATATTGCGTGTTATGACATTACCTCCAGCCAGTCCGGTCACTGTCTCCATAGGGCGGAACACGACACCTCGCTTGAGCAGAAAACGATAAAGTTGCGTGCGCACTGTGCCGTCGACATGTTCGCCTACGGCCGGATCACCGGTCACGACTGTCACCCGGATCCCGGCATCAGCCAGCACTTCGGCAGCCGCCAGTCCGTTGCGCCCACCGCCTTCGTCTGAAATTACCGCATGGCGCGCGTCAATGCCGTCATTACCCGCCAGAACCGCTGCAGGGCTGACCACGCTTACGCTTGAACCCGATTGCCCCGGTAATTCAGGTGGTTCAATCGGCACCGATCCGGTGGCCAGGATCGCCACGTCGGCCTCTATGGAGTTGAGGTCGTCTGGTTCAAGCCTGGTGCTCAGGTTAACCGGAACCTGGGCTCGGGCCAGTTCCTGTTCATACCAGTCAATCGACAGGCCGTATTCCCGCGCAAAGGGTGAGCGCGACCACAATCTCAGTTGCCCGCCGGGCCGGGCGCCGGCTTCGTACACGGTCACCCGGTGGCCAAGTTCAGCGGCTCGTCGCGCAGCCTCCAACCCTGCAGGGCCCGCGCCGATCACCACCACCCTTTTTGGCCGGGCCGCCGGTTTGTCAGCGGCGAACTCAAGTTCACGGGCAGCCTCGGGGTTGTGGAAACAGCGTACCGGCTTGCCGCTTACCGCCCGGTTGATGCACACATTCGCACCGACACAGGGACGTATTCTGTTTGCTTCGCCGGCCTTGACCTTGGCTACGATGTCGGGATCCGCAATATGCCCGCGCGTCATGCCAACCATATCCGCCTCATTGCGCGCCAGAATCTGCTCGGCCAGCGCCGGGTCGGTCACACGGCCTGTCACAAATACCGGGACTGTGACTACCTGGCGAATACGGGCGGCCAGGGGTGCGAACAGGCCGTGCGGTGCGGGACTTGCCGGCCAATGCTCCCAACGCATCACCCGGTCGTTGTTGGTGCCGGCCACAACATTGAGGTAGTCAAGGGTGCCTGCCTCATCCAGCAAGGTCGCGATCTCGGCCATGTCCTCGTTGCCGAGCCCTCCCACCGTCATCTCGTCGCCAGCAATACGCATGCCGACGATGAGGTCGGGTCCCGCGGCTGCTCGCACCGATGCTGCCGCTTCCAGCGCGAAACGAACACGGTTGCGCGAACTGCCACCATATTCGTCGCTGCGCATGTTGCTTGCGGGTGAAAAGAATGCGCCTGGCAGATAGCCAAACGCGCCGAGAATCTCAATGCCGTCAAGGCCTGCAGATCTGACCTTCGCAGCGCCTTCGCCATAGGCTGCCACCACCTCCGCAATGTCGGCCCGGGTCATTTCGCGCGGCATGATCTTTAGTACCTGAGAAGCAACGGGCGAGGGTGCCCACAGGGGCTTGCCGATATCGGAGTAGTCGACTGTTGCAGTACTGTGACCCATCTGCACCAGAAAGGTTCCGCCGTGCCCATGCACAGCATCCGCCAGGTGCCGAAGGCCATCTTCCACTCCCGGTCGCAACAGGTCGATGCCGCGTCCGGAGTTGGCATGGCCTGTGGGATGAAATCCGCTGGTCCCGGTCATTTGCAGGCCGGCACCGCCCTGGCTTCTGCGGGCGTGATAGGCAATGAAGGCATCGGTTGCTAGACCTGCTTCTTCCAGCCCTGGAATGTGCCCTGTCACGAGCACCCTGTTGCGGATGGTTCGGGTTCCGACCTTGAGCGGTGACAGGAGGTGGGGGAAATCAGCAGTCATGAGACTTCTACCTGCCCTTCGCGTTGGAAGATTTCCTGGCTGCTGGCTTAATGCGGATGCGCATCGCCTTGCCCTGAGGAACATCAATCTCGAAAGCATTGGTTTTTCGGATCAGGTCGCTCAATTTGCGAAAGCCATAAGTTCTTGGATCGAAGTCGGAAGACTGGTTGGACAACTGGTTTCCGACCTGGCCAAGCGGGACCCAGCCGTCCTCAGTTTCGATTTGCTGAATGATCTTCCTGATGATTGGTGTTGCCCTGCCGGGAGGCTGGAGTGGTTTGGTTTTTGCTTCCCCGTCATCATCATTGGTGGAGGCGCCAGGCAACAGGTTTTCTGTGTATACAAACCGCCGGCATGCCTGCCTGAAACTCTCCGGAGTTTTCTGCTCACCAAAACCGAACACATCGACGCCCTGTTCCCTTATCCGGGCTGCCAGTCGTGTGAAATCGCTATCCGATGATACCAGACAAAAACCGTCAAACCTGCCAGTGTGAAGCAAATCCATGGCATCTATGACCAGTGTTATGTCGGAGGCATTCTTGCCGGTTGTATAGGCAAACTGCTGGTGCGGAATGATGGCATGTTTCGAGAGCTGGTCTGCCCAGCCCTTTGACCGGCCGCTCGAAAAGTCGCCGTAAATCCGTCGAACGCTGGCTTCGCCAATTTTTGCTATTTCATCAAATAATCCGTCCACAATCCTGGCCGATGCATTGTCTGCATCAATCAGAACGGCAAGGCGGGGTAAACGGGCTTCGGTCATGGTGGTATCTCGAGTTTGACACATTGGCTACCAGGATACTGCGGGAAGCAGTCAGGATGTACAACCGAAAGCAGTGTCTTTGATCTGTGAGTCCAACCAGTCCGGCCCAAATTGCCTGGCATTCGAAGTCGATCTGAGCTGCTTTGTGCTGACCTCTCAGGTTTCGCGGATAATTGAATTTCTTTCCCTGTATTTTCACGTGTATCAGGGAAAACGACAGCAGAGATCGGTTCGCGGCAGACTGTATACACCAATACCTGATTGGTCCGATTTGAATGTTGGTTCATGGGTGGGTTATGCCGCTATGGGATACAAGTCCCGGTGCTGCTGGTAGACCGGCGAATTCTTGGAGAATCGCGCTGCCGCCGTTTGCAAATGTGACAATGCATTGTCTGTAGCCGGCATCGACATCTCCACCCTATGGCAAGCTGGCTTGTATTCACCAATTCTGTGTGTTTGACTGCTGGTTTTCGGGTGCTCAATAAACAAAAACGGGAGGAAATCATGAAATTAAAATTTGCGACATTGGCTCTTGCCGGGGTGGCCGTGGCCGCCCTCAGTTCGACGGCTTCGGCGGCGGATTGTGATGAAATCCATCTTGGTTCAGCGATTTCCCTGACAGGCAAGTACGCCACGAACGGCGTACATGCCAAAAACGGCTATGAATTTGCCATAAAGAAAATCGCTGAAAACGGCGGGGTTAAAATCGGTGACAAATGCTACAACTTCCGCGTCAGCTATTATGATGATGAATCCAAGGGCGACCGTGGTGCCACCCTGGCCGAACGGCTGATCAACCAGGACGGCGTGCAATATATGCTTGGGCCCTACAGTTCAGGCCTGACCAAAGCTATCGCCCCGGTGACCGAAAAATACCAGATTCCGATGGTGGAAGCCGAAGGCGCTTCGCGTTCCTTGTTTAACAAGGGCTACAAATATCTATTCGCAGTACTGTCGACTTCCGAGCAGTACCTCGCGTCCGCCATTACCCTTGCGGCAGAAATGGCGACGGCCAACGGCAAGGACCCGTCAAGCGTAAAGGTGGCGGTAGCTGTCGAGAACGATCCATTCTCGCTCGATATTCGGGCGGGTGTGCTTGAAGATGCCGGCAAGCAAGGCATGAAAATCGTGATAGACGAGAAACTGCCGCGCGACCTGTCGGATATGACAGCGATCCTGACGAAGGTGAAGCTCCTCAAGCCGGATGTCCTGATCGTATCCGGGCACTCCAAGGGTGCCGCCACTGCAGTTCGTCAGATCGGCGAACAGAAAATCAGCGTGCCGATGGTTGCCATCACCCACTGTGAAGCAGCAGACGTTACCGGCAATTTTGGTGAATTTGCCGAGAATATCCTGTGCTCGACCCAATGGGCTGAAACGCTGACTTATGAAGATCCGATTTTCGGTTCGGCCGCCAATTACGAAAAGGAATTCAAGGCGGCCTATTCAGAGTATGCCAGCAAGAAAGTACCCTATCAGACAGCCCAGGCTTCAGCTGCGGTTTATGTCTTTAAAGATGCTTTCGAGCGGGCCGGTTCGCTGGACAAGGAAAAGGTTCGTGACGCTATCGCAGCAACCAACCTGTCAACCTTCTACGGCGATATCAAGTTTTCGGATTCCGGCAACAATATCGCCAAGCCGATGGTGTTGCGCCAAATCCAGGGTGGCGAGTACAACGTTGTGGCGCCTTCAAAATTCGCCAGCCACAAACTCGTGTGGCCGCGCAAGTAAGCTGCTGAACCCTCACAATTAGCTACCGGACGCCTTCAAGGCGCCCGGTATCCGCATGCTGCACAAATATGCCGGGTCAACCGGATATCGGGGAGGCTGGCCTGTCATGGATCAGATAATGTCCAATCTCGGACTGCTGTTCGAGTTTCCAATCGTAAATCTGAAAATCATCCTTGACGGCGTGATGATCGGATCCCTGTTTGCGCTGGCTGCCTACGGGTTAGCCCTGGTGTGGGGTGTGATGAATGTTAAGAACCTGGCTCAGGGCGATTTTGTTATTGCCGGCGGATATGTCTCCTGGTTTCTGGTCAAAACCGAATGGCTGCAATCGCTGCTCGGCGTATCCGATAATTTTGTCATCCTGCTTGGTGTCCTGGTGGCATTTGTCGTTATGGGGGCTATTGGCTGGGTGTGTTACAAGCTCATCATAACCAAGGTAATCGAACGCGACCTGTTCACCTCTCTGCTGGCGACATTCGGTCTCGCGATAATGATGGCTCAGATCATGAACCTGTTGTTTGGTTCGGACACCCAATCGCTCAAACTCGAATATGATACGCTGTATTTCGCTGACGGACTGATTGACCTCCCCATTGCCAAGTTGATTGGCGTATGCATGGCTGCGGGACTGGCGCTGGCCGTTGTGCTGTTCATGAAGACAAGTCGCATGGGACAGGCAATTCGCGCCACGGCACAGGATTCCAGGGCAGCCCGGGTGCTGGGTATCGATACCGAGAAGGTCTACGCCTTCACGTTCTCCCTCAACGCTGCTATTTGCGGCGCGGCTGGCGCAATCATCGTCATGGTGTGGGTGATTCAACCCTTCTACGGTATCACCTATTCGGTGCGGGCATTCGTGATCGTGACTGCTGCCGGACTGGGCAATCTGCCCGGTGTCATTGCCGCCGGGCTGGGTATTGGCGCAGCGGAGCAATATGGCAGCCATATTTTCGGCATCGGCTATCAGCAGGCCATAGCGGTGCTGCTTCTTCTGATTATTCTGATCTACAAACTGTTGCGCCAGCGCCGGCTGCGCCAGGTATTGCAATAGGAGCCGACGATGAGCGCTAAGAAGCTGGTACTCTATGGAACATTGCTCGCGCTGACGATTGCGGCCCCGTTCCTGTTTCCGAACTTCAAGACGCAGCTTGCCACTCTTTGGCTGATGATCATTGTCGCATTGAGCTGGGACATGACCGGCGGGCAGATGGGCTACAACTCGCTGGGCAACATTTTTTTCTACGGCACCGGCATGTATGTCGCTGCAGTCGTGACCATCGGCATCGTTTATGATGTCGGCGAGTATACCCAGGCGTCAGGCGGCGGGATTTATGTGTGGACCTGGGGCCAGTATTTTGCCGGCATGGCGCTAGGCACGTTGGCTGCAGGTCTGTTCTGCGCGTTATGCGCGTTCCTGATCGGCTGGATAACCTTCGGGTTGCGCGGCCCTTATTTTGCTATCGGCACCCTGGGAGTGGCGATCGCTGCCGGCGAACTGGTCTCCAACTGGGAATGGGTGGGCGGCGGCCAGGGCATTTCCATGCCCAACTATCCTGGAGATTTCGATCAGTTCAAGTTGGTCATTTACTATCTTTACGCAGTCCTGGGCGTAATACTGTTCATGTTCGTGGCGTGGCTTTATCAAACCCGTTTTGGTGCTGCGATCAATGCAATCCGCGATGACGAGGGAAAAGCCGAGGCCATGGGCATCCACACGCTTCGCTACAAGCTCATCACCTGGGCAATGAGTGCTTTCTTCGTCGGAGCAGCCGGTGCGATATCCGCTTTCCAGCTCATTCATTTCGAGCCGCTCGAGACTGCCTATCAAACGATAAATCTCGGGATCTTCATGGTTGTATGCGTACTGCTTGGCGGCAAAGGCACGTTATGGGGCCCGGTTGTGGGGGCTGTCATGTTTCAGGTGTTCAAGGAAGCCACCTGGAACTATTTCCTCGGTTGGCAATGGGTGGCTCTGGGCGCGCTCATCGTCGTGGTTGTCGTGTTCTTCCAGGACGGATTCATGGGCTGGTTGCGCTACAAGCGGCCAGAGTGGTTCGGTATCCGGGTGGAGAGCAAGGATGCAGCAACCGAGGGTGCATCATGAGCGCGATTATCGAAGTCTCCGGCGTGTCGAAGTCCTTTGGTGGCGTCAAGGCCAACGCCGATATCTCGATGACGGTGGCAGAAGGCGGCATTACCGGCCTGATCGGGCCAAACGGCTCTGGCAAGACAACCCTGTTCAACTCAATTGTCGGCTATCATCCCATCGATGCCGGCTCAATCAGGTTTCGCAGTCAGGAGATTTCCAGAATGCTCGTTCCGGAAATTGCGCGTCTCGGATTGCTCAGGACATTCCAGCAGACCCGCATCTACGGCGCCATGAACTGCGTGGAGAACATGCTGATTTCGATTCCGCATCGCAAGTTGAGCCTGATGGATGCTTTCGGCCGCAACACCGCGGAAGATCATGAGCGCGCGCTGCATATGCTCGAGTTCGTCGGACTGTACGAAAAACGCTTCTTGCAATCAGGATCACTGTCATTCGGCCAGCAGAAACTGCTCGAATTTGCAATGGCGCTGATGAATGAGCCAACCGTGTTGCTGCTGGATGAGCCAACTGCCGGCATTAACCCGACACTGATAAACGGATTGATCGACCGGTTGCAGCGCGCGAATTCCGAATTCGGCATTACCCTGTTCATTATCGAACACAATATGCGTGTGATTATGAATATGGCCGACAAAATCTATTGCCTTGCTCACGGGCAGATGCTTGCAGAAGGCAGGCCGGACGAAATCCAGGATGACCAGCGTGTGATCGATGCCTATCTGGGAGCGCACTGATGAGTGACAAAGAAAAGAAATCGCGCGCTTCCGGGTATCATGTCGGCTCGGTCGACACAGTCATTTCGGTTGAGGCTGTGACGGAACAGGCAGCGGCTATCGCCCAGAAAGTGGAAACTGCTGACCTTTTGGCTTTGGCCAACAATGATCCCTATCTGTTAATCAGTGATCTGCACGCCGGCTACGGTCGCATGGAGATATTGCATGGCATCAACCTGGCTGTTGGCCGCAAGCAGTCCCTGTGTCTGATCGGGCCCAACGGTGCCGGCAAATCGACGATCCTTCATGCAATATTCGGCTTCAACAATATCTTTTCGGGGAGCATCAAGGTGGGCAGCGGTGAAGACAAGCGCGATATCACCAGCCTGTCGCCGCAGGACAAGCTCAGGGAAGCTGGAATTGCCTACATATTGCAGGACAAGTCAGTCTTTCCCGGCATGACGGTTGAAGAAAATCTCTGGATGGGCGGGTTTTTGAAGGACGATCCAAAACACGCCAAGGAAGCGGCCGAGCGCGTGTTCGATAAATACTCGCGACTGGCAGACCGCCGCAAGCATCTGGCCAAGGTATTGTCGGGAGGTGAACGGCGGTTGCTGGAAATTTCCCGCGCCCTGGTCATGGACCCTGAAATCCTGCTGGTCGATGAGCCTTCCATTGGCCTGGAACCGCGCTTCATCGATATGGTTTTCGAAATTCTGCGCGATTTACAGGAAGTCGAAGGCAAGACCATCGTCATGGTTGAGCAGAATGCCAAAAAGGGACTGGAGTTTGCCGATATCGGCTATGTGCTGGTTTCGGGCGAAGTGGCGATAGCCGGCAAAGGTGATGATTTGCTCGAAAATCCCGATGTTGGCCGGCTTTTCCTTGGCGGTTGATTTCTGTGTCCTGCGTAACCGCAGTTGAAGGATGCGTTGGCGACCATTCAGTCCCGTTCATGGCCTGGAGCAACATGAGCGCACATGAATTCATAAAGTTGCTCCAACACTTTGGAAGCGATCAGGATTAGGATATCTGGTTGAACCAACCAAAAGTCATCCTGATCTGGGAGATAGCCAATTGTCCGTTTCTCAATTCAATCCGCCGGATGCTCGTTTGTTAGACGATATCAGAGACCTTGTCGGTGCCGATGGCTGGTTGGACGGGGAGGATGCACAGCGTTATTTTGATGATCCGCGCGGGCGCTTCGAGGGCCGAGGATGCCTGATTGTCTTGCCCAACTCGACCGAACAAGTGGCTGCAATTGTCCGAATTTGCAATGCGGCCAAAGTGGGTATTGTGCCCTATAGCGGCGGAACCGGGGTTGTCGCCGGGCAACTGTCAATTGACAGCGACAATGCAATCATCATGTCGCTCGAACGGATGAACAAGGTACGCCAAATCTCGCTCGACGACAGTGTCATTGTCGCTGAGGCTGGGTGTATTCTTGAGAATATTCACAGCGCCGCGCAGGAACACGGCCTGATGTTTCCATTGAACATGGCATCGAAAGGAAGTTGCTGTATAGGCGGGAATCTGGCCACGAATGCCGGCGGTATTCAGGTGCTGCGGTACGGCAACGCGCGCGAGTTGTGCCTGGGGATTGAAGCTGTCCTGCCTTGTGGCACGATCCTGAGCGAACTAAGTCCGCTGCATAAGAACAACACTGGCTACGATTTGCGGCACCTGCTAATCGGCAGTGAAGGTACCCTCGGCATCATCACCGCCGCCTCGCTGATACTGAAACCGGTCGACCCGGAAACCGGGACGGCTCTTCTGGCTGTCAAATCCCCTGCACATGCGCTGATGGTTTACAGGGAGATCAGGCGGCATCTGGGCGACAGTATCTCGGCCCTGGAATTGATGAGCGGCCTGGGGCTGGACCTAGTAGTCGGAAAGTTTCCATCACTTCGAAGCCCTTTTGAGCAAAGCCATGATTGGGCCTTGTTGCTGGAAGCCACCGGCCCGCTGGGTCTCGGCGACCGTCTGGAAAGCGCATTGACGGACTGCCTTGAGAAAAAACTGGTACTGGATGCAGTGATTGCACAGTCACAATCACAACGAGACAGCTTGTGGGAGCTGCGCGAAAATACACCTGCGGCGAACCGCATGGCAGGCGCGTTTTGCAACAGCGACACGTCTGTTCCGATCAGCAAGGTTGATGCGTTCATCACCGATACTATCGCGGCGATATCCAGAATCCATCCCGATGTTCAGATCAACAGCTACGGGCATATTGGAGACGGAAACATTCATCACAATGTCTTTCCTCCGGCCGGCGTGACCAAGGCCGAGTTTTTGGCATCAAACCCGGGCATAATCGACACTGTTCGCATGGCTATTAATGATATCACTCGACGCCATGGCGGTTCGATCAGTGCCGAGCATGGCATTGGCAGACTCAAGACACGAGATCTGGAAACCTTTGCTGGCAAAGCAAGACGCGAAACAATAAGGCGCATCAAATTTGCGCTTGACCCCAACAACATCATGAACCCAGGGGTTCTCACCAATTGAGCCAAGGCATTATCAGAACGGGTTTGTCAGAAATCTAAAGTGTGTCGCGGTCAATCGCGCATATTTGACCGGGATCTCAAATGTGCTGACAAGGCATGCTTGTCGCCCTGATCTTGTGGGCCAAATCCGTCCGTCGTCGTTGTCGCGCCTCGCGTCCGATGCCCCGTATCGCCCAGCACACCGCGCCTGGCCGACTGAACCGGTTTGGCTCCATCAAATGGTTCAATATGGTCGGAAAATGCTCTAGGCTAATACTCCATAAATATAGTTTTATTGGTTGCCGGGACATACACACATGAAAGCCACTTACAGGAGTGTCAAATCAGACATCTTGTCAAAGATCACCAAAGGCGATTGGGCTCCAGGCAGTTCTATTCCCAATGAAGTTGAGCTTGCGGACATGTATGGCTGCGCGCGCGCGACCGTGAACCGCGCGATGCGCGAACTTGCGGATGATGGCATCATTGAGCGGCGCCGCAAGGCGGGTACGCGGGTGCGTGAGGCTCCGGTGCGGCAGGCGCGATTTGATATTCCGATTGTGCGTGGAGAGATCGAGGAAAAGGGAGCGGAATACCGGTACTCGCTGGTGAAAAGCCTGGTTGAGGATGCGCCAGACTGGTTGGCGGCCCGGCTCAAGTTGAACGCGAATGGCAAAGTGCTGCACCTGGTTTGCATGCACTATGCTGATGGTGATCCCTATCAGCACGAGGACCGATGGATCAACCTCGCATTGCTGCCACAGGCGGAAGCGGCGAACTTTTCCGTAGTCGGTCCAAATGAATGGCTGGTCTCGACTATTCCATTCTCAGACGCCGAAATCTGTTTTTCCGCAGGGCTGGCGGATAAGAAACTGGCAGGCTATCTGACCTGCAACGCGGGTGATCCGGTGTTCACCGTGGAGCGGTCAACCTGGTGGGAAGGGCAGGCTGTCACCTATGTCAGGCTCACCTACCGGCCCGGCCACCGTCTGACCACGCGCTACTAAGCTGAATGACCCCGGTTGCTGAATTGGTCCATTGTCGTGCAACCAATACCGGCCTTCATGCACTCGATCAACGAGACCCGCTATCGCTCTAAAGGATACCAGGAAGGTTCAATCCGTTTTCACGCGCACACTCCAGGGCAATATCGTAGCCCGCATCGGCATGTCGCATGACACCGGTTGCAGGATCATTCCACAACACCCGCGAGATCCGGCGGTCTGCGTCCTCAGATCCATCACAGCAGATCACCATGCCGGAGTGTTGGCTGAAGCCCATGCCAACGCCACCGCCGTGATGCAGTGACACCCATGTCGCTCCGGAGGCAGTGTTCA
This sequence comes from Alphaproteobacteria bacterium, assembly GCA_024640405.1. GTDB lineage: Bacteria > Pseudomonadota > Alphaproteobacteria > Rhizobiales > Aestuariivirgaceae > Anderseniella. The sequence goes on along the minus strand of JAHEFB010000066.1, from coordinate 2,566 downwards.
GCAATGCGTTCAGGAGCGGCCAGTCAGAAACCGCGTCCGAGCCGTCTTTCATGGCTTCTGTTTCACGGTTGGGGGAGGCGACGGAACCAGAGTCGAGATGATCGCGGCCAATGACGATGGGGGCTGACAGTTCGCCATTGCGCACCATTTCATTGAACGCGAGGCCCAATTTGTGCCGAACGCCCAGACCGACCCAGCAAATGCGTGCCGGCAGACCCTGGAATGCAATCCGCTCCCGGGCCATGTCCAGCCAGTTGTGCAGGTGGGTGTCGTCGGGGAGGATTTCCTTGACCCTGGCATCTGTTTTGTAAATGTCTTCAGGATCGCCTGAAAGCGCAGCCCAGCGGAATGGCCCAATGCCGCGGCAGAACAACGGGCGGATATAGGCGGGCACAAATCCCGGAAAGGCAAAAGCGTTTTCCAGACCTTCATCCAGTGCGACCTGACGGATGTTGTTGCCGTAATCAAGCGTGGGCACGCCTGCGTTCCAGAAATCCACCATCGCCTTGACCTGCACCTTCATGGATGCACGTGCGGCCTTCTCGACCGCCTTCGGATCGCTTGCCCGCATCTCGCGCCAGGAGGCCATTGTCCAGCCCTGAGGCAGATATCCGTTTATGGGGTCATGAGCGGAAGTTTGATCGGTTACGATATCCGGGTGAACCCCACGCTCGACCAGTTCGGCGAAAACGTCTGCCGCATTGCCAAGCAGACCCACCGACTTTACCTCACCTGCTGTGGTCCAGCGGTTGATCATTTCCAGCGCCTCATCCAGCGTATCGGCGCGCTCGTCCAGGTACCGGGTGCGCAGGCGGAAATCGATACTGTCAGGATTGCATTCGACAGCCAGGCAGCAGGCTCCGGCCATCACCGCAGCCAGTGGCTGGGCGCCGCCCATGCCGCCGAGACCGGCTGTAAGGATCCACTTGCCGCCGAGGTTGCCGTCATAATGCTGGCGGCCTGCTTCGACAAAAGTTTCATAGGTGCCCTGAACGATGCCCTGGCTGCCGATATAGATCCACGAACCGGCCGTCATCTGGCCGTACATAGCCAGGCCTTTTTTATCCAGTTCATTGAAGTGATCCCAGTTGGCCCAATGCGGCACGATATTGGAATTGGCGATCAGCACGCGTGGTGCATCCTTATGTGTCTGAAACACGCCAACGGGTTTGCCCGACTGCACCAGAAGTGTCTGATCTTCATCCAGGTCCTTGAGACTTGCAACGATGGTGTCAAAGTCATTCCAGGTGCGCGCGGCACGGCCGATGCCTCCATAGACCACCAGTTCATGCGGGTTTTCTGCCACATCCGGATGGAGATTGTTCATCAGCATCCGCATCGGTGCTTCGGTCATCCAGCTTTTGGCCGTAATCTCGTTGCCGGTAGCGGGGAAGATATCGCGGGTGTTTTTGCGCAGATCGCTCATGTGTTGTCTCCAAGTTTCGGGGCCAGTTCGGCCAGTGCTGTCAGGATATTGGTGAGGAGGGGCTGCAACCAGGCTGTTCTGGCCTGTCCGCAGTGCCAGGGCACTGCCTCATCCGTCAGAAAGGCGGACGAGGCCGGTTCCATACCGATGGCGTGAATGCCGGATGCCGGGTTCATGAGGCGATGTCCGGCATCGTAACGCCTGCGGCGGCAATGATTTCGCCGTTGGCTACAAGGGCGGCCGCACGGCTGAGATCCGGGGACAGAAATCGATCCTCCCCCAGTGTGGCCACGTCCTGACGCACGCGTTTCAGGACACGCTGCAATGCTTCGCTTGTCGCCAGCGGTGCGCGGAAATCGATACCTTGTGCCGCGCAAAGCAATTCCACTCCCAAAATTTGTTCAAGGTTTTCTGCCATCGGTCCCAGCCGGCGCGCGCCATGGGCGGCCATGCTCACATGGTCTTCCTGATTGGCAGAAGTCGGCGTGCTGTCGGTGACGCAGGGGTTGGCCAGATGCTTGTTCTCGCTCATCAGCGCGGCCGTTGTCACTTCAGCGATCATGTAACCGCTGTTCAGGCCGGGATTTGGAGTCAGAAACGGAGGCAAGTTGAAGCTGAGCACCGGGTCCACAATCAGCGCAACGCGGCGCTGCGCAATTGCCCCGATCTCCGCGATTGCCAGGGCGATCATGTCGGCGGCAAATCCGACAGGTTCCGCGTGGAAGTTGCCGCCGGAAACAATCAAATCGGCACCGACCAGAACAAGGGGGTTGTCAGTAGCCGCGTTGGCCTCGGTCTGAAGCGTCTGTGCAGCCATGCGCAGGATATCCATCGCAGCCCCCGTCACCTGCGGCTGGCAGCGGATGCAATAAGGATCCTGGACGCGGGCGTCATCCACCAGGTGGTTGTCACGAATTTCCGACCCGGCGAGCAGTGTCCGCATTGTCTCGCCCGCTTCGATCTGGCCGCGATGGCCGCGAAGCGCGTGAATTTCCGGTTGCAGGGGAGCGGTAGATCCCATGATCGCATCGGTGGACATTGCTGATGTGACCAGCGCGGAGTGGGCGGCGCGCCATGCGCTGAACAAACCGGCCAACGCAAAGGCGGTTGAAAACTGGGTGCCGTTGATCAGGGCAAGCC
>JAHEFB010000031.1 GCA_024640405.1 Alphaproteobacteria bacterium | reverse complement strand
TGCAACAGCAACAATAAGCTGACCGATCAATCCACCGAAGGATAGTCCCAACGCACCAAGAATGAAGTTACCGAGCACCGCTCCGGCGATACCCAGCACGATGTTCATTATGAGTCCGGTATCGAACTTCATCACTTTTTCTGCAATCCACCCGGCCAAAGCGCCGAGAATGATTGTCATAATCAAGCCAAAACCTTCCATGTTCCCCTCCTGATTGGGTTGACAGCAGCGAGCCGATAAGACTCACCTTCCCCTGATCATACGATAAACAGTGATCAGAAGGACAGCCCCGACAACGGATACCAGAACATTGCCCCAGAACCATCCGTCGAACACTTCACCCAGCTGCAAGCCGAGCGCATTGGCAATCCAGCCGCCAACAAACGCACCCATGATACCGATCACGATATTGGTCAGAAGCCCGTGGCTGGCACCGGTCAGCTTTTCAGCAATCCAGCCGGCAACGCCGCCGATCAGCAATGTGCCGAAAATCCCCACACCGCCGCCAAGATTCATCAACGCCATATCCATTTAGTCAAATCCTCAAATTGGCCCTTCTCAATGGCTACATATGGATCACGCGGCCATAGGCATCAAGTACGCTTTCATGCATCATTTCAGAAAGTGTCGGATGCGGGAACACGGTGTGCATCAGGTCTTCTTCTGTAGTTTCAAGCCCCATGGCGATAACAAACCCCTGTATCAATTCTGTGACCTCTGCGCCCACCATATGTGCGCCAAGCAATTGTCCGGTCTTCTTGTCAAAGATCGTCTTGATAAGGCCTTGATCCTCGCCCAGTGCGATGGCCTTGCCATTTGCCATGAACGGGAACCGGCCTACCTTCACATCGATCGCCTTTTCCTTGGCGGCGCGTTCGGTCAACCCGACGGAAGCCACCTGCGGATGGCAATAAGTGCAACCTGGTATTTGTTCCTTCTTCATCGGATGGACGTTCGGCTGACCGGCAATCCTGTCGACACAGATCACGCCTTCATGCTCTGCCTTGTGGGCCAGCATGGGTGGTCCGGCCACATCGCCAATTGCGTAAATCCCCGGAATGTTGGTATTGCCATACCCGTCAATCACCACACATCCGCGGTCTGTCTTCACCCCGAGTGATTCAAGCCCAAGGTTTTCGATGTTGCCGACAACACCCACTGCGGAAATTACCCGATCCACTTTCAACTCGGATTTTTTACCCTTGGCGTCCTCTATTGTGGCGGTAACGTCATTGGATCCTTTCTTCAGCCCGGCAACCTTGGTGCCTGTCATGATTTTCAGGCCTTGCTTTTCAAGCTGCTTGCGAGCCAGCCCGGCGATCTCTGTATCTTCCACCGGCATGATCTGATCCATGATCTCCACCACGGTAACATCCACGCCCATCGCGTTATAAAAACTGGCAAATTCGATCCCGATGGCACCCGAGCCCACTACCAGAAGCTTGCCGGGCATTTCAGGAGGTACCATGGCCTCAAAGTAAGTCCACACAAGTTTGCCGTCAGGCTCAAGGCCCGGCAGCACCCGGGGACGGGCACCGGTCGCCACGATGATGTGCTTGGCTTTGTAGGTGCCGGGACCTGATGCGCCTTTCGGGTCTGGATGAGCCGGCTGCATGGCTGGTTTGGAGGATTTTGCCACCACAACCTCGCCAGGCTTGGTTACCTTGGCCTCACCCCAGATGACCTGCACCTTGTTCTTCTTCAGCAGATGACCGACACCGCCGTTCAGGCGACCTGAAACGCCGCGGGACCGCTTTACCACTGCCGCTGCATCGAAACCTATTTTGTCTGCCGACAGGCCATAGTCGCTGGCGTGGTTCATATAGTGGTAAATCTCGGCTGACCGCAGCAGGGCCTTGGTCGGGATGCAACCCCAGTTTAGGCAAATACCGCCGAGGTGCTCGCGTTCGACTATGGCCACCTTCATGCCCAGTTGCGCCGCGCGTATGGCAGTCACATAACCGCCGGGGCCTGCCCCGATGATGATTACGTCGAAGCTTGTTTCACTCATACCTTTAGTTCCTTCACCATCAACAGCCACTCAGCCGAACCTGTGCGATCTTTCTCAAATGCCACGCGCGGTCGTTGCGCTGTAACGCTATATCCCTTGGACGCGTACAACCGCCGGGCCGCGTGGTTCTCACTCTCGAAAATAATACTCATGGTACCCGCCCCCACGTCATCTGCCGTACGATCAGCATGATCGAGCAGCGCGCCCCCGATCCCTTTTCCCCGATACTCTGCATGCACGGCCAGCACATTTACATACCAACTGCCAGGCGCTTCCGCCTCCAGTTCCATCAACGGCCGAAACGCCGCCGGAACTTGATCAATGCCGGACAGGTCGATGTCTTCATCAAGCCGATACCCCACCAGTACGCCGGCAGTTGCGCCATCGCGCTCGGCAATCCAGGCATTGCGATAGGAAAAGCCACCCTCCTCCCGCATGGCCCGCTTGCGCCCGACCTCAAGCACGGACGCTTCACCATCCAGCATGCTGTTCCAGACATCCAACGGCATGCCGTACCCGGCACAATCGATCAGGCAAACCAGTTCAGAAGCGTCTTGCTTGGTAGCAGCGCGGATCACAAATGCTCTCCCCCTTGCACAACACACTGATCACAAATTCTCCCTGTCAATACACTCACTCATTTACTCCATCGGGATTGAACGTCCGCGTTCGTTGGAAAGACTAAGCCGTAAACAACGGAAACGTCATCCCCGTGAAAACGGGGATCCAATCCACCTAAAAATTCAACCGGGCATAAAGATCATCCCACTCAGGATTTTCCTCTTCAATCAATTGAACCTACCAGGCCCGGTTCCACTTCTTGATATGCTTTTCCCTGACAATGGCGGAATCCATCCTATCGTGTCTCTCTGCCCAGACCAGCCTATGAACCCCATATTTCTTGGTAAACCCTTCAATTTTCCATTCCTGTGCTGAAACACGCGAGCAACCAGATTGCCAGTCACACCTACGTACAAGGTTCCATTTTTTCGGTTCGCCAGAATGTAAACCGCCGGCTGCATCTATCTCCTCTTGTGTCATTAGATTCCCGCTTTCGCGGGAATGACGTTTGCACGAATTTTGATTTCATCGAACCCGTGGCAACGCGGATCCGATTTATTTGACAGCTTGTGATCTGGCTTGGACATCACACAAGCATGGACATCGGGTTTTCCAGATACCGTCTGAAGGCGGTGGCCAGTTGCCCGCCCAATGCGCCGTCAATGACACGGTGATCGAAGGCAAAGGTCGCATTCATGACGGTGGCAATTGCAACGGCGCCATCCTTCACCACCGGCTTCTGCACCCCTGCCCCGACGGACAGGATGGAAGCGTGCGGCGGATTGATGATCGAGGTAAAATTGTCAACGCCGAACATACCCAGATTGGACACAGCCGTGGTGCCGCCCTGGTATTCTTCCGGCTTCAATTTCCGGTCGCGGGCCCGGCCGGCCATGTCCTTCACCTCAGCCGAGATCATCGACAACGGCTTTATCTCGGCATCCCGCACGATCGGTGTGATCAGGCCGTCAGGTATCGCCACTGCCACCCCTACGTCAGAGTGCTTGTGCAACAACCTGGCGCCGGATGTCCACGAAGCGTTGGCCATCGGCACATCGCGCAGGGCAAGCGCCAGCGCCTTGATGATGAAGTCGTTCACCGACAGTTTGTAGGCAGGTGTGTCGTCCTTGCCTTTCGGTGCTGCCGCATTGAACTCGGCCCGTGATTTCAACAAGGCATCAAGGGTACAGTCAACCGAGATGAAATAGGCCGGAATGGTCTGATGGCTTTCGGTCAGGCGTGTCGCGATGGTTTTGCGCATGCCGTCATGCGGCAACTCCTCGAATGAACCATCGGCAAACAACCTGCGCACCATGTCGTCAGACGGTCCGGCCGCCATGGCAGGCGCAGCGGCGGCAGGTGTCTTGGCAGCGGCTTCAGGTACTTTTGCCGGTACACCGTCCTTGAGCGCAGTTTCGACATCCAGCTTGATGATCCGTCCGTGCGGACCGGACCCGGACAACAGCGCAATGTCGATGTTGTTCTGTTTGGCAATGCGTCGCGCCAGTGGTGAAGCAAAGAGGCGGGCATCCGGTTTACGATCAGGCGCGGCAGACTTTTGACCGGCAGATTTCGGCGCAGGTTCGCCCGCAGCGGATTTGGTCTGTTCCGGCTCGGCAGTCTCGGGCTTGTCTGCCGCCGTTTTTTCGGGTGCTGACTCTTCCGGAGCCTTGTGCTCCTCGCCGGCCTTTATGTCATCGGCACTTTCACCGTCTTCGAGCAAAACAGCAATGGTCGTATTGACCGCGACTTCCTCAGTGCCTTCGGCGATCAGTATTTTGCCGACTTTTCCTTCGTCCACAGCCTCCACTTCCATGGTCGCCTTGTCGGTTTCGATCTCGGCGATAATGTCCCCGGAAGTAACCGTATCACCCTCTTTAACCAGCCACTTGGCAAGTTTGCCGCTTTCCATGGTAGGCGATAGAGCAGGCATCAGAATATCTGTTGGCATGTCCTTGCGCTCCCCTTACCGGTACAGGACGGACTTGGCCGCCTCGACAACTTCATCCACATTGGGCAATGCCAATTTCTCCAGGTTGGCGGCATACGGCATCGGCACATCCTTACCGTTGACCCGGGCAACGGGTGCATCAAGATAGTCAAATGCGTGGGTCATGATCTGGGCAGCCACCTCGGAGCCCACCGAACATACCGGCCAGGCTTCTTCTACCGTAACGCAGCGATTGGTTTTTCGGACACTTTCGAGAACTGAGGCAATATCCATCGGCCGCAGTGAACGAAGATCAATGACTTCTGCTTCAATTCCCTCGCCGGCAAGTTTTTCAGCAGCATCCAGTGAATAGGACATACCCATGCCCCACGACACAATCGTGACATCACTGCCGGCACGTGCAATACGTGCCTTGCCGATTGGCACCACCCAGTCATCGATTTTCGGCACATCGAAGGTGCGGCCATACAGGATTTCGTTTTCCAGGAAGATCACCGGATTGGGATCGCGGATTGAAGCCTTCAGCAAACCTTTGGCGTCGGCAGCGGAATACGGCATTACCACTTTCAGGCCCGGCACGTGGGCATACCAGCTGGCATAATCCTGGCTGTGTTGTGCACCAACACGGGCCGCTGCGCCATTGGCACCGCGAAACACCATCTGCGCACCCATCTGACCACCGGACATATACAAAGTCTTGGCCGCCGAATTGATGATGTGATCGATCGCCTGCATGGCAAAATTGAATGTCATGAACTCGACAATCGGCTTCAGACCACCGAAAGCCGCGCCAACGGCGATGCCGGTAAAGCCGTGTTCGGTAATCGGCGTATCAATTACCCGCTTGTCACCAAACTCCTCCAGCAACCCTTGGGAAATCTTGTAGGCGCCCTGATACTCAGCCACCTCTTCACCCATCAGAAACACCGTTTCATCGCGGCGCATCTCTTCCGCCATGGCAGTATTAAGTGCTTCACGAACGGTCATCCGGACCATTTCAGTGCCTTCGGGAACCTCGGGATCAGACGCTGCCACCGCGCTCAACACCGCAGGTGCAGCCGCCGGTGCTGGCGCGGCAGCGGGTGCCTGCTCCGCAGCCGGCGTTTCTGCCGCCGGTGCTGCAGCAGGTGCCGCACTCGCTGCAGATGCATCCTCACCATCGCCGGCCAACACGGCAATCACCGTATTCACCTTGACCCCTTCGGTACCTTCAGCAATGGCAATGGAGGCAACAATACCTTCGTCCACGGCTTCGACTTCCATGGTCGCCTTGTCGGTTTCGATTTCTGCGATGATGTCCCCGGAAGTGACGGTATCACCTTCCTTGACCAGCCAGCGCGCAAGTTTGCCTTCTTCCATGGTTGGCGAAAGGGCGGGCATCAGAATTTCAGTTGGCATTGATTTTACCTTCCCTTACGCATCTACATAAATGTCTGTCCACAACTCTGCCGGGTCGGGCAGAGCGTCTGCCTGGGCAAAGTCAGCGGCATCCGTCACAATCTTGCGGATGCGGGCGTCAATGGACTTCAGATCGTCATCACCCAGACCGTGGTCATTGCCAAGGCGGCGCTTGACCTGTTCGATCGGATCATGTTCCTCGCGCATTTTCTGCACTTCATCACGCGAGCGGTATTTGGCCGGGTCGGACATCGAGTGCCCGCGATAGCGATAGGTTTTCATTTCGAGGATGTATGGCCCTTTGCCGGACCGGCAATGTTCGGTGGCCCGGTCGGCCGCCTCCTTGACCATGCGCACGTCCATGCCATCAACCTGTTCGCCGGGGATACCGTAAACCGAGCCACGGCTGAACAACTGCTCAGCGAGAGCAGCCGAGCGCTTGACCGCCGTCCCCATGGCATAGCCGTTGTTCTCGATAACGAAGATCACCGGCAGCTTCCACAGTGACGCCATGTTGAAGGTCTCGTAAACCTGCCCCTGATTGGTGGCGCCTTCGCCAAAATAGGCAACCGACACCTTGCCGTTGCCCTTGTACTTGTCCGCAAAGGCCAGGCCGGCGCCAAGCGGAACCTGTGCGCCGACAATACCGTGACCACCGTAAAACTCCTTCTCGCGGGAAAACATGTGCATGGAGCCGCCTTTACCGCGTGAATAACCGCCCTGCCGGCCGGTCAGTTCAGCCATCACCCCCTGCGGGTCCATCCCGCAGGCCAGCATATGACCATGATCGCGATACGAAGTGATCATCTGGTCGCCATCCTCCATCGCCATCTCCATGCCGACGACAACGGCCTCCTGACCAATGTAGAGATGACAGAACCCGCCGATATGCCCCATACCGTACAACTGGCCGGCCTTTTCCTCAAATCGCCGGATCAGCAGCATGTCCTCATAGGCCTTGAGATCCTGTTCCTTGCTGAATGTTGAATTGGACTTCGCGCCAGCCGGCGCTGCCTTGGCAGAACTTCCAGACGCTTTCTTGGCGGATTTTGCCATACGACCCCTCCCTAAGAGATGATGAAAAGACCCTCTTTAGGGGGCCGGTTGGACAATTGCATAACACAACTGGCACCAGCAATGATATCAATCTGGATCAGTTACCTTAATTTTGGTTATTCTCAAACGGAGAAGCTGAAAACTTCTATTCTCGAGGCAGATTAACTACAATCGAGTTATTTATTTCGTAGCCGAGAATTTTACGTACCAGCTCAGATGCCATATCCGGATCAACGCTTTCCGGGCGCATCAGCTTTACGCGCGCTTCGATAGCTTCGCGCTTTACCCTGACCTTTGCAAGACCTGCCTTGTGAATTTCGAGCTCGGCTACCTGTCGCGCGTGATTTTCCAGACTGCGCGGCCCCTTGGTGCCGTGCCAGTGAAAAAATGAAAGCATGGCAACGCAACCGGCACACACCAGCACGTCAAACAGTTTCGGAAGGCGAAACATAACTACGGCAAAACCTCTGACTTGCGCGAATCCACAAACGGATCGGACCAAGGCTAGCAATCAAGCCATTAACGTTTTGCTAACTCAACCGCAATCCGGTTCGAGCGCCTCGGGCCGGGGCAGCAACGTTACACCGCGCCAGAATATTCGCCGCGCGCCGGATAGTCGTTCTTGATGGCGAAGTCCAGTGCGCCGACAAGTTCGGAAAAATGCGGCCGGACAAACGGCATCGTCTGCGTGGACCCGTAGTAGAGCGTCTGCTCCGGTGTCACCATAAACAGACCCGGCTCTGAAAACAGCGCCGGCTCTTCGATACCAATGGATGTCTTGCCGCGAGAGGTGGATATGTACAACCCCCATTCGCGGGCTTTTTCCAGCGGCAGGCCGTAGCCAAACCGTAAGTGCTTTGCTTCAATCTTGTCGGCCATCTGACGGGTCCGATCTTCATCATCGGAACTGATGGCAATGGTAGACACGCCACGCGCCGCAAATTCCGGAGTCTGCTTTTCAAACTCCTTCAGGTAATTGGCACAGATCGGACAATGCAGACCGCGATAAAAACAAACCACAACCCCGCGCTCGGATTTGTCTGCCGCAAGATTGAACTCGCCATGATCAAGCGTACTGACGGCAAGGTCCGGTGTTTTCTGGCGGGGCATAAGCATGTGCGTTTCCTTTCACATTTGAGGCTTGCCGAGAGGCATACCTCGATTTATGACTAGATAAATACGGAAAACCTGACAGAAAAACCGACATGCCTCGAAATGATCGATTATCAGCCCTGCTTAAGCGGTTTGAGCTTCGTGTGACGCCTGCCAAACAGCACCGTGCCAACCTGCGCATTCATGCCGGTGCGCACAACGCCTTGCCAAACCGGATCATATTTTCTCCGAGAGATTTCATCACCAGCTCTGTGTCCGCTGATGAAACCGTTCTGTTTTCGGCCGAAGTCGTCTGGGGCGGTTCATTCAACCCGCTTCTGTCTGCCCTGCCGGACCGCGTTGAAGTGGAAATTGACGTAGATTCCGAATTAGTCCACGTCACCCGCCTGTTGCAGATTGAAGGTAACAAGCCGCGTTGTGGTTCGGGCACTATTCTCGACCGGTTGGGAGAGGTTCTTCTGGTTCGTCTTTTGCGCATTCAACTCGAAACCGGAGCCACCAGAACCGGATTGCTGGGCGGCCTGGCCGATATCAGGCTTTCCAGGGCAATTGTTGCAATGCATGAAAAACCGGGACGGCAGTGGCGCAACGAAGATCTGGCCGATATTGCCGGGTTATCACTCAGCCGGTTTTCCGAATTGTTTGCGGTAACCGTCGGAGAAACACCAATAGCCTATTTGCGGCGCTGGCGCATGGTGCTTGCTCATCAGGATGCCGAGCGTGGCGACCGAATACAAACCATTGCACGGCGCTATGGTTACAGTTCAGGCGAAGCCCTAAGCCGTGCCTTCCGGCGCGAATTCGATACAAACGCCGTCAGCGTCCGGCAAGCTGCGAGTTAGACGATCCAGAAGAAACTGGCTCGTCCGCATGAAAGTCGTCTTTTTCAATTCAAACCCTATGACGAATTCTCAAAAATGCAGGTTTTCGCTGTTTGTCATCCCATATTTTCAGGTCGAGAGGAGTTCAACAATGCCAGGTCCACTAAGCGGCGTCCGCATCATTGATTTGTCCAATGTCATTTCCGGCCCAATGGCCACGATGGCTCTGGCCGACCAGGGAGCGGAAGTCATCAAGATCGAACGCGCGGAAGGTGATTTCACCAGACACGTTGCCAACCGGCGTGGCGGAATGTCGGCGTCCTATCTGAACAACAACCGCAACAAGAAATCCGTTATTGTAGATCTCAAGGACCCGGACGGCATTGCAACCGTGAAACGACTGGTGAGCGGCGCCGACGTATTCGTACAGAATTTCCGACCCGGTGTTGCAGACCGTCTCGGTCTCGGTGCGGATGTGCTTGCAGCGCTGAATCCGCGACTGATCTACATGTCTATTGTCGGGTTTGGTTTCGAAGGCCCCCTGGCCGACAAACCTACCTATGACCCGCTCATTCAGGCTGTCTCCGCACTCACCACAGTGCAGGCGGGTTCCGACGAAGTGCGACCGAGGTTGATCCGGACAATATTGCCCGACAAACTTACCGCGGTGCAGGCCAGCCAGGCAATCACGGCAGCGCTGTTCGCTCGTGAGCGCACCGGTGAAGGTCAGGAAGTCAGATTGTCCATGCTGGATACAGTAGTGTCGTTCCTGTGGAACTCCGATATGGGCGGACACACCTTCGTGGGAGATGAAACGCAGACCGAAGATGCCCAATCGTTTGTTGATCTGATTTACGAGGTAGCCGACGGTTACGCCTCTATATCGGTTATGCAGGACAAGCACTGGGAAGGGTTGGCCAGGGCAACTTCGCGACCCGACATTCTTCTAGATGAGCGGTTTACGGATGCAGAGCTCAGAGACATCAATCGCGACGCCCGCCTGCACCTGACCCAAACCATTGTGTCCGGCTTCAAAAGGGATGAACTGCTTGATAGGCTTGAACTGGAAGGCGTCCCCTGTGCGCCCGTACTGACGCGGCGGGAAATGCGGACCCACCCGCAGGTCCAGGCCAATCAAAGTATCGTGGAATATGACCATCCGGTTGCAGGACGCCTGAGACAGGCCCGCAATCCCGCCCAGTTCCTGGGAACGCCGACCGGTGAAATGGCCCCTGCCCCGTCATTGGGCGAACATACTGATGAAATTCTGGAATCGGTGTCGGAAATCTAAAACACAACAGATTTGCGCCAACTAACGGTTACAATGCAATTTAGCGGGCGTTGAAGTCTGTAATCTCTGCCTGAATCACTGAAGAGTTACCCGATCCGGCAAGAGCTTCAATCCGGCAAACCGGCCAGTCGTATGGCGTTGCGGAAGCGGGTTGCCAGTCCAGGGTCGCGGAATGGCCTGCTCTCCACGAAGCGATTTGCCGAAAACATCGGGTCGGCCCGCAATACCTGATTTACAGCCCAGTCGGCCTCTTTTTCATCACCGTTCTCGGCGTGAATGGCCGCAAACAGCACATAGGTCAGGCTGAAATCGGGATCGATGTCCACCGCACCGGCAAGAGACGCAAGTGCCTCATCAGTCTGCTCCAGGATCCAGTGACATAACGCTTCATTGTAAAGGTACCAGGCCGGAAATACCTGACAATAACGCTTGGCAAGTTCAAGCTGCCTGAGCCCTTCCTTGGCCAGTCCGCAGCAGCGTAACGTGATCGCAGCGAGAGCAATGGCATTGGCTTCGCTATGGGCCACGCGCAGCGCCTGCTGCGCCAGCGCAAGGGCATTATCAAAGTCCCGCAATGTTATCAGGATGACGCTTCTCATCGACAGCACCTCAGCATTGTCCGGTTCAAGGGTCAGGGCTTTGTCGCTTGCTTCAAGTGCCAATTCAAAAGAACGTTCCGGAGAATCGCTCCAGCCCTCATTTGCAGCTTCCTTCCAATGGGCTTCCGAGAGTGAGCCCCAGGCAAAGGCATAATCAGGATCAAGTGCTGTGGCCTGTTCGATCAGTTTGCGCCCTTTCCGCACGCTGTCCTTGCGGTGCAGGTACACAAGGTCGCGGCCTTCAAAGGCCAGTTGCCAGGCCTCGACATTACGGGTGTTGCTGGCCGCCAGCTTTGCCTGTTCGCCCTCGGTCAGTTCAACCTGAAGTGCTGAGACAATCTCCTTGGTAATATCATCCTGCAGCGCAAAGACGTCACTCATTTCGCGGTCGAACCGGCGGGCCCACATATGTTGGCCAGACATGGCCTCGATCAACTGTGCAGTGATCCGCACCTTGTTACCGCTTCCACGAACGCTGCCCTCCAGAAGAAAGCGAACACCCAGTTTCCGGCCAACTTCGCGCACGTCGACCGCTTTACCCTTGTAGGCAAGAACCGAATTTCGAGCGATGACGAATAACTTGGAAATTCTTGAAAGTGTCGTGATGATCTCCTCGGTTATGCCGTCGGCCAGGAATTCCTGCTCCCTGGCGTCGGAAATATTCTGAAAGGGCAGAACCGCGATGGACGGCTTGTCTGCAGGCGGCGATAACCCGCCTCCCGGAGCGTGATCCTCTGCGAAGGATGGTTCGACTACAACGTTATAGACCCGCACGGTATCCGTAACGTTCTTGAGCTTCTGTTCCCCAATATCCTCGAACTGAGCATCAATCTTGCCCCTGGAATGCCGATAAACGTCATCGGAAAGGCAAATTCCACCGGGCCGCGCCAATCCTTCCAGACGTGCTGCGATGTTTACCCCATCGCCATGAATATCACCGTCTTCCGCGATCACGTCACCCACATTGATGCCAATGCGAAACTGTAACGCCTTGCCGGCTTCAATTGCAGCTTCGTGTTGGGCAACTTTGTCCTGCCAGGCCATCGCACAGGCCACAGAGTCCACCGCACTGGCAAATTCCACCAGCAGACCATCTCCCATCAATTTTACGATGCGGCCACGATGTTTGATCAACAACGGTTCGAGAACCGTTTCACGCAATTCGGTCAGGCGGCGAAGCGTACCTGCCTCATCAGCGCCCATCAGACGGGTATAGCCAACCACGTCAGCGGCAAGCACGGCCGCCAGCCTGCGCTCCATAACAGTTCCTCCATATGAGAGAGACTATCGATCATTCGGTTTGTAATCTAGATCAGGAATTTACGACCAGAAACAACATGGGATTTCACGATCGCTCAACCATCAGTTCAACCTGATCACCCTGGCAGACCACTCCTTCAACCAGAACTGCACCGTAGACGCCCGCATGCCCTTCGTGATCCCTGCCAACATGCTGCAAGACCCTTGGATTAATCTTTCCCGTTTCAGGATCAAGGGTAATCATCTTGCAACGCGGATCGCGTTCCAGAATCAAAATTTTGACTTTCGGACCGATAGCAAGGGTGTGACCCACATAAGCATCTTCGGCGAACCCTTCTGCCGCATTGAGATTGAGATACAGGTTTGCTCGGAAGCGGCGAGGATCGACAGGATCGCCAACCTCTCTGCCAAGTTGTCCTATTGTCTGGCTTGAAATCAGCGAAATCGGTCGACAGTCAGTCAGCGCACGATCTGACCGCAATAGTGTCAGGCCGGTTTCATCTGCCAGGCCCTGCCGGATCTGACTGCACAATTCCGGATCATCAATGGAAAATTTCTCTCCAGACGGTGTTTCGACATCCACGGACAGATTGTTTGGATCGTCGAAACAAGGATTTAGGCCTGGAGCGGCGTTTTCCGCTTCCGTCAGATGTTCCGGTAAATCCGCGACTGCGGGATTGTGAAATCTGGGCCTGTAAAGCAGCATGCTCTCCAGTTCGCGACCGGTGAGGTATGGAAAGCATTTTTCGCCGGCCGAACTCTTGAAGTCGTAAACACGGTCACCGTAAATCCCGGAAAAACCCGCGAACACTTTGGATGCCTCTTCACCGCGCATCGACTTGACCGGATAACGCCAGAGACTTTTGACCGTACCAATTTTAGACATCAGCAACAGCTTTCAATCCTGTTTCACGGCACAGATCGATAATCATCACGCGCGGCACAAAAAGGTTACATCGCCGCGAAATATTTGTAAGTGCACATCCAGGCCCGCGCCCTACTTCAATAGGGCCTTGCCCGCATAGACCGCCTGGGAACCAAGCTCTTCCTCAATCCGGATCAACTGGTTGTATTTGGCCAACCGGTCCGAGCGCGCCAGCGAGCCGGTCTTGATTTGCCCGCAATTGGTCGCAACCGCAAGATCGGCAATCGTCACATCTTCGGTTTCGCCGGATCTGTGCGACATTACTGCCGTGTATCCGGCGCGGTGCGCCATATCCACTGCAGCAAGCGTTTCGGTCAGCGTGCCAATCTGATTGACCTTCACCAGGATTGAGTTGGCAACACCCTTGTCGATCCCTGTTTTCAACCGCTCAGGGTTGGTGACGAACAGGTCATCACCCACCAGCTGGCATTTGGTCCCGGCCAGATCAGTCAGTTCCTTCCAGCCCTTCCAGTCATCTTCATGCATTCCGTCTTCAATGGAAATGATCGGATAATCATCGACCAGCTTGGCCAGGTATTGCGCCTGTTCGGTCGATGATCGTTTTACGCCTTCACCCTCATAGTCGTACTTCTTGGCCTTGTAGAATTCCGAAGCTGCACAATCGAGCGCCAGGTACATATCCTTGCCGGCCTTGAACCCTGCCTTGGAGCAAGCTTCCATGATGAAGTCGAGCGACGCTTCTGCAGACGGCAGATCCGGCGCAAAACCACCCTCGTCGCCCACATTGGTATTATGACCGGCTTTCTTCAATTCTCCTTTCAGGGTGTGAAATACTTCAGCCCCCATGCGCACCGCTTCTGCTATTGAAGACGCGCCCACCGGCATGACCATGAATTCCTGAAAGTCGATCGGGTTGTCGGCGTGTGCCCCGCCATTGATGATGTTCATCATCGGCACCGGCAGCACACGGGCCGATGTACCGCCCACATAACGATATAGTGGCTGGCCGCAGGCTTGCGCCGCCGCCTTCGCCACCGCCAGTGATGCACCAAGGATCGCGTTGGCGCCGAGCTTGGCCTTGTTGGGTGTACCGTCCAGTTCGATCATGACATCGTCTATCAGCGTCTGGTCTTCACCGTCATGACCCAGGATTGCATCCGAGATTTTGCCGTTTACGGCCGCCACTGCCTTGGCAACACCCTTGCCGAGATAGCGTTTCTTACCGCCGTCACGCAGCTCAACGGCTTCGTGCGCTCCAGTCGATGCGCCTGAAGGTACAGCCGCCCTGCCGAACGAGCCGTCCGCCAGGGCAACATCCACCTCAACGGTCGGATTGCCCCGGCTGTCGAGAATTTCACGCGCATGTACGTGGACGATTTCGGTCATGGAATCTGTTGCCCCTCGGATCGGTTGAGTTTGTTGAGGGCGCATATAAGACGACGCTCGCATCGGAGTCTATCCGGCACGAGCGCACAGGTCGTAAAAGAATGATAGCGACATGGCCCTGTTCGGGGCAGGACCGGTAGACGCGGTCAGGTACTCACTGCCCGAGCTGTTTGTCGAATTCGCCTGTAAGCGCTTTCAACGGCCACGGATCGGCTTCTTCGGCCAGATCGCGCAACGGCAGAGCCATGACCCCGGAAACACCGGCTGAATAGTCAGCCTCTCCCAGCGCTGTCTCCACGAGGCTTTCCGCAGCAAGGCTGTAATCTTCCGCTCGTTCGTCATCCCAGTCATCCAGGCCAATGGCAATCTCTGCCTTGCCATCGTGTACCTCAAGCACAAACACCGCTTCGCGAATGTCAATCTCACCGCCGCCTGGCAGTGCCAGCTTGTCACCGGGCTCTTCGCGGTCACGCAACGCCTTGAACACCCAGCCCTTGATTTCAGGCGCCACATCCACCAGTCCGCGCGCTGCAAGCAAGGCTTCACGGTCACCGTCAGCAGTGATCAGCAGAACCGGCGTACCATCCTCCGACATGTCAATTTCTGCAAACAGCCGGTCATCAACATAGTGGATTTCCAGCGCCAGCTCATCGAGAACCGGCTCAATTTCATCCATCGTCAATTCATCAAGTTTGACGGCCATCTCAGCCAGCAGGGCTTCATTGTCTTCAAACCAGTTCCAGAAATCAGCCGCTTCCGGCTCCTGCTTCAACGCAAACATACAAGTGTCTCCACATAAAACGCACTACTCACACGAGCATTTCCAGATTTACCGTATATCGGGTTTTATGCCCGAAATGCGACCGCAATAGAACCGAACGATGCCGCAACAAGGTTAACGCCCGGTTGCGGGCTTCATAAAAATTTGCATGAGTGATGCTGTGTTCGACAAAGGACCCTGCCCCGGATGATACCCAAAGACAGCCTGAAATATGAAGCCGTGCCGTTACCTGAGCGCGACCTGATTAGCGGTACCGACAGTCTCACTGCCGCCCAACATTTCTTGACCACCATGAAAACCCGGCACACCGTGCGGGATTTCTCCAGCACGCCCGTGGACCCCCAGGTCATTGAGATCTGCATAACCACGGCAGGTCGCGCACCATCAGGCGCCAACCATCAACCATGGCACTTCGTTGCCATTTCCGATCCAGCAATCAAGCAGCAGATCAGGCAGGCCGCGGAAAAGGAAGAACGCAATTTCTATGGCGGCACCGCAGGCGATGAATGGATAAAGGCGCTGGAGCCCATCGGCACCGGTCCCGACAAACCGCACCTGGAAACAGCACCTTGGCTGATCGTTGTATTCGCCCAGCGTTGGGGCGAGTTTGACAACGGTTCGCGCTACAAAAACTATTACGTGCCGGAAAGCGTTGGACTGGCGGCCGGTTTTCTGATCACCGCCCTGCACATGGCCGGCCTGTCGTCTCTCATACACACGCCAAACCCGATGAAGTTTCTGAACCCGCTGCTGAACCGGCCTGCGTCGGAGAAACCGGTGATGATCGTCGCCACCGGTCACGCCTGCACCGACGCCACGATTCCAAAAGCCGCCACCATCAAGAAACCGCTCACCCAAATTCTGACCATGCTGCGTTAAAACAGGCACAATGAAGCCGAATTTGGTTTAACCGTCAGCAGACAGGGCCCTTTTCACGGCTGGCGAAAACATTTCCCGGCGACGGTCTGCGGCACGTTTTTTCTCGACAGCACCCGCCCCGCCCGAAGTTTCCGTGAAGATTTCCAGCGCATCATGTTCAGTATCGCAGGCGACTGAAATTGCCGTATCCATGTAATCAAACCGGCGCGGATCTGATTTGACTTTCCTTGCAATCCTGAGAGCCTTGAGGGTGTATCGGGCATAATGCCAGGCTTTCCATATGATTTGTCCAGCCAGCTTGAGATGAAACAAACCAGGCCATTCCATCTGCCGGTCGGGACGACGGTCAGTTCTGTATTTCAGCCTGAAAATGCCACCCTCCAGGGGATGAATTCCCTCCACCTCGTACATTATCCGGAATTCAGTCAGAAACTCCACGACCTTGCCAGGGTTACGTTCCGCGGAAGCACCGTGACGACGGGCAATGGTCTCAATATGCTCATCTGAATAGTAGCTTTTCCACGCCGCCTGATAAGCCTCCTCCCATTCCGCGTCGCTCATCCTGCCATGGTGAGTAAGGCGATGATGCAAGTCATACTTGTTGAGATCCGGGTCCATCCACTGCCCGGCCCTGACAAGGTCGCGGTGATCTTCCGAACCCGGCAGCGGAGTCAGGAAAAAAAATTCCAGTATGTCGACGGGCAATTCACGCTTGATAATCTCTACATCACGAAGGATGGATTCTTTCGTATCGGCCGGAAATCCGGTTATGTAACCGGCCCAGGTGTAAACTCCGTAATTCGACCATTTCTGCAACATCTCTCGATAATCGGTAATCTTGTTCTGTCGTTTCTTGGCCTCCAGCAAGTTGTCCGGGTTGATATTCTCCAATCCGATAAAGGCCCGCCTTACGCCTGCCCAGCGAGCCTTTTCGATGAAATTCGGTATCTTGTGGCACAAAGTATCCACCTGAATAATGAGGCTCACCGACAGCCCTTCCATCAACCTCAACTCGATCAACTTGTTAAAAAACGCTTCCCAGTGACGATTGCGCGCCAGGTTGTCGTCAGTAATGAAAAAGTCCCTGATCCCCTGGCGGGCATTTTCGCGGACAATTCGCTCCAGATCCTCCGGCGTGCGAAATCTGCTCTTGCGGCCTTGAACATTGATGATTGTGCAGAATGAACACTGAAACGGGCAACCACGCCCCAGATCAAAACTGGAAAACCCGGCGTGTGTGAGTGCCAGTATTTCAGCCGGCAGTTTCGGTATCGGCTCGCCGTTAAGTGCCGGCAGATCATCCATATAACTGTAGAGCGGTCTCAATGACCCGTTCCAGGCGTCCAGCAGCACTTCATCCAGCCGGCCTTCCTCAGCCTCGCCGGCAAACATCGATATTCCCATGTCCATTGCAGAACTGATCTCAGGCGGCAGTTGCTCCAGCATCGACAGGCAGCCGGCAACATGAAACCCGCCCAACGCCACCGGCAGGCCAGCCTCGAGAAATGGTTTTGCCAAATCAACTGCCCGTGGAAACTGATTGGTTTGTACGCCAACCATGCATATCAAGGCCTTGCCGCCGCGTGCGCGGATCGACGCTATGATTTTCCTTGGCTGTATGCGGCTGTTGCATTCATCGAAAGGTTCAAGAACCAGTTCGACGTTATCACCCAGCACTTTGCGCCGGCTGCAGTCGGCGGCGAGCCCATTGAGTGCAGCGAGCGAGTTTGAAGGGACAATCGATTTGTACCAGGTGATCGGATAGCCATCATCATCGTAGTGCGTCGGCTTGATCATGACCAACGTCATATACTGCCTTTTATTGGCTGCCGGCATGACGCGCGTTCTCCAATCCAGTGCGATATCCATTTAAACCGGTCAAGCTCCACCAGCAGACCCGATCATACAACTGCTCGTGATACAGCATAGTGGACAACCAAGACTATTATGGAGTGGCTTACGAGTCGAATCGCACAACCAGCTCAACACAACACAGTCAGGTCGGAAAATGCCATACCGACACCAAGTCTTCAGCCAAAACTCCTGACCCTAGCCATTGTTGGCATATGTCGAACCGGTGGCCGTTTCCAGAAACACCGTCAGGGGCACGTCTTCCTGTTTCAGGAATCCTGACTGGGGCAACTTTCCATCGCGTACCATCTCGATGATGGCAACGACAGATGAAGCCGTGGTCCAGGCGATTGCCGTACGCTGTTTCCCGCGTATTGCAATCGGCCGGTATCCGCGAACAAACTCGTGGCGGGCAAGCGAGTGGTCTTTTGTGCCTTCGGCAGAGACATGAATATAGACAATGTCATCGTCCACAGGCGGCTTGGCATTGACCAGTATCTCACCAGCTTCCTTGCGACGATCGCGCATCAACAACTCATGGAAGAAGAAATTCATCAACTGGACGTGGCCCGGATACCGCATCGTCTTGTAGTCGATATTCGGCACCTGACCGAGATAGGTTTTACACATCGTGCCCAGGCCGCCTGAAGTTGTAAACGCTTCCAGTTCGACGCCATCAATGTAAACTTTCTCGATCCACTCCATGGCCGACACCGACTTGATTTCACCGTCTTCCAGGACTTCGCAGTCATTCAGGTATTCATTAACCACACCCTCCGGCGACCAGTTAAACGAATACCCCATCAGACCGGTGGGATTTTGAGGCAATGCGCCGACACGCATCCTGCAGGATCGGCAGTCATCAAATTCCGCAATCAGGCTGGCGCCGACGATCCCGACGAACCCGGGCGCCAGTCCACATTGCGGCGCCATCAGACCTTTCGAGGTCTTGGACAGCTCCAGGATTGCCTTGGTAGTCGGCACATCTTCGGTAAGGTCGAAATAGTGGATGCCGGCACGATGGGCAACTTCCGCAATCATCGCATTCAGATGATACGGCAGGCACGACAGGACAGCATCCACCCTTGCAAGCTCGGTCGAAAGGCTTTCCGGCTTGCTCAAGTCAAGTACCTTGCTCTCAAAGGGCAGATCGGAAGGCTTGGGGTGTACATCAAGACCTGTCACCGAAAACCCGCAGTCGCTCAACAGTTCTGATGCCAGTGTACCGACCTTGCCCAGGCCCATTACTGCAATGTTCTTCATTTTCAATCCGCCTCCAGTCGCTACCAGACCAGCAGCTTGTATGTTCCAGAAATGTTCGGCAAGCTGTGACTTATCTCCATACCCCGATTGCCAACGATCTTGTTGAAGTGGTAGGGATGCCTTCATTGCAGCGATTTGATGATTGACGCGATCCTGGCAGTGCACAAGGCGGCACGATCGGGCAATGCGCCTCAACTGAGTGAACCCCCATGCTACCAGCCATCCGCTCTTCCTGGGCCTTACTCTTTGGCATTGCCCTGATCATGCTTGGCAATGGTCTTCAGGGATCGTTGCTGGGGCTGCGCGCCGCCCTTGAGGGCTTCAATACACTGACCACCGGCCTGATCATGACAGGGTACTATGTTGGTTTCCTGGTTGGCTCCCAGGTCATGCCGGCATACGTGCAGAAGGTGGGCCATGTCAGGGTGTTTGCTGCGCTGGCATCGCTGGCCTCGGCATCAGTATTGCTCCACACGGTTCTCATCGATCCCTGGGTATGGTGTCTTCTGCGCATCCTCACCGGTATCGCATACGCCGGTCTCTACATAGTTGCCGAGAGCTGGCTCAACGATCAGAGCACCAACAAGACCCGGGGGCAGATACTGTCAGTTTACATGGTGATCTCACTGGGCGGGCTCGGATTGGGCCAACTGCTGTTGAATCTCACCGATCCCGCCGGCAGCGGCCTGTTCATCCTGGTATCTGTTCTGATTTCCCTGGCCCTTATTCCGATACTGCTGACAACCGGTTCTGTGCCGAATTTTTCCGACTCCTACAAGATCAGCATCAAGCAATTATATCGGGCAACCCCGCTTGGTGTTGTCGGCTGCATGAGCATTGGCATGGTACAGGGCTCAATATTCGGCATGGGAGCGGTCTATGCCAACAACATCGGCATGTCGGTCGCACAGGTGTCGTATTTCATGTTTGCCGTGCTGATCGGCGGCATAGTCATGCAATGGCCACTGGGTCGCCTTTCCGATACCATCAGTCGGCGACGATTGATCACCGCCATAAACTGTGTTGCTGCCGTTCTCGGTATCGCGGCAATCCAGTTTTCCGGCGCGTCACATGAAACACTGTTGTTGATCATGTGCCTGTATGGCGGCATGTCACTGCCCCTGTACTCCATATGCGTGGCCTACACCAATGATCGCCTTGACCCCAAGCAAATGGTGGCGGCGAGCGGGACGCTGGTGCTGGTTCGGGGTATCGGATCCATGTTGGGTCCCGCAGGCACGGCACTGCTCATGGCGTTCGTCGGACCAGACGGCTTTTTCTGGTTCCTGGCCGCCGCCCATGCACTTGTCGGCCTGCTGGCGGTTTATCGCATGACCAGGCGAAGCACGCTGCCGATTGGAGAGCAGAGGCAGTATCCAGCCGCCGGACTCAAAGAGTCTGTTGTAGCGGCTGCCATGGCAGCCAAGTCGGCCAAGACCAGCAACGAATGACGTCAAATTCCCACAAGGCAGGCCTGAAGCAGCCGACCAGAAGCAACCGGTAAATCGACCGGTGGAGAAGTTTCCGGCCGCCGCCTCAGTATCCGCGACCAGGATCAACTACATTGAGGAGCGGCTTATCCTCCCGCCAACGGGCAAGATTTTCCGAAAACATCTTGATTGTTGCCAGCTCCCAGTCATGGAAAACGCTTGAGCAGTGCGGGGTTATGAGAACGTTTTCAAAATCCCACAAGAGACTGTCCGGCGGCAGGGGCTCAGTTTCAAATACATCCAGCGCTGCTCCCGCCAGGCGGCCTGACTGCAAGGCCTGGGCCAGCGCCGATTCAACAACAATTCCGCCTCTGGAAACATCAGCCAGAAAGGCACCTGGTTTCATCGCGGCAAAACTGGCCTCATTCACCAGGCTGCGGGTCGACGGCAGCAACGGCGCACAAACAGCGATGTAATCGGCAATACCCCACAATTGCGGCAGGGTGGTCGGCGCCTGTACGTCGTCAACTGCTTCGGTTGGTCCCGGATTGGCGCGCACGCCTGTTACAGCCATCCCGAACGCTTGTGCCAGTCTTGCCAACGCCTGGCCCGTCCTGCCCAGACCGATGATCAGCAGGTGCTTGTCGCGTACCGAAGACATGACACGCGCCGGCCAGGCACGCGAATTTCTATCTGCCTCCAGTCCCCGAATATCATGGGTGAAGTGCAGCATTGCGGACATGACAAACTCAGCCATCATGTCAGCTGCCACCCCGGCCGAATTGGTGACAGTGATGCGGGTGGAATCCCAGGTACCGAGATGATCGATGCCGGACCCTCCAACGGCAATCCAATTCGGCCCGTATGGCCCCAGCAGTTCTTTGCTCGGGAAGGCTGGAGATCCGGCGAACCGGATTGAAAAAACCACATCCGGTCGTGCCGCCTTCAGCATGCCTGGCAGCGCTTCATAACTGTTACAGGTCAGCAGTTCGGTATCGGGATGTTGTGCGGCAACGACTTTCGCAAGTGGCGCCGGTTCGGCTGCGTGAATAATGACACGATCCCTACCTTCCCTGCGCCTCATAACACAGCACTTCTTCCAGCCGCCGCCCGCCCTGCAAGGAGTTTTCCGTAACCAGCTAGTTTGGTATCCAGCGAAAGCAACTCCATCGCCGCAAACAGCATCGCCTGATTGGACGTGATAACCGGTTTGCCGGCAGCCTGCTCCAGCCGGTCGATAGTCTCCACCGAACGCATGTCGGTACACGAAAGCACGATGGCCTGAGCCTCCGGACTGTCTGCCTTCATGCCCAGTTCAAAAACCTCGTCCGGCCCAAGTTCGCCTTGGCCGTAATTGCCAAGTGTGACCGGATAATCGAAACGTGAAACCGTCTCGATGCCGCTTCCGTCCAGAAAGCTGACGGCTTCATCATTGATCTGCGCAACATAGGGAGATGCAAAACCGATGCGGGTGACCTGGAGTGATCTGGCTGCATGCACCAGTGCCCCGGCTGCCGTAACGGTTTTTGCCCGACTTGACCGTTTGATCCGATCAGCAAGTTCACGGTCAAATTCCGCACCATGTGTCAAGGTTGCGGAGGTGCACCCATACATGACGATGTCTGGATTCACACCGCACAAGAGTCTCAATGGCTCATCGAGCGGCGCTTCGCCCAGACCGGCCATCTGGCCGCTGTCTGGAACAGCATCGGCGTCATAACCACCGAGGCGGGCGAAATGAAACGATACACCCTCCGGCCGCAGCAGCATCATGTCGGCTTCCAGATTAGTGTTGGTAAACGGCACCAACACACCAATGCGGGCACGCCCTCGCGATAGTTGCGTCATCTAGATCTCCTCCCGAACGCAAACACCGGACAGGATTTGCAGGGCAAGTTGCATGTCGTCTTCGGCGCCGATTGTGGCGCGCAGCGAGGCAGGAAGGTCATAGCCTGCCATGCCACGCATAAAGATGCCTTCCGCCTTCAAGGTTTCGCTGGCCGTCATCGCCGATGCGGGCGAAGCAAAGTTGATCAGAACGAAGTTGGTAGAGCTTTGCGGAACATCCAGCCCAAGCTGGCGAACATTGTCTGCGAAACGGTTGCGACGCTCTGCTGTTATGCGGCAAGTCTCCCGCATATATGCCTGGTCAGTCATCGCGGCGGTGCAAGCGGCCTGGCCGACGACGCTGACATTGTTAGGATTGAGAAGCTTGCGTACTTCGGCAGCGATACCGCGCGGAAATACTCCCCATCCAGTACGCAAGCCCGCGAGCCCGTAGGCTTTTGAAAACGTCCTCAGAACCACGGTGTTGCCCTGTTGCACCAGGTCAAATACCGGTTCGTCCGCATCTTCGGAAAACTCTCCATAGGCTTCGTCGACGACCAGCAGGATATCCTCGCGAAGGCCATGCCGCAGTCGCGCCACTTCAGCGTTTGCAATGCGTGTCCCGGTCGGGTTGCCAGGATTGGCGACAAATACAACTCGGGTATTGCGGGTAACGGCATCCAGCAGTCGATCAACCGAAACGGCAAAATCCTGCTCCGGCACCGTTACGTAGGAAGCCTGGGCAACTGCAGCAGCCGTTCGGAAGAATGCATAGGCGTACTGACTTGAAAGTATCTCGTCGCCTGGTCCGGCATAACATTGTGTGAGACACAGGATCAGCTCCATCGACCCCGCGCCACACAGGATTTGCGCAGGATCCAGCCCATGTACGTCAGCGATTGCACGACGCAAATCCGACCAGTCGGGATCGGGATACAAGGTGCTGTCTACCAGAGCCTCGGCAGCAGCCATGAGCGCCGCCGGGCTTGGTGGCAACGCACTTTCATTCTGGGCCAGGGAAACCAGCCGTTTGCCCGACGGAGGCTGCAACTCTGCCAACGCGTATGGCGCCATGGCAGAAATATGCTCTCGGGCAACAATCATTCACCTGCCTCCCTGAACGAAGAAGCATATTGTGTTGCCGCATTTTCCGGGCTGACCAACCCTTGCTCCACATCACGCGACAGGGCTTTCGGGTCCCGTTCTGCCGGTGGTCCGAATCCGCCCCCGCCGGGCGTCTCAAACACAAGTGTTTGCCCGGCTTTCACCGTAACTTCGCCCTTGCCCGGCAGATCCGGGCCATCGTCCAGCCGAATGCGACCCGGTAACCCGTCACTACCGCCGTCACGCCCTTGGGCCGGGTTGTTCACCCGTTCCACGGACAGGAATACCTGGAACGGCTGACTGTTAGACGAACTCAGCTCAATGTACTGACCCAGGCCGCCGCGGTAGCGGCCCGGACCACCACTGTCCGGTCTGAGTTCCCTCCTGCTTACCAGAACCGGAGCGACGCTTTCGGTAATCTCGACCTGGCTGCCCCAGACACCACTCGGAAAAGCCGTGGCGGACAGACCGTCCTTGCCGGACCGCGCACCTGTGCCACCATTGTGGGCAAGCTCGACAGCAAAAACCTGTCCGCCATTGCGCGCTACTTCAGGGGCGCTGCGCAGTGGCAGATCATACATGCACGATGCCCCTTCGGCCGGCACCTGGCCAGGCAGTGCCTGATGCAGGCAGCCGTACACCAGATCCGGCGTCAATTGACCGATGGTGTGCCGCATGGCCACTGGCGCGGGCGATTGAGCATTGAGAATGCAACCCTTCGGTGCAACTACTCTGAACGGCTCCAGCGAACCGGCATTGTTTGGAATGTCCGGCCCGATGATACACCGCAGGGCGAACACCGAATAGGCTGTTGCGTAGTTGAGTGGTACATTTATGCCCTTGTTGGAACAGCCCGACGTGCCTTCGAAATCTAGGGCAATATCGCCTCCGGCGACGGTCAGTTTTGCATGAAGTTCGATCTCGGTCTCGTAACCATCCAGTGTCAGCGCGCTGGAGTATGTGCCATCCGGCACTTGCAAAATAGCGTCGCGGGTGCCGCTGCGCGAAGTTTCGATAATATGCTCGGCGAGTTGGTCAAGCTGATCCAGACCAAACTCATCCATCATCCCGACCAGCTGCTTGGCGCCTGCCTCACAGCAGGCTATCAACGCATAGATGTCGCCCTCGTTGGCAATCGGTTCGCGCGAGTTGGCCTTGATGATGTCCAGCAGCAGTGCATTGACTTCGCCGGCTTCCACCAGCCTGCAGGGTGGGACAAACAGGCCCTCGTCATGAATGTCTGAACCCTCCGGCCCCATTCCCAGTCCACCCAGGTCCACAAGATGCGATGTGCATGAGGTGAAGCCGACCACGCGTTTCCCGCGGAACACCGGCATCATCAGCAGGAAATCATTCAGATGCCCCGAAGCAATCCACGGGTCGTTGGTCACATAGATGTCGCCAGGCTTCATACTTTTCGTTTCAAAACGCTCGCAGAGTGTCACGACCGCTTCAGCCATGGTGTTTATGTGACCGGGGGTTCCGGTCACCGCCTGGGCCAGCATGCGTCCGCGCGTGTCGAAGATACCAGCGGAAATGTCGCCACATTCACGCACAATCGGGCTGAACGCTGCCTGGATAAGAGCCTGGCCCTGTTCTTCCACCACGGCAAGCAGGCGGTTCCACATTACCTGCAGCTGGGTTTTGCCAATTCGGCCTTCGGTCTCGGCCAATCGTGCGACAGTTCGGTTCAGCACCAGATTGCCGTCGGCGTCGGTCTCGGCCACAAAATCCGCGCTGACAAAAGTGGTCGTCTGCGACTCAACTATGAGTGCCGGTCCGGAAATACGCTCACCAGCCTTTAAATCCGGCCGCTCAATTACAACGGCCTCTACCGGTTGACCCGTCACATCGCATTGCACGGTTCGCCTGACACCGTCTGCGGCACGACCCGCAATTGCAATGCTTTCTATTTCTGACATGGGCAGCGCAACGGTCGATATGTTCAGCGCCCAATTAAGAATTTCGATTGCCATGCCCGGTACGGCGCGGGTGAACTGGCGGCGATACTCGCATTCAAAGTCCAGCCGCATTTGTTCGACATCAGGCGCCCTGAGCTCATGTGCGGGCATTGCTATTTCGATTTCATGACCCTGGCCGTGATAGCGCATGAATGCCGACCGCTGATGCCGCACCTCCTTACCTGGCGCACCGGCGCGAACTACCCGTTCTGCTTCTTCAGTCATCTGCTCAAAAAGCTTGTTGATGGCGTCCTTATTCAGATTGTCGAGTAATGTATAGCGGCTCCGCACCGTACTGAATGAAACCGGCGCAAACAGAAAGCCGACGGCGGAACCCACTCCCGGATCACGAGGAACGATAATGCGATTGACACCACACCGCCGGGCAACACGTGTCGCGTGCAGCGGACCATTACCGCCAAACGCAATCATGGTGCGCTCACCGAGATCCTTGCCGCTCTCGACAGCGTGCATGCGACCGGCACTTGCCATACTCTCGTCGACAATCTGGCTAACCCCCTCAGCAGCCTCGATCGCTGGAATACCTAGGGGAGTACCGATAGACGAAGACAACACAGCGCAGGCGGCCGCCGGATTGATTTTCAAATAACCTTCGGCAAATCTGTCCGGGTCAATGAGCCCGAGCACAACATCAGAATCAGTGACGGTGGGGGCAACACCTCCGCGCCCGAACGACGCCGGGCCCGGTTCACTGCCCGCACTTTGCGGACCTACTGACAATCGGCCCAGCCGGTCAACTGCCGCAATCGATCCGCCGCCCGCACCAATCTCGATCATTTCCACTACCGGTATCCGGGCCGGCATGCCGCTGCCCTTGACGAAGCGGGAAGCCCTGGAAATCTCAAACTGGCGAGCCGTTTGAGGCTTGAAGTCATCGATCAGGCAAAGCTTGGCGGTTGTACCACCCATGTCGAATGACAGCACGTGTCGTGCACCACAGCGAGCAGCCAACCGGGCGGCCAGTATGGCCCCGCCCGCAGGACCCGATTCAACCAGTCTTATCGGCAGGCGCGATGCTGTTTCAATGGTGGTCATGCCGCCGCCGGCCGTCATCATCAGGATTGGGCAGTCGATCCCTTCGTCAGCAAACACTTCGGCAAAACCAGCCAGATACGAGGCCATCAGCGGCAGGATGTAGGCGTTGGCGATCGTTGTGCACAATCGCTCGAACTCGCGTGCCTCAGGAGAAACCTCGCTTGACAGCGAAATGGTCAGCACAGGACGGCGCTCCAGCAGCAATTCCCGCAAGCGTCGCTCGTGTGACGAATTGGCATATGAGTGCAACAGACATATCGCAACTGCCTGTGCGCCGGATGCATCAAGGTCCAATACCAGCGCATCGACAGCGGCCTCGTCGAGCGGTTTAATGACGGCACCATCCGGTGAAATACGTTCAGCAATTGTAAAACAGCGCTCGCGCGGCACCAGCAGGTCCGGTTTTTCAAGGTTGATGTCATACTGGCTGTAGCGGCGTTCGTAGGCGATCTCCAGAATATCACGAAAACCCGCCGTAGTAATACTGGCCACCTTGGCTCCACGACGTTCTATCAGCGCGTTGGTCGCAAGGGTTGTGCCATGAATGAAACCGGCAACATCGGCGGCGCACAGGCCGGTCTCCTGCAACACCCGCCGTGTACCGGCCAGCGCGCCCAGCGTCGGATTATCGGGTGTTGTCGGTGTCTTCGCTGTCGCAAGGATGCAATCATCCGCATCCATCAACACGGTATCGGTAAAAGTGCCGCCGATATCGACGGCTATGCGTGCTCGAATTGATGATGTCATGTTGGACCAGGCTGAAACCAGCGGTAAGCAATTGGATTTGCGAAAATAACAAGGTTCCGTGAGCGCCCCTCAGAACGCCCTCACGGTCGGGACCAGCGTCCCCTGTCAGCTCCCTCGAACAACGAGATCGCAACCCGTTGCTCGCCGGCCGATGCGGCGGTCTGTCACCTGATGGTCCATAAAACTCTCTGATGGATGACCTCGACTGTTGCGCAGGTTGTCCCAGCAATTTCACGTTGTCAACGGGTCTCGGACCGACCGCCTTCGATCACTGACAAATGGTTGGGTGGACTGCCCTCAGACGACATTGTGGTTTCGCTTCTTCCATCGTACTCGTCATTGATCATGAGATTGACCACCGGATATGCAGCATGTCTTCTCGGGCGCAATCGGCAAGATTGAACGGAACGTGAAGGCCATGCCAGTTGCCCCTGTTACCACATATACGCTTAGATAACCTGCAACCCCCATCAGTTGAAGGAGACTGTGATGGTTCATTCAGAAGCTGAAATCCAAGTCCTTGCATCCCTTGAAAAGGCACGGCTGGAAGGGACACCGACCGACAGAAAGTCGCTTAACGACAGTGCAGAACGATTTTGGGTATTCGCCGAAGACTATGTACCCGCCTACACTTCCCTCCTTTCCCATGGATTGGTGGAAGGCGACGATGATGAATATCGCCTGACGGCAAAAGGTTTACCGCTGGCAGGAGAATATCACCGGCAACGCCCGGATCACTACTATTACTACTATCAGAAATTCTACCAGGCAGCCCGCGCCAGTAAAGCTCATTCGGAACTTTGCAGGCGGGTATTCGGCGAAGACCTGTGCCAGGAAGGTCAGGCAGACATGACTTCCCTGAAGGACCTGATCGCAGCATTGAACCTCAAACCCGGAGAGCACGTACTCGACCTGGGTTGCGGTGCAGGCGTCATCGCCGAATATATTGCCGAGGTATCAGACACCTCGGTAACCGGTATCGATTACTCTGCCCCGGCAATAAATGAAGCCATCGAGAGGACCGCCGGCAAAAGCGACCGGCTGACTTTCGCAACAGGCGACATGAACAAACTCAACCTGCCCGACGGCTCGATTGATGCAGTTGTCTCGCTGGATACCCTATACTGGGCCGCCGATCTCGAAGCCACCCTGTCGGCTCTGGTGCGCGCACTGCGCCCCGGTGGCCGGATGGGCATCTTCATGAACCACCATATTGATGAGGGTGAGGATAAGGAAAGATTGCGGCCTGAACACAGCAACGCCTGGAAAGCACTTTCGAACCTTGGCCTGTCATTTGAGACCACTGACTACACTCAGGCGATCGGCGAATTCTGGCGAAGAAACGCAGAAGCCGCTAGCGACCTCAGACAGGATTTCGAGGCGGAAGGCAACGGTTTCATTGCCGAAAGCCTGTTGCGGGAATCGATTGATGATTATCTGCCGGACGTCGAAGCCGGGCGCATCTCCAGATACCTGTATTTGGTGCAGTGTTAATTCACACATTCGCGCCGGTGGCAGGCAATGCCCGTTCAATAATGTCATCGAGATTGCAGTCTTTCGGCAAAGTGCCGAAGGCTCCGCGATAATGCGGGGCGAGACGAGACGCGCAAAATGCTTCGGCTACCGCGGCCGGTGCATGCCGGGTCAGAAGAGCACCTTGCAAAGTCAGGGCCATCATTTCAGTAACGATACGCATTCGGCCCTCAATAGCACCTTTGTCATCCAGTTGTTTTTGCAGATCATCGATTGCTCGATCGAGACGGGTATCATTGCCCTGCGCTTTGCCGATCTCGGCCATGAAAGCGGTTACCGCCTCAGGTTCGCGCGTCATGGCGCGCAGGACATCCAGGCCCATGATATTGCCGGAGCCTTCCCAGATCGAGTTGAGCGGCGCCTCGCGGTAAAGCCGTGGCATAATGCTCTCTTCGACATATCCAGGCCCGCCATGGCACTCGAGCGCCTCCACAACGACACCGGGACAGCGTTTGCAATTCCAGTACTTCGCAACTGTCGTTCCGATGCGCGCCAGCGCAGCTTCCGCCGGATCATCAACCTGATCCATGGCTCGCGCCACACGCAGGCCCAAGGCCAGTGCGCCTTCTGCCTCGACTGCCATGTCCGCCAGCACATTCTGCATCAGAGGTTGCTGGATCAAACGCTTCTGAAATGCTGACCGGTTCGACGTGTGATGCAGCGCCTGCACCAGTGCCTGCCGCATGATCCCTGCGGAAGACATGGCACAGTACAGCCGGTTACCGGTCACCATTTCGATGATGGTTTGGATTCCACGCCCCTCTTCGCCCACCATCACACCGTAGGTATCCTGAAACTCCATTTCCGTCGACGCGTTCGAACGATTGCCTAGTTTGTCCTTGATTCTTTGCAGGTGAACATTGTTGCGAGTGCCGTCCGGACGCCAGCGCGGCACGAGAAAGCAGGAAATGCCGGCGCCTTCTGTATTCGCCAGAACGAGAAACGCGTCACACATCGGCGCGGAGCAGAAAAACTTGTGCCCGGTCAAAAGATACTCAGTGCCAATCCCGGTCTTCGCCCCTATCGGCACCGCAACCGTCGAGTTGGCCCGCACATCCGAACCACCCTGTTTCTCGGTCATGAACATGCCAACCATCGCACCGGTCTTTTCAGTCACCGGGATGTCGCGGCGATCATACTGTGTAGAGAGAATTCCGGGCAGCCACTCTGCCTCAATCGCCGGTGTGGTGCGCAGGCTTGGCACAACCGAATACGCCATCGCCATCGGACACATTACGCCTCCTTCGGGCTGGCAGAACATGTAGGTCAGAACCGACTGACCGACATGCCCTGCATTGCCTTCATTGTGCCAGGCGAAATTGTGGGCCTTGCAGGAAATAGCAAGTTCCATCAGGTCATGGTATGCGGGATGAAACTCAACCGCGTTGATGCGCATGCCGTTGCGATCGAAAGCACGCAATTCCGGCCCGTAACGGTTGGCCTGATTGGCCTTGTCAAATGTTTCGTCCTGCCCGGTAAGCCGCCCAACCCGCGAAAGATGATCCGCATGATGCGCTGCACCGTGAACCCTGGTCCAGTCCCGCAATGCCTGATCGTCCGCCCACAAGTCCTGATCGCCAATATGCGGCGGCATGTTGGTTACTTCGTGGGTGGCGAACTGAGCAATGGGATCACGTGGTGGCATTGTGCTTCCTCTCTTGCCGAGAGTAGAGCAGCAAAACTCAAGATGGCAACTGATAGCGTCAGCAGGATTGGGATGGACTCAGCATGAAGCTTTCGCCTCGCCTTCGATCAATTTTGCCAAGCTTGCCATTTGCTTCCCGGCCTCATCAAAATTCGAAGGGTCCAACCACTTTTGATATGCCTTTTCCAGACTTTGCCATTCGGTGTCCAGAATCGAGTACCAGCTGGTATCCCGGTTGCGGCCCTTGTACATGGTGGCCTGTCGGAAGCAGCCTTCGTAGGTGAAGCCGAGGCGACCTGCTGCGGCGCACGAACCCGCGTTCAACGCGTCGCATTTCCACTCATACCTGCGATATCCAAGCTCGTTGAAAACCCGGCACATCATCAGGTACATGGCCTCGGTAGCACCACGGGTCTTCTGCAGTACAGGCGCATAATTGATGTGACCAACCTCGATCACCCCTACTCCGGGTTCAATGCGCAGGTAGCTCGCCACACCAACCGCCCTGCCCGTGGCCTTATCAATGATGGCATGAAACAATGGATCATCACTGAGGCAGGTCAGTTCAATCCAGTTGCGGCACTGTTCAACATCTGCAAACGGTCCATACGGCAGGTAAGTCCAGATTCGGTTTTCGGTGTCTGCGGCGAAAGCGTCGAACAGGTCCGGAGCATGGTCAACGCTAACCGGCTCCAGCCGCACGTAGCGTCCCTGCATGGGTGCACGCGGCGGGCGTGGCCTCGGTGTCCAGTCAGCAACCTCAAACCCTATTGGCTGACCCAGTTCATTTGTACGTTGGTTCATTACTCGTTTCCCGCTGCCGCAATCGCTGTTCCCGCCGCCCATCCGGACGACCATGCCCACTGGAAATTATACCCGCCGAGCCAACCGGTTACATCGACTACTTCGCCGATAAAATACAATCCCGGCACATCGTTGGCCTGCATGGTGCGTGAACTCAATCCGTTTGTGTCCACACCGCCCAGGGTCACTTCCGCCGTACGATAACCCTCGGTCCCGACCGGGGTAATCTGCCACTGTCTTATGGCTGCTGACATAGCCACTAGCGACTTGTCTGACAGGTCCGCCAGGTTGCCGGACACCCCGGCCTGATCCACGATATATGCCGCCAGCCGGTTGGGCAGAAACTCACCTAGCACGGTCGCGATTGCTTTCCTGCCATGGGACTGGCGCTTCGCTTTCAGATCACCCAGCACATCGCGCCCCGGCAACAGGTCTACCACAATGGGCAACGTTTCACGCCAGTAGGACGATATCTGCAGTATGGCGGGCCCCGACAGTCCGCGATGGGTGAACAACAATGCTTCGGCGAATTTTGTCTTGCCGCAACTGACCTCGGCATCAACCGAAACGCCAGCCAGCGGCTTGAATCCGGCTAGCATGGGTTCAGAAAAGGTCAGCGGCACCAATGCCGCGCGCGTCTCGGTCACAGCCAGTCCGAATTGCTCGGCAATTTGGTAGCCAGATCCGGTTGCCCCCATTTTGGGGATCGACTTGCCACCGCACGCGACCACGAAGTTTCTACAGGTCAGCGATGCTGGAGTGCCTTGTGTTTCAAGCTCAATCTGAAACCCGGTATCGGACCTGGCAACCGTACCGACACTGGTTTCCAATCGAATTTCCACACCAGTTTTAGCCATTTCCGCCAGCAGCATGTCGATAATCTCAGTAGCTGAGCCGTCACAGAACAACTGACCAAGAGTCTTCTCGTGAAACGCAATACCGTGCTGCTGCACCAGGTTGACAAAGTCGCGCTGCGTATAGCGTTTCAGTGCCGATTTGGCAAAATGCCGGTTGCCGGAAATGAAATTTTGCGGCGTGGTGTTGATATTGGTGAAATTGCAGCGTCCACCACCACTTATGCGAATCTTTTCACCCGGCTTTTTCGCATGATCGACGATCAGCACCCGGCCACCACGGGCGGCCGCATGGATTGCACACATCATGCCTGCAGCGCCTGCGCCCAGCACCAGTGTGTCATAGTTATTGTCTGACATGACGGTTCCAGCGGACCGGAGTAATTTCTACAGGATCATGCACGTGCACGAACCGTGCGCCAGTAGTCGGCCATCTGCATTTTCAAGCCGCGCATCGGACGTTGCCACCCGGCGGCCCAGATGTATAACCGCACCGCGCGCGACCACAAGCCCGGTCTGATCTGTCAGGGCCCGGATCATATTGATCTTCAGCTCCACTGTTGTGTAGCTCTTGCCTGCTTCAAGCCGTGAATGAATTGCGCAGCCTAAGGCACTGTCAAGAATCGACGATATCCATCCGCCGTGTACCGTGCCGGCAGGATTGTAGTGCTGCAATCCGGGGTTACCTTCAAACACCGCATAGCCGTCACCAACATCGACAAGCCGGAAATCCATCAGGTTGCCCAGTGGAGCCTGCCCACCGGAATCACGCAGTCGTTCGAGGTTCTGCAGGCCTGTCAGTTTGGGGTCCAGCATGGCGATCAGAAAACCTCTGAAAACGCCATGACGGCACCGGATGCAATATCCGGCCCGATTGCATGCCCGGTGGGCGTATCGCGCCAGGAAACCCGGGCAGCGTCGAGCTGGTTCAGCGCTACTTCACGGTTAGCCACCTCGATCCGGTAGCCAGCCAGCACCGGGCCATCATCAAGTGACGGGGCAGCAAAGCCATAAGCCGCCTGAAAGGCTGCCGATGAATACATAGCAAGTGCCCCACGTTCCGTCTTCACCCTCACCAGATTCTCCGCTGACACCACTAGGTCACCCTGGCTCAGGGTCGCCAGAAAGTTCGCATAGTGCAACGGGTTTGCCCCGACCATTGCGACTTCCCCAATCCTCACGGCCGAATTGGCATGGCGTTGATACTCCGCCTTCCAGAAATACTCAGGTGCATGTTGCTGGCAATAGAAAAAAGCCGCCTTCGGCATGTCGGCGTGGGTTGCGAAGGCCAGTGAAAACCCGACCGTAACCTCTTCCCCGTCGGGCTGTTGCGCCAGCCGTGAAAACTCAAACGGTTTGTAGGTATCAAGCCCTTCGGTGACAAACCGGGCCTGTTCGGCTGCAGCGTCTGCGCTTTCGAACACCAGCATGGATATGCCCTCTGCGCCATTTTTCATGTAATCGGCATTGAATATCGCAAACCCAAACTCGCCTTCTCCGGGTTGAGGTACAAGGTGTGGATTTGGCAGGTGCAGGAATTCCAGAAAAAATCCGTCAAGCTGCACCAGTGAATTGCCGGTTCCAAACGGATGTTCGGCAGGCGGAGTCAAGGTAAATCCGATCTGGGACATGGTTGCACGCAGACCGTCAAAATTACCCGTGCAGTGAACTAGGTGATCAAGACCCGCCATATTACTCTTTCGGTTTTACCTTGCGTGCAGGCTTTGCTTCGGCCCGCACTGCCTCGGCAACCGCCTCCTGGAATCCCCGCACATTGATATCACGCTGCGGGAACGGAATTTCGATGCCGGCTTCCTTGAGCGCCTTGTGGATTGAAAACCGCAGTTCACTTGCAACAAAGGCAACCCAGTTTACATCATCGATGAAGACACGCAGTTCGAAGTCGAGCGAGCTGGCACCAAATTCCTTGAACAGCACAGATGGCAGAGGATATACCATGGCGCGCGGATGTTCTTCTGCACACTTTACCAGAATATCATGCACCTGCTGCGGATCAGCATCATAGCTGACCCCGACCGCCACTCGACAGCGCCCCATCAGGTCGCCGTGGGTCCAGTTTTGCACCGCGTCCGAAATCAGGCTGGAATTCGGCACGATGATGGAGCACCGGTCAAATGTCTCAATTTCGGTGGCGCGCACATTGATTTTTGTAACCGTGCCCTCACCTGCCGTCACCGAGACCCAGTCTCCCACCTTGATCGGGCGTTCCGCCAACAGGATCAGGCCGGAGACAAAATTGTTGACTATCGACTGCAGGCCAAAACCGATACCAACCGACAGCGCACCAGCGACAATGGCAATGTTGCCGAAGTTGACACCGGCAGCAGCAAAGGCCACCAGCAGTGCAAGAATGGTCGCCGTGTAACTGGCACCCGTGCGGATCGAGTTACGCACACCTGCGTCCAGCTCCGTCGCCGACAAGATACGCCGGTCCAGCCATCCGGTGACGAATCTGGTCAGTGTCAGACCGACAACAAACACCGTGATCGCCAGCAAAATAGACGACAGTGATATGGTGATATCGCCGATATCAAACCCGAAAAAGGCAGTGGAAAACCAACTGCGTACATCCACCCAGGACAGTGCCGTCAGTGTCAACAGCAATGGCAGTCCGAGCAGCAACAGGGTCAGGTCAACAATGGCATTTAACGCAATTCCGGACCGCTTGATGCCCTGCTCAGACATGGAAAATGCATGCTTCAGAGTGTTCGATATGCGGCTGCCTTCAGAAATACTCTGCGCCACGAAAGCATCGGCCAGACGGCGGACGCAGTACAGAAAACTGACGACTATGCTGATAATCACGATGTTGGCCACGATGTAGGTGGCCAGGGTCAGATACCCGGCTATCAGAGCCACGCCGGTTGCAATCACCAGCAGCCAGATCGGCTGCACCAGGTAGGCCGCCCAGGAAAAGTAAACCGTCGAGCCCTGGAGTGCATCTCCGCTTCGCCGGTCGCGCTGGGCGATCAGGATCAGGCGGACCAGAATGATCATCAACGCCGGCAGCACAATGCCGCGGCGCATGGCCTTCAGATCGTCCGACAGGTTCAATACCTGCGACAATGCTTCAAACAGATAACTCGCCGCCATGATGACAAACGCTATGGTCAGCAGATTGAGCCACTTTTGTGCTGCTTGCGAAGACAGATTGGCAATTCGCCAGTCGGGCCGGGTCGGCGACAGAATGGAACGCGCCAACCCCCGGGCAAACGCGAACATCACCATCATCAGCGAGAAGGCTGTATAGAATTGCTCGATGCGCGCAGACTCTGCTCCAATTTCAAACAGCAGCAGGCCGAAGACGGTGGTAGCGATCACGGCGACCAGCGCGTAGCCAATCGGCACCGCCACCACTCGAACCAGTTTGCCGAGCTCGCCATTTGGTGCCTTGCCTGCACGCACGCGATGGGCCAACACGCGACAGGCGTAGTAACCGCTGAAAGACAGCACAATGAATGCTGCCAGCAGGAACCAGGCAACCCATGCACTATTGTTCTCGGTTATCAACTGGTAGTAGCCATTTACCAGCCGAGTGGTGCGAGCCCAGACATCTGACGTCTTGGCCAATCCATCAGTCCACAGGCTGGGCGCAAGAATTGATTTTTCCAGCTTGAATAGCCGATCGAAATACCGCGTCCGCTCTATTTGGCCGGCCTGACTTGCCAGTTGATCGGCCGCGCCTGCCGCCAGCGCCAATTGCGCTTGCGCACCAAGTAATACACCCCTGACCTGATTGAGGTCGGCGCGCTGTTTGGCCACGGTTTCAGGCTCTGTCTCGCCTTCCTTTGGAGCAGGTCCCAACCTGCTCAACTGCGCATCCATCTGCGCCAGCGGGGACGCCAATTCAAGATCAACAACCTTGGCACGCTCGCGAACCAGCTCAAGTTGCTCCCGCGCCTTCGCCAGTTCACCGGCCGGCAACGACGGATCTGCAAGTTTGCTCTTCAGGTCCTCGAGAGTCTGGCTGATGTCGGCGGCAACCCGCCTTGCCTTGCCGGCGGCTTCCTGAATGCCGGCCGGCAGGGCAGCAGCGGTCACGGCGGCCTCCGCCTTTCGCGCTGCTGGTTGCCTCTGGGAATCCAGGTCACCTTGCCCGGCTGGCTGGGCGCCTGTTTCACTGTTGGTTTGCGCGCCGGCAAGCACGCAACCTGCCAGCAGCAACGCCAGCGTCAGCCAGACGCGGACGAACGACCTGAGAATGATCTTCATCAAGAGATAGTACCTACACTAGCCTGCTTTGCTCAACCGCTGCTTCAATAAATGATGCAAATAGCGGATGGGGCTCAAATGGCCGCGATTTCAGTTCCGGATGGTATTGCACGCCCACAAACCATGCATGACCGGGAATTTCAACAATTTCCGGCAACAATCCATCAGGAGATGTGCCTGAAAATTTCAGCCCTGCGCCTTCCAGCTTTTCGCGATAGCGCGTGTTGACCTCATAGCGGTGGCGGTGCCGTTCTGAAATCTCCTCACCGCCGTAGATTTCGGCAACGCGAGAACCTTCCTCCAGTTTCGCCGCATAGGCGCCCAGCCGCATGGTGCCGCCCAGATCGCCCTCATTGGCACGCTGCTCCAACTCGTTGCCGCGCATCCACTCGGTCATCAGTCCGACAACCGGTTCGCTGGAAGCGCCAAACTCGGTTGAAGATGCCGCTGTGATACCGGCCAGTGAACGGGCCGTTTCGATGCAGGCCATCTGCATGCCAAGGCATATGCCAAAGTATGGTACATTGCGTTCCCGCGCAAATGTCACTGCCGCGATCTTGCCTTCCACGCCGCGCTCGCCAAAGCCACCCGGCACCAGAATACCGTGAACATGTTCCAGCAACGGCGCGGGATCTTCAGCCTCAAAGACTTCCGACTCGATCCAGTCGATATTCACTCTTACCTTGTTGGCAATACCGCCATGCACCAGTGCTTCATTGAGTGACTTGTAGGCATCAAGCAGACCGGTGTACTTGCCAACCACCGCAATGGTCACCTCGCCTTCCGGCTCCTTGATACGGGTGACGATGTCTTTCCACATGTCGAGTTTGGGAGCAGGAGCACCTTCAATACCAAACGCCGCCAGTATCTCGTCGTCCAGACCTTCGCGGTGATACGCCAGCGGCACTTCATAGATTGTCTTCACATCCAGGGCCTGTATGACGGCACCGGGCCGCACATTGCAAAACAGGGCGATCTTGCGGCGCTCGTTTTCAGGTATCTCCCGGTCGGCCCGGCACATAAGTACATCGGGTTGAATTCCGATGGAGCGCAATTCCTTGACCGAGTGCTGGGTCGGTTTGGTTTTAAGTTCGCCGGCCGCCGGTATCCACGGCAACAACGTCAGATGCAGGTAAATGCACTGCCCGCGTGGCGCTTCCTGACCGAACTGGCGGATTGCCTCAAAAAACGGCAGGCCTTCAATATCGCCCACCGTTCCACCCACTTCACACAATACAAAGTCATAGCCATCATTGCCGTCGGCAATAAAGGCCTTGATGGCGTCGGTAACATGCGGGATCACCTGAACCGTGGCCCCCAGATAATCACCACGACGTTCCTTGGCGATGATGTCCTGATAAATACGGCCCGTGGTAATATTGTCAGCCTGTGTCGCCGCTCTCCCGGTGAAGCGTTCATAATGGCCGAGGTCGAGGTCGGTTTCGGCCCCATCATCGGTAACAAACACTTCGCCGTGCTGATATGGGCTCATGGTGCCGGGATCAACGTTAAGATAGGGGTCGAGTTTCCGCAGCCGGACAGAATATCCGCGCGCCTGCAGCAACGCCCCAAGAGCTGCCGATGCCAAGCCTTTGCCAAGTGAGGACACCACGCCGCCGGTGATGAAAATATATCGCGCCATGGGAATTAAGGTTTATCTGGAGTCGTGAGGTCTGGAAAGAGCTAATTTAATGCCCCGGCGAGTTATCTACAGTGGCACGCCGCCGTCCGCCTTACACAATTGTAATACTACAGACAGCAAGCTGTAATTTGCGTGATCTAGCGTCGACGCATGAACATCCTGTTTGTAAGCAGTGCCGGACACTATGGCGGCACCGAACGCTGGACCACCATGGCTGTGCGCGAACTTGAACGCCGCGGCCACGCTGTTTGGGTGTGCTGCCCCGACGTTCCCCACGCCGGGCAATTTATCCGTCAGGAAAGACTTGTACCTGAAGTGCCGTCATCAATTTGGGATATCCTTGGCCGCAACAAATTATCAGACACAATGACAAGACTGTCCATTGACGTTGTAGTTCCGGTCAGCCAGCGCATGTATTTTGTCTGCGGATTGATTGCCCGGCGGCTCGACATCGCGGTTGTACTGCGGCTGGGTATCGTAAGGTTGCCATGGCGGCCGGTGATCGACTGGTTCGGTTACGGCATCTTTCCCGACGCCACCATAGTCAACACATCTAGCATCAAACGGGTGCTGTCATTCGCGCCATTTGTTCAGCGCGACCGGATACATGTGATTTACAATGGCATAAATCAGCCGCCATCAAGCACTGAAACAACTGAGAGCAACTGTTTCAGGATCAGCTTTGTCGGAACAGTTTCATGGCGCAAGGGCACCGGTCACATCATTTCAGCCTTGTCCCACTTACCTGCCGGTCTAAAGGACAAGATCCGGCTGGAGATCATTGGAGGCGGCCCGGGTCTCGCGCGTTGCCGGAGGAAGGTGAAAAAACTTCAGCTGGAAAGCCTGGTGCATTTCGCAGGTCATGTTGACAATCCTGCCGACCTGCTGAAATCGAGTGACCTTTTCGTTCTGTTGTCGAGCCGAGAGGGGATTTCAAATGCCCTGCTGGAAGCCATGAATGCCGGCGTTGCAGGTTACACCACGCTTGTTGGAGGTCACGGCGAATTCATCCGGGACGGAATCAATGCCTATGTGGCAAGAACCAGGAATCCAATAGCCGTTGCACGCGATCTCGAAAAAATCATCAACGACCCTCAACGCCAACAGGTTGCATTAAACGGCCAACGGACTGTAGCCGAACTGTTTTCGATCCAGGCAATGGGAGATGCGCTGGAAGCGCTGTTTTTCAATGTGTTGCAGAAAAAACTTGCAGAAAAGCCGGTTGCAGCCGTCCCGATAACAATACCACATTCAGCCGACGTCCGGTTGCGGCCAAACTAGGTTTTCAGGAAACTCCACCCTGACAATCAGACCCGGTCTGTTGTCATCCATTGACAATGCTGCGCCGTGCAAATCCGCGACCGCCTTGACCAGGCTGAGGCCCAGGCCCGCGCCCTCAGCCATCCGGCCGTTATCCAGTTTGTATAAACGGGTCATCACCTTCTCACGTTCGTCCGCCGGAATGCCAGGACCATTATCCGACACCATCACAACAGGTCCGCCGGGCGCGGGTGAAGCGTTAACTGAAATTTCCGCCGGTTCCGGACAATGGCGAATAGCGTTCTCCACAAGATTGACGAGCAACTGGGTCAGCAGTTCACGGTCTCCGGAAATTCGAAGGTCATCGTCAGGCAAACCGGCAATCAGCCGGTGGCCCGCATCCTCCGCCACCGGTACGTAAATCTCAACCACGTTCTCTACCAGGTCATTGAGTGAAACCGGCTTGAAGGAGTTTTTGCGAGTACCGGCTTCGATTTGCGAAATACGCAGCAGAGCATCGAAGGTACCGATAATCTCGTCTACCTGAACCAATGCCTGCAAGGTTGCCTGCCTGAATTGCTTTACAGTAGCCTGCGAACCCGACACTTCATCCAGATGTTGTTTCAAACGGCTTATGGGAGTTTTCAATTCATGGGCAATGCCTGCAGATATCTGTCGCAGGCTGCCCATCATTGCATCGAGCCGGTCAAGAGTGTCATTTATTTGCTCTCCGACCAGATCCAGATCGTCATTGCGTCCCTGAACAGGAACTCGCAAGCCAACCGATCCGGTGGCGACTTTATCAAGAGCTTGCCCGATAGCGAGGATGCGCAGATGATTTTTTCTGGCAAACCAGGCCCCGGTCAACAGCGTGACAACCACTATGGCCAGCAATCCCACAAGAAAACCTTCGATCAGTTCTTCCCGCGCCTCTTCAACGTCGTGATCACTGAGGCCGACCAACAGCAGATCCCCACTGGAAAGCGTTGCCCACGACGCAACGAATGTCGTCTCGTCGTCAGACCAGTTGTAGTCGCTCACAAAGTCAGAGCGTTCAATCGCCTTCCAGCCATCAAATCGCTCAACCGGCTTGATATTGCCGGCCACAAACCGGCCTTCAGCCGTTGTGACAAGATAAATTCGATCCGGTTTGCGCGCGGTTTCGGTTAAATTGTTCAGGGACTTCACCAGAACATCGGCACCATTGGCGCGGTCAATCGCAGTGTATGTGTCTATTATGGCGG
This sequence comes from Alphaproteobacteria bacterium, assembly GCA_024640405.1. GTDB lineage: Bacteria > Pseudomonadota > Alphaproteobacteria > Rhizobiales > Aestuariivirgaceae > Anderseniella. The sequence continues at coordinate 10,718 of JAHEFB010000031.1, read as the reverse complement.
CCGTCCTGACCTTGAGGCGCTCATCCAGCTCTCGAACCAGTTCAATATAGATGGCGCCAAAAGTCGCGGCAACGAATGTTGCTATGATCAGCCCATAGGACAGGGCTGACCTGAACGCGCTGCTGCGCCATAGCTCAGCGGGGGTCATCAAGACAATACCCGAGACCACGCTCGGTGTGTATCAGTTCAGTGTCGAAGGGCTTGTCTATCTTGGCTCTCAACCGCGAAATCAACGTTTCGACCACGCTGGTTCTGGGGTCAAAATTGAAGTCCCAGACCTGCTCCAGAAGCATGCTGCGCGTAACAATCCGGCCCTTGTTGTTTAGCAGCACCTCAAGCAACCTGTACTCCCTGGGCTGCAACTGGATGGCCTTGCCGGCTCTTGTTATTTTTCGCTGCAGCACATCCACTTTCAGATCACCAACCGTCACAACTGAAGTTTGATTTTCGGTCACCGGCCGGCGGGCAAGAGCCCGTACCCGCGCCAGCAATTCCGAGAATGCAAAAGGTTTCACCAGATAATCATCCCCACCGGCGTCCAGCCCCTCAACCCGGTCATCAATGCCACCCAGCGCGGTAAGAAACAGAACGGCGGCCCCGACGCCGGTTGCGCGCGCCGCCTTGATCAGGGACAGGCCATCCAGGTTTGGCAACATCCGGTCCACGATGATGACATCGAAATCGGCCATGGTGATCATCATCAGGCCTTCGGCGCCATCGGTTACCCAGTCAACAGTGTATCCTTCGGCCCGCAGCCCCTTTGCCACGTGGCTTCCCAGAGAATCGTCGTCTTCAATTACCAGGACTCTCAATGCCCACCCTTCGCAATATCTGGTTCGCCACTTGTTGGATAGCATACGTCATGATCGGACTAGCAATTGATCCAAATCAGACAGGGCGAAGTAAAACCCACTTGTCAGGATTGTTGACGGTCAGAAATTGGTCTTTTTCCCGGATGACGTACTGAACAGCGGGACAACCGTCGCGCGAATGGTTTTGTTCTGCCATGGTACAAGACCGTAGCTGTCACACCATTTGGCCCGGAACACGGTGCTCTGGCCTTCGACCTTGAAGTTGAATTCGAGACATTTACCGCTCTTTTTCACCTTGCCGCCGGTAAACACACCCGGCACCTGCAGTTTGATACGGCAGTCCTTGCCCAGAAAGGCGTTGGTAGACTCGTCTTTACCGCGGAAGCTTGCAGAGATCTTGTATCTCCCAGGCTTCGCCCAGCCATGGCCGCAGTCGGCAGCCATTGCGGTGTTGACATTCGCAAACAGCAATACACCTGCCATCCCGGCAATCGACAGTGTCAAAATGACGTTTCGTTTTGCTACAGCCACGGTTCATACTCCATTCTGACGATATTCACGATATCTTCCGGGCAAATTCACGATCAACTTGATTTCCACCGGTTCGGCCACTCCCAACCGAGATTGGCAGTTGTTTTGATGTTGGCATGAATTGGGCCATTTTCCAAGTCAATGTCCGGCTGTTCCGGAATTTTCGTGAACAAACTCGCAATGTCGTGTTTGCGGAACAGTCCGACCGTTCCGGAGCTTTTCCCCGGCACATTTGATTCAAACCTCAGCTTTGCGGTGTGCCGAATAACTGCACCTCCCAACGACAGCCCTTACCATCTAGGGTCGGGATTGATCGGTTCACAACACCGCATTTTGGGAACTGCACTTTCTGGTGTTTTGAATCACTGCTCATTGGTCCATACTGGTTTTCAGGCAATGGCCCATGCCTCCCCCCTCCATACGGGAAAGTATATTTCATCCGGGGCTTCAACTCTTTCGAACCAACTGTTCGGGCTGCACGCATAAGGAGGGATTGTATCGAAAGCTCGCAATAGGAGGTTTTTTACGATGAAACTGTCCGCACCAATCTATCAATTGAAACGTCAGGCGAAGACTGTATCCCGCAATGAAGGCATACCTCTTGCCAGGGCGCTGGATCGCATTGCGCGACAGGAAGGTTTCAGCAGTTGGAGCCTGTTGTCAGCATCGGCATCGGTCCGGGTATCATCAAGCGAATTGCTGAGCCGGCTGACATCCGGAGACCTGGTGTTGCTCGGCGCCCGTCCCGGCCACGGCAAGACGATGATGGGGCTCAAACTGATCGTGGATGCCATGAGGACCGGGCACCGAGGGGTGTTTTTCACCCTCGAATTCACCGCTGATGATGTGCTGTCGCGTTACAGGACTGTTGGAGGAGACACGTCGCTCCTCGGCGATCAGTTCCAATTCGACATATCTGACGAAATCAGTGCCGACTACATTATCAATCGGTTGCGCGACGCGAAGCAGGGCACCATTGTTGTCATCGATTATCTGCAATCGCTCGATCAGAAGCGCAGCAATCCCCAATTGATGGATCAGGTCCGCGCCCTGAAATCATTCGCAGGTCAAAACGGGTTGATCATGGTGTTCCTTTCCCAGATCGACAGGACCTACGATCCATCGCTCAAGCCGTGTCCCGATTTGGTGGATGTACGATTGCCCAACCCTCTGGACCTGACACTATTTGACAAGAGCTGTTTCCTGAACAATGGGCAGTTCCGGATACCGCCACCTGGCTGATACGGCTATCAACTGATTTTTCTCGCGACGATGAAGACTGCCTTAAGGGACCGTGGTTTGCCGCCTGAGGGAATCCATTTCTCCTCAATCCGGAAACCAGCGGAAGAAATGCTGTCGATCAATTCCTGAATAGCAAATACCCGCAGCACCGGCAGCAGCCCCAGAACACGGCCCAGTGGCGCTATGAGTTTGAAAAACTTCATGGTCTCGCCGAGACACGGCGTACTGGATATAAACAGGCCATCTTCCTTCAACAGTGAATGCACACGTTCGATTGCTTCGCCCCTGTCGTTCAGCAGATGCAGGATGTTCAGCCCCAGCACCACATCGTAACCATTGTCGGGACCGGCCAGGTCATCCAGCGTCGCCTCACGGAAATCTACGTTCTTCACGCCGGCCCTTGCGGCTTTGTCCTGCGCGATTTCGATCATTCGCCGGGATATGTCGATTGCCGTAATGTGGTCCACCAGTGGAGCGTGCAGCAGCGCAGTTGATCCGGTTCCGCATCCAAACTCCAGCACCTTCATATCCGGCAGCAGGTGCGCGCGGGTCATTTGCAGTCTCGTCTGGTACGATGCCGCATCAGCGATCGGGCTTCTGGCATAGCGATCCGCCATCCTGTTCCAGAAGCGGGCAGATGTTATTGTCATGGTCAAAACGCCTTTGGGTATGGTCAGCCTGCACCGTTTACTGTCGAAGGGGCTGTGTGGTCGTATCTGGCAGCGATTTAACGCTATTCGTTTATGAATTGAATTGACCAGTTATGCCTGATTGATATGCATAAACGCATGGATTGGCGTTTTGTGAAATTTGACTGGAACCGCGCCCGGGCCTTTCTGGTGACAGCCGAGGAAGGATCGTTGTCGGCTGCGGCACGGGCACTGGATATGGCCCAGCCGACACTGGGACGCCAGGTGCGCGCCCTTGAAGCAGAGCTCAACGTTGTCTTGTTTGAACGCACCGGCAGCGGTCTGACGCTGACGCCGGGTGGCCTGGAGCTGATGGAACACGTTCGAGCCATGGGCGGTGCGGCCGGCCGTGTTTCAATAACCGCCTCGGGCCAGTCGCAATCCGTGGAAGGCACTGTTCGCATTACCGCGACCGAAGTCGGCTCGGCATTTGTTCTGCCGCCAATTATCGCCGAACTCCGCCTGGCTCATCCGGGTATCAATATCGAGCTGGCAGCTTCAAACAATGTCCACGATCTACGCCGGCGGGAAGCCGATATTGCAGTGCGCAGCGCCCGGCCAACTGACCCTGACCTGATCGCCAGACGATTAAGAAACACCACCGCATGTCTTTATGCCACAAAAGCCTGTCTGCAACGCCTGGGTGATCTCAAAACCACAGATGATCTTTGCAACGCTGAATTTATTGGTTTTGAAGACAACCAGCCATTTTTAGATGGCCTGAACCGGCTTGGCATGAACCTGACAGCTCGTAATTTCCCGGTATTGTGCGCCAATCATCTCGTTCAGTGGGAATTGGTCAAACAGGGCATCGGCATTGGCGTGATGACTGCCGAAGTCGGTGACAGGGAACCTCGGGTGCAACGGGTTGCGCCCTGGCTTGACCCGTTCGAAATCGAAATATGGCTGGTAGCACATCGCGAGCTGAATACCAGTCGCCGCGTCAGGCTGGTGTACGACTGGCTGGCCGACAATCTGGAGAATAGGTAGCGAAACTTCGCTGATGCTGGTCGGTATAAGGTTCAAACGTTTTCGCAGGGAAAACTGTCCGGCCGCTCAGCATCGTCATCGGTGACCAGAACCTGGGTTTCGAGCTTGATGCATTCGGACGCGGCCAACCAGCGCCCGGCAGGTTTCATCACCCGGACGCCCAAGCGGGAATCTTTCAACATCAAGGTATTTCTCCATGATCGCCCTTCCGGACAACAGGTGAAATCACTGCATGCACTATTGCAAAAAATACCGGACATGCCGGCCGTAGTCACCTGCACATTTCTGGCCTGAACCAGGCGACGGGCAGTGCAATCCAGGCCAAAATGTGCAAAATCCGATCCGGCGCCTGTCGCCTGGCCTGACACTGGGTCTGAAACCGCGAGGATGATAGAAAACATGCAAATTGACCGGCTGGACCACGTAAACGTCAAAACGGCAAATCTCGATGCTATGACCCGGTGGTACGAAGATGTGCTGGGCATGACGTCCGGCGCCCGGCCGCCGTTTCCGTTCCCTGGTGCGTGGATGTATGCCGGCGACTATCCGGTAGTGCACCTGGTGGGGGTCGACAGTGAGCCGGCGGGCGACGATCCGAAGATTGAGCATTTTGCCCTGTCGGCAACCGGTTTTGCGTCATTCATTGAAAATCTGGACAGCCGGAGCATTGACTACAAGGTTGTCAAGGTGCCCGGTATAAATGTCACCCAGGTCAACGTCTTTGACGTCGACGGCAATCACATTCATATCGACTTCCAGAGCCACGACGTCGAATAATAGATACGGATGAAGCCTTCAGACTGCCATTGAATATCTGGCTGCCTTTTCCTGCATCCTGGCGTCAAACCACGACGCCACCGTGCGCACAAAGGCACGCGATTGCGGTTGCACCCAGAATGTATCGCCATCGAAATTCGCCAGGTTGTCGGGATCGGCACTCAGTGCGTCTTTGATACGTGCAGCCAGGGTGTCCGCCTGTGCGCCATGGCTTGCCCTGAGAGAGGAAATGGCGAACGAATACTGACACATCAACTGTTCGATTATATCGGCATTCAGTTTGTCTTCGTCTGTCAATTCGATGCCACGCGCTACCGGTAAGTGGCCGGCGGCCACCTGGCGCATGTAATTGCCGGTCGCGGTTTCATTCTGAATGTAGCCTGCCGGCAGCCGGCCGATCGATGAGGCGCCTATGCCCACCAGGCTGCTGCAGGCATCATCGGTATAACCCTGAAAATTACGGTGCAGCCTGCCCTCCGATGCCGCTATCGCAAGAGCGTCTTCAGGCTTGGCAAAATGATCGATGCCGATTGGTACGTAGCCGCCTTCCTGCAGCATATCCGACGCTGTATTGGCCTGATGCAGACGCTCCAGGGCATCCGGCAGGGCCTGTTCAGGGATCAATTTCTGATTTGACTTCATCCATGGCACATGGGCATAGCCAAACAGCGCAATCCGGTCAGGGTTGAGAGAACGCACTTTCTCGATACTGTCAGAGATGGTTTCTTCGGTCTGGTAAGGCAGGCCGTACAACGCATCAACATTGACGGAGCCAACCCCGATCCGGCGCAGCCCCTCAACCGTTCTGGCCGTCTGTTCAAAGGTCTGCGGCCGGTTGATCGCAGCCTGCACACGCTCGTCGAAGTCCTGCACCCCGATGCTGGCTCGGGTGATGCCGAACGCCCGGTAGGCGTCAAATTCTTCACCTGCCAGGTCTGACGGATCAATTTCAATGCTGACTTCGCTGTCCTGTGTCAGCCGGAAGTGCCGGTGGATTGTATTTCGCAAGGCCTCGAGATCTTCACGCCGCAACATGCTGGGTGATCCACCCCCCAGATGAACCCGTCGCAAGGTCGGCATGAACCCAATCGCCTCGCGGACCAGATCCAGTTCTTTTCGTATGGCAGAGATGTAGGGCGGAATCGGATCATAACGGTTGATCTGCTTGGTGTGGCAACCGCAGAACCAGCACATCCTGTCACAGAACGGAATGTGTATGTAAAGCGAGATTTCCTCGGTATCCGGCAGGCCTGAAAGCCAGTCCAGATACTGGATCTGACCTATGTCGTCATGAAAATGCGGAGCCGTCGGATAACTGGTATAACGCGGTACCGGCGCGCTTAGCCGCCTGACCAGGTCTGCCTTGCTCGAGTGGTTCATGATCTGCCCTTTTGTCAATTGCAACGACAATTGCCACGGTCGGCAGATTTCAGCCTTGATCTTGGTCAATGGGGCCTGATACCGGACACCGATCGCGACAACACCGGTAACGACCGGCTTTCCTCCAGTTGGCTGATACCGCGAGCAGCAGTGAGGTGTTGCGGTTTCCTGTAAATGTGCCGAAAACCTCGTCTGAACAATACGCCGCAAACCCTCGCGTTTGTGGCCGCCTGCTTAAACGTAGAACAAAAGGTAGGTTGGTTTTGACCATGTCTGCTTTGAGAGCTTGAACTGTCACCTCAATGTTGGCGGACGCATGTCTGAAGAGTGCCAGTTTCGGAAATCCGAGACACTGGCCAGGCACGGCTGCTCTACCCCCGACAACGGACCCTGCAGGCGATAGGGCGCAGTGTCCGAGATTTGCCAAAAACAAATGTTAAGTGCTGTGTCTAGCGGAGGCGATCGGCAAGCCAATTCAGAGTGCGCTGGATCGACTTTTCACGGGCTGTTTCGTTTGTTCCGAAGTGTATTTTGTTCATGTCCGATTCGTCGGAACCACCCACGGCCATGATTTGGCGAAGCGGTGTATCGGGAGCGTCAAAGAGATGAAAAGCGCCGACATATATATCAATCGTCATATCACCACCGCGAGACTGGGTTCCTGATACCAGTAACCTACATGGTTCGGGCAACGTCCAATCATCGTTGGCGCCGATTTGAAGAAGAATCGATGCTCGAGGCCGATAATCAGGAATCTGGCGTTGGATGTCGTTGCAATATGGATAAAAGCCGACGGCTGCACGAAAATCTGGCCCGTCCAATGCTGTGGCGGCACTGGCGTCTTTGCGGATGGTCCACAACAGGCTGATAGCACCATTCGACCACCCCATCAGGGCGATGCGATCAGCTTTTACGTCAGATCGTTCTTGCAGGAACTGAAGCGCGCCGATTGCGTCCCATGGCCGCTGCGCACGAGCCAGAACTGGGCGATCCCTGACTTGACACAAGGAACCCTGACCACGGGGCGTGTAACTATCGGCAACCAAGACGACGTAACCGGCCTTGGTCAAAACATTCACCCACGCCGAATCGTGCGTAGCCAGTTCATCCGACTTTGTTGCTGGTCCAAAGCAACTATGCAGCATCACGACGCCCGGATGTGGTCCCTTCCCAGAGGGCGTCGCCAACCATCCACGGATAACAGTTCCCTCGGCCGAGAAAAAATCCACCCAAGCACCCCCTGCCATAGCGGTCGGGGCAAAGAACAAGATGACCAGGAACACAAACAAGCGCATAGGAGCAAGGCTAGACAAATCTCTGAAAGCTGACAACCGTGTCGCCGCGATCATCCTCGATCCAGACACTTTGCGGGCCGCCACAAGATTTGGTCCAGCAAGACCTGATAGCTTCGTGATGCCACGATGATTGAAGTCCGGTTCGGGTCACTATCTACCATTTTTGGCACCCTCGAAGAAGGTCTGAAATGTGGTTGAAAGCCGAAGTTCGATCCGCACGGGTTGCACACAGGACCTGCCAAAACCCGCAAATCAAACTTGAATTTGAACGGGTACTTTCGGCGCCCCGATAACCACGGCCGGTCAGACCCCCACTTCCGCTCGTGCCGACTTCGGCCTGCTGCCCATCCAGTTCTTGCCGACAGGACCAAAGCAGGTCACTCCATCCGGCCTGGTGATCAGCACCGTCCAGGAACCTGCATCCGAGATGTAGAGTTCCATCATCTGACCCGCGTTTATCAGGCCCATGCCCTTTCTTGTCTCTTTGAACTTCGAGCCCAGAAAGGCAACCACGTCCTTGTGCTTGCCGCACCTGGCGGCCTGCGCGCCCGCGTCAGGCGACATGAATGACATGGCCGAGATCAATGTGGATGCAGCAACTGCGGCAACCATCGAATTTCTCATTAAGGTGTTAGTCATGGTGATCTCCTTGATCAGGCCCTCAAGGCCGGCGGGAGATCCATTCTGGCATCAGCCGCCGTGCGGCCCGGGGAGCCGTTTTTTGCTTATGCGGGTCAATTCTTGCCTCCTGATTGTTTGGCTTTGACCGATCTAACCTGACCATAGTGAATCGCGCTGCGGTCCGATGTGCGGTTTCTCACAAGCTGACCAACATGGGGATGTTCACGGCTGCCAGAAGACCGCATCGGCAACTGACACCGGGCAATTTGGCGTTTCATGGCTGAGAGAATATCTTGCCCGGAAAACGGGTGGCCTGACCTGCGGCTTCGTGCAATCAAGCCTGATGACCAATAAATCCGCTCCCATGATCGATCTTGTATCCGCTGTGTTATTGCTGGCGCTGGCGGCTGTATGGGGAGGCTCGTTCTTCTTTGCAGAAGTCGCGCTCGCCGAAGTTCCACCACTGACCATTACACTTCACCGGGTATTTTGGGCCGTGCCCATTCTGCTGCTGGTGGTCTTGTGGCGCGGGGTCGCTATCCCGAAATCTGCGCGAACCTGGTTTGCCTATCTCGTGATGGGAGCACTGAACAACGCAATTCCCTTCTCGCTGATCTTCTGGGGTCAGAAGACAATCGAGAGCGGGCTGGCTTCAATCCTCAATGGCACAACCGCCGTTTTCGGAGCGGTCGTGTCCGGCCTCCTGCTGGTTGATGAGCCCCTCACCTCCCGCAAAATAGTTGGCGCAATATTCGGGGTGTTCGGTGTCGCTGTAATCATGGGGGTAGACGCACTCACCAGTCTTGATCTCAGAAACCTGGCTCAGCTTGCCGTTCTGGTCGCGTGCCTTTCATATGCGTTGGCAAGTGTCTGGGGTAAGACCAATCTTTCAGACAATGCACCGGAGATGAATGCGCTCGGCATGATCGTGGGAAGTACGGTTCTGATGATCCCGATCGCAATCTGGTCAGACGGACTTCCTGTCCTGAGCCTCTCCTCCGGTGTGTGGGCTTCGCTGATTTCCGTTGCAGTCCTGTCAACCGCAGTGGCCTATCTCTTGTATTTTGCAATCCTCGCGCGAGCCGGCGCTGCCAACCTGATGCTGGTAACCCTGCTGATCCCGCCTTTCGCCGTTGGCCTGGGTGTCCTATTCCTCGGTGAAAGGCTCGGGATTGAAGCGTGGATCGGATTTGGCCTGATCGCCGTTGGCCTGGCCATTACCGACGGTCGATTGCTGGCCAGGTTGCGCAAGCCGAAGCGAGACAGCCTGTAGTGTTCAATCGGTCGCGGCCACCCACTGGCGGGCTGTTTCTTCCTGGCTGGCTGCAAACACCTGCACCACGGCGGGAACCAGCGGGCCGAACAACTGTACGGCGTGCCTCAACCAGTCCTTGTCTGTCACCACGGCAATTCGGCCAAACCTGGTTATATTCATGATGCCGAACCGGGCGTCATCCCACATGGCGCCGGGTGTCATTGTATCAAACCGGTCATCGGCCACGAACAGCAAATTGATCTTGCCGTGCCGGGCCAGCTTTTGCTCCACCAAGGGAACCAGCGTATCTTCATACGCCCGCGCGGTCAGCACACCCACCGCCCGAATGCCCACCACATTGTCCGCAAGTCCTTCGATGATCTCAAAACCGCCGGTGACGTCGTCGGCGCTGGCCGCCCAGGCTTCTGCCTGTTCACTTTCCGACTCAGCGAAATGACGCAGCCTTGCCCGCACGAAATGGTCCGCCAGCACCGGTACCAGCGACAACATTGCACCGTCACCGACGATGGCAATCTTCTTCACGATATTCTGGTGATCATGGATGAAAAAGAAATGCTCACGAATGGCAGCCAGGTTCTTCCAGTTGGGCAGACCAAGCGTGTGAATCACGAAATTTGGAATCTGGTCGGTCTCGTTGATGTACGTATTTACCGATTGTGCAAGTTGTTTGAAATCACCTGAAGTGATTTCCTCGCCCGGCGAAATAATGAACAGGTTGCGTTGCTTGTCGATGTGTTTTGCCAGCATACCGGGCGCCTCACATATATTGGTCGAATCATATAACGGCTCCGGGCCAGTATAGTCCGGAGCCATTCCGATTGTCCCGATTGTCGTCCGCGGGTTTTGCGAGTTTCCGGCAAACCCGCACTGTCAGCCAGCAGAATTACGCCTGCATTTCTGCAAACATCTCGTCCATGATCGCAAAGCCGCTTTCCCATCCCTTGCCCATATTGCCCACCACATTGGCAAAGCAGGCCATTTCTGCCTCGCTTGCATCCAGTGGCGTCCAGGTCAGGCGAACCCGTGTCTTCGCGCCTTCATCCTTGAATGTCACGACCGTAAGCAGCACACGCGGCCAGTCTGCCATCATCGGATTGGAGACAAT
>JAHEFB010000092.1:2268-4234 GCA_024640405.1 Alphaproteobacteria bacterium | reverse complement strand
GCAGGCGACTTAACGCGATTCCACGTCAGCAAAAATCCGCATCCGGTTCTGGATGGTTACAACCACGCTGGGCCATGGCCCTGGCCGCTGTGCCGCTGGTATTGATCTCGCTTAGCCTGATGCAGCCCAAAGAACCTTCGGCAGCTGAAATTGCCAAGGCTCGCCAGGATTTGGCCATTGCCTTTGCTTACCTCGACAAGGCCGGTCAATTTGCCAGTCGCGAAATCGAATCAACCGTCGGAAATACGATGTCGGATGCCATTGCGGGGTCCGTTATCAGGAACATCAAATCACAGAATGAACACTCGAAGGAGAAAGAAGCATGAAACAGTCAATTTTTAAAACACTATTTACCGGCGCGCTTTGCCTGCTGGTATCAATGCCGGTACTGGCACAGGAAGACGAGCTCAAAGACCTGCCCGGCTTCATCGATTTTGGAGATCTTTCGTCTGCCTATGGCGAACCCAAAATCTCCATCAACATCGGCGGCACCCTGCTCCAGTTTGTAGGCTTGATGAGCGAGGACAGCAACCCGGAGACTTCAGAGATGATGTCGCAGCTCAAGGGTGTCAGGGTATTTGGCTATCCTATTGAAAAAGACCCAACGGTCGCCAGGCAAAAGTTCGGCGAGGTCAAGAGCACCCTGAAATCCAAGGGCTGGGAACCTGTTGTACAGGTCAACGAGGATGATGAGCAGGTGCTGATCTATATGAAGATGAATGGCCAGTCGATGGAAGGCATGACAGTGATGACGGTGGATGAAGAAGAAGTCATGTTTATTAATATCATCGGCAAACTGGATCCGAAGCAACTTGGTAAAGTGATGGAAGGCCTGGATGTCGATATAGACAGTTCATTGAACCTGGATTAGGCAAATCATGTACACACGAACCATGTATACCCGGACTCTTAAATTGGCCATGGCTGCGATGACAGCCTTGCTGCTCGCCGCCTGCGGCTTTACTGCACCACGCAGCAACGCAGGCTACGCCAATCTTGACTCACCCGGAATGAATGAAACAAACCGCACAATGGCCCTGTCCATCGGGCCAACGACAATGTGGTTTGCGGCCAGGTTTCTTGATGATGAGCCAGAGACACAGGCCCTTTTGAGAAGCCTGGAAGGCGTTCGGATACGTATCTATGAAGTCGATGGTGACAACGACCGGATCACGCGTAATTTTGAGCGCATGGGTGGCAAGTTGTTGGATGATGGCTGGGACCCCGTCATGCTCGTCAGTGAAGATGGCGAACTGGTTCACATGTATGCCAAGTCGTCCGGCAGTGGCATACAGGGCTTGACCATTGTGTCCGCCGATGAATCAGAGGTCGTTGTCGTCAACGTGATGGGTGACATCGACCCGGTCTATTACAGGGATGTGATGCTGGCGCTGAACGTGGAAGATGCTCCGGATGTACAAATCGCATCTGTGGACTGACAGCCTTCAGTGCTCAACTGGAGATTTGCAGAAACAAACAGCTTCGCCGGTGGCGATTGTCAGGCGGCGGACAGGCCCCGCTTAGAATTGTGATTCCATAGTCAGGAGACCGTGACCGGCAAAGCTGGTTACTCCTGCGGGCTCTTGCTACTATCCGGTTGGACTCCCAACCGGATCATTCAAATGCGTTTTTTGTTGTCCTGTCTGATATTAACCGCCTGCACGGCCTGTTCTGCAGGGGCCCCCAGTGTAGAGCTCGGTGGCAAGCGGTTCAGTGTTGAGATTGCCGATACGCGGGAAAAACAGACACTGGGTATGATGTACAGGGACCGGATGCGTTCGGACGAAGGGATGTTGTTCATTTTTCAGAATGAAGAGCCACGCAGTTTCTGGATGAAGAACACTCGTATCCCGCTGGATATTCTGTATTTTGACAAAGACCTGAAAATGGTCAGTGCGTCACTGGACGCACAACCTTGCCGGGTCAGCCGCTGTCCTTCCTATCCCAGTGTTGTGCCGGCGATGTA
>JAHEFB010000092.1:0-2168 GCA_024640405.1 Alphaproteobacteria bacterium | reverse complement strand
TTTTAGCGCTGCCTGGTAACCATGATGATCCAGCCCTGCTGGCCAGATTTTTCCCTGGCAGCCCGGTACACGACGTGGAAACGTCCAATCACGGTGAATGGCAAATCATCCGCCTGAATTCCTGCGTCGAGGGAGAGGTAGGGGGGCGTTTTAGCGGGCGGACCCTCGAGCAACTTGAGAATATGCTACAAAGCGACGTCGGGCGCCCGAAACTCGTTTGCCTGCATCACCAGCCCACAGCTGTAAACAGCCCATGGATAGACAAGTACCCATTGTTTGAGCCGGAAGCTTTTCTTGCATTGCTTGGCCAGTCAGCGGCTGTGAAGATCGTTCTTTGGGGCCACATACACCAGGTTTATCAAGGCCAGGTGGGCGGGATTGCTATGCTCGGCAGCCCATCAAGCGCTATTAATGGCCGGCGGGACGAAAAAAAATTCAGCCCCGGCCCGCTCGGCCCGGCATTTCGCTGGTTGGAACTGGAAGCGGATGGCAGGTGGCGAACGGGTATTACGTCTATTTGACGTAACGTAAAAGCGTACCCTGTCCTCAGTCAGATTCCGGTATCAATAACCAGAGAATGAGGTAGACCAGGATACCCGGAAAAGCCGCGGACAATATCGACACGAGAACATAAACAACACGGGTGCCGGTCACCGACCAGCCAAAATGACGTGCAAGACCGGCGCAAACACCACCAATAATCGCATTGCGTTTGTCGCGGGTGATGCTAGCAGTCGCCATGTTTTTTCTCCGTCAGAGTTCAATCATCTCAAAGTCTTCTTTGCCTGCACCGCAATCCGGGCATACCCAGTACTCCGGGATATCCTCCCATCGCGTACCTGGTGCAAGACCTTCTTCAGGACAGCCCTTCTCTTCTTCATATACCCAGCCGCATATGATACACATCCAGATTTTGTAATCGTTCTCTGTCACGTAATTTTCCTGTACCGATTATAGACCCAAGTTTGCAATGTACGTAGTTTGTGCCTGAACAACAAACGCGTAATAAATGTATATACGGGTTAAAATTGAAATTTAAACAGCGGATGTACAGCAATAATGACCACAAGCAAAGAATTGATTGAACGCGCACGTAAACACATACCGGGCGGTGTGAATTCACCGGTACGGGCTTTCAATGGCGTGGGCGGAGATCCGGTTTTTTTTGATCATGCGCAAGGCGCTTGTCTATATGATGTTTCCGGGCGGTCTTATATAGACTACGTCGGTTCCTGGGGTCCGATGATCGCTGGTCATGCCAACCCGGCCATTATTTCTGCGGTTCAGGAGGCTGTCGCCAAGGGTCTGAGTTTTGGTGCGCCGGCAGCGGCGGAAGTCACGATGGCTGAGCGTCTGTGTGAGCTGGTGGCAAGCATGGACATGGTCCGCATGGTGAATTCGGGTACCGAGGCCACGATGAGCGCTATTCGTGTCGCACGTGCCGCGACCTCGCGTGACCGCATTGTCAAGTTTGAAGGCTGCTACCATGGCCACGCCGATGCGTTCCTGGTAAAAGCCGGCAGTGGCGCTTTGACATTGGGTGTGCCCAACTCGCCAGGTGTGCCTTCGGCCTGTGCCGATCTGACCCTGACGCTGCCATTCAACGACCTGTCTGCTGTGCGGGAATGTTTTAGCCAACAAGGCGATGAAATTGCATGCCTGATTGTCGAGCCGGTGGCCGGAAACATGAATTGTATTCCGCCGCAGGAGGGCTACCTGCAGGGCTTGCGGCAACTTTGCGACCAGCATGGTGTGTTGCTGATATTTGATGAGGTGATGACCGGTTTCCGCGTCGCCCTCGGTGGCGCGCAGACGCTGTATGGCGTCACGCCGGATTTATCTACCTTTGGCAAGGTCATTGGTGGTGGTATGCCGGTAGGTGCTTTTGGTGGCAAACGCGAATTCATGGAGCTTGTCGCACCAGCCGGTCCTGTTTACCAGGCAGGGACTCTGTCGGGCAACCCGGTGGCAATGGCAGCGGGTTTGGCAACGCTCGACCAGATCAGCCGCCCCGGATTTTATGAGGCTTTGACCGAAAAGACCAATATGCTGACTTCGGGTCTGCAGGCCGAGGCGGATTTTGCCGGCGTGCCATTCACGACCACGGCAGTTGGTGGCATGTTTGGCCTGTTTTTCAGTGGCGCTGAAAAGATCATCAACTTTGAGCA
>JAHEFB010000030.1 GCA_024640405.1 Alphaproteobacteria bacterium | reverse complement strand
GCTCGCGCAGCACCCCGGCTGCGTTCATGCCGGTGCGTTGACGGTAGGTTGGGCCAAACCGGGCAAATGCAAACCAGGCTTCATCCCACAGGAAGACCAGATCATGTTTGATGGCCAGGCATTCTTCCATCACCCGTTCGACATTGTAGACCACTCCGTCAAATGTGCAGTTGGTCAACAAGAGCATGCGGACGCGATCAAGCTTGCCGGCTGCTTTCAGTTTCAATAGCTGGTGTTTAATTTCGCGCAACGGCACCGCGCCATACATCGAATATTCGTTCAACGGATAGCTGTCGAGGTAAACCACCTGGGCGCCGGCAAGCACCATACCGTAATGATGGGATTTGTGGCAGTCGCGATCCACCAGCACAATATCGCCGGGCCTCACCAGGCCCTGCACGACCACCTTGTTGCAGGTCGATGTGCCATTGGTCGCAAAAAAAGTGTGCTTGGCTCCGAAGGCACGCGCCGCCAGTTCCTGGGCTTCCTTGATGGGACCATGCGGTTCCAGCAGGCTGTCCAGGCCCCCTGAAGTTGCAGAGGTTTCGGCGAGGAAAATGTTAGGCCCGTAAAACGCGCCCATATCCTGTATCCAGTGCGAACGGGAAATTGATTTGCCACGGCTGATCGGCATGGCGTGGAACACACCCGTCGGCTGGCGTGAATACTCCACCAGCGCCGTAAAGAACGGCGTCTTGAACCTGGCTTGCACACCACGCAGAATATTGAGGTGCAGTTCGAGGAAGTCTTCCTGATTGTAAAACACCCGGCGGCACAGCCCCAGATCGAGACCGGCAATGGATTCCACAGAGCGGTCGGTCACGAGATAAGTGTCGAGTTCCGGCCTCACCTTGGCAATCAAGCGGGCCAGTTCAGGACCGTAATTTTCAGGTCGCAGGCCGTCAACATCTTCATCATCTCCGATGCGGGAGAGGTATTGCTTGAGGATCGGCAGCTCATTTTTGGATTTCAGCGACACGCCGGGGCGAACCACCACCGCCTGAATATTGTGGTTGAACAGGATCGCAATCAGGGCGTCCTCAAGGCTTGGAACGATAACGGGTTCATAGGCAAAGTCATCCTCGCTACGGCGCATACGTTGTACCGATGCCCGCAGCCAGCGCTCCTGATGTTCGCTGACATGGTCTACAAACAGCACCTCAAAATAAGGTTTCGTCAGCGCCCTGGCTTCCGGCGACAGGAGCGCTTCGTCTTCAAGCTCTTCGTTGTCCACGTCATCGCGGTCCAGTGGGATCGAACGCCGGCGATACGCACCCGATGTCAGAGCACGCAGGATTCGGCGGACTGAAAAAGCCAGATCGGCATAATTCTTGTGATCGCACTGGCGGCGCAAATGATCGAATGCTGCAATACCCGGAAACGCCCAATACGATTCCAGGGGTCCCAGGGCTTCCAGCAATTCTTCAGCTTTTGAATGCAACTTGGCCGATGACTTGCCCTGTGGGTAGGAGGCCAGCTTTTTGGTGATTTCCTGCAATGCGCTCCAGCGATCTGATCTCAACTGGATAGCGCTATAGTAGTCACTCATGGATTGCATTTAAACGATACTCCCCGGCGGTTAGGTGGGAGAGTAAATCAGCAATCCCGCAATTGCGCCATGTTTGGCAGACAAAACGGTTAAATTACTCTCAGACACTCGCTAGTTTTGACCGTATGTCGGCAATACTGTCCGATTCCGGCACCTCGATATTCAAGTTTGCAACTTCCTCCGCCTGATGAGGAAATTGGGCTAGTCCCGCTGTGGAACCCTGTATCGGCATTGCCAGGGGCCCCAGCGTCTTGAGGTAGGCATCCGCGCCGGATGCCCGGTCGTAGACCGGAAAGTCCGTCGGTCGATCACGGAAACTCTTCAGCACCTGGCCAAGACCTCGCATGCCAGTCTCGCGCTGTCTGCGCACCTGGTCAAGGTCGATCTCAATCGGGAACATTTCCTCTTGACCGGCTGCCTGGTACATAATGTTTGCTGAAGGATCAATGACACAAGATCTCCCGACCCCGCCCGCACCCAGTCCGTTGACGTCAATGACATAACACTGGAACTGCGCGGCCGTGGCGCGTGCAATCGCCAACTCCGCATCCCTGTCAGTAGTGCCGGTCAGAACCGGATGCAACAACACTTCGGCACCCATGCTGGTTAACTGACGGGTGGTTTCCGGAAACCAGATATCGTAACAAATAGACAGCCCGAAGCGGCCCACCTCCGGCACATCAAAGACACAGAACTCAGATCCGGCCTCGACCCCAACCTCGTATGGTCTGAACGGAAACATTTTGCGGTACGAAGAGATGATGTCTCCTTGCGGATTAATCACGACAGACGTGTTGTAGACCTTGCCGTCAGCAGCTTTTTCGAAGAACGAACCTGGGATCAACCAGATCTTGTGCCTGCGCGCATCAGCGCAGAACTGCTGCATCGCTTGGTTGTCAAAAGGCTGCGCGAAACGGTGCAGCGGCCCATGCTGGGCAAGTTCACTGAACAAGACCATCTGCGTCCAGGGAAACCTGGCCATCATAATATCCAGCCGGTGCCGCATACTTTCTACGTTGGATTGCAGGGCTGCCACATTCATCTGAATGCCGGCGATTGCAAAAGGTGTCATCCGTTCAGGTGCTCCAGTACGTTCCGAATCTCTGGGTTATACCTGATTTTTCCAGCCGGGGCAGACAAAAATCGCAAGGTTTTCTGTGGACTTAGACGAAAGTACACAGATAAATCAAAACGGGAACAATGCGCCATCATCCCGGTTAGTGGCCGGTACCGGGAAGCGGCGGCAGGATTTTCACGCGCAATGAAATGGAATATGGGCATCATGAACGAAACAAGCAGCCGCCACGGGGCAATCAGTCGCATCAGAAACTACATCGAAGGCGGAGCCTTTGAAGCCGAACTCGCGGCCCGAGTTGCCCATCGAACCGAAAGTCAAAAACTGCCCGACAGCCTGCCCCATCTTCACCGGTATCTCGAGGAAGAGATGGTACCTGCCTTCGAAGCGACGGGGTTCAAGGTCACGCGCTATGACAATCCGGTTCCAGGACAAGCTCCTGCGATCCTCGCAACCCGTTTGGAAGGCTCAACGTTGCCAACGGTTCTGGGATACGGACACGGCGATGTCGTTCGTGGTCTCGACGATCAGTGGACGAAGGGCAAAGGGCCCTGGATCACAGCTCGCGACGGCGACCGGCTATACGGCCGTGGCACTGCCGACAACAAGGCACAGCACACTATCAACATGGCAGCAATGCGTGCAGTGCTGGCGGAACGCGGCAGACTTGGATTCAACGCGAAGTTCCTGATTGAAATGGGTGAAGAAGCCGGGTCCAAGGGTTTGCAGGAACTTGTCAGTGCCAACAAACCTGATTTCTCCGCTGATGTCTTCATCGCGTCTGACGGTCCCCGCGTGTCTCCGAAACGGCCGACCATATCGCTCGGGTGTCGGGGAGCAGTAAACATTGACCTTGTCTGCGACCTGCGGGACGGCGGTCATCACTCGGGAAACTGGGGCGGTCTGCTTGCCAATCCGGGAGTTATCCTGGCAAACGCCATTGCAAGCATAGTCAGTTCAAAGGGGCAGTTGCTGGTTGAGGGCCTGAAGCCGCCGGCCATGACCGCTGCAGTGCGTGAAGTACTGGACGACATTGAGGTTGACGGTGGCGAAAACGGACCGGACATCGACACGTGGTGGGGTGAGCGCGACCTGACGCCACCGCAACGTGTGTATGCCGGCAATGTGTTCAATGTGCTCGCCTATTCCACCGGCACCCCCGGACGACCTGTAAATGCCATTCCCCCCAAGGCAACAGCCAACTGCCAGCTCCGTTTCGTCGCGGGCACGCACTACCACAACATTATCCCGGTTCTACAAGCCCATCTCAACGAAGCCGGTTTCGAAACCGTGAAGGTAACACCTCCCCCGGCGTCCAACGACGGGGTATTCAAGGCAACCCGTACAGAGCCGGACCACCCCTGGGCCATGTTCGTGCGCAATTCCCTGCAACGCTCGACCAATTCAACTCCCGCCATCATCCCATCGATGGGCGGTTCGATCTGCAATGACATATTCACCGATGATCTGGGCTTGCCGGCAATCTGGATTCCACATTCCTACGCATCGTGTTCCCAGCATGCGCCGGATGAACATGTTCTGATGTCCGTGTGCCGGTCGGCGCTGGAAGTCATGGTGGGACTGTACTGGGATATTGGCGACAGCGATGTTGCTGTAAAGTTGGACGCGGACTGACTGTAAGCAATTCGATCACCCCGGCTGAAACAGGTCTCCGAGCGAGTGTTTCAAAGGTTCGAGATGCGCTTCAAAACGCCGCCAGCGTTGCACGGATGATTTGTAAATCGGTTGTCTCACTTGCCACCGGCTCGGCGTGCTGACAGCCCGTTCCGTCAGATGAAAACTGGTGCAGGAATCCTCCCACTCCAACCCAAGAAACTTGATCAGCTGGCGCGTCGTGGCTTCCTGATCCGCCACCATGTCCTCATAATTCAAATCAAAGATCTGCAACGGCAAGACTCTCGACCAATGCGACATCAGGTTGGAATACTCACGATAATACAGCCCCAGGTTGGCAAGATCAGAATTGTAGCCATGCGCGTCTGAAAAATTGTGCGTGAAACAGGAAATGCAGGTATCAATCGGGTTGCGCCGGCAATGTACGATGCGCGCTTTGGGAAAAAGCAGTGCAATCAATCCCAGCAACTCAAAATTGTGCGGCATCTTGTCGACGACACGCAAGGCGACACGTGAGTGCCGTTTGAGAGTATCCAGGTAGGCATCTGCATGCTCCTGGGCCTGAACCGCTGTCAGACCGGCGATCATATTGAAATAGGAATTGGTTTCGCGTTTTGTTTCTGTAATCCGGCGCTCAATCCTCTGCACGTCTACCAACTCGCCGGCGCCTTTTACCTGCGAATGGCTTGCCAGAATCTGCTCCGTAAGAGTCGTGCCGGAGCGCGGCATGCCCACAATGAAAACAGGCCGCTGGGAACTGTCGCCATACTGAGATCTCTCCAGAAAGAACGGCAAGGTATAAAGTTGGCGGGTTTTTTCAATGAAGCGCTGATAGCTGGCGATATCGAATTTCCGACTGACGATCTCCTTGGCCTTGGCAAAGTGCTCAAAGGCCGCATCGTACTGGCCAAGATCATTGTACATTTTTCCAGCAGCATGATGCAGCGCAACTTGCTCCCGGGTATCTCCGGAAGTTTCCTTCAGCAACTCCAGCAGCGCATCAATGTCCCTGTCACCGGCGGTAAATTTATGGGCAGCCACCAGTCCGTTGTAGGCCTCGACCGAGTTGGGAGTTCCGGCGATCACCGCGCGGAAAACCTTAGTCGCCTCGTCCATCCGCCCAAGATCTGTCAGAACTTCGCCAAGGCCAATTCTGGCCGGCAGGGACTCAGGCTCAAATGACAGCATCCGCCGATACGCCTGCTCGGCTTCCATGCCCTTGCCCATCGCCCTGTAGGCGCGCGCCAGATTGTACAGCGCAGCGGACATTTTCGGGTTGCCGGCAAGTACTCTCCTGAGTTGAGGCAGTGCCAGTTCCGGCCTGCTGCTGCGTATATAACAATTGGCCAGGTTGTTCCGGTAAACGAGATTTTTCGGAGCCAACTTCACGACCTTCTGGAAAAGCTCGATTGCTGTCGTGAATTGACCCGCCTCGACAGCCAGTGTGGCAAGCAGGTTGAGCGCGTCCGGATGTTTCGGATTGTCACGCAAAACCAGCTGGAAGCAATATTCCGCCTCCTTGCCCCTGCCCTGACCCTGCAAGGTACTGCCGCGCTGCAGCAGCTGCGCATGCCGTTCGCTGTTCTTTGACTGAGGTTTTGAGGGGGGCAAAAACTGGCGTGCTCGCATGCCCGGAGTCTACTGATTCGACCGCAAAAGTAAAAGGCTGAAGCACATTGCTTCAGCCCCTCTTTTCATTCTGGAAAATATTTACATTCCGCCCAGATTTATTGTAATCCCCGCTTGGACAAAGTGCCCGTAAATATCCGTACTTGCATTGGTTTGAACAGGGTCATCTGACGGTAAGGTGACATCGAGAATTCCCCTGAAACGATAGCCGACATCCGCACCGATCATTTCAGTCAGCCCGAACCTTACACCGCCCCCGGCCTGAAATGCGAAACCGACATCCGAGCCAACAAGTTCATTGAAAGGATCTGACCAGGCAGCTTGTGCATCGACGAATCCAACGCCGGCTCCACCACCGATATAAGGCGTAAACCCGCCCATATTGAAGTCGTGCCAGACATTCACCAGGAGGTTGACGGAATTGACGTGACCGCTCGCGTCATAGTCAACCGGAAAATATGGGTAATTCAGACCGTTCACCTGGTTCTCAAAGTACGATACTTCGACTTCAGCCCGTACATTCGGACTGATTTCCATTCCGATTGCCCCACCAACTATGAAGCCGGCATCTGTACTGGTCTCGGATATGCCCGCAGTGCCGGAGTTTGAGTAGGTAATGTCAAATTCTTCGAGAAACGACGCACCTCCAAAAATGCTGGCATACCACACGCCACCCACTGCAGGTTCTTCATAGTCTGCCGCCTGAGCAGCAGAACACCCCAGGACAAGCGCCGCAGCACAAGCCCCCGAAAGTAATAAGTTTTTCATGATAGTCGCCAATTCAGATTGCACATTCAAGTTCGCAACCAACCTAGCCGAAACATGGTTAATATAATGCAAACCGAACCGGCAAGGCATCGGCCGTTGCCGCAACTTGTGGTTGAATTGGCGGGTTTCCGCAGAATTCGGCAATAGCCGTGTCGGAATCAGATGTCTTCCGTCACACCAACAACGCCAAACGGTTTCTCAGACATTTCTACTCATGGCCGTTTCTGTGCGAACGCTTACAACTGCACACCGCGCAACCTCAGCGCATTTGTGATCACAGACACTGACGACAAACTCATCGCGGCGGCTGCAATCATTGGAGACAGTAGAGTTCCAGTTAGCGGATACAGAATTCCAGCCGCGATCGGTACACCGGCAGAATTGTACGCGAACGCAAAAAACAGGTTCTGCTTGATATTGCGCAATGTTGCCTGAGACAGATTCCGTGCCTTGACGATGCCGGTAAGGTCGCCCTGTAGTAACGTTATTCCGGCGCTCTCAACCGCCACATCGGCACCCGTCCCCATTGCAATTCCAACTTCGGCTGCCGCCAATGCGGGTGCATCGTTGACACCATCTCCCGCCATGGCAACTTTGTGACCGGCTCTCTGCAACTCTTCAACAATTGCCTTCTTGTCTTCTGGCAGCACGCCGGCCCGGACTTCGTCAATGCCAAGACTGTCGGCTACGGCGCGAGCTGTTATTTCATTATCCCCGGTCGCCATGATGATCTTCAGCCCGGCCCGATGCAGCGACGCTATTGCTGCCTGCGTCGACGGCTTGATCGGGTCCGCTACAGCAACGATCCCGGCCAGTTTGCCGGAAAATCCGACAAACATGACCGTTTTCCCTTGTACGCGCATTTGATCGGCGCGATCTTCAACCTGCGAAACGTCTATTCCCGCAGCCAGCATCATTGCTCTGTTGCCGAGCACCAGCTGCTTGCCGGAAACTTTACCCTTCACACCCATGCCAATGATGGCTTCAAAATCCGTAATTTTGTCGGGATCGGCCTGGCGTTCCTTAGCACCTGCAACGATTGCTTCCGCAAGAGGGTGCTCTGACCCTTTCTCGATACCTGCCGCCAGTTCAAGTACCTTCAACTCGGAATGACTGCCGGTAGCGACAACATCTGTCAGTACCGGCCTGCCTTGTGTCAGAGTGCCGGTCTTGTCGACAATCAGGGTGTCTACATTCGCCATGCGTTCAAGGGCTTCTGCATCCTTGATCAGAACACCCGCCTGCGCACCACGCCCGGTCGCAGTCATGATTGACATGGGAGTTGCAAGACCGAGGGCACATGGGCAGGCAATAATCAATACAGATACGGCCGAGATTATTGCGAAAACGAGCGCTGGTTGCGGGCCGATCATCAGCCAGGTTACGAAGGCGAAAGCCGCCACAACAACCACCGCGGGGACGAAGTAGGCCGCAACCTTGTCGGCCATCCCTTGTATCGGCGCACGTGATCGCTGTGCTGAAGCAACCATAGCCACGATTTGCGACAGCATGGTTTCATCGCCTACCCGCAGCGCCTGAATGATTAATGAACCATTCTTGTTGGTCGTTCCCCCCGTGACCAGATCACCCTGGTTTTTCTCAACGGGTACCGCTTCCCCGCTCATCAGACTCTCATCGACCGATGAGTTGCCTTCCAGGACGATGCCATCTACAGGGACCCTTTCGCCGGGCCGTACGCGCAGGCGATCGCCGTCAACGAGATTTTCCACCGGCGCATCGTACTCGTCTCCGTTGGGAAGAACGCGCCGGGCCAATTTCGGCGCCAGGTCAAGCAGCGCCCGAATGGCGTCGCCAGTCCGCTCCCTCGCGCGCAATTCAAGAACCTGCCCCACAAAAACCAGCGCAATGATAACGACAGCTGCCTCATAATAGACAGGCATGTGGCCACCTTGCATTCTCATCCCGGCTGGAAACAGGTTTGGGAGGAATGTGGCAACCACACTGTAGGTATAGGCGGTTCCGACGCCGATCATGATCAGCGTCCACATGTTGAGATTCCACGTGGCAATCGATGTCCAGCCACGTTGGAAAAATGGCCATGCGGCCCACAAGACCACCGGAGTTGCCAGGGCAAATTCCAGCCAGAGAGACAGTTGTGTTCCAAACAGGTCCCTAACCGGCAAACCGGCAAGTGGGCCCATTGTCAGGACCATCAGAGGAACTGCGGCTGCGATGCTGACCCAGAGACGACGGGAAAAATCCACCAGTTCATGGTTGGGTTCGTCATTTACACCACCCATCGGCTCCAGCGCCATCCCGCATTTGGGACAACTGCCGAATTCTTCCTGAACAATTTCAGGATGCATTGGACAGGTATAGGTCGTCCCCCGGGCAGCGGCCTGTTTCTTGGCCTTGCAATTGCCGGATATGTAGAAAAAAGGGTCTGCCACAAACCGCTTACGGCACTTCTCTCCACAGAAATGAAAATCCTTGCCGTCCCACACGTGCGTTGGCTTGCCCGCATCCAGAAGCACCGCCATCCCGCAAACCGGATCTGTAACCATAGCTGCATCAGGCGCAGCGGAGCTGGTCCCATCGGGGTCATGACCACTATGTGACGGCACTCCATCTCGATGTTTCTTCATTGCTTCGATCACCTGTTCAACAACGGCGTTGATGAATGATGAGGGTTCCAGCAAGTGGAAGGTCAACAGTTTTTGAATTAAAATATTGCAACCAAATACAGGCGAAGCGGCAGGTTGAAATATGCAGGAGCAGCCGCAGTTCACAAGGCAGCGGGCAACCGGATAATGGTCTGTTGTGGAAGCCGCAGAATTGACCGGCCAAGTCGGCTTCAGGCGTTTTCCGCCTCACGTGCCGCCTCGGCAGCGTCGCGTTTCTTCTCCACCAACCGGACTGTCCAGATTGATGCCTCATAGAGTAGCAACAACGGCAATCCCAGTCCCAACTGCGAAAATGGATCGGGAGGTGTCAACACAGCTGCAAGCACGAACACACCGACGACGGCGTATTTCCGCTTTTCCTTCAACCCCTGTGAAGAGATGATGCCAACTCGCCCCAGCAAGGTCAGGATAACCGGTAGCTGGAAGCAGACACCAAATGCCAGGATCAGTGTCATGGTCAGGCTCAGATATTCCGACACCTTGGGCAACAATTCGATGACCGCACGCCCGTCGGCGCCAGATTGCTGAAAGCTTATGAAGAACCGCATGGCAATCGGCATGACCATGAAGAACACCAGCGACGCGCCAGCAACGAACAGGACCGGCGTGGCATACAGGTATGGCTTGAACGCATTGCGCTCGTGCTTGTACAGGCCCGGCGCGACAAACATGTAAATTTGCGTGGCGATCAGTGGAAATGCCAGAAACAGGCCGCCAAACATACCGATCTTCAATTGTGTGAAGAAGAACTCCTGAGGCGCGGTGAAAATCAGTTTCAGCTCCTGATTTTCGCCGACTGCCCACTGATACGGAACCAGCAAGAAGTCAAAAATCTTGTCCGCGAAATAAAAACACACCACGAACATCAAAGCAAAGCCGATGACCGAGCGTATCAGGCGGCTGCGAAGTTCGGCCAGATGTTCGATAAGCGGCGCGCTGGAGGCCTCAATGTCGTCGTCAGGCGCGCTCATGTGTTTTTATCCTTGGCAGCAGCCTTCTTCCCTGACGCGGTCTTTCCCGGTTTTGCAGCCTTTCCGGCGGGTTTGGATGCCGGTTCGGTGGTTGCCGCTGGCGCATCATGGGCAACCGGAGACGACACTTTTCCCGGCTCGCGGGGAACATCGCCCAACGGATCGTTCATATCGAAATTGGCTGCTTTGGTAATGTCTTTCTTCAGTTCGTCAAGTCCGCTTTCCTTGGCTGCGTCCTCAATATGTCCCTGAAATTCCCTCGCCATGGCTCGAACTTTGGTCATCACCTGGCCAACCGTGCGCAACACTTTGGGCAAATCACGCGGGCCGATGACAATCAATGCCACTACCGCAATGAGTATCAGCTCCGTACTGCCTATGCCAAAATCGAACATGTGAACCGTGTTCCCGAACGGTGAGGAAAGCCCCCGCCAAGATTTACTGGACAGGCCGCCGTCAACCGGCGGTCTGTGAGGTTACCAGAACCGATCAGCTCTTGGTTTTGTCCTTGACCTTCTCGGTCATCTCTTCTGCTTCAAGCTCGATGGTCTTGGCAGTGTCGGCGACTGTTTCTTTGGCTTCGTCGACATCTTCAGCGATGCCTTTCTTGAAGCTCTTGATCCCCTTGGCAACGTCACCCATAAGTTCGGAAATCTTGCCGCGGCCGAACAGGACAACCAGGAGCAGAACGATAATGATAATTTGCCATGGTCCAATAGACATTTAAATTCTCCCTATACACAAAGATCCCACCCGGACCTTTCGTAATTTGCGCGCACTATTGCAGAAAGCCCTATGTGCCGCAACACGAGATGGCGGCGACAATCAAGAGCGGTTAATATGTGAAATGGTGTCAGCTGCCCAGATTGTCAAACACCAGTACATGTTCCTGATCCACACGAAAATGGGCCGTCTCGCCCAACTGTGGACATCCGGTTGTAGCCACTCTTGCGAACACCTCTTCGTTCAATCCCTCAAACATCAGTGAGAGCTCAACCTTGTCGCCCAGAAATCGCTGATCTATGACCTGGGCTACCAGTGATCCCGGTGTATTTTCTGTGGTGCGTACGAAAGCCTGCGGCCGGATCATGACGAGTGCCGGACCGCCTTCCTCTCCAGCATCTGTTGTAAAACGACCCAGCGGCGTATCAGCCGCGCCATCTACTATGCGAACCCTCAGTTCATTGACGTCCGAGAAAAACCTGGCCGCTTCAGCATCCGCAGGACTGCGATACAATTCGTCCGGCGTGCCGATTTGTACAACGCGCCCTGCCCTCATGAGCACAATGCGGTCTGCCATTCCCATGGCTTCTTCAGGGTCATGGGTCACCAGGATTGAACTGGAACGGGTTTCCTTGAGGATCGCCAGGGTCTCATGACGCACGTGTTCCCTGAGACGCTGATCCAGTCCGGAAAACGGTTCGTCCATCAACATTACCGCCGGCCGCGGAACGATTGCACGAGCCAGCGCCACACGCTGTTGTTCGCCGCCCGACAATTCATGCGGGTAGGATTTTTCCAGATGATCCAACCCGACCCTCAGCAGGGCTGACCGTGCAGCATTGGTAGCACTCTTCGTATCGACACCCTTCAGGCCGAATATCACATTCCCCATAACGGTAAGGTGGGGAAACAGGGCGTAATCCTGAAACATCAGACCAACGGAACGCTTTTCAGGCGGCACAAATCTTGTTTCCGAGGCAACCTCAGCATTGTCCAGCAGAATGCGGCCTGAATCAGGGCGCTCAACTCCGGCCGCCAGTCGCATCAAAGTCGATTTCCCACAGCCCGATGGCCCGAGCAGGCACACGATCTCACCCTGTTTCAACTCAAATGAAACATTGCGCACCGCTTCGGTTTCACCGTAGGTCAGCGATACATTATCAAACGTCACGCTCGATGCAAACGCTGCCGCTGCAGTGCCGCGCGGTCCCCATCGGCCCCGGGTTATCCTGTGAAGTACTTCAGTCATTGCGCACGGTGATTACACCAACCTGGTCCAACTATCCAGCGTCTACAAGACGACAGTTGAGACGCACCATCACCAATTTCTGGAGCAAGCTCCGGGTAGGCTCAAGTAAATGGCGCCCACATGTGTCTTGCTGCATATTTGCAGACAGAATGTAGCGGGCGAACCCAACAATCAATCAGCATCCTTTTGAGCCAGGTAGACTATCTCCTGAAATGACAAGTCAGCCGGTGGTGGTCCAAACTCGGTTTCCAGTTCCGCCACGGCAGCTGACAATAAATCATCCATATTTACGGTTGTACGATTTTCAACTTCAATAATCGTCGGATTACCTGTGATAAAGCCCCGAGCTACCGCGCCATAGTCAGCCACTGAAACCGTTTCCTTGACTTGAGCCACTTCCACTGTTTCGTAGCCGGCGTCAAAAAAGAGATGACGCCCTGCCTCAATTTCATGAAACCCGAAGGGTACTTCCAGAAAGTTCGGAGGATCGTCATCAAATTTGCGCTTGATCAACTGATCAACAACCGCTCCCGATGCGTTCTTGTCCAGGGAATCCCAAACGTTGAGAGCCAGTATACCGTTGGGTTTAAGTACCCGGCTCATTTCGGACATGCCTTTGGCCTTGTCCGGAAAAAATATTATGCCAAACTGGCAAACCACGGCATCAAAGGTCTCATCTTCAAATGACAGTTCGAGCGCATCGGCCTGCGAATATGAAACATTGGGCAGATTTCCATTTACCCTGTTTGCGTGATCCAACATTGCTTCGTTAAGGTCGGTTGCGACTATCTGGCTGCCTTCAGGCAGTGAACCTGCGAGGTGTCTTGTAGATATTCCGGTGCCGCAGGCTACTTCCAGAACCTTGACTGGCAGGTTGAACGGCGCACTGACGCGGCGTGCCATGTCCGCGGCAGAAAATTCAAACAACAACGGTCCGAGAAACGTATCATAATTTTGCGGAATATTCCCGGTGAAACTCGCATGCGTGGAATTTTCAGTCAGGGGATCTGCCTCATGATGTGAAAAACCCGGCGTGTCATTTGCACCTGAAAATGAACTTTTTCACCTATCCTCATCCAATACTTCCGGGAGGTCCATATTCAGTGCTTCGTCCGGTTCCGGGCCTGAATTGTCATTCTCTTCATCTTCAGGCAGGTGCATTTCGAGTTCCGGTTCAAAGTCTGTTGAATCCAACGGATCTTCGTCGGGTCCCAGTACATCATCGTCGCTTGGACTGGGGATGAACATATCCGGAGGAAGGTTGCCGGAAAGCAGGCCGGCTCCCTTCAACTCGACCATTCCGGGCAGATCACGAATTTCATTCAGCCCGAAGTGCTCCAGGAACTCCTGCGTTGTGCCGTAGGTGACCGGGCGGCCAGGCGTACGCCTGCGGCCGCGCATCTTGATCCAGCCAATCTCCATAAGAATGTCGAGCGTGCCCTTTGCCGTCGCCACACCACGAATGTCTTCGATTTCCGCTCGAGTAACCGGCTGGTGATAGGCAATGATCGACAGCACTTCGAGCCCGGCGCGCGACAGCTTCTTCTGCTCGGTTGCTTCCTTGCGCAGCAGGAAGCTGAGATCATCCGCCGTTCTGAACGCCCACTTGCCGGCGACCTGCATCAGGTTTACGCCGCGCATCCGGTAGATTTCCTGTAAGGCCTCAAGCAGGCCGGTGACATCTGCATCATCCGGCAATGCGGCTGCCAGTTCTGCCTCAGACAAGGGTCCCGATGCCGCAAACAGCAGCGCTTCGACCACCCGTTGCTGCTGCAATTCGGGCATTACACCAGAAATGGCGTCGCCTTTGCGCAACAGATAGTCCGGCAGATCGCTGTCATCGGCTGGCTCAATGTCATGTGCAGGCACGGCGTCTTCCGCAGCAGATGCCGCATCCTGCTCAAGTTCCTCCAGCGGATCTTGTCCGATATCAGTAGTCAATGCCTGCTTTGCCAACTTAAAAACCCTCTCGTCCCCGGTTGACCGCCTATCGCGGTCAAAAATCTAACCCGCACGCGACCGGCGCAAATAGATCGCATCAAATGCCTTATCCTGCCGCACTTCCAACACGCCTTCTCGCGCCAGTTCCAGTGATGCTGTAAAACCCGACGCTATCACTGATGCCCGTTTTTCCGGTTCGACCATGTAGTCCAGCAAATAGGCGTCAAACCGGCCCCATTCGTTCATTGAACCCAACATGCGTTCCAGCGCAGTGCGGGCTTCTTTCAGCGTCCAGACCGGCATGCGTTTGATTTCATAACTGTGGTGCGCAGCCTTGCGCTGCCGCCGGTCCGCATACACCTGCAACAGATCGATCAGGGTATCACCCCACTCGACCTGCTTTTCGACAACCACCGGTTCCGGCCAGCCGCGCGCAAACACATCACGCCCCAACCGGTTGCTCGACATCAGCTTGGCGCCTGCATCACGCATGGCCTGTAATCGTTGCAAACGAAATTGCAACCGGGCCGCGAGCTCCTCCGGTGGCGGCTCATCGCCATCATCGGTTTCCTTGGGCAACAACAGCCGCGATTTGAGATACGCAAGCCATGCGGCCATTACCAGGTAATCCGCTGCCAGTTCCAGCTTCATCCTGCGCGCATCTTCGATGAAAACCAGATATTGTTCGGCAAGGGCCAGAATGGAAATTTTTGTTATGTCGACTTTCTGATTGCGCGCCAGTTGCAGCAACAAATCCAGCGGACCCTCAAAACCATCGAGGTCAACAATCAACGGCAGCCCATCGTCCTCCGGTTCCGGCATGAGCCTTACCGGACCATGACCGTCCGGCCATAGCTCATCCTGCCTGGAAGTTGTCTTGTCTTCGTTCATAAAATCCGCATTTCAATACCCACATATCGCGGGTGTGCCGCCATTTGTACACCAGATATAGCGCGCTTGACCATCTCAGACAGCGTCAATAGCAACTTATCCTCAAGTGATCTGGCCGCGTCAGCTCAAAAATACCCCTGTAAATACCGGCTTCAGACAATTGCCATCATGCTATCCAGAACCCGTTCTGCTTCGGCTACGTCAAACTCATCCGGTTTCCGCAGGAACGAAAGCGCTCTTCCGGCGCGCTTGGCTGCTGTGCCCTTGAGGGTTCCGGCTGCATCCGCAACCTGCCGCATCTCTTCCATGTTTCCATTGCAATGCAAGAGCACGTCGCAACCGGCTTTCAGAGCCAGTTCACCTCTCGCGTGCATCGAAGACCTGAAATTGGACAGATCGCCCACCACGCTGGCCAGTGATGCATCCAGTGCCTTCATTGATAAATCATCGCTCATCAACAGACCGTCAAATCCGATCTGCTTGCGCACTACGCTGTCGATAACTTTCGCAGACAACGTACACGGTACCTCATCATCGATTGCTGAGTAGACAACATGGGCCGTCATCGCCATTGGAATATCAGCCAGCGCCGCAAACGGTGCGAAATCGACCTGCTCCAGTTCGTGGTGTGGCGCATCCACCACAGGCAACTCAAGATGACTGTCGGAAAATGCCCGCCCGTGACCTGGAATGTGCTTGATAATCGGCAGCACACCTCCATCCATTAAACCTTGCGCGGCGGCCCTGCCGAGCAATGCTACCTGCTCCGGATTGCGGCCATAGGCACGATCGCCGATAATTTTGTGGCTGCCCGGTTGCGGAACGTCCAGAACAGGCACGCAGTCGACATTGATGCCTACCTCAAAAAGATCCTTGGCCAGCAATCGGTACACCAGTCGGGTTGCCGACAAACCGGTTAGCGAATCCAGTTCGTAGATGGCAGCGTATGCGCGCCCTGCAGGATAGTTTCGCCACTCAGGCGGTCCCATTCGCTGCACCCTGCCGCCTTCCTGGTCAATCAGGACAGGCGCATCCTGCCTGTCGACAAGCTCGCGAAACCGCGCGGTAAGCTCGCCTATCTGTTTGCGATTATCGATGTTGCGGGCAAACAGAATCAGTCCCCATGGTTGCGCGTCACGAAAAAAAGCTTCCTCATCAGCGCTAAGCTCCAGAGCCCCGCAACCGCTAATAAACGCACCAATCATGGCTGGCGTAAACCTCTCACTCGAATCGCCGCGATTTCCCTGAACGAGACTAGCGATTTTGACCCTGCGTGCAATTCCTGCCTGTGGACCAACTTAAAAACACAATTAAAATTTGAACCAAATTGTTCTGCCGTTGTTCACAAAAGCCCAACGTTAACAGGGGATTTATGAACCACCCGGCCAGCGGTTGTAGTAAACAAATGGTCAAGCCCGCATACACCAGCGGTTTAAAGGGTAGATCAAATCTAACTAGAGGGAGACAGATGATGTTACGTGTAGCACCGACAGATCAAATGGTTCCATGGCAGAAACTTGCCAATGAACGCCTCAGCGTTGCCAACACACTTGCCCGCGTTTGCGTAGTGTTGTTCGCGGTACTGGTGGTTCTTGGCGTAAATTCCTTTTCGGTCATGTCACAACAATCGCAGATGTGTACAAGTTTGGTGGAGGCTCACAGCACCATCGACAAATACCAGGCCAGAACACTGCCGACGACACCCATCATAAACAGTTACTGTAACTGACTCGGATGAGGAATACGCCTTTGGCCATGTTACATCTTGTGATTGCTACATAATTCTCCATTCCTCATCACACTGTTGCACCGAACTGGAAATTCGGCCCCGCTCTCCGTAAGGATCGCGGGGCCTTGTTTTTTCACAATGTTTGCACCGTGGCAGGCCACATCCGTCAGTACAGAGTTCAGCCCGGTTGCCGCAACACCAGTACCATGGTCGCATGGGCAACTCCGGAGCCGATATTCACCAGTTTGTGTGGCCGGTCGGCCTGGTAGCGCAGTGCTTCGCCGGTCTTTGCAACACGGGATTCGCCATCAACAGCTACTTCCAGTTGGCCGGCAACAACATACAGATGTTCAATTGTACCTGGAGGATGTGGCTCAGATTCCAGAATCCCTCCTGCTTTGGCATGAAAATCATACCATTGTACGTGATTCACCAAATTCAGAGGACCGGCGATCGCCAACCTGCACAATCCATCTTCACTCTCCAGCAGGGGAATTGCTGCCTTGGTCTGATGTTCGACAAACGCGCCGCTCTTGCCCGTCTTCAGAACTTCCTCAATGGTCGTGTCGAGTGCCTGGGACAAGCGAAAAACCGTAGAGATGGTCGGATTCGTCTCATTGCGTTCTATCTGTGAAATAATTGACTTGGCCACACCGGACTGTTCGGACAAATCGCCCAGGGACATTTTGTAGGCCTTGCGCAGCCGTTGAATTGTCTTGCCCAGCTCTGGTGTTACATCCGATGGTGTGTGAGTCTTGCGTGCACGTTGTGTTGCCATTTAAGCGTGATCCAGGTTTGGTTGTTCGTTATCCAGAACATATACCCCATAAAAGTCCTGTCAGACAAACAACATGGTTAGCGCCGTCAAGACTCATGATGCAACGAATTCCACCCCGCTCATTTCGATCATTGCCGTTGCAGGCCAAACAAGGAACCTTTCAGCGATGCACCCGGCAGCAGCAGATGCAACAGGAATGGTTTGAACCGGAACGCGGATTGCTGCGTTGACGTACAAATGACCTTGATAACCGCCTACTTTGCCACTGCCGTTACCTTTTTCGCGATCGATATCGTGTGGTTGGGTTTCATTGCAAAACGCCTTTACTTCTCCGGCCTGTCTCATTTACTGGCCGATAAGGTCAGCTATCCCGCTGCGGCCGGATTTTACGCACTTTACGTTGTGGGCCTGATCATCTTTGCGGTCGCCCCGGCACTGGAAACATCCACATGGTCAACCGCAACCGTCAATGGCGCACTGTTTGGATTTTTCTGTTACGCCACTTATGACATGACCAATCAGGCCACTTTGAAAGGTTGGCCGGTCAGAGTGACTATTTTCGACATTGCTTGGGGAACCACACTGTCCGCGGTATCGGCCACTGTCGGCTATTACCTGACCCAGATAATTTGGTGATGCCGCTATTCCCGGGCCAGAATGAAATTGATTAAAACAACCAAAATCATCCTGAACCCATATTGGGGAATCTATGCTGCCCGTGACTTCTGCTGACCGCCCTGCTTCGAGCGGTTTGAGCGGCGGCGGCGGTTTGGACCCGGTGAAGACTTTTTCTCCTGTCCCCCACCGTTGCGCGCATCCTTGGCGGTTTCGCCGCCGGGGCGACGCGGCCGGTGCGAGCGCTTTTTATGCTGTGGCTTGGCCCGCGGATCACGCTGGCGCGGTTCGCGCGGTATGTCACGCATGGAGATTTCCGGCAAACCTTCCGGTACCGCAACCTCATCCACATTCCGTTTCAGCAGGCGTTCAATGTCCCGCAGCAATCCGCGTTCATCAGGCGCGCACAGGGCAACTGCAAAACCGGATGCGCCGGCACGTGCTGTTCTACCAATCCGATGAACATAAACCTCCGGCACATGCGGCAGTTCGTAGTTGATGACCATCTCGACACCGGGAACGTCGATGCCACGCGCTGCAATGTCGGTTGCAACCAGGATCGGGCACGCCCCCTTGCGAAACCGGTCAAGGGCCTTTTCCCGATTGGCCTGAGACTTGTTGCCGTGAATGGCCGCTGCTTCAAACCCGTCAAGGGCAAGCTGCTTCACGACCCGGTCTGCACCGCGCTTGGTGCGGGTAAATACGATAACCCGCTTGCCCATGTTTTCCCGCGCCAGATGGGCCACTGCCGCTATCTTGCTGCCGGCCGGAATATGCATCACCGACTGGTTTATCCGTTCTGCCGGTGTCGACACCGCAGCCACCGCAATTTCCACCGGAGATTTCAGATGCTCATTGGTGAGTTTGCGGATTTCCTTCGGCATCGTGGCTGAAAACAACAGGGTCTGGCGCTTTTCCGGCACCATGGACACCACCCGGCGAATAGCCGGCATGAAACCGATATCCAGCATCTGGTCAGCTTCATCGAGAATCAATACTTCAACTGAGTCCAGGCGCATTGCGCGCTGATCGATAAGGTCCAGCAATCTGCCGGGAGTTGCCACGACCACGTCGACGCCGCGCGCCATGGTCGTCTTCTGCGGCCGGATCGATACGCCGCCAACAATGGCGGTCGAACTGAGTTTCAAACGTGAACCATAGTCACGCACGGCATTCATGATCTGTGTTACCAGTTCACGGGTTGGCGCCAGTATGAGCGCGCGGCAGGTGTGGGGTTTCGGCCTGCCGCCAATGGCGGCCAGACGTTGCAACAATGGAAGTGCAAAGGCGCCGGTTTTGCCGGTACCTGTCTGTGCAAGTCCAATCACGTCGCGCTGGTCAAGAATTGTCGGGATTGCCTTCACCTGAATTGGTGTAGGCACATCATGGCCCAATGCATCAAGCGCATTGAGCAACGGCCTGTCGAGGCCGAGGTCGGAAAATTTCAAGTTATTGTTCTTTCTTGTAATCAATGCGCGCATAAGGTTGGCGCATCTGGGTTTCTTTCGACGGCAACGGGCAATGAACCCGGTTTGATGGCTCAAGGTCGCCACCGAAGAAAAACATCTGTCACGGGCACGGAGTAGTCTGCGACTCATTCCGGTCGCTGCCCATGTCCAGTGACCGCACAAGCACAGATGTGGGCATCGAAGTCAAGCAATGCAACATCAGGTGGCCTACATGCCGCAGGTCATGCTTAACATGAAATGATCGCAACCGGACTTGCCAGTCAGACAATAACCCGGCAATGACAACTGCCGCCCGGCGACCGGCAGGACATTTGCAGGGGTTGCGGCATAAAATGCCAAAGCGAAAGGGAACTCGGCATTTTGCATCAAATAGACCAGCCAATTCGCGTACATCAGTCAACAACCCATGACAAACTCCGTATCGTAAAAATTCAACTTGGGAACACCACCCTGCACTGGAAATCACAGTCCATTACAACCCTACAAGCCCCCTCGCCTGACGGTGAGCCAAAGGAACAAGGCAATGAAACTGACCGACTTCAAAGCACTCACATTTGACTGTTACGGCACGTTGATTGACTGGGAATCCGGCATGGTTGAGGGTCTCAGGACATTGACGTCCCGTGTCGACCGCTCTCTTACCCGGGATGAAATTTTGCAGGCCCATGCCCGTCATGAGAGCTCTCAGCAGACCTGGACACCGGCGAAACGCTACCAGGACCTGCTTCCAATCGTCTACAAACGACTGGCCGAGGAATGGGGAGTATCGTTCACATCCGAAGAATGTAGCGACTATGGCCGCTCGATAAAGAACTGGCCGGCTTTCCCGGATTCGGTCGATGCCCTGAGGTACCTCAAGGAACACTTCAAGCTGGTCATTCTGTCAAATGTCGACAATGACAGTTTCAAAAGCAGCAATGACCGGTTGCAGGTTGAGTTCGATGCAATCTACACGGCCGAGGATGCCGGATCATATAAACCGTCTGATCGCAATTTCAACTACATGCTGGAGAAACTGAAACCGCTTGGTATTGGGAAGGCCGACATCCTGCACACCGCTGAAAGCCTGTTTCACGATCACGGGCCTGCCAACCGTTTTGGCCTGGCGTCCTGCTGGATCTACCGCCGGCACGACAAAAAGGGTTTTGGCGCAACCATGAAGCCGGGTGACATGCCCAAAGTCGATTTCACGTTCAATTCCATGGCCGATCTGGTAACCGCCCATCGACAGGAATTGAACGGTTGAGTTGCAGGCAACAGACAAATCATGACACCATCTCGCAACGCCCTGCCGGAATAGAACAATTGCCTGGCTGATATCTCTGTCAACCGATCAGACCGCCGGGTCAGCCGGCTTCGGAAGACCACGCCCATGAATCTGGAAATTTTAATGTTGGTGCTGGTCTCCGCCACAATGCATCCGATCTGGAATCTGATGATCAAGAAGAATCCGGACCCGCAACTGGGTTATCTGTTTCTGACCGTCATTATGAGCATCTGCGGGTTGCTTCACGGCGTGATCAGTGGTGCGGATTTCGCGGCTATCCTGACGGTTCTGCCATTGGTTGCTGTTTCTGTTTGCGGGCAGTTTCTATACGGAACCTGTTTAACGGCAACATTGAAGCGTGGTGATTTATCCACCTATTACCCGATCATTCGGGCATCGCCGGTTTTCGTGGTAATCGCCAGCATTGTCCTTTTCGGAAAAACTTACCCCTTCATTGTCCTGCTTGGCATAGCCATGGCCGTGGGCGGTGGCTTCTTGCTGTTGTATCGCCGTGGCACCAGTATGTTCGAGGACCCCAGGGCGCTTTGTCTAGCACTTGTGGCTTTGTCGGGAACCGGCATTTACTCAATGGCTGACGCCAGCATGATGAGCACTCTAAGTCCGTCCACTATGTTGTTCGCCGTGGAAAGTACCATGGCATTGATCTATGGCTCGCTGTGGTTCCGGCGTCGCCTCGCCGAACCGGCCATGTCTCCGCCCGCCCACGGTTTTCAACTCGCATACCTGCTCGTGCCGGGTATTCTGGCTTATGCCTCCTACTACCTGATCCTGCTTGCCTATCAACAAGGCGGCGACGTGGCGCTGGTCACGTCCGTGCGCCAGGCTTCAATTCCAATTTCGGTTGCGCTTGGTGGCCTGTTCCTGCGCGAAGGCGCCATGGCCAGACGGTTCTTCGCCGCTGCGTTGCTGGCGCTGGGCATCGTCGTCATCGTCGCAAGCGGCTAGGGTCACGACCCATTAATCTTATGCAATTCTGTTTGAAGGAAACCAGTCGAATGATGTTGAAAAAGCGCAAGACAAGGCTTTGTGCCTTTTCGAGCATTTTCGACTTCAGGCGGGTGTTTTCCTTCAAACCCGGAGGGCGGGGTCCATTTTGCCCCTGACATCGTTGAAAGGTCTTGAAAACCATAAGGTTTCCTTCGACCTTTCGCCTCGTCAGAAGCAAAATATCCTCCCGCAGAGTGGATAAGATTAATGGGTCCTGACCCTAGTCAGTCGGCAGGCACGTTGAGCGGCTTGCCCTTCTCCACAATATGCGTGGTATAAGCAATGACGGACTGATCTCCGGCAGCGGTCAGTCCGCCATGAATCTTGCCTTCCGGAAAGTAAACAGCCATCCCTTCGGCAAACTCGATGACCTTTCCGCTGCCCGTTTTCATCGGTCCGCCCTTGATGATTATCAGGTGTTCGTCTCCGTGGTGGGTGTGACGTGGGACAGTGCCACCCGGTTGAATTTCCAGCCTCGCAACAATGACCTCATGGGTCGCGGATCCCGGCACCTTCGTGCGGCTCAACTCTGTGCGCTTGATCTTACCATCCGCCAGCGCGTTACCACTGGACAACAAGAGCAAGCCCACTATCGCAATTCCAACTCTTCTCACTGACTATCTCCTCGCTGTTGTGCCGATTGTTTGATTCAACGCTTACTTGATAACTCAACATAGACAATACCTGTATGCTTCCTGCAGAAACAAAATATCAGGGGGCGACGATCCGTTCGTACATGACCCCGGTAGCAGGGCTTCTCAACAGTTGTGCCACTGCAAATATTCGGTGCCGGGGATTACGGCAATGGGATGGACACCCCAACCGGCCATTAATGATGATGTCAACGTAAGGTGCAATGGATAATTCTGCACAAGGAGAAAATTTAATTGACATACTGACGGAGTTTGCGCACAACTTCCATGTGCTGGGTATAGGGGCACTTCTGCTCAGTATTGGCCGTTACTTTACGTGTGCCGGGAAGTTGCTTCCCGGACAAATAAAGTATCGGCTGCTGGTTAGTTGGAGAACTTTCGAGAGGGTCAGCCGTTCAAGCGCATTTGTTGTGTTTTTTCTGTTTTTTTTTATTCAGAACCGGTGCCTGTATTTCCATATGCCGCAATTTGAGTGCAGGTGCCGCCGGACCAGCGAGTGATCAGTGTTTTGATGGGGAAGACGACAGCTCAGGCGATCTGGTTATCTCCGGGCCGAAAGGCTCAACAATGGAAAAACACAGCCATTTACACGGGTTTGGGATTCGACTGAGATGGCTTGCGTCGATATAGATTTCGGAAAATGATGAGAAGATTGCTGCAAAACCTCAGTCTTTTGGCAGCGCTGGGATTGACGGCCTGCGCAACCAACCTTGAAAAAACCTATGAGGGGCCGGTTGCCCGCGTGGCCGATTCTGCGGACAAGACACGCGATGCCGGCACCTTCGTGCCCGGCAAGGCAAACATGTTTTATCTGCAGGAAATCGACGGTGAGCAGGTGCGGCGCACCAATTTCAGCGCCACCGCGAACCGCTATAGCGGCGCCGATCGGAGCCATTTTTGGAAAATCGTTGTCTGTAGAAGGAGTGGTGAATTTCCAACCGGTGCCGGACGGCCGCTACGTAGTTCGGGGCAAGTTGGCGGCCAATGGCTCATCCATATGGATCGAGACCGTCGACGGACAGGTGGTGACACAAAAGGTCTTTGGGCAGGCACGGTAGCTTAGATATCAGTTTCGGTTCATTTTTGTCGAAGCTTTACCGTGACTGTGGCAATGCCCCTGCCAATGTCCTGTCCGCGCATATCCGCTCAACACTCGGCAAGCGTATCTGACAATCGGCTCATCGAGGTCTTGCCCAACTGCGCAAGCGTCAGGCTGGTCTCATCGGATATTACATTCCACAATTGCGACAACCCCTGTGTGCCGCCGGCAGCCATGGCAAACAGCAGAGGTCGCCCGAGAAACACAAAATCCGCACCCATCGCATAGGCCTTGACGACATCCTCGCCCGAACGGATGCCGGAATCGTAAAACAGCGGATATTCCGCTCCAACCTCTTGCCTGATCCGCTTCAATATCAGGATCGGGGGTGGCGCGCTGTCAAGCTGGCGTCCGCCATGGCTGGAAACCTGGACACCATCAACTCCGGCATCTTTAAGGCGGACCGCATCTTCGACACTCAACACGCCCTTTACCACCAGACGGCCAGGCCATTGTTGCCGCAGACTTTCAAGTTTGGCCCAGTCGGCGGCAGCCCGGCTTTCGGTGCGATCGAACGTGTTGCCCGGCCCGGCAAAGTTGGCCATTTCCGGGCGCCCCTTGATCAAGGTTGCCAGCGACCAGCGGGGATGCAGGGCAAAGTCGATAAACTGGCCAGGTCCGATTTTGAACGGCATCTTGAAACCGCGGCGCAACTCGCGCGGCCGCCGGCCGACCTCAGGCACATCGAGTGTCACTACCAGCGTGCGATAGCCGCTGGCCTGCGCCCGTTTCACCAGGCCTTGCGTACTGCTGCCGTCACCGCTGATGTAGAGTTGAAACCAGGCGTGCCCGTCCGCCTCTTCAATCATGGTTTCCAGCGATGTGGAGGCCACAGTCGATACACCAACCGGCACTTCATGCTTCGCCGCCATGCGCGCAAGCATGAGATCGGCGCCGGGCGTGGACAGGTTGCACATGCCCATTGGACTGATCCCGAACGGGCGTTTCGCGTCGTGATCGAATAGGCTCACACCGAGATCACGCTGTGTGACATTGACCAGAATTCGCGGCTGAAGCCGCAGGTCACGCAAAGCTGCCCGGTTCAGCGCTTCGCCATGCCCTTCGCCGGCGGCACCATCGATATAATCGAACACCATCCACGGCAGCCGACGGCGCGCCAATCGGCGCGCGTCGCCGGATGAGTGAATTTCCCTCGCTGCAAACACGTCTGGTCAGCTCCTGAAGGAAGTTACATGGCCGCCGTCAGGTCAAACTCTTCGTCCGGGAAATACTTCGCCAGTCTGATATCGGCGGTGCGGGCGTGACCTTCCATGCCCTCAAGCCGCGATATGCGTGCCGTTGCTTCCGCAACCGGTTTTGATCCCTCGCGGGTGGCGCGCTGCCAGGTCACGATCTTCATGTACTTGTGAACCGACAATCCGCCGGTGTACTTCGCAGCGCCGGAAGTCGGCAGCACATGGTTGGTCCCCGATGCCTTGTCGCCAAATGCCACGGTGGTTTCTTCACCAAGGAACAGCGAGCCATAGCACTTAAGGCGACCCAGCCACCAATCGAGATCTTCCGCCTGCACAGTGAGATGTTCCGGCGCATAATCGTCGGAAGTGGCCGCCATTTCCTCACGGCTATCGCACACGATGACCTCGGCATAGTCTCGCCAGGCCGCTTCAGCATTCTTGCTGTTGAGTTCCGGAAGGTCAGCTATCAGGCCCGGGACCAGCGCCAATACACGCTCTGCCAGCGTCTGATCATCGGTGACCAGCCAGACCGGCGAGTTGTAGCCGTGTTCGGCCTGGCCGACCAGGTCTGCCGCGACAATGTCTGCATCAGCCGTTTTGTCCGCCAGAATAAGACTGTCTGTGGGACCAGCAAACATGTCGATGCCGACACGGCCAAACAGGATCCGTTTTGCTTCGGCAACAAACTGGTTGCCCGGCCCGACAAGGATATCGGCTTTCGGCAGGTCGAACAAACCGAATGCCATGGCAGCGACACCCTGAACACCGCCCAGAGCCAGAATGGAGTCGGCACCGCAGATGTGGGCAGCATAAACAATGGCCGGGGCAATACCCACTTCTGGACGCGGCGGCGAGCAGGCAATGATGTTTTCGCATCCGGCAACACTGGCTGTTGTGACCGTCATGATCGCGGAAGCAATGTGGCTGTACCGGCCACCGGGAATATAACAGCCTGCAGTGCGAACCGGGATGCTTTTTTGACCTGCAACAAGACCGGGAACCACTTCCACCTCGATGTCCTTCATGGTGGCCATCTGGGCTTCTGCAAACCGGCGAACATTGTCGTGGGCGAATTGTATGTCCCGTTTCAGCTTCTCCGGCACCAGCGCCGAAGCGGCTTCAATTTCAGCAGCCGTGAGCTTGATGTTTCCGTCATACCGATCAAATTTTGCCGCATATTCCAGTGCACCGGCGTCGCCACGCTCTTCAATGTCGTTCAGAATTGACTGAACGGTATCGCGCACGTCGTCCGAGCCGCTGGCTGATGTCAGATCGGCTTTTTTCAGATAATTGCGAGGCATGTGGAATAGTCTCCTTGATTGCGGGTGCCTGCCGTTCGCTGCCGAGCATCACCGGAAGAAAATGAAAATAACAAGTATCAGGATTTGCATGCAAATGGCTTTTGCCACGACCTTGCTTGACGGTTCGCCGCTCAGACCAGATATCAACACGCCGACGGCAGACACAGCGCCTAGCGTGATCGACAACAAGATCATCAGAACCAAAAACACGGGCTACTCCCGATTTGGAATTCAGCAACAACTATGTAATAGCTTACATTCTGCAAAATGCAAGCTATTACACCGGGTGATTTGGAAGTTTTGCATCAGCATGAAATAAGGTGTTGAATCGCCGACAAAATAATGGACCGGTTTATCGAAATGAAACCAGGAAAGCGCAACCTGCCGACGCTGGAAGATGTGGCTGCCGCCGCTCAGGTATCCACAGCTACGGTATCCCGGTGTCTCAACGAACCGGAAAAAGTGTCAGAGAAGACCCGTGATCGGGTCATGAAAACTGTCGCCAAACTCAACTACTCACCCAATTTCGGGGCGCGTGCCATAGCCGCCAATCGCACAGGCATTTTTGGCGCCGTCATCCCAACTATGGAAAATGCGATTTTTGCCCGCGGAATCGAAGCATTCCAGAAAACGCTGGTGGAAAATAACGCCACGACACTTGTAGCAAGTTCCGCATATGATCCTGAACGCGAAGCACAACAGATACGCACCATGGTCGCACGCGGTGCCGACGGCCTGCTGCTGATCGGCGCCGATCGGGATGCCGGCATCTACGATTTTTTAAATCAACGAAATATTCCCGTTGTGATAGCCTGGGCGTATTCATCCGACAGTGCACAGTCCTGCGTGGGCTTCAACAATCGCTCCGCTTCCAGGAAACTGGTAGAATGCGCCATCCGCATGGGGCACAAGTCATTCGCCTACATTTCAGCACCCACCACAACCAACGACCGCGCCCGGGATCGCGTTCTTGGCGCACAACAGGCAATAGCAGACTCAGGCCTGGATGTTGCGGCCATGGCAGTTGTTGAAACAAACTATTCCATCCAGAATGGCCGCAACGCATTCAATCGCATTGCAGAAGCAGGAGCAGTCCCCTCGCTTGTCATATGCGGCAACGACGTGTTGGCAGTCGGCGCCATTCAGGCA
This sequence comes from Alphaproteobacteria bacterium, assembly GCA_024640405.1. Classification (GTDB taxonomy): domain Bacteria; phylum Pseudomonadota; class Alphaproteobacteria; order Rhizobiales; family Aestuariivirgaceae; genus Anderseniella. The sequence continues at coordinate 25,331 of JAHEFB010000030.1, read as the reverse complement.
GCAAAGGACGCCGGTTTTGCGGTTCCAGGCGATGTTTCAGTTATCGGTTTTGACGATATCGAACTTGCGACTGTTATCAGCCCTGCCCTGACCACGGTTCATGTACCGCACAGGCGAATGGGGCAGATCGCCGGCGAAACGCTTTTTGGCCTGGTAAAGGGAGTAGAGGAACAGCCCGTTCACATTGAACTGGAAACGATGATTGTCGAACGGGAATCGTTGGCCGCACCCGGCCGTCAACGATGACTTGTTGCCGATTTTCAGAATACCGTCCCACTGTCATGTAGCCTCACCACGAAGCCGGGCAGGCAGTATGTGCAGTCCCGTAGAATGGCCGCCTGACGCCTACAGGCGGAGAAACTTGAGCGCGGCATTGACCTTGTCAAACCGCGCTCTTTTTGTTTCTTTTCGTGAAACCGCTGTTCGCACGAGATAGGTGTCGTCAATTCGCTTTACCGGCGCTCAAATGCCAGGTTTGTAGCCAATCCCAGAAAAACAACACTAGACAGATATCCAGGCGATCGCGCGATCCACTTGTTACCCGCCAGTAGTCCGCGCACCGATCCTGCGCCTATGCCGACGAAGCCGTTGACCGCTGTGCCGGTTACATTGAGCACCAGACCGAGCAACAAAAACTGCAGCACTGTTGAACCTCTTTGCGGGTCAGCAAATTGCGGCAGGAAGGCCAACGTGAAAATGATGACTTTCGGATTCAGCAAATTGACCATGACTCCATCGCGCCAGGCTCTGATGGGTGCAGACAATTTGGCGCCATCGGGCAAATCGATTTGCATTGGATTTCGCAAGGCTTGAGTCGCCAGCCAAACCAGATAAGCCACGCCGGCCCATCGTAGCAGTTCAAACGCCACAGGATTTGCCGCAATCAAGGCAGCCAGCCCAAAAGCGGCCACCAGAACATGGATAATGCTGCCGGTCGCAATCCCCAGACTAGCTGCGAACCCGGTCCCGGGACCCGACTTCACCCCCTGCGAAAGGCAAAACATCATGTCGGCACCGGGTGTCAGGTTCAATGCCAGTCCGGCCATCATGAAAATCAGCAGTTGGGCTGGTTCGATGATCACTGTGGTACTTTCCCGTGCCCGGTCAACTCTAATGGCATGCATACATTGTGCGGTCTGACGGAGTCAGCCCTTCAAGGCATCTGCCAGATCATCGATCAGGTCGTCAACATCTTCCAGACCGACAGATAATCTCACCATGCCATCGGTAACTCCCATGGCGTCGCGGGCTTCCTGCCCGATATTGCGATGTGTGGTTGTCGCCGGATGAGTGATCAGTGATTTGGAATCACCGAGATTGTTGGAAATGTCGATGATCTCAAGCTTGCGCAGCATTTCAAACGCTGCCTTTTTTCCACCTGCCAGTTCAAATGTAACCATCGTGCCGCCTGCCGTCATCTGCCTGCGGCAAAGCTCGGCTTGCGGATGGCTGTCCAGCCACGGATAGGTCACGCTGGACACACCGGTTGTGCCTTCAAGTGCCGTGGCAATTTTCAGTGCGCTGTCACACTGCGCAGCTACGCGAAGTTTCAGTGTCTCCATGCCCTTTACCAGCACCCAGGCGTTAAACGGCGACAGGGACGGTCCTGTATGGCGCAGGAAAGGTTTGAGTTTTTCGTCCTTGAACTCAATACTCGACACCACGGCTCCGCCCAATACCCTGCCCTGCCCGTCCATATGCTTGGTGCCGGAATAGACAATCACATCCGCACCCAGCGGCAGGGTTTTTTGAACAATCGGTGTAGCAAAGATGTTGTCCACCACCACGCAGATGCCCCTGGCTCTTGCAATGTCTGCGACCGCAGCAATGTCGAACACCTGCAGGCCCGGATTCGAAGGCGTTTCAAGGAAGAAGGCTTTTGTCTCGGGCCGGACTGCGGCTCGCCAGGCGTCCAGATCGTTGCCGTCCACCAGTGTTGATGTTACACCGAACTTCGGCAAAATAACCGTCAGTATCTGGTAACAGGATCCGAACAGGGCCTTGGATGCGACAATGTGATCGCCTGCTTCTGTCTGGCACGCCAGTGCACCCCACACAGCCGCCATACCGGACGCCGTTGCATAACACGCTTCAGCTCCTTCAAGCAGTCGCAGGCGCTCTTCAAACATGGTAACGGTCGGGTTGCCGTAACGGGCATAGACATACCCTTCCGCTTCGCCGGAAAACCGGTCTTCCGCTGTCTCGGCATCGTCGTAGACAAACCCGGAGTTGAGGTACAGTGCTTCGGCAGTTTCACCATGATGGGAACGATCGAGACCTCCGCGCACCAGTCGGGTAGCCTCGCCCCACTTCGCCGGATTCACCGAATTTTTGACGGATTCTTTCATGATGTCAGCTCTGTATCCAGGGAAGGCCGCGAGCCTTCCAGCCATTGGTTTTGCCGCGATGACGACCCTCGTCCAGGTCACCTTCAAAGCCTTCGGTCACATTGTAGCAGTTGGCAAAGCCCGCCTCTGTCAGCAAGGATGCTGCTGCCGCCGACCGGCTGCCGGAACGGCAAATCAGGTAAATGTCGGCATTTTTGCCAATGCCAAACTCCTCTACGGCGGAAACAAACTCTTCATTGACCTGCATTGAGGGAAAATTTTGCCAGCAAATCGTTGCCATTTTCTCAATTGCGGGAACACCGACAAATGCCCACTCAGCCCGCGTCCGCACGTCAATCATGACCGCATTACCATTGCTGGATAGTTGCTCGAATGCCTCTTGCGGATTGACATCACCCTTGTACATGCCTGGTCACCTTCATCGACGATTTTCAGTTGCCTGCCGCTCCTTATACACCGCTCTTTGGCGTATTGTAAGAAGAACATTGTGTCTCTTATGACGAACATCGCACCCCTTCTGTCCGATTGCACGCCGAAAGGAATTCCCTGCCATTACCTTACAATGACAGGATTTGATACTCTGCGTGATAACCGTCTGACACCGGTGAAATCTGCTCACCCAGAGTCTCATATTCTGGCCCTATCCTGCAGCATGGACGCTTGCTAGTTTGCGCACCGAACAAGTCATTTTGCATCAGGGAATTTTTACATGGCAAAGGAACTTCCAACCCAGGCGGACGTTGTCATCGTAGGTGGCGGCGTCATCGGCACATCGCTGGCATATCACCTGACGAAAATCGGCATTACCAACGTCGTGCTGCTGGAGCGCAAGCAACTGACATGCGGAACGACCTGGCATGCCGCAGGCCTGGTCGGGCAACTGCGCGCAAACCGCAATATGACGGAACTCGCCAAATACACTTCAGAGCTCATGAAAGGTCTCGAGGCAGAAACCGGCCAGGCCACCGGCTTCAAACAAAACGGATCCTTCTCTATCGCCCTTACCGATGCCCGTTTCGAAGAGTTTCGACGCGGCGCGTCCATGGCCAAAAATTTTGGCCTGGACGTGCAGGTCGTCTCGGCCGGTGAAGTCAGCGAACGCCTGCCGCATCTGGCCGCTCATGAAGTCACCGGCGGCGTGTTTCTGCCGGGAGATGGCCAGGTAAACCCCATAGACGTAACCCAGGCTTACGCTGCCGGCGCCCGTACGCGCGGCGCGAAGGTTTTTGAACACACCAAGGTTACCCGCCTGATCAAGCAGGGCGGTCGCGTTACGGGTGCGGAGACTACCGCCGGTACCATCATGGCTGACAAGACCGTGATTTGTGGCGGTATGTGGTCGCGCGAACTTGGCCAGCAGGTAGGCGTGCAGATACCCTTGCATGCGGCGGAACATTTTTATGTCGTCACAGAGCCCCATTCAGACCTGCCCAAGGAAATGCCGGTTATCCGCATTCCCGATGAATGGGCATATTACAAGGAAGATGCCGGCAAGTTGCTGCTGGGCGCATTTGAACCGGTTGCAAAGCCCTGGGGCATGGACGGCATTCCGGAAGACCATGAATTTGAAACCTTCCCGGAAGATTACGACCATTTTGAACCGGTACTGGAGAAGGCGGTGGCTCGTATGCCGTTGCTCGAGACAGCCGGAATTGCCTTGTTCTTCAATGGGCCTGAAAGCTTTACGCCGGATGACCGTTATTATCTCGGTGAAGCGCCGTTCGTCGACGACCTGTTCGTGGCGACCGGGTTCAATTCCATCGGAATTCAGTCGTCAGGCGGCGTCGGCAAGGTCCTGGCGGACTGGATCAAGGACGGCTACCCGCCGCTCGACATGACAGACGTGGATATCCGCCGGGTGCATCCGTTTCAGACCAACAAGAAGTACCTGCATGATCGCACCACCGAAAGTCTCGGCCTGCTGTATGAAATGCACTGGCCGTATCTGCAGCCGACGACCGCGCGCGGCGTCCGCAAGTCTCCGTTTCATGATCGGCTTGCTGCGAAAAATGCCTGCTTCGGTGAAGTCAACGGCTGGGAGCGGGCCAACTTCTTTGCGCCAACGGCTGAAGATGCAAAATACCAATACTCCTTCCACCGCCAGAACTGGTTCCCCTATGCTCAGGCAGAAGCCGACGCTGTGGCCAGCACGGTTGGCCTGTTCGACCAGACCAGCTTCGCCAAGTTCCTTGTGCAGGGTCGTGATGCCTGTGCCGTTCTCAATGAAATCTCGGTCAACGATGTCGATGTGCCGACCGGCAAGCTGGTCTACACCCAGTGGTGCAATGATCGCGGCGGCATCGAGGCCGACCTGACAGTGACACGTCTCGACGAGCACGAGTTCATGGTTGTGACTGGTGCCGGTCCTCAGGTTAGAGACTTCTCCTGGCTCAAGCGCCATATCGGCGACCGGTTCTGTACCGCTGCCGACATTACCTCCGGCCTGCCAATGCTGTCCCTGATGGGACCAAATTCGCGTGCCCTGATGGAAAAACTGACCGGTGAAAGTTTTGCAACCGACATTCAACCCTTCGGCGCCTCGCGCGAGGTTGAAATCGGTTATGCCAGGGTTCGGGCCAGCCGCATTACCTACGTCGGCGAACTGGGATACGAGCTCTATATCCCGGCTGAGTTCGCCCTGCATGTCTACGACGCCATCATGGAGGCCGGTGTGGACTTCGGCCTTGCCCATGCCGGCATGCACACCATGAACAACTGCCGCACCGAAAAGGCATATCGCCACTTCGGCCATGACATTGCCGACGAGGACACTCCCATCGAAGCTGGTCTCGGTTTCACCATCGCCTGGGACAAGAAAAACGGCTTCATTGGCCGCGACGCATTGCTGAAACAGAAACAATCCAAAGTGCGCGCCAAGCGCATGGTCACGCTGGCGCTTGAAGACGACAGCGCAACCGCGCCATTGATGTATCACGAAGAACCCATTTTCCGGGATGGCGAGCTGGTCGGCTCGACAACCTCCGGTGCCTGGGGCCACAGGGTCAACAAGTCCCTCGGCATGGGCTACGTACGCTGTGAAGAAGGTGTCACAAAGGATTGGATCGACTCGGCAAAATGGGAAGTGGAAATAGCCTGGAAACGCTATCAAGCCAAGGTTCAGTTCGCACCGTTCTACGATCCGAAGAGTACCCTGATCAGGGCGTAACAATACCCGGAGCTATTTTCGCTTTGAAGCGGACAGCTCCAGCAAATGCACGATCTCGGACTGACCACGCGATCTGGCGTGGTCAAGCGCGGTGACACCTTCCTTGTCAGCGATGGAAACGTCTGCACCGGCCTGCAGCAGCAGATCCACAATCTCCTGATAAACCGGACCGCCATCGCCGAGTATCACCGCTTCCAGCAAAGCGGTCCAGCCCAGGAAATTGACATGGTTTATATCGGTCTTGGTGGTCAGCAGATAACGCACGACATCCGGATAGCCATGGTGGGCAGCCGGGATCAGCGCGGTACCGCCATAGCGGTTCACCGCACCGAGGTCAGCGCCTCCTTCAACCGTCATTTTCAGAATCTCGAGACGGCCTTCTGCGCCGGCATAGAGGTACGGGCTGTCGTGCTGATGGTCCTTGGCATTCACATCGGCACCTGCCTCTATCAGCACCCGTGCCGCGTCGATGGCATTTGCACGTGTCGCGATCAGAAGGGCTGTGCGGCCGGACGCATCGGCACTGTCAACCGGTACTCCTGAATTCAGTCCGGAAACCAGATTGTCTGTGTCGTTGGCGCCTGCTGCAGCCAGAAACTCTTGTATCGCCTGTTGCTCAACTGTTGACACGGACGGCGGACTCTGGGTCTGGCTGCTGGCGCTTGCAACCATGCAGCAAAAAACTGCCAGCAACCCCAACACCTGTTTGACAAACGGGTTCATGTTCTACCTGCATAATCTCGGCGCGCCGGCATTGTCGGCTCTCTGACCATATTTCATACCACTGATCCCCGCCCAGTAAGCAGCGGCCTCGCACATCGGGCACGGACGCGAGGATGAATACATGATGGCTCCTGCCAGGTTCCGGTCGTCAAGTCGCCTGGCAGCATCCCGTATGGCGGCCATCTCGGCATGACCTGTCGGATCCTCATCCAGCACCACCCTGCTCCATGACTGGCCGACAATAATGCCATCACGAACAATGATCGCGCCATAAGCCTGGTCTCCCTTCTCAACCGCCAGCCGGCGCATTTCCAAGGCCCGTTCGATAAAGGCGATATCGGTCGGCGAAGAGGGTTGCATGATGCCGGTCTCGCCAGTTTTGCCGGCGTCCCCAAATGCACCGCGTGACGACGCCGTCACCGCAGATGCAACAACTGCGACCTGACACAGCCATCGCCTTGAAACCGGATCAGACATTGTAATCTCCTGTAATTTCAGGGCAGCCTTCCACCAACGGCTTTGGTAACTTCATGGGCTGCAGACTTGATGAGTTCACCCAGGCGGACATCCTGTTCCGGCGCCACTCGAACTGATGGTCCGGATATGGATAAACCGGCAATGGCTTCACCGAATGAATTGAAGATCGGGGCTGCGATACATCGCATGCCCATATTTCGCTCCTCGTCATCCACAGACCAGCCCTGTTCGCGAATCCGGGCAAGTTCGGCCAAAAGCGCAGCCTCATCGGTAATCGTCCTGTCGGTAAATGCCTTCAACTGGGTTTGCTTCAAAATCTCATTGATGCGCTGCTGAGGGAAAAACGCCAGCAGCGCCTTTCCGATGCCGGACGTGTGCACTGGCCCTCTGGTTCCGGGCCGGAAGAAAGCGCGAATGGGTTCATGGGTTTCAACCTGGCTCAGGAAGACAACCTCGGCGCCGTCAACAATAGCGAGATTTGCCGTCTCGCCTGTCTGAGACACAACAGACTGCATGACAGAGCGGCTTTGCTCGACAAGGCTGGTCCGGCCAAGAAACACGCTGCCAACCCGAAATGCTTCGACGCCGACGTGCCACAGTTGGTTGACCTCATCAAACTCGACAATACCGTGTTTTTGCAGGGTTATCAGCACCCGGTAAGCCGTCGAAGCAGATTGCCCGGAAGCATCTGCTATCTCGGTCAGCGACATGCCGTTGCCGCCGGCAACCACTTTCAATAACAGCATAGCCCTGTCGAGCGACTGTATGATCGTGCTTTCCGATGTATCGTTAAACGCCCTCGGACGGCCGCGCTTGCGACTGACTTGACCGGTCATGTCTGCCCTTTCGATATGCGGAATTCTAGTTGGAAAATCCATACAGGTCAAATAACAAAAAAATATTTCAATTGATGAAAAAACATTAAATTGTTTGATTACAGTGAATTAAAAGACAAAAATGTAAAATGAAATATTTTTTCAAAAAAATTGCAAAATTCGAACAACCGCATATGCTTGGACCAAGTCAAATGCAATGGAGATAACCATCATGGCCAGCCCAAACCCGGTTTTCATTCCCGGTCCAACCAACATTCCGGACCGTTTACGTCACGCCATGAACATCCAGACCCTGGATCATCGCGCACCCGATTTCGTGGAACTGATGGCCCCGCTGCTGGATGGTCTGAAAGCTGTTTTCAAAACCACAACCGGCAGCGTCATCACGTTCCCTGCCAGCGGCACAGGTGGCTGGGAAGCGGCCATCACCAACACCCTTTCACCCGGCGACAAGGTGCTTGTGGCTCGCTTCGGCATGTTCTCGCATCGCTGGATAGACATGTGCCAACGCCACAACCTTGATGTCGAGATCATCGAATGTGAATGGGGTTCAGGTGCTCCGGCCGACGTGTATGGCGAGCGCCTGGCGGCAGACAAGAACCACGAGATCAAGGCAGTGCTGGTAACCCACAACGAAACCGCAACCGGCGTCCGCAGCGATATCGGCGCCGTACGCGAAGCCATGAACGCTGCCGGGCATCCGGCCATGCTGTATGTCGATTGTGTCAGTTCATTGGCTTCAATGGACTTTCGCATGGATGACTGGGGCGTCGACCTTGCCGTATCAGGTTCGCAGAAAGGCTTCATGCTGGCCACGGGCATGGCGATTATCGGTGTCAGCGAAAGGGCTCTCAAGGCCTGCGATACCGCGACATGCCCGCGTTGCTTTTTTGATTTCCGCGACATGGCAGGCGCCAACGCAAATGGTGGCTATCCCTACACCCCGCCTTTACAGATCATGTTTGGCCTCCGCGAAAGCCTCAATATGCTGCTCGGCGAGGGGCTGGATCAGGTCTTTGCGCGTCATTATCGCATTGCCGAAGGTATCCGCACCGCTATTGCCGCATGGGGACTGAAATTGTGTGCCAACAGCCCGGAGCTTTATTCCGACACCGTCAGCGCGATCTACGTGCCGGAAGGCTTTGACAGCAACGTACTGACAAAACACGCCTTTGATGCTTATGATGTATCGTTTGGCGTAGGACTTGGCCAGATGGCGGGCAAGGCGTTCCGTATCGGCCACCTTGGCCTGATGACCGACGTAATGGCGTTATCCGGCATCGCCACCATGGAGATGGCAATGAAAGACCTGGATTACCCGATAGAACTTGGCGCCGGTGTGGCAGCAGCCCAGAACTACTACCGGCATCCAACGAATTTCGCCAACAAGCAGGCTGCATGAGGTATCCATGAACGCCATTACACAGACCGACGGATTGTACATCCCGACATATGACGACGTGCTTGAAGCTCATGACCGCATCAAGCCTTACATTCACTGTACACCGATACTGACCAGTACATTCATGAACGACCTCATTGGCGCAGAACTGTTTTTCAAGTGCGAAAACTTTCAAAAGGCAGGTGCCTTCAAGGTACGCGGCGCATCAAACGCGGTTTTCGGCCTCAGCGACGACAAGATCGCAAAGGGCGTGGCCACGCATTCTTCCGGTAATCACGCCTTGTCACTCAGCTACGCTGCAGGGCGCCGGGGCATTCCGGTTACCGTAGTGATGCCCCGCACCGCGCCGGAAGCCAAGAAGGCAGCCGTACGCGGATACGGCGGCACAGTGGTCGAGTGTGAACCCAGCACATCATCGCGCGAAGCGGTATTTGCAGATGTGGTGGCAAAATCGGGCGCGGATTTCGTGCACCCGTACAACGATCCGCGGGTCATTGCCGGTCAGGCCACCTGCTCCCGCGAAATGCTGGATGAACTTGGCGAGCTCGATGCATTCATCGCACCGATCGGCGGTGGCGGCATGATTTCAGGAACCTGCCTGACGGTATCCAACACGGCGCCGAAAACCAAGATTTACGCGGCTGAACCGAAAAACGCAGATGACGCTTACAGGTCCTTCAAGGCCGGTCACATCATTGCTGATGATGCACCGGAAACCGTTGCCGATGGGCTCAAGGTCCCTCTGAAGGAGCTGACCTGGCATTTCGTCTCAGATCACGTCGAGGACATTCTTGTCGCAACCGAGCAGGAGATCATCGATGCCATGTACCTGACCTGGCAACGGATGAAGATCGTCATGGAGCCTTCGAGTGCGGTGCCGCTGGCGACCATCATCAAGAACAAGGAACTCTTTGCCGGAAAACGCGTCGGTGTCATCATCACCGGCGGCAATGTCGATTTGAAGAAATTGCCCTGGATGCAGGGCTGAGCGTCTCGAAAGGATCAATTCATGAACGCTATTACCAAAGTTACCGACCTGGAAGTGGGTTACAACGTACCGGCACTGGTCGGCATGGACGAAGCAGACATCCAGACACCCTGTCTTGTTGTCGATCTGGACGCCTTTGAGAAAAACGTCACCACCATGCGTGATCTGTGCCGCAAAATGGGAGTGCGCCATCGTGTGCATGGCAAGATGCACAAGTCAGCCGACGTGGCGCTCTGGCAGATCGAGCACGGCGATGCGGTAGGCGTTTGCTGTCAGAAGGTATCGGAGGCAGAGAGCTTTGCCCGTGCGGGCATCAAGGACATTCTGGTGTCAAACCAGGTCCGCGATCCTGCCAAGATCGACCGGCTTGCCCGCATGCCGAAACTGGGCGCTCGCACGATTGTCTGCGTGGACGATATTGCCAATGTGGCGGACCTTTCAGCAGCGGCCGTAAGGCACGGCACGACCATCGAATGCCTGGTGGAGATCGACTGTGGCGCAGGGCGTTGCGGCGTTCAGGCCGGTCAGCCCGTGGTGGACATCGCCAAGGCAATCGATGCGGCCGACGGCCTGGTGTTCTCAGGTATTCAGGCCTATCAGGGCGCGATGCAGCACATGCAGAGCTACGAAGACCGCAAACAGAAGATCGACATTGCTGTAGATATGGTGCGCGAAAGCGTGGACATGCTGAAAGCCGAAGGCCTTGACTGCGACATCGTCGGCGGTGGTGGCACAGGCTCGTATTATTTCGAGGGCAATTCCGGCGTCTTCAACGAACTGCAGTGCGGTTCCTATGCCTTCATGGACGCCGACTATCAGCGCATTCATGATGAGGACGGCAAGCCGATCTCCGAGTTCGACAATTCGTTGTTCATCCTGACCTCGGTCATGTCTCATGCCAAGGCCGACAAGGCGATCTGCGATGCCGGACTGAAAGCCCAGAGCGTTGACTCCGGCCTGCCGAAAATCTTCGGTCGTGATGACGTGGAATATGTAAAATGTTCCGACGAGCATGGCGTCATCATGGACCCTGACGGCAATCTGAAGGTCAATGACAAACTCAAGCTGGTGCCCGGACACTGCGATCCGACCTGCAATGTCCATGACTGGTATGTCGGCGTGCGCAACGGCAAGGTGGAAAAACTCTGGCCGGTCACGGCACGCGGCCTGGCATACTAGAGGTAAACACAGATGCTTATTGTATCCGAGGACACCTGCAAGCAGGTGGTCGGGCGTGGTCAGGCTTTTGACGCTGTCGAAAGCGTATTCTCCGCCATGGCCAGCGGTGATGCCTACAATTTTCCGGTTATCCGCGAAGCCATTGGACATGCCGATGCCCTGTACGGCTTCAAGTCCGGTTTTGACCGGGCGGGCCTTGTGCTCGGACTGAAATCCGGCGGTTACTGGCCGGGTAATGAAAAGCGCGGGCTGACCAATCATCAGTCGACGGTATTCCTGTTTGACGCCGATACCGGTCAGCCAGCCGCCATGGTGGGAGGCAATCATCTGACCGCCCTGCGTACCGCAGCAGCCTCATCTGTCTCGATAAAACATCTGGCCCGCAAGGATGCCAGGGTTCTGGGCATGGTTGGTGCGGGTCATCAATCCGCATTTCAGATGCGGGCCGCCGTAGAGCAGCACGAATTCGACAAGATAATCGGCTGGAACTATCATCCCGAGATGCTGTCACGCCTGGCAGATACGGCAAGTGACATCGGCCTGCCTTTTGAGGCGGTTGATCTGGACAGACTGGGTGGCGAAGCAGATGTCATCATCACCATCACTTCGAGTTTCAAACCGATCCTGGATGTCAAACAGATCAAACCGGGCACTCACCTGGCCTGCATGGGCACAGACACCAGGGGCAAGCAGGAAGTTGATGCAAAACTGGTAGCAGCCGCAACCGTGTTCACCGATGAGGTTGCACAGTCGATATCAATCGGCGAATGCCAGCACGCAATCGCTGACGGTTTAATTGCGGAAACGGCAATCACCGCGATTGGTGATGTCATCAACAAGAAACACCCCGGTCGCACCTCGGCTGACGAAATCACCCTGTTTGACGGCACCGGTGTCGGATTGCAGGACCTCGCCGTGGCATCGGTTGCTGCCAGGCTGGCACAGGAAAAAGGCGCGGCCCAGGAGATCGCTTTGTGACCAGCCTGAACGCAATTCAATGAACATCCTGCTCATTGGCTACGGCGCCATTGGTTGTCATGTGGCGCGCGCCCTCGCCGGCGGCAGCCCCGCCATCAACATTGGCTGGGTGCTATGCCGTGAAGGGCGCAATGAAGCTGCAGCGCAAGCGCTTGGTCCAGCCATTACCGCGGTCAATTCCATTGATGAGATTGGTCAATCTTTGGATCTTGCAATTGAGTGCGGCGGCCACGCCGCGCTTGCGCAACACGGCCCCGGACTGCTGGCACGCGGTATCGATGTGATTACAGTGTCGAATGGCGCCCTCGCCGACAGCGACTTAACCAAGGCCCTTGAAGACGCAGCCAGTCGGGGCGACGCCACACTTGAACTGGTGGCCGGTGCCATCGGCGCAATAGATGCCATAGCAGCCGCCAGCACAGGCAGCATCAGCAAGCTGGTTTATCGAGGACGCAAACCACCGGCCAGCTGGAAAGGCTCTCCGGCCGAAGACGTGCTTGATCTGGACAACCTCGACAGGCCGGCCTGTCATTTCTCAGGCACGGCCCGCGAGGCCGCGCTGCGTTATCCGAAAAATGCCAATGTCGCTGCAACCGTCGCCCTCGCGGGCAATGGCCTCGACAACACACAGGTCGAACTGATCGCAGACCCGGCAGTGACAGGCAACATCCACGAGATTGAACTGGTCGGTGATTTCGGTGAAATGAATTTATCCATCAACGGCAACCCCCTGCCCGGCAATCCAAAGTCATCCGCATTGACCGCCATGAGCGTAGTCGCCGCAGTCCGCCGCCGCCTGGCACGTATCAGGGTGTAAACGTTCCACGCTCGTGGAAAACAGGTGTGCCGCAACATTCTCGACGACTATTCGACAATCACACGTATGGCCTCAACAAACCGCTCAATCTCGGTATCTGTGTTGAAATAGTGCACCGATGCTCTGGCAACCGCGTCCAGGCCTCGCCTGCCAAGGTCAAGCTGGGCTGACGTGGCGGCTGACACAGATATGTTCATCCCTTGTGAAACCAGACGCTCTGCCATGTTTCCCGGCGAGACACCTTCTTTTGTGAACGTCACAATGCCACATTTTTCCTTCCCCAGATCATGTACTGTGACACCCCGGACATTACCCAGTTCGTGGCGCAGGCTATCAGCCAGTTGCCGGGTTCGTTGCTCGATTGCCGGCAAGCCGAGGTTGCGGGCATAGCGAACCGCAACCATCAGACCCACCCTGCCCGCAACATAGCTTTCCCAGTTCTCATACCGCTTCGCGCCCGGGGCCAGTTGATAGGATTTTTCGTCCAGCCAGGTGGCAGAGTGCAGATCGACAAACGGCGGATCGACCTTCTCAATCATGCCGCGCCTGACATACAGGAAGCCGGTCCCGCGCGGGCCGCGCAGGAACTTGCGTCCGGTGCCCGACAGGATATCGCAACCGATCTTTTCGACATCGATGTCAAGCTGACCCACCGACTGACAGGCATCCAGCAAATATGTCACGCCGTATTTTCTGGCTATCTTCCCGACCTCGGCCGCCGGATTGATCAGACCACCTTGTGTGGGCACATGGGTGATGGCGATCAGCTTTGTCCGGTCCGTAATCAGGGCCGGCATGGCATTCACGTCGATCTGGCCGGAAGCATCGGATGGAATGAGATCGATGTGCAGCTTGCGCCGCCTGGCCTGCTGCAGAAGGGCCAGATAGTTGGACGCATACTCCGACCCATGGGTGAGAATTCGGTCGCCCTCACTCAATGGCAGTCCATAAAACGCCATGTCCCACGCTCGGGTCGCGTTTTCGACATAGGCGATTTCATCGGGCGAAGCATTCAGCAGGCCGGCAAATTCACTATAAAAAGCCTCCAGATCGTCCTTCGCCCGGCGTTCCGCCTCATATCCGCCAACACTGTTTTCAATCCGCAGGTGGTGACACACCGCATCGTAGACGGGTTTTGGCATCAGCGAGGCCCCGGCACTGTTGAAGTGCAGCACCTTCTCGCATGCAGGTGTGTCGGCTCTCACCGCTTCAATATCAATCATTGCATCCTCGCATTATTGCACCCGGGATGGCACCTGCGCTAACAGTGCCACGATGGAAATACCTGCTAATACTATCGGTAGCATTGATTGTCGCGAAAATCAGGGGCTGGTTTCAGGAAACCGGCTTTTGACTGCGGCGGCAACCTGGTCCGAGGCATTGAAAGATGCCGGCGCCGAACAAGGCCGGTTTGTCGGCCTTGCACTGCAGCCATCGGCTGAGTTTTTTTCCGCCTTGTTTGGTATCTGGCAAGCCGGCGCTTGCGCCCTGGTGCTTGATCCCGGCCTGAGTGCACCTGAGCGGGAAAACATCTGCCGGTTCGCCGATCCGGCTGCGATGGTTTCAACCGAAGCAGACAAATGGCCGGTACCGGTGGTCGACTCACCGGGTGGCACCACTAAGCACGGCCAGACGGTCATGCAGTTTTTCAGCACCACTCCCGCACTGGCGCTGCTGACGTCAGGAACCACCGGCCAGCCCAAGATCGTTGTGTTGTCATTTGCAGCCCTGGAGGCCCGCATCAGGGCAAACATTGACGCCATTGGCGCCAGCACACTCAGCAGGACACTGCAAACATTGTCACTGTCTTTCGGCCACGGATTGATCGGCAGCGCGCTGACTACCCTCCTGGCAGGCGGGACGCTGGTTTTGCCGCAACCGGGCCCCGTCCTGCCCATGAAACTGGGCTCTCTCATCGACCGGAACGCCATCAGCTTCATGACCTCGGTGCCGGCGTTCTGGCATGTGGTATTCAAGGCTTCCCCGCCACCATCAGGTGGCAGCCTGGCTCGGGTGCACGTAGGCTCCGCGCCACTGTCGAAAACCCACTGGAAGAAAATCGCCGACTGGGCAGATTGCCCGGTTTTCAACTGTTACGGCATGACTGAAACAGCCAATTGGGTTGCCGCTGCGCCATACACGGATCAAGCAGTTGATGGTTTGGTCGGGCACAGCCTGGAGGGAGAGTTCGCCGTTGTGGGTGGCGATGGCTGCAGAGCACCTTCAGGAACCGGTGAAGTGGTTCTGCGCACATCCGGACTCATGATTGGATATCACAAGCAGCCCGAGGCGACAGGTTCTGTTCTCAAGGATGGCTGGTACCGGACAGGCGATGTTGGCCGTCTGGAGCCGGACGGCCGCCTCACACTCGTCGGCAGGCAAAAGGAAGAAATCAACCGCGCCGGATCAAAGGTGCAACCGGTAGAGGTGGATCAACTGCTTGAGACCCACCCCGATATCCTGGAAGCCTGTACATTTGGCGTTCCTGACACCATTGGCGGCGAGGCAGTCGCGGCAGCCGTCGTGTTATCTTGCGGAACAAGCCTGCAAAAGCAGGAACTTGCCAAATGGTGTCTGGCGCGGGCGCGGAAAGAAATTGTTCCCACACACTGGTATGTTGTAGACGAGGTTTGCAGAACCGACAGGGGAAAGCCGGACAGAACCGGTCAACGAAAAAAGCTTCTGGAAAGCAAGAAGTAAACCATGAGACAGGTCAAGAAAAGAAACATCCGTCTTAAGACCGATCGCTTTCTGGTTCGCACGTTACGCGAATCCGATGCATGTAAAGCCATCATCGAGTGGCTGGCAGACGACGAACTCATGCGCAACGTCAATCACAAGCCTGAGCGTCTGACCATGCTGCAGCTGCGCCGCTTTATCATGTCTTACGATCAGGCGACAAGATTACTCCTGGGCATATTTGACCTGGAGGACGAGAAACCGGTCGGCTACTACATGATAGAAATGAATACGGTGCAGCGGCGAGCCTCCTTCAACGTCGTGATCGGCGACCGCGACTACTGGGGGCAGCGTATCGTGCTGGAAACCAGGGCTGTGCTGATGGACTACCTGTTCCAGTTCGGCGCCGTTGACAAACTGATCGGCGGACCGCTTGCCCGCAATTTTCCGGCGGTGTTCAACTACAAGGCACAAGGCTGGAAGCTTGAAGGCCTCATGAAAGGACACGTTTTGAGTGCGAACGGACAATATCGGATCGACCAGTACCAGTTCGCCATGCTCAAGGATGACTGGCAGGCGATCAAGACGGCGGGCATGCAGCAAAATGGCTTGATGGACAGGGGAGCGAAACCTTGAGCAATGCACAAAAAGCCAGAACATTGCTGGCCGAAGCCCTGAACCTCGCTGAGCACGATGTCGACGGTACAACCATGATTGGCGTCACCCAGCAGTGGGACAGCCTGGCACACATGCGGCTGATGCTGGCCCTGGAAGAAGAATTGGGCAGCGAACTGGACATGGAGTCGGTCGTCAACATTGCCAACCTGTCGGATGTTGAAGCCATGCTGACCAGTTCGCAGGACGCATAGGCCTACCTGACCCGCACAATAAAAAGCCGATGCCTGCTATTTCTGCGTCAACTGGATCATCTTGTTGGCGATCGACAGCTTTTCCGACAGATTGCTGGCCAGCAGTTGATGTGCCAGTGCGGCGAGTTCGGGATCGTTGGCCTGCATCCCGGCAAGATCCGCGGCACTGAGCTGGAAAATCTCCGATGGCGCATCGACGATCACGTCGGCAATGCGCGGTTGCTTCAGATAAAGCGCTATCTCACCGACAATGGCGCCTGCCAGCATGGTGCGCACTCGAAGCACATCGCCGTTTGGCAAGACGACCTGCACACGGACACGGCCACTGGCCACAAAAAATACGTCATCAGCATCTTCGCCCTGCCTGATCAGAACGTCATCTGGTTGCAATTCAAGCCGCGTCATACTCTCAATGAGAGCAGGTAACCGCGGGTGATCACCGATAGCCTGCGAGAAATGTTTCAACAGACTTTTTTCACCATCAACATCCACGTGCTCGCTCAGCAGGGTTTCCTCAGCCGCCTCCAGAGCCCGGTCTATATCGTGCAGCACGTTGACAAGCTGATTATCTCCCGGCTGGAAACCTGCAAGCGTCAGATTGTGGCGCAGGTCTTCGGAAACCCGGGTCAGGGAAACATGAACATTGTTGTCCTCCGCCAGTCTGGCTATCTTGATGAAACAGGCAATGGCAGCAGAATCAGCGCCGCTGACATTCTGGAAATCCAGTACTACAAATTGTAGCGGTGCCTTTTCAGTATCAAGCAGCCGGCGCCGCACGATATTGACGATGCGGTCAGCTGTCCCGAAGAACAGGTAACCCTGTAACTGTATGATCTCAATCGCGTCGCCGTGCTCTGACAGGTACTTGATGGCTGTCGGCGAACGATCAATGGAACTGCGTTGTTCGACACCGGTCGCGCGAAAACGGACGACCGGCAACAGCGAATACTTGAAAATGAACAGCGCGCTTGACACCAGCAGTCCAAGTGCCAGCCCCTCCATGAAACCAACCACAGCAATTGTCAGCAAGATACCGCCGACAACCAGCCACTCGGACAACGGCATTCGGTGGCGTGTATCGAGGAACCATTCCTTCACAAGCCCCAGCCCCAGGAACAGCACGAAGCCCGCCGTCAGAAATATCGGCACCTGAAACACAAGATGTCCGGCAAAGAACAGTCCTATCAGCATAAAAATTGCAGTGGCTATACCGGCGCTGCGTCCTGTTGCTCCTGTCTTTTCCGCCAGTACGGTCATTGAAAGGCCAACATAGCCGGACGGGCCGCCGACGCTGCCGGACAGCATGTTTGCCACCCCCGTCGACTGAAGTTCCGCGTTAACGTCAATGTCGCGGCGCATGGCAAGTTCCAGTCCGCTGACGTTCAACATCAATCCGATCATGCTCAAGCCGGCAATCACCAGCATCGTCGGCACTGCAGCGAGCACCGACCACCAGTCAGCGATGAACAACAACTGCAGCGTCGGCAATTCGATGCCGGCACTCATATTGGCCGGTGGAAGGTGGCCAAGTTCGCGAGCGGTTTCCAGGTCAAGCCCTATAGCGGCCAGCAACACGTTGAAACCGATCCCGGCGCCAATCATGATCACAATCATCGTTGCAGGGTGTGATATCCGGTCCAGCATGACGAACATCACCAACGCCAGGACAAGCGCCGGCAGAACGCGCCACAAGACATTCGGGTCATCCAGCAAACCGACAAAACCCGGACCGAGATGCTGCCCGGTCAACATCACTGCTGCCCCGTCAACCAGCAACCAGCCGGACCCGGCAAGAAACCCGGCCATGACGGGATACGGCAGATAGCGGACCAGATTGCCGAGCTTCAGTTTGCCGGTGGTCCAGAACAACATACCCGTAGCAATGCTCGAGGCGCCGACGATCACAATGGCCGTTGCAATTTTGGCTTCAGTGCTTCCGTGTGACTGGACTGCCATCGAGGCGATTGCAGCAGCCACAACCGCGACGGTGGTTTCCTGCACGAGAGCGATGTTGTTGGGTTGAACACTGCGCAATGCCACAAAGATCGCCAACAGGGCGCCACCGAGCAATACGACCCCTACTCCCAGCCCCATGCCCTGCGACAATTGTCCGCTGAACAGTAACGCACCTATTGCCAACGCGGCGGCCATGTTGTCCATGCCCGCAATCAGCCCCATCAGCGCAGGCGGCAAAAAGGTGCTGGAAGCACTTCCGCGACCTGGTTTATCAGCGCTGCTAACTGTCATCCGCCCCCGCATACAACTGCCGGAAAAACCTGCCATGTGACACTGCTTGGATCATCCAGTCAAAGAACTGCCTGCCACAGCTTGGACCGAACCAAAGGTAGGAAATCACTCTATTGCAAAGTTACGTAGAAGGCCTTGTTTTGCAATATTATGCATACAGAATTTTGAGGGCTTTTTCACAGCCGGGTCAACACCGATCTCAGCTTCTGTTCCACAAGATCACTGAAAACCTCAACCCTGGCCGAAACGACACGGCCCGGTGGCCCACCTGCCCGGATACTCCACTCCGCTTCAACAAGGGCGAACGTTGAGAACACTCAAAACTGCCGCAAGACGAATTACATCAAGCAGAAACTGCAGTATATACTTCCCCCAAAGTGCGTTCGGCTCGATTCCTGAGCCGCGCTTGTGCAGTTAAACACTCCCGCTCGGCTCAATGGCTGATGCAAGGAAGGAAACAACCCATGAAAGCCGTCGGTTTCACGCATTATCTTCCGGTTGAAAATCCCGACTGCTTCATCGATGTAGAACTTGATAAGCCAACACCGGCAGGCCACGACATATTGGTCTCGGTAAACGCCATTGCGGTAAATCCGGTCGACACCAAGGTAAGAGCACCGAAACACCAGGTGGAAGATCCCCCACGTGTAATTGGCTATGATGCCAGCGGTGTGGTGGAAGCCGCCGGTGCCGATGTTACCTTGTTCAAAGCCGGTGATGAGGTATATTACGCCGGCGACATAACCCGGTCCGGAACCAATGCCGAATTTCATCTGGTCGATGAACGCATTGTCGGTCACAAGCCAAAATCACTCAGCCATGCACAGGCAGCCGCCCTGCCCCTGACCACCATTACCGCCTACGAAGCATTTTTCGACCGTCTGGGCATTGATCGTGATGGAGGCAACAAGGGTGAGACAATCTTCATCATCGGAGCCGGTGGCGGTGTCGGTTCAATAGGCATTCAACTCGCAAAATCTGCGGGCCTGACAGTGGTCGCAACCGCGTCACGGCCTGAAACAACCGACTGGGTGCAACAGCTTGGCGCTGACCACGTCGTAAACCACCGCCAGGACATGGTTCAGCAAGTGCGGGCACTGGGTCTTCAGTACGTTGATCATATCGCCATTTTCAACGACATGCGCCATTGGGATGCCGCAGTTGAGTTGATCCGCCCGCAGCATGGTATCGTCTCCATAGACAATACCGATCAGCCGATGCCGATGGCGGCCATGAAAACCAAGTCAGCCAGCTTCCACTGGGAATTCATGTTCGCCCGCGCCATGCATCAGACCGCAGACATGATCGAACAGCACAGGTTGCTGACTTATGTCGCTGGAGAAATCGACGCCGGCCGAATCCGCACCACGGTGTCCGAAGTCCTGTCACCAATCAACGCAGCCAACATGCGGGAAGCTCATCGGCTTGTCGAAACCGGCAACGCAATGGGCAAGATTGTCGTGGAAGGATTTTAGGGCCAGGGCCCCAGGCCCTTTGACATTGCCCGCTACTTGCTGAAGTTTACGATTTGGGCGGATACAGTTGGCAGGAAGGGTCTCGTGTCAATGGCACAGTATGGCGAGGAATTCATTGACCGGCTGCATCTGGTATGGGGCCCCGGATTTCTATCGCCCGGCGGGCCGGAAGAAGTTGCCGAGATAACCCGCGGCCTCGACCTGAACAACACGTCGGTGCTGGACATAGGTTGCGGTACCGGCGGACCGGCCATCGTGCTTGCCCGCGACATGGGCGCACACGTGACCTGCATCGACGTGGAACCGCAATTACTGCATCGCGCCAGTGTTTTGGCAAGTGAAGCAGGAGTTGCAGAACAAATCGATTACCGCCTTGTGAGTCCCGGCCCCCTGCCATTTGAAGACAACGGTTTTGACGTGGTCTTCAGCAAGGATGCCTTGATCCACATCCCCGACAAGAAATCTCTGTTTGCAGATGTAATGCGGGTCCTGAAACCCGGCGGCTCTTTTGCAGCCAGCGATTGGCTGTCAGGAGAAAATGCCGCTGAAGATGATGCACTTCAGCAATATATCGCCCTGGCAAATCTGGATTTCACCATGGCTACGGCTTCGCAGACCGCAGAAATAATGCGCCAGGCGGGTTTTAAAGACGTTGCGACCAATGACCGGAACGCCTGGTATGCCGAGCTGTCGAGGCAGGAGCTTACGCAGATCGAGGGCCAGCTACGCGATGACATTATCAAGGTATCAAGTGTCGAAATCTATCAGCAATGGCTGGCGGTCAGACGCGCGCTTGCAGCCGCCACAAACTCGGGCGGGCTTCGACCCACTCACCTGCGCGGATACAAGACCCTCAGCAGGTGATCAATGGTTCCGGAGGCAGATCAAACTATGCGCCTGACACACTCTCCAACCCGCACCATTCGGCAATGAACAATGCAATCGAACCGGTAACCCGTTTCACCGACGACAGCGATACCCGCTCGTCAAATCCGTGAATATTCTCCGAATATGGCCCGTATACCAGGCACGGTATGTCGCCGTAGAGAACAAACACCCGTCCATCAAGGTAACCCGGTGTCACCAGGGTCTCGAGTGACTTGCCATAGGCTGCCGCATGCGCCTTGCCTAGAACAGCTTCTGCCTGGGATCCCTCCTCCAGAACATAGCCCTCCGCGAAGAAACCGTTGAACTCAACCTCCGGCGGATTGTTGGATAAAAATGCACTTTCCCTTGCGCCATTGCGCACGCAGTCTTCTATTTCCAAAGCCGCATCGCGCGGGTCCACGCCAGGATATATCGAAATGCGGCAATCGAATGAGCACCATGCAGGTACCGAGGAAGCCCAGTCTCCACCTTCTATCTTGCCGATGTTGAAATTGATCGGGTGATTGTAGTTCTCAAAATAACGGTGATCTTTCTGACGGCTGTTCCAGTCCTCCTCAAGTTTGCGCAGGCTTTTCATGATTGCAAAGCTCGCTTCGATGGCGTTGGCACCAGCACTGGCCTCGCGCACATGAACGGGCAGACCTCGAACATGCACCCGAAACCAGATAACGCCGACGTTTGCCCGCACCAGCTTGTCATCTTCCGGCTCTGGAATGATTGCGGCATCAGCCCGGTAACCGCGCACCAGGGCTGCCAGAGCGCCGTTGCCGGTGCATTCCTCCTCGGTCACTGACTGGAGATGCACGGTTGCGGCAGGCTGTAGCCCAATCGACTTCAGTGCGTCGAGCGCATGGATGTTGGCAGCAATACCTGCCTTCATGTCTGCCCCTCCGCGTCCGTACAGCCAGTCGCCGTCACGCCACGGCTCAAAAGGTGGTCTGCTCCACATGTCCCGGGGACCGGCTGGTACTACATCGATGTGGCCATTAAGTATCAGCGACCGACCGGTTTCATCACGCGGACGATGAGTGCCCACCACATTGATCGCATTTGCATAATCTACCTTGACAGGCGAAAAACCAGGATGGTCTTCAATATCGGCAACATCGATCGCCCAGCGGTCCATCGTATAACCGCGCTGCTTAAGCTGGTTGAACAAAAAATCCTGTGCAGTGTGTTCCTGACCGCGCAGCGATGGAAACCGGATCAGGTCTTTGATGAAGTTCGTCTGGTCTTCAAATCCCGCGTCAACCGCAGCAAGGATTTCATTTGAAAGGTTCTTTTCGAGCGCCATGTCTGCTCCTGCCAGCCATTAGAATTTCCGAACCCGAGACTGGCACGCGATTGCACAGTTTGCCAGAGCCGCTGCCGTCTGTGCCAACCTCATGAAATGCGCATTGTCAGGGTTGTCTAACCAGCATAAAGGCCATCAGTATCATTGATAACTTTGTTTCCTGCACCTACACAGCTCAATCACTGATGCAAGTTCATTGCCTTGACTGGAATGCTGTGGATCCAACTCATAGCAGGATATCAACGGCGTCACCTGACTTGTCGGATTGTCGTGAGGAGCAGCCCACACTCCCGAACTTGGGCATGTGGATTTACGCTAACCAATGTACTGTATTGATAAGGCAGAGAGAACCAACAATTGCCACAGGAAAGCTGGGCACAGTATCGAGATACCAGGCGATTGACGCTGAAAACCTGCGGCAACTGGTCAAGAAATATTCCCACACTTACACCGCGCTTGAAGGCAGTTTTTCGATACATCTGCCCGGCAAACTATTGGAATAAATATGCTTTATTGTGGAATTCGGTGGCGTATGCGACCCTTCGTTGAGTTGACTCGCCTCTCCACAACGCAACATAGCAACAATCAGCCGAATTCAAACTCACGGATGCAAATTGCCAGGCCCAACCCGGTTAGACTCGACAATTTCTTTCACCATTCGGCAACCCGCCTGTTTGCATGGCTCTACAGAGGAAGCAGCATGTGCTCGCGGGATCACATGCTGCCTGGAAATTGAGTGTTGTACTTGCAATCAACTATAAGGGCTGATGCAGGTGTGCCAGTAACCGTCATAGCCTTTGTAGGCATCGCGGCGTTCATCATAGGAGCGATAGCGGTCATCGCACCACTCCACGTGCAACTCATAATCCGAAATCGCATAGCGCGTTCCGTAGTACACCACCGGAGCGGAGTACAACCACCATGGATTGGAATAGTAGAACCCGTCATGGCGGTGCTTATAGCCTTTGCGGCTATGCTTGAACCACTTGCCGTGCTTGCGACGTTCATACCGGCGCGCCCGGCGCTCCTGACGCCTTGCTCTCCTGTCACCACGGTTTGCGCGGCGGTCCGCCCGTCTGGCCCGGCGCTCACTTCTTCTGGCACGCCTTTCAGAGCGATTTGCCCGTCGTTCACTGCGCGTCGCCTTTTTGGCAGATGTCTCAATATCCGACTTGCTGAACTCACGCCCGGCATGTGCAGACGGCACTGAAGTGAAAACACCGGCAGACAGCACCAATGCGCCGGCCAAACCGGCCAGAAACCTGAATTTGCTCATGGGAATCCCCCGTTTGCTAAGGCAACTGACCAATCAATTGCCCTATAACCCTTCTCCCGACATACATAGGAACAAAAACGCCGAATTCAATGGCAAAACACCGGAAAACTGAGGATTATGATGTCGTTAGGGAACCCTTCGCTAGGTAATGTGCGCGTTCTTCAAAGGCCGCCATGACCTTGCGAACAGCGATTTCGAACACAGATCCCATTGCCAGTTGCAACAGTCGCGATGCCATTTCGTATTCCAGATGAAAATCGATATCGCAGCCGCCACGTGCCACCGTGAACAACCAGCGATTGTCGATATGCTTGACCGGTCCCTCACTGGAAGTCGCCCTGATTGTCAGACGCTTTGCGTCCACGATCACGTCAGACACAAACGTCTCCTTGAGGCGAAGTTTCGGATACTCGATATCGAGACTGGCACGGAAAGATCGTTTGCCGTCCCCAAGATCCGCGTCATCCCATACCCTGGCACCGGTACACAATGGCAGGAATTCCGGATAGCTGGCCACGTCTGCGACAATCTCCAGCAGGAGTTCCGGCGCAAAGGCTATTCTGCGATTAGTTTGAAAGCGTGCCACGAACTAATTGATCACAATGAATGCCGAACGGCTTTCGCTTCACGCGCGGCCCTCAGGCGCGCAAAATCATCACCGGCATGATGCGATGATCGGGTCAGCGGGCTGGCTGACACCATCAAGAACCCCTTGGCGTAGGCCGACGTCTCAAGCCCCTTGAATTCATCCGGCGTCCAGAACCGGTCAATAGCCGCATGTTTTGCAGTTGGTTGCAGGTACTGTCCAATGGTCATGAAATCAATATCGGCAGAACGCATGTCATCCATGACCTGCAGAATGTCTTCGCGTTTTTCGCCCAGGCCGACCATCACACCTGACTTTGTGAAAATCCTTTCATCAAGTTCTTTCACCCGCTGCAGCAGGCGCAGCGAGTGAAAATAGCGCGCGCCGGGCCGGATGCGTCCGTATAGATGCGGGACGGTTTCCAGATTGTGATTGAATACGTCGGGCCTGGCGTCGACGACAATCTCCAGCGCACCATCCTTGCGCAGGAAGTCAGGTGTCAGAACCTCAATTGTCGTGTCAGGCGCTGCTTTGCGGATTGCGCATATGACCTGCGCAAAATGCTCTGCACCTCCGTCAGCAAGATCATCGCGATCGACAGATGTGATTACCGAATGGGTCAAGCCCATTTTGGCGACCGCATCTGCAACCCGCTCAGGCTCGCCGCGATCCAGCGCGTTCGGCATTCCTGTCGTCACATTGCAGAATGCGCAGGCCCGGGTGCAGATTTCACCCATGATCATAAAGGTAGCGTGCTTTTTCTCCCAGCACTCGCCAATATTCGGGCAACCCGCTTCTTCGCATACAGTGACCAGGTCATGATCACGCACCAGTTTCCGGGTTTCATGATATTTTGCCGACACAGGCGCCTTGACCCGTAGCCAGTCCGGTTTGTGGCGCTGGATCGGGTTGTCAGGTTTGTGGGCCTTTTCAGGATGCCGCGCGCGCGGCGTCTGGGTTGTGTCGAGTACTGTGGCCAAGCCGGTTTACTTTCCAGTTCTGTAAGAGCGGGATGAGAAATCCACATCCCGCCCCTGATCACGTTGGCGGTCTACATCGAGCCCGTCAGCACCTTATCGAGACTTGATCGTCCGATAGGCGAA
>JAHEFB010000029.1 GCA_024640405.1 Alphaproteobacteria bacterium | reverse complement strand
GACCAATATGTGACCAAAACATCTACGTCACGATCTGTTCGTGTTAGCGTTCATATAAATTATTGAAATAACTTAATTAATTGGCGCACCGGGGAAGATTCGAACTCCCGACCCCCAGATTCGTAGTCTGGTGCTCTATCCAGCTGAGCTACCGGTGCCCTTGCGGCGGGAGCATTGTCCCGCGTTCAGCGTCAAGCATGTGCTGAAGACTGGACGTATCTAGCTGGTTGTTCCGTTAAACGCAAGCACCGGATTTCAGACTTCTGCCGGTGGGCTCAGGCCGGCCGCCAGGCATCGACGCCATGCAGGGGTTCGGCGCTCGCCATGGCGCGTCCTATTGCTCGTGTCAGGCAGTCCGCGGCAGCCGACCCCAGCATGGCGAGGGTCTCGTTCGGCTGATCTCTCAGCGGTGTCCTGCCGGTTGCCAGCGCAAAAACCGTATCGCCGTCGAACGGAGAGTGGATCGGCCGGATGGCCCGCGCCATGCCGTCTGACGCCATGATCGCCAGCCTTTGTGCCTGCGCCTTGGTCAGTACGGCATCGGTTGCCACCACGGCAATGGTGGTGTTGGCACCTGCAGCGCGCGCATCCAGCTTGCTGCCGCCCAGCGGGGTCAATCGGCCAGCAGACGTTGGTTTGGCCGGTGCCGGGCCCAGTTCGCCGTTCAGTTCAAACGGTCGTGCCCAGAGGTCACCGCTGGCCGGGTTGATGCAGGAGCCTACCGGATTGAGTGCCACAAGCGCGCCAATGGTAAATCCGCCAAACACGCTGGAGGCACTGCCAAGCCCGCCCTTGAATATGCCGGCAGTTGCGCCATAGCCTGCCCCGGCATTGCCCAGATCAAAGGTCGCGCCGGCGGCCCTTGCGGCTTCGATGCCCAGGCCGCGATAGGGCGGTGTCGCCCCCCAGCTCTTGTCCGCACCGAATGTCAGGTCGAACAGAATGGCGGACGGCACCACCGGAATGCGCAGTGCCGACTTGCCGAAGCTCAAACCGACGCCGCGTTCTGACAGATAAGAGATGACGCCACCGGCTGCATCCAGCCCGAATACCGAACCGCCGGACAAAACTATGCCGTGCACCGCGTCCACCAGACAGGAAGGATCAAGCGCAGATATATCGCGGGTGCCGGGCGCGCCGCCGCGCACATCCGCAGCCGCCGTTACCGGCTCATCCGGCAACACCACCGTGACGCCGGTCGCATATTGCGCGCTGTGGGCGTTGCCGACCCGAAGGCCTGCAACATCGGTTATCAGGTTTTTCGCATTTGGTGTCACGTTCATGTCGGCTGCCTTGGTTTGCGGTCACGTTCATCATGTTTTCAGATGCCCGGATCAGGACCTCATCGTCAATTGCGAAGCTGCAGATGTCGAGGCTAAGATGCTGATTAACCGTTTGTCTGTTTGGATTGTAGCAATGTCAATGTTTGTCAGATGTCTTGCCTTGTGCCTGTTGTTGCTGGCTGCCGGTTGCAGTGACGATGCGCCGGTGCGCAAGGCGATGGTTGCCACCGCCAATACTCACGCATCGGATGCAGCAGCAGCCATCCTGGCGCAAGGCGGTTCTGCAACCGATGCCGCAATTACCGCGCAGCTGGTACTGACGCTGACCGAACCCCAGTCGTCCGGAATTGGCGGCGGTCTGTTCATGCTGCACTATACATCGGACGATGCATCGATCACCACCTTTGACGGCCGCGAAAAGGCTCCGCTGACTGCTGATGAAAGGCTGTTTCTAAAGCCCGACGGAGAGCCCATGGCGTGGCCTGATGCGGCCCTTGGCGGCAGGCCGGTCGGCACGCCGGGTGTCATATCAGCACTGTGGAAAGCCCATCAGAAATTCGGCAGGCTGGAGTGGGCCAGCCTGTTTGATCCGGCAATCAGGCTGGCAGAAGAAGGCTTTGCCGTCAGTCCGCGCCTGCATGCAGCCATCGCCAATGCGGATCATCTGGCAGCCGACGCCGCCGCTGCCGCAGTCTATTTTCTCGGTGACGGCGATTTTGGTGAACCCGACATACCGGTGCCGGTGGGGCATGTCCTGAAAAACCTTCCCTATGCGGAAACGCTGAAGCTGATCGCGGCCAACGGCCCTGACGGCTTCTACAAAGGCAGGGTTGCCAGCGCGATTGTAGACGCCGTGCGCTCAAACAGGGTCAATCCCGGCCTGATGACCCTTGCCGATCTGGCTTCCTATCAGGCGATCGAACGTGCGCCTGTGTGCGCGCCTTACCGCGCCTACCGTGTCTGCGGTATGGGCCCGCCGACTTCCGGTGGCCTGACATCGCTGATGATCCTGCGGCTGCTGGAGCCTTATCAGCTGGCAAGATTGAACCCTGAAGGCCTGATGGCTGCACATCTGTTTTCGCAAGCCAGCCGGCTGGCCTTCGCAGACCGCAATCAATACATCGCGGATGCTGACTTTGTTGACGTTCCGGTGGCCGGACTTCTCGACAGGCCGTATCTGAGGTCACGCAGCATGTTGATCAACCCGCTGCGCGACATGGGCAGGGCTGCAGCCGGTTCACCGCCCGGGACGGCGCAGGCGCAACAGGCCGCCGGCACCGGTCTTGTTGAGAACGGAACCAGTCATCTGGCGATTGTGGACATGGATGGCAATGCCGTATCCATGACCATGAGTGTCGAGCGGGCCTTCGGTGCACGCATCACCGCCGGCGGCTTTGTGCTGAACAACCAGTTGACGGATTTTTCCTTCGTTGCCTCGAAGTCGGGAAAGCCGGTTGCCAACCGGGTCGAAGCGGGCAAGCGGCCCAGATCGTCCATGTCGCCTTCCCTGGTCCTCAACGCCGACGGCAGTCTGTTTGCCGCTGTAGGATCTCCCGGCGGCAGCCGCATCATCGGTTACACCGCCCGCGCCCTGCTGGGGCTGATCGACTGGCAGATGCCCATGCAGCAGGCGGTGTCGCAGCTGCATGTGATAAACCGCAACAACCGTACCGAACTTGAAGACACCGGGGTTGGCAGTGATCTGGCTGGCAAGTTGAACCAGTTCGCCCGTCTGGCCGCGCCACTGGCGGACCTTGGTCATGCCGTTGAAGTGAAACCGCTCACCAGTGGTCTGCACGGCGTGCGTATTCTGAAAGACGGCCGGATGGATGGCGGCGCCGATCCGCGCCGCGAGGGTACGGTTGTGGAGGTGGTTGGAAAGTAAAGGGTTGGGCTCAGTCAGAATTTCCCCAATTTGATTCTGATTGTCATCCCCGGCCTTGTGCCGGGGATCCATGAGCGGTTTATGCAGGTTGCCAAGTCTGGATCCTCGGGACGAAGCCCGAGGATGACATCTTTATTTGTTCCGCTCACGCTGGCAGCCTGCGGCTGCGCTCCGCTGGGGCGCACTTCGTGCGACGGCCAGTCGGCCTTGCCTCAGCACTTCGTGCTTCGGATTGGAGTTCATCAAAGCGTTAGTTCAGGGATGGAGAACGGCCCGAGCAAAGCGAGGAACGCTGTTCGACCACAAAAAGAGTCAAGCACTCCGCCTGCCGCGGCGGCCCGAGACTACTTCCTGCAGCCGGTCAGGAATGGAAATCTGGAACACAGTGCCCGGTTCCGGGCTTTCAACCAGGCGAACTTCTCCGCCATGGGCACGGACCAGTTCACTTGCAATGGCCAGTCCGAGGCCGGTACCGCCCTGGCGCTGCGATCCGCGAAACGCCTCAAACAGGTGTTCCCTGGCTTTTTCCGGTACTCCTGGCCCGTTGTCCGTCACCTCGATGATACAATGGCTGTCCTCGTGGCGCGCCCGGACCCTCACCTTGCCGCCGCTGCCGCGTGCAATCGAGGCCGCACCCTTGTTTTCGACCGCTTCAGCCGCATTGCGCAGCAGGTTCATCAAAACCCGGAACAATTGTTCCCTGTCGGCGTCCGCATCAAGATCCGCGTTTACTTCATTGTAGAAGACAACGTCACCGCCGGCCTCGGTCGTGCTGTGATCCAGTACTTCGTCCACCAGCGCCCGCAAATTGAACATTTCGCGCCGCGGCGGTGCTTCCTGTGCCCGGCCGAATTTCAGTGTGTCCTGGCAAAAGTCGATTGCCCGGTCCAGGGAGGCTATCAGCTTGGGCGCAAATTTCTTGACTGTCGGGTCATCCACCATACCCAGCCGGTCCGAAATCAGTTGCGCGGACGCCAGCATGTTGCGCAGATCATGGGAAACCTTTGAAACCGCAAGTCCAAGCGCTGCAAGCCGGCTTTTCTGTGACAGAAGATCGGACAGCTCGGTCTGCATTTGCCTGAGTTCCTGCTCGGCGGCGCCTATTTCGTCGACCCGGCCGGTAGGCTCGATAATGCGGCTGCGGTCTTCAGGGTTTAGGGCAAAGGCCTGCATGTTGCCTGACAGCCGCTGCACCGGCCGCACCAGGAGCCGGTTCAGGGCGAAGAACAATAGCGCTGCCAGAATGAAAGCCAGGAAGATGGACAGGGTCAGTATGTTGATGGAGTACTGCACCATGGCCTGGAACAGGGGTTTTTCGTCCAGTGCCAGCTCAATCAGCGTGCCGTTCATGCTGGAGGGTTTGTCCTTGACCCCGATAATCCTGTTGCCGCCATTATACAACGTGGTCGCCGCATCATAGATTGCCATCATCGGTTGCCTCACCCGCAGATCGTAGTTGGCTTCCACAAAGGGCGGTTTTTCGGGGATCAGCACCAGCTGGCGGGCATCATCGGTTCTAACCGCCAGTACCAGCACCCCGGCACGATCCAGAAGTTCCTTGCGCAGTGGCCCGGATATTTCCTGGTTCTGAGCGGCCTCAACCGCCAGGGCCGCAATTTCTGCAGTGGCAGAGCGTTGCTTGAGCCAGTTGATCCGGAAGTTGGCAATTGATGGCAAAAATACCAGCATTTCGCCAATCATCAGGAACACAGCCGCCATAACCAGCACCTTGGCGGTCAACTTGCGATACCAAGGTGCACGCCGGCTCGACCGTGCAGAATCCTGTTTTCCCGTGTCCGTGCTCATCGCTGCCTTTTACATAGTGGTCAGCAGATGAGAATCAACTGACGGCGGTCATCCAAAAATTTTCAACCATCCTATTATACGGCGAACCATGGGTTTGGATGGCAGGTCGGCATAATAACTTGTCGCAGCCCGTTTGGAAACTTCGCTGAGTGTCGGGTATGCCGCAACCATGTCTATCATGGCCTTGATCTTCAGTCTTGATGAAATCGCCATTGCCCACGGTTGAATCAGGTCACCGGCATTGGGGCCCACAATCGAGCAGCCCAGTATCTCGCCCTTTGATGAAACAACTGCCTTGATGAGGCCGGTCGACCTGCGTTCCGCGCGCGCCCGGTCATTTTCCCTGAAGTACCAGCGCAATATCTTGTGGCCGGGATGGCTTTCCTTTGCCTGCTCTTCAGTAGTGCCGATATGGGCCAGTTCCGGGTCTGTATAGGTGACCCAGGGAATAATCCGGGTTTCATTGGTAACAGGCAGACGGAACAGGATGGAGCGCAGCACCAGGCCTGCCTGGTAACCGGCCACATGGGTAAATTGCAGCCCGCCAGCGACATCACCAACGGCATAAACCTTGCGATTGCTGCTGCGCAGTCCCTTGTCCACCTTGATGCCACGCCTGTCGTACTCGATGCCGGCGGCCTCGAGATTGAGGCCGTCAACCCTCGCGGCCCGCCCTGCGGCGACCAGAAGGTGTGAGCCTGACAGTTTCTCCGCCTTGCCGTCGTCGCCTTCCAGCGTGACTTCGATCGATTTCGACTTGCCAGCCTTCGCGATGCAAGTGATCTTTGCACCGGCCCGGATGTCGATCCCCTCTTCGCGCAGAAGTTCGAGCACAATGGCGGTAAGTTCGGGATCATCCTTGCCCAGTGGCTGAAACGCCTCCAGAACCGTGACTTTGGCACCGAGACGGCGATGCGCCTGGGCCATTTCCATGCCGATAGGGCCACCACCGATGATGATCAGGTGGGAAGGCAGCACGGTATTGTCGAAAATGTTCTCGTTGGTGAGGTAGTCGACACGGTCCAGTCCGGGGATTGGCGGTGCCGAGGGCGACGACCCGGTGGCGACCACAAACCGGCGTGCCTTGATGCGGTTGCCGCCTGCTTCAACAGTATCGGCATCTACAAACCTGCCGAATTCGCGAATAACCGTGACACCCAGGCCTTCAAATCGTTCCTGGCTGTCATGCGGGGCAATGCCGGCAATGACATCCTTCACATGCGCCATGGCCTTGGCAAAGTCGACCTTGGGCGCCTGTGCGGCGACGCCGAACTCGACGCCGGTGGAAAATGCGTGTGCATGCTTGCCGGCCGCCAGCAGCGCCTTGGAGGGGACACAGCCGTAGTTGAGGCAGTCACCTCCCATTGCCCCTTTCTCGATCAACACAACTTTTTCGCCAAACTGGCTGGCTCCCGCCGCGACACTCAATCCGCCGGAGCCTCCGCCGATCACGCAGATATCGCAGGTAATATCAGTCATGGAAGTACCTTTCGGACCTCGTGAGAGGTCCATCAATAATTGAACTGTGGTCTATCATAAAGGTTGGACTCGATAGACAATTGCACTCACGCTTTGCTGCCGGATGCCTTTTTCCGTGCGCGCAGTTTTTTCATCACTACAGGGATGAGCGAAACCACGCCCAGTGCAGCAAATGCCAGCAGCAATTGCGGTGTAACCAGCGCGCCGACATCCAGTGCAAACTCACAGTTGGCGGCGCCTTTGTCTGTGACGCAGGATTGGAAAACGGTCTTTTGCTGGGTTATGATTGAGTCGAGGCCTGAGCCAAGCGCAGAAAATGCAAAAGTGCCCGGGATAATGCCGATCAGTGTTGTCAGCGCATAAGTGCCGAGGCTGACGCCGGCAACAGCAGGCGCAATATTGACAAGCCAGAACGGAAACACCGGCACCAGCCTCAAGAACAGCATGTAGCTGAACGCATCTTCCCGAAATCCGCCGGAAAGTTTTTCCATCCAGGGGCCGGCTCGCTTTGCGAGCGCGTCTCCAAGCGCAGTTTTGGCGACCAGAAAAATTGCCACGGCGCCGATGGTGGCGGCAGTGACAGTAAATATGCCGCCGAGAAACCAACCGAACAGAAACCCGCCGAGGATCGTCAACAAGGCGGCACCCGGTAAAGAAAATGCAACTGTCGCAACATAGACCAGCGTGTAAATACCGGCTGCCAGCACAGAATTGCCCGAAACAAAATCCATCAGGGCATCGCGATTTTCAGCGATTGCAGTGAGGGACAGGTACTTGTGCAGACCGGAGGTGTAAACGGCGGCAATACCGCTCAGCAGTATCAGCAACGGAGCCCAGCGTTTGGCTTGCGCAGCAAAGCCGGGAGAACGGGTAAGGCCCGCTTCAGCAGTGTTTCCAGACATTTTTTCTTGTTCTTTCTTCATCTGAATGAGTTATACCAAAAGAACTAACTATTGACAGTTTTGATGGAGTCAAATCCGGCCACTCTGGCAGGCGCGGCGCGAAGCGCGATGCGGTGTATCGGGCAAGCGCCGCAACGCACCAGCTGGACGGATTTGGCCCACCGAGAGGCCGGTTTTTCGCGATTTCCGGACGTCGTTATGCTCCACTTGTGGTCAGCCAGACCATGGCGTGAAGCATGCCTGGCCGGCAAACGCGAAAAATCGGTCAAAAGCGGCAATAGTTAGTTCCTTTGGTATGGGGCGTGATTAGGCTGAATATGCAACAAAATGACGTATTCATGTGCTTTCCCGCATATACGTTGCCAGACCACAGGGGTTGAGCAGAAGATGCGGCAGAACGTGATCGGTTGTAAGGGGGGATAAACTGCTTGTGAAAAGGTATGACTAGAGGTGAGAGTTTGGTGTTCGCCATGTCATCGGCAGCCTCAAATAGATGTCTTGGGCGAATTGACTTGTTGCCGTTGCGCCCGTATAAGCGCGCAGGATTTCATCCGGTAATCATTGATTAGCATGCTTGACGTAATTTTCCGTCGCTGCCTGACCATACCGGAAACATGAAGATTTTGGAGATTTTGTCATGAAACGCACGTTTCAACCCAGCAATCTTGTTCGCAAGCGCCGCCATGGCTTCCGTGCCCGTATGGCAACTGTGGGTGGTCGCAAGGTGATTGCACGCCGCCGTGCGCGCGGCCGCTCCAAGCTGAGCGCCTGAACGGCCGGATCGCTGGTTGACCGTGACTTCCGATACGCTTCCGGTCAGCTTCGCCCCCTTCGCAGGACATCCCTTGTTGATACATCATCTAAAGCGACGGCAGGATTTCCTCGCCGCCGCTGCCGCGTTGGTGTGTGCACGGCGCGGCTGTGTGGTGCAGGCCAGAAAGCGGGATGATCAGGATGAACCCCGTATTGGCTTTACCGTCACCCGGAAACTTGGTAACGCGGTGGTGCGAAACCGGATCAAAAGACGGTTGCGCGAAGCAGTTCGTGTTGCATCGGGGCTGGACCTCAGGCGCGGGCATGACTATGTGTTCATCGGGCGCGCGGCAACGCTGCTCCGGAACTTCAACGACCTGACAGGTGACATCGTAACTGCGACGCAAAGACTGAACAAAGGCAAGGGTGACCCGCCACGCTCGCGCGGTACAAGACGCAGTGAAAGAGGCCGCGCTGAGGGGCGCAAGAATTAGCAACGCTTCGGCGTGAATGGGGATGAGCCGACAGACCGGCCAGAGGCAGGACCAGAAATCATGAATAGTGAAATGAAAAACTATATCCTGGCGATAGCATTATCGCTGGGCGTGATTATTCTCTGGCAGACGTATTTTGGCAGCCCGGCCATGAGGCAGATCCAGGAGCAGGCTGCAACACAGCAGGAGCAGCAGGTAGCGCCCGGCAGCACGCAAACAGGTGACGCTGGTGTACCGCAGGCACCGGCTGCCGGAACCGGCGCAGGTGTTCCTCAGGCAGCCCCTGGCGGCAGCGTCGTTCCCGGTGCCGCACTGGCGCTGCCGCGCGACGCGGTTCTCGGACAGAGCAAACGGGTAACAATTGATACGCCGCTGTTGTCCGGCAGTATCAACCTCACGGGCGCCCGGCTCGATGATCTTCGGCTGAAAGAGTATCATGAGACGGTGGATGACGCTTCTCCAACCATTGTGTTGTTGTCACCGGCAGGAAGTTCCGGTGCGTTTTTCGCCGAACAGGGCTGGGTTGCACCTTCCGGCCAGACCCTGAAATTGCCGAATGCAGAGACAGTTTGGTCACCGTCAGGCAACACAACACTGACACCGTCAGCTCCGGTAACACTGAGTTGGGACAATGGCGAAGGCCTTTTGTTCGAACAAACCTTTTCCATTGACGACAACTACATGGTGACGATTCGCCAGGACATTACCAACAACACCAGTGCTGCAATTAATGTGTTCCCCTATGCCCGCGTTCAGCGGATCGGCATTCCCAAAATCACTGGAATTTACGTGCTGCATGAAGGCCTGCTCAGCGTGCTTGGTGAAACACTGGAGGAGTTGACTTACTCCGATGCCCAGGAAAATGGTGCAGAGGCCTATTCCTCCAAGAGCACCGGCGGCTGGCTCGGCATAACCGACAAGTATTGGGCGGCCGCCCTGATACCTGATCAGAAACAGGAGATTACCGGTTCGCTGCGTCATCTGACAATTGCCAACAAAGATGCCTTTCAGGCCGATTATCTGGCAGCGCAACCGGTTGGCGCAGCGCCTGGTGCAAAAACCAGTGTCGAGTCCAGAGTCTTTGCCGGTGCCAAGAAAAGTTATCTGATCGACAGTTATCAGGAACAGCTGGGGATCAACAACTTTGAACTGATGATCGATTGGGGATGGTTCTATTTCATTACCAAACCGCTGTTCAAGGTGTTGCATTTTTTCAATGAAATGGTCGGCAATTTCGGTATTGCCATCCTGATTGTGACAGTTTTGCTCAAACTGCTTTTCTATCCCCTGCAGAACAAGTCTTACGCCTCCATGAGCAAGATGAAGAAGCTGGCGCCCGAAATGGAGAAGATCAAGACCAGGTTCCCGGATGATCGGGCCAAGCAACAGCAGGCGATGATGGAGATGTACAAGAAGGAGCAGGTCTCACCGCTGTCGGGCTGTTGGCCCATCCTGATTCAGATTCCGGTGTTCTTCGCACTCTACAAGGTAATTTATGTCACCATCGAAATGCGCCATGCACCGTTCTTTTTGTGGCTGCAGGATCTGTCGGCACCAGACCCGACCAGCCTGTTCAACCTGTTCGGCCTTTTACCTTTCACCCCGCCGCAATTCCTTCTGATTGGTGTATTGCCAATTCTCATGGGCATCACCATGTGGGTGCAAATGCGCCTTAACCCGGCGCCGCCGGATCCCATTCAGGCGCAGATATTCAACTGGATGCCATTGTTCTTTACTTTCCTGCTGGCCTCGTTTCCGGCCGGACTGGTGTTGTACTGGACATGGAACAACCTGCTGTCGATCCTGCAACAGTCCTACATCATGAAGAAACATGGCGTGGAAATTGATTTGCTCGGCAACATGAAGGCCTCCCTTGGCCTGGACAAGAAGAAGGACCAGCCGGAGAAGAAGTCCGACTGAGCCTGGTTCAACAATGCGAGAGTACGATCCGGAAGAAATTGAACGCGGACGGTTGCTGTTTGCCGGTCAGACCGAGTTTCGCATCGGCGCCGCCAGCCTGTCGCAACTGCCGCCCGAATATCCGCTTGAGGTGGCTTTTGCCGGCAGGTCGAATGTCGGCAAATCCTCTCTCTTGAACGCGCTCACCGGCCGCAAGGACATTGCCCGCACGTCCAACACGCCAGGCCGCACCCGCGAGCTCAACTACTTTGAATTGGCCCAAGGCGCCGTGGCCCTGGTGGATATGCCCGGTTACGGTTATGCCAGGGCGACCAAGACCATGGTCAGGGCCTGGCAGTCGATCATCATGGGATACCTTCGGGGCAGGCCGAATCTGCGCCGGGTGTTTGTGTTGATAGATGCACGCCATGGCATCAAGCAGATTGACCTTGAAACACTGGATCAGCTCGACGAGGCTGCCGTCAGTTACCAGATCGTGCTGACCAAGGCGGACAAGATAAAACAGGCTGAACGTGATGCAGCACTAGCGTCCACTGCCAAAGCCATTGCCAAACGCCCGGCGGCATTCCCCGACACGATAATAACATCTTCTGCCAAGGGTTGGGGTATTCCGGAACTGCGCGCGGAGATCGCCGGCATGCGGGGCCGGTAGCCGGAAGCCAATTCAGCCTGATCTCGCTTCGGCAACCATCCTGATCTGGACTTGTTCAGTTGATCGGCTATAAGGCGGGGCTGGCACCTGAACTGTACTCTCCGGGTAAGATAAAATCATGTCGGAATCTGAACAACCTCAAATCATAGCGCGCATCCTGTCGGAAGCGCTGCCGTTCATGCAGCTTTATGACAATCAGGTCATTGTCGTAAAGTACGGCGGTCATGCAATGGTGGACCCGGACCTGGCGCGCAAGTTCGCCCGCGATATCGTTCAGATGAAGCAGTCCGGTTTCAATCCGATTGTTGTGCATGGCGGCGGACCGCAAATTGGTTCCATGCTGGATCGCCTGAAAATCGAATCGCGGTTCGAAGACGGCTTGCGGGTTACCGACAGGGAAACCATGCAAGTGGTAGAGATGGTACTGGCCGGTTCAATCAATTCATCCGTCGTGTCTGATATTCAGGCTGCAGGCGGCAAGGCCATCGGTATTTCCGGCAAGGATGGCAATCTGTGTGTTGCCAAAAAACTTGAGCGCACCCGCACGAATGCTGAGACCGGCAAACAGGAAGTAATCGATCTTGGCTTTGTGGGTGATCCGGGACAGATCAATCCCGACATTCTGCACACCATAATCCGTTCAGATACCGTGCCGGTGATTGCGCCGATTGCAACGTCGCTCGACAACGAAACCTACAACGTCAACGCTGATACGTTTGCCGGAGCCATTGCGGTTGCCATGAAGGCGAAGCGCCTGTTGTTGCTGACCGATGTTGCAGGTGTACTGGACAAGAACAAGGCCCTGCTGCCGGAACTGTCGCTTTCCCAGATTGATGAGCTTAGCCGAGACGGCACCATTTCCGGCGGCATGATTCCAAAACTGGAAAGCTGCGCTTCCGTTGTGCGCGGTGGTGTCGAAGGCGTGGTGATCACCGATGGCCGCGTGCCGCACTGCGTGCTGCTGGAACTGCTGACGCCGCACGGTGTGGGCACACGCATTTCCGAACGCAGGGCCTGAGAATGTCAGCGCCCGGTTTTCATCATGTCGAAACATGGATTTTCGATCTCGACAACACGCTGTATCCCGCATCGTGCCGGTTGTTTGATCAGATCGATGTGCGCATGGGCGAGTTCATTGCGGACATGTTCAAGGTAGACAGGGTTGAAGCGCGCCGCATTCAGAAGGATTTTTTCTACAAGTACGGCACCACATTGCGCGGACTGATGAGTGAACATCAGATGGCGCCTGAAACCTTCCTGGACTATGTGCATGATATCGATCATTCACCGGTGCCGGCCAATAATGCGCTCGCCGTCAATCTCGAGGCCTTGCCGGGGCGCAAGCTGGTCTTCACCAATGGCACGGTCACCCATGCCACAAACGTCATGCAGCGCATTGGCATCACGCACTTGTTCGATGGTATTTTTGATATTGTTCATTCGGACTACATTCCGAAGCCGGAGCGCGGACCGTATGAGAAATTTATTTCGGACCATAAAGTGGACCCCGGAAAATCGGCAATGTTTGAGGATATCGCCCGCAATTTGGCCGTCCCGCATGACCTTGGCATGACCACTGTTCTGGTTCATGACGATGCCAACGAGGACAGTGCGAAAATCAACACCATTAGTGGTGATGCCCACGGTGCACCGCACGTACATCATACAACAGATGATCTCGCCGGATTTCTGGCACAGATCAACAGCGCCTAAGTTAGATCGGTACCCGGATATTTCAGGAGCAAATTCCATGAGCAATGACAATCTGCAAGCAGTTATCGAACAAGCCTGGGAAGACCGGGACAATGTCACGCCGCAAACTCAAGGAGAGGTTCGCGACAGCGTGGATGAAACACTTGGCTTGCTGGATTCCGGCAAGGTGCGGGT
This sequence comes from Alphaproteobacteria bacterium, assembly GCA_024640405.1. Classification (GTDB taxonomy): domain Bacteria; phylum Pseudomonadota; class Alphaproteobacteria; order Rhizobiales; family Aestuariivirgaceae; genus Anderseniella. The sequence goes on along the minus strand of JAHEFB010000029.1, from coordinate 40,468 downwards.
GGCCGAAAAGGGCGCTGACGGCAACTGGACCGTGAACCAGTGGCTCAAGCAGGCGGTACTCCTGTCGTTCAGGTTAAACGACATGGCGCCAATCGCCGGTGGTCCGGGTACGGCGACCTGGTGGGACAAGGTGCCGTCCAAGTTTGAAGGATGGGGTGACAACCAGTGGCGCGCGGCAGGTTTTAGGGCTGTGCCCAACTGCACGGTTCGCCGGTCAGCCTACATCGCGCCGTCGGTGGTGCTGATGCCGTCGTTCGTCAATCTGGGCGCCTATGTGGATGAAGCCACCATGGTTGATACATGGGCAACGGTGGGTTCATGTGCGCAGATCGGCAAGGGTGTGCACCTGTCCGGCGGCGTCGGCATTGGGGGTGTTCTGGAGCCCTTGCAGGCCGGCCCCGTAATCATCGAGGACAATTGCTTTATCGGCGCTCGCTCGGAGGTCGTTGAGGGCTGCATCGTACGCGAGGGCGCTGTACTGGGCATGGGCGTGTACATCGGCAAATCCACCAAGATCGTGGATCGTGCGAGCGGCGAGATCATGTACGGCGAGGTGCCGGCTTACTCGGTGGTTGTGTCGGGCACGCTGCCGGGCAAGAACCTGCCCAACGGCGACCCCGGCCCGTCGCTTTACTGTGCTGTCATTGTCAAACGCGTTGACGAGCGGACGCGCTCCAAGACATCGATCAACGAGCTGCTCAGGGATTGAGTCTCAAACCTTCACTTTGCTGGCGAATCCGGGCAGTTTCAGCTTGCCGGGGCGGTAACAATGGAGCGAATTTCCAATGGAACTTTTTCTGTCGATGAACGGTCGGATTGGTCGCGGCAAATTCTGGCTCGGCTTGCTGGGCCTGGTCGTGGCCAATTTTTTGCTTTCGGTCGTGCTGAGTGTTGCCGGATTGATGAGTGTTGACGAAACCGGCATGCCCATGGGAGCCGGTTACTGGGTTGGAATGCTTATTCTATTGGCCGTTATGATCTGGCCGTCGATTTGCGTATATGCAAAACGGTTCCATGATCGTGACAAATCGGCCTGGTGGATGCTGATTGCCTTTGTGCCGATAATTGGCGCCATCTGGCTGCTGGTCGAATGCGGCCTGTTGCAGGGCTCCGACGGGCCTAACCGGTTCGGTCCGGACCCGCTTGCCGAGCGATAATTGACAAGTCTGACCAGTGTTGATCACCCGGCCTCTTGGCCGGGTGTTTTGTTTCAGGTAAGCCTTGCTGCATGACCAATACGCCCGATCCCACACTCGTCCTGCAAGCTCTGATCCGCTGCCCTTCGGTTACCCCGCAAGAGGCGGGCGTCCTGGATTACCTGGAAAGCCTGATGGTTCCAGGCGGCTTTTCTGCCAGCCGCATGCCGTTCACCGAAAAGGACACCGCAGACGTCGACAATCTGTTCCTGCGCCTGGGTTCGCAAGGCCCGCACTTTTGTTTTGCAGGCCATGTCGATGTTGTGCCGCCGGGAGCCGACGAACTTTGGTCGCATCCGCCTTTTGCGGCTGAAATACACCGCGGCACCATATTTGGCCGCGGGGCATGTGACATGAAAGGGTCGGTTGCGGCGTTTTGCGTCGCTGCTCTCGGTTTTTCATCGGACAATGCCGGCAAATTGCCGGGATCGGTCTCCATGCTCATCACGGGTGATGAAGAAGGTATAGCCATCAATGGCACGGTGAAAATGCTGGCCGAGTTGCAGCGTCGTGGGGAAGTGCCGGATGTTTGCGTCGTTGGGGAACCAACGTGTCCCGGTACGCTTGGCGATACGCTGAAGATCGGCCGTCGTGGATCAATTCATTTTGAGGTTACGTGGACAGGTGTCCAGGGCCATTCGGCCTATCCGGACAAGGCATTGAACCCGATCACGCCGCTGGCGCGTCTGATCGACCGTGTCTCATCTCACCAGCTGGACAGCGGCAACGCGCACTTCGGTCCGACAACCCTGGCGGTGACCAATTTTGACACCGGCAATCCGGCCAACAATGTCATACCGGCATCTGCCAATGCCCGGTTCAATATTCGCTACAACACCGAGCACACCGCGGCCAGCCTCAAGGACTGGGCGAGGCGGGAGTGCGAAACGGTCAGGCAGTCGTTCGGTGGAACTTACACAATTGACATCATCGAAGGCGCGAACGCCTTCATGACTGAACCGGGCAGTTTTGTGGAATGCATGGCGTGCGCCGTTGAGGCGGAAACCGGTATCGCGCCGAAACTCGATACCGGCGGCGGAACATCCGATGCCCGTTTCATCAAGGACTATTGCCCGGTGGTTGAGTTCGGTCCCAATAACGCAACCATCCATCAGGCAGACGAATGCATCAGGGTCGATGAACTGGAAGCGCTGACGAGGGTTTACCGGCGGATGCTGGATGACTGGTTTGCGGGAGAACGCGGGTGAACTTTGCGCTTGATGCTATACGTGGCCTGAAAGCCTGCTGGCGTCTGGTTTGTCTGGATGAAGACGGGCTGGATGACCTCGACCTGAGTGCCGACGGGTTCTGGAATTCATTTGCAGCGCTCATCCTGGTGGCGCCGCTTTATTTGTATTCGTCGTCTGCCGGTGCCCGGCTGGCATCGCCGCCACAACCGGAGCGGTCATGGTTCAGCGCCTTCGCCCTGCTGGCGCTGTTGTGGGTCCTGTGGCCGTGGATCATGATAACCGTGTCCCGGTTGCTGGACCGGCGGCAGCATTATGTCCGCTATATCGTGGCCTACAACTGGTCGAGTGTATTTGTCATTGCGGCCCTGGTGCCGGTATTTATGCTGCAACAGGCGGGAATTATCGGCGTTGGCGTCGGCGCCATATTGAGCCTGTGCGTGATCATATGGTCACTATACTACCGCTGGTACGTTGCGAAGGTTGCTCTTGATGTTCCTGCAATTACGGCGTCCATGCTGGTTGCCGGGGACCTCGCCATGTCCATTGTCGCCTCAGCTGTCGTCTGAATAATCTACCCCAAGAAGGTACAACCCCTGTGGCGGAGCCACCGGGCCACAGGCTGCGCGGTCAGCTGCCTGCAATGCATTGCGCACATCAGTTGCCGACCATTTCCCGTCACCCGCCAATTTCAGGGTACCGACCAGTGAGCGCACCTGATTGTGCAAAAAGGATCGGGCAGATGCACGCACGACAATGTCCCTGCCTCGACGGGTCACATCCAGCCTGTCCAGTGTCTTGGCCGGAGACTTCGACTGGCACTGGCTGGATCTGAAGGTCGTGAAATCATGATGACCGGTCAACTCCTGAGCCGCCTCGTGCATGGCGTTCTCGTCCAGACGAAACGGTACCCACCACACCCGCTGACGGTCCAGCGCAGGCGGCACCCTGCCGTCCCTGATCAGATACTCATAGTGGCGTCCGGTTGCAGAGAACCTAGCGTGGAAACTGTCGTCCACCTCGCAAACCTCAAACACGCTGATCGGGTCAGGCCGCACTTGCGCATTGATCGCTGCCATGAGTTTTTCAGGTGACCAGGCCTTGTCGAGATCAAAGTGGGCGACCTGACCGAGTGCATGTACCCCTGCATCGGTTCGCCCGGCGCCAAACAGTGTCACGGTCGATTGTCCAAGGCGCGCAATTGCATCTTCGATCGCCGCCTGAACCGATGGTTGGCCGGCCTGGCGCTGCCAGCCTGAAAACGGAGATCCGTCATATTCGATTGTCATGCGATAACGGGGCATCAGCTTTATCCCGCCTTTGAGCCTATGGCAGGCGTCAGCCCGTTCAGGAAAGTGGCCAGATCCATCGCGGCCCTGCCTTCGCGCTGCAGGCGCACCGGACGTATCGCTCCATCGGCGCAGGCAATTGCAAGGTTTTCGTCCAGCACTGTGCCGGGCGCTCCGGATTTGCCAGTGATCCTTTCGACCTCAAGCAGTTTGACCCGTACCGGCCTGTCGGGGCCCTGCAAAGTGCACCACGCACCCGGAAATGGCGAAAGGCCGTGCACGTGACGCAGCACATCACCGGCCGGCTGGGTAAAGTCTATATGGGCTTCCTGTTTGCTGATCTTGGCAGCATAGGTGACGCCGTCTTCCGCCTGCGGGTTTGCCGGCAGTGTGCCGGCTGTTTCCAGCCGTACCAGCACATCGCTCATGGCGTCGGCACCGGCCTGTGCCAATTCGTCGTGCAGGGACTGCGAGGTGGTATGGTCGGTTATCGGCACGCGATGTTCGTGCACCACGGGTCCCGTGTCGAGCCCCGGTTCCATTTGCATGATTGCAACCCCGGTTTCGGTATCGCCTGCCATGATGGCCCGTTGTATGGGGGCTGCGCCGCGCCAGCGGGGCAACAGGGAAGCATGAACATTCAGGCAGCCGTACTTTGGCGCCTCGAGGACAGGGGGCGGCAGGATCAAACCATATGCCACTACAATGGCCACCTCTGCATTGAGCCTGGCAAATGCCGCACGTTCCTCATCCGGCTTCAACGACGTCGGTGTTCGCACCTCGATACCGTGTGACGCCGCAAATTCATGAACCGGAGTCCGGCGCGCCTCCAGTCCGCGTCGGCCGGCGGCTCGTGGCGGTTGACTGTAAACCGCCGCCACGTCATGGCCGTCGTTTATGATGCGTGACAGGGTCGGCACGGAAAAATCCGGCGTTCCCATAAAGACAATCCGCAAGCTCACACGTTTTCTCGCTGCTGGCGGGCCTGTTTGGTGAACTTGCGAACAATCGTGCCGCGTTTCAACCGGGACAGATAGTCAATGAACAAAATGCCGTTAAGGTGGTCTATTTCGTGTTGCAGCACGGTAGCCATCAGACCGTCATAACGGGTCTCGTGCGGTTTGCCGTCCCGGTCAAGGTATGACACGCGGACTTCTGCCGGGCGTTGGATGTTGTCGAACACTTCCGGTATCGACAGGCAGCCTTCCTCATACTCGGATAGTTCCTCACTGCTCCAGATGATCTCCGGGTTGATGAAAACCTGCGGTGATCTCGGCTCTTCCTCCTTGGCAATATCCACCACCAGCAATCGCCTTAGAACTCCGATCTGCACGGCGGCCAGACCGATGCCCGGCGCGTCATACATGGTCGCAATCATATCATCGGCCAGATCGCGCAATTCGTCGTCCACGCGCTCTACCGGTTGTGAAATCTTCTTCAATATCGGGTCAGGCAGTTTGACTATTTTGCGAATGGCCATGAACGAAGGTGTCCGGATTGTAAGTGCTTTAGATCATCAGATAAGCAATCGTCATGCCGGGGTCAACGCGGCGCGACCAAATCATGCGTTGCGTAGCCATCCGATCAGCCGGTCCAGCGCCTCATCGAGGCTGTCGGGATCACGCAGATAGCACATTCGCAAAAACCCCTCGCCGCCGGGCCCGAAAGTTCCACCGGGCGCCAGCCCGACATTGGCCTCATCGATGATACGCAACGTCGCGCCGAGACTGTCTGACAGGCCTTCGATCCTGAAAAAACTGTAAAAGGCGCCGTCGGGATTTTCAAAACTGACATTGTTGAGCTGCCCAAGCGCGTCAGCAACTTTGTCCCTGCACGAACGCGCCATTTCGATTTGCATGGCCACGAAGTCTTCACCGTTTTCAATGGCGGCCAATGCGCCCTTTTGCATGAAGGCTGCGGTGCCTGACGTATTGTACTGGATAATGCGTTCGATGGCTGGTCCAAGCGCTGCCGGTGCCTGTAACCAGCCGACGCGCCAACCGGTCATGGCCCAGTTCTTTGAGAATGTATTGATATAGATAACCCGCTCATCCTGGTCGCAAACATCCATGAAGGATGGTGAACGGGCCGGGCCAGAGCCGCAGTCGCCATAATAAAACCGCGCGTAAACCTCGTCAGCCAGTATCCACACTCCCGCCTCCCGGGCCATGTCGCGAATGGCAATAAGGTCTTCGCGTGACGCGACCCAGCCCAGCGGATTGGATGGCGATATCAGGCAGATCGCCCTGGTTTTTGGGCCGATACAGTCACGCATCCTGTCCAGGTCAAGCGACCATTTCTGCCCTTCGTACAACATCGGCACGAAAACCGGCCTGGCTTCCATCATGCGCATTGGCCCGGGGAAATTCGGCCACGTGGGCGACGGAATGACAATTTCATCATCCTTGTCAGCCAGCAATTGCAGCGCCACCTGGATGGCCTGCATGCCGCCGCCGGTGATAAAGAACCGTTCGCTGGAAAACGGCCCGGGCCAGAATTGGTTATGGTATCTAGCCAGCGCTTCACGCAATTCAGGCAAGCCACGTTGCCAGGTGTAGAACGTTTCGCCGTCAAACAGTGCCTTCGAGGCTGCTTCGCAGATGAATTCCGGAGTTTTGAACGGACCTTCGCCGGTCCACAGCGGGATCAGCCCTTTTCTGCCGAAGCCGTGATTGACGGCGCTCAGGATGCCGCTGTCAGGTTCATTCTGCTGGCTCTGGCGGATGCTGCTCACCAGCATGTCCGGGGTAAGAGTAGTCATGTGATGATTGCCAAATGTTTGAAGGGCCGCCGACAGTGATCAGTATTTCAACCGATCTCCCCAGGCAATCAAAAAACCCCGACCTGCAAAGGGCGCAGTCCGGGGTTGTGTTTTGCCGGTACGTCAGACGCCCGAAATCAGCGTTTGAGCAGGTCGCGAATTTCCGTCAGCAGGGCGATGTCCGCGGGTGGCTCGGCAGGGGCTTCCTCTTTTTCTTCCTCCTGTTTTTTCATCGAGTTGGCAGCGCGCACAACCATAAACAGAATGAAAGCAATAATCAGGAAGTTGACGACCGCAGTGATAAAGCTGCCGTATGCCAGTACGGCACCTTGTTCCCTGGCTGCCTCGAGCGTGTTCGCAGTGACCGCACTGGCAAGTGGTGCGAACATGTTGGAAAAATCGAGGCCACCGAAAATGGCTCCGATAATCGGCATGATAACATCGCCCACCAGCGACTTTACGATTACGCCAAATGCGCCGGCAATAATCACACCGATGGCGAGGTCGAGCACGTTACCCTTGAAGGCAAACTCTTTGAATTCTTTTAACACGGCATTTCCCCTCGGTTTTAATCTGCGGTCCGCAATGCGGTTTGCAGGAACATCGAAACTCTTGGCCGCAGTTATGATGAAGCAAAAGTGGGCTCAAAATAAGCCCAATCGCCACGATTACAACCGGAAACTTCTAGCCGGCTAATCGTCTTTATCGAGACGGCCTTTTTAGTGTTCGATTGCTTGCAACCTGTCATCTGCTAGACTTGGCGGTGATCTGCCAGCTAGGACTGTGGATCGAAAGGTTTTGGTTCGACTGTCATGCTTTCCACCTGGGGTGTCATACTCATTGCACTGGGCTATGTCGGCGGCTTGTTCGCAATTGCGGCCTATGGCGACCGTGCATCCTCCGGCATGCGACGCGGTGTGGGCAGACCTTATGTGTATGCCCTGTCGCTGGCGGTGTACTGCACGTCGTGGACCTTTTATGGCAGTGTCGGCCTTGCGTCGACGTCCGGATATTACTTCCTGCCGATCTATCTCGGACCGATATTGCTGATCGGATTGGGCTGGCCGCTGATCCGGCGCATTGTCAGTCTGTCCAAAGCCCAGAACATCACATCCATTGCCGACTTTTTATCTGCCCGGTATGGCAAAAACCAGTTGTTGGGCGGCATCGCTGCCTTCATCGCCGTGATTGGTGTTGTTCCCTATATCTCGCTTCAGCTGAAGGCGGTTTCTCTGTCACTTAGCGCACTGGGGCCGCTGGGCGTTGATACCGGAATATTGGAAACCGGCTTTGGCGACGTACCGATGTTCGTTGCCATATCCATGGCAATCTTCGCAGTCTTGTTCGGCACCCGCCATGCCGATGCCACGGAACATCAAAACGGTCTGATATTGTCCGTCGCCGCAGAAAGTCTGGTCAAACTGATAGCCTTCATAATGGTCGGTGCCTTTATTACTTTCGTGATGATGGGCGGCCCGAAACAGTTGTATGAACGCGCCATTCAAAGCCCTGAAATTACTGAACTTTTCAGCAGTCCGATCGATCTTCCGCGATTTGCGACAATGACATTTCTGGCAGTCTGCGCAGTCATCTTGCTGCCACGGCAGTTTCATTTGGCGGTCGTGGAAAACACCTCCCTGGATGATGTGCGCAAGGCATCGTGGACCTTTCCCCTGTATCTGGTGATGATCAATATCTTTGTTATTCCGATTGCAATTGCCGGGCTGTTGACGTTTCAGGGGCAGGCCGTGGATGGCGACACATTTGTACTGGCGCTGCCTGTCGCGGATGGTCAGCCGCTGTTGGCCATGGTCGCATTCATCGGCGGGCTGTCAGCCGCAACGGCGATGGTGATCGTGGAGACCGTTGCACTGTCGATCATGGTGTGCAACTCGATCGTGATGCCCTTGATGCTGCGCCGCGCCAGTGGCCAGATGTGGCAGGGCGACATGACCTCGCGCATTTTGCAGATCAGACGCGTCGCGATAGGCGCAATCATGGTGCTTGCGTATTCGTACTATCTGATGATCGGAAACAATGCGGCTCTGGCCCAGATTGGGCTGGTTTCGTTTGCTGCCGTGGCGCAGTTCGCGCCAGCCTTTTTCATCGGCCTGGTCTGGACGAGAGGCAATGCCCGCGGCGCCATGTTCGGCCTGGTGGCCGGTTTTGTGGTCTGGACATATACCCTGCTGGTACCGTTGTTTGCAGATGCCGGCTGGTTATCGGCAGGCCTTATGAGCGATGGCCCATTGCATATTGAAATGTTGCGGCCACGCCATTTGTTTGGCAGCGATCTTGATGCTCTGACCCACGGCGTCCTGTGGTCAATGGCTGCCAATATCGGCATTTACGTAGTGGTCTCACTGTTTACCAGTGTCGATCCGATAGAGCGTATGCAGGCGCAAGCATTTGTACCCAGTGGCCAGGCCGTGGCAGTGCCCGCACAAAGTCAGCCCGAAGTTTCCGTCAAGCAGTTGCAGGCAACAGTTGAAAGGTATCTTGGCAAAGAGCGGACCAAGCGCTCGTTTGATGAGCTGGACCTTGCACGGGCGGGGAAACTCAAACCCCGCGACATGGCGGATCAGGAAACTCTGAAATTCGCCGAACGCCTCTTGGCCAGTGCCATCGGTACAGCGTCAGCACGCGTTGTCATGGCTTTGCTGTTGCAGCGCGGTGCCGGTCACACAGCCGGCGCCATGCGATTGCTGGACGATGCGTCCGATGCCATTGTCTACAATCGTGATCTTCTGCAATCGGCAATAGATCACGTGGAGCAGGGGATTGTGGTGTTTGATCACGACTTTGCGCTGGTTTGCTGGAACACGCAGTTTCGCAATTTGCTCAACCTGCCACCGGAGTTTGGCCGTGTCGGGGTGCCGCTCGGAGATATCGTGAGCCGGCTTGATTCGGAGTTCGTGTTCGGAGACGCAGTGCAGAACGAAGCAAGTATGCAGTTACTGCGCCTGCTGGCGAACAATACCAATGCCTTTCATCTTCGCAGCAGGGAGGGCAACAAGGTACTTGAGGTTCGCGGCAATGCCATGCCGGACGATGGCCGGGTGATTACCTTTGCCGATATTACTGAACGGGTTCACGCATCTGAAGCGCTGGAGCAGCGGGTCTACGAAAGAACTGCCGAACTCAGGGCGCTGAACTCCCAGTTGGAAAAGGCCCGTGCTGATGCTGTGGAGGTCAATGCTGGCAAAACCAGGTTCATCGCGGCCGCGTCGCATGACATTTTGCAACCGCTGAATGCAGCGCGGTTGTTCACTTCATCCCTGATGGAACGCACCTCGTCTGCGCAGGAAGGTCAACTGGTGCGTAATGTTGATCTTTCGCTGGAAGCCGTGGAAGAAATTCTCTCGGCACTTCTGGACATGTCGCGGCTAGATGCGGGCGCGATAAAGCCCGACCTTTCGACGTTTTCGATCAACGGTATTCTCAATCAGTTGCGCACCGAATTTTCGGTCGCCGCCGAAGAAAAGCATCTGGATCTGACCATCATGCCGTGCAGCAGAATGGTTTACTCGGATCGCCGCCTGATACGGCGCATTTTGCAGAATCTGCTGAGCAACGCCATCAAATACACGGTAACGGGCAGGGTCTTGATGGGTGGGCGAGTTCGCGATGGCCGGCTTTGTATTGAAGTCCACGACACAGGTCCCGGAATTCCGCATGACAAGCAAAAGCTTGTGTATCGGGAGTTTGAGCGCCTGGAATCTCCGGGATCTGATATTCAGGGCCTGGGATTGGGGTTGTCCATCGTTGAACGTATGGCAGGGGTTCTGGAACATCCCCTGACGCTGAAATCAGACTCAGAATCAGGTTGCCTGTTCAGGCTTGACCTGCCCCTGGCAACAGGCAGGGAGCAGGCCAATCTTCCAGTTTCACCGGTGCCGGTTCGGGCAACGGGAAGCCTTGCCGGACTGTCGGTCCTGGTGGTTGACAATGAGCAGTCGATTATCGACGGGATGACCGCTCTGCTTGACGGTTGGGGTTGTAGGGTAACAGCGGCGAAATCTGCCGAAGGAGCCCGCAAACTCGCAACAAATCATATGCCCTGGCCGTATGATGCCGTGCTGATGGACTATCATCTGGGGGCAGAAAACGGTCTTGAGCTGATTGCCGAACTGCGCGCGCGTGCCGGCGCGACTTTCCCCGCAGCCCTGATTACGGCGGAACGTTCAGCAGCCGTGCAGGCGGCGTCGGAAGCCGTCGGCGTTGCCTATCTGCGCAAGCCTGTGCGCCCCGCCGTTTTGCGAACAGTTTTGATGACCGCCCAGTCCAACGCCGAAGCGGCCGAGTAAAGCTTGTGAAGCTGGACGGGATCGCGCCAGGCCTTAACCTGATGGGCCTGCGTCGGTGACTTCGGTTTGCTCGCCATCAATGCGTGAGGCTGCAATGACGGCCTGGGTTCGGCTGTCGACATTGAGTTTTTGCAGGATCGCCGATACGTGGGCTTTGACGGTGGCCTCTGAGACAGTTAACTCATAGGCGATCTGCTTGTTGAGCAGACCTTCCCGCAACATCATCAGCACCCGGGTTTGTTGCGGTGTCAGGTTGGATAACCTCCGGGCGAGATCGTCGGTCTCCGCGTTGCCGTGTGATGTAAGATCTACATTTTCCGGCAACCAGACGTCGCCACTTAGTACCGCCGAGATTGCTGCCTGCATATCCTCGACCGGCGCGGACTTGGGAATGAACCCCAATGCGCCGAGTGAAATTGCACGGCTGATCACACTGGATTCCTCGCTGCCGGACACCACAACCACCGGCACCAGAGGGTATTGTGCCCGCATCAGCATGAGGCCCGAAAACCCTTGCACGCCGGGCATTTTCAGATCGAGCAACACCAGGTCTACGTCGTCACTTGAACTCAATATGTCCAGCGCTTCCTTCAAAGAGCCGGCATCGTCGAGAACCACGTCACCCAGCGCATCCTGCACAGCAAGCCGCAATGCATCCCGAAACAACGGGTGATCGTCTGCTATTACGATGCGATATGGCATTCAACGGCTCCCACTGGCCTTCCGGCCGATGTTCTCATTGGCAGCAAAGTGTTTGTCGGCACTCGAAATATACACCAACGCAGATTAACGATGTGAAAAACCTGCCTTTTGCACGATATTCGGGTGTTATGCCCCTGTTGTCCAGCCCGTTATTGTAGTATGAATTGTACTGGCCTCACAATTGCCTAGGTTTGGCCAATCTGTTGTCGCGAATGACAAGCATTGTGTTTTGCAGCAGAGGGGTCTGCCCAAGACATTGTTAGACGGTCAATCGTTTCACAAATATGTGCGGCAATAATTGAAACCCCTCATCATACGGCGCACCGGTTTTCCAGCGCTGTTACAGATTCGGAATTGGTCGCGTGGCTCCTGTCGCCGTCCCGAGCAGCGCGTACCATGCTCGCCCGTTCATCCTGAAAAGGAAGAACGGGCGAGCGACCATTTTGGGCCCTGTTGTAGGTGCGATCCTTGCAGTTGACCAGATCCTGCTGCTGTGAAGCCGCCGTACCCGATGGCGCCCCGCGTGGACACCGCATTCATCGGGTCTGATTTCGATGTGCTTCAAAATCCGCGTCGGACCCAGGCTTCGAAGGCATCCAGCCATATCTTCAGGAATTTTGCGGTTTCGTCGTCAGCCAGGCTGCCGTCGTCAGCAAACTTGGTGGGCGCCGATCCGACGAACACTTCGGGTTTCGACATTGTAAGAGCCGACAGGCCAACAAGGTTCTGGCGCAGCTGGTATTGCGAACGGCCGGTTCCGAGCGGGCCTGCGGCTGCTCCCACGACACCGACCGGCTTGTTGCCGAACGGCTGATCCTTTACGCGGCTGATCCAGTCGGTTGCGTTTTTCAATCCGCCAGGTATCGAGAAATTGTATTCCGGTGTTGAAATAATCACGCCGTCGGCGGCACGAATTTTCTCAACAAGGTCAATGACAATCTGGGGTACGCCTGTCGCATCCTCATCGTCCCCGTCATATATCGGAATACCGTTCAGTCTAGCGATATCTATCGACATGGTATCATCCGCGATTTCCTGCATCGCCCGCAACAGGCTTGTATTGTAGGATTTGCTTCGCAAGCTGCCGGAGATAGCAACAATATTCACTTTGGTTGGCATGATGTTTTTCCAGTTTAGAGGGAGAGAGTTAGGTGGGAAACGACACTGTTGGTGTCAATACGTTGCGCGCCCGCCAGACAGATCAAACACCGCACCGGTGGTAAAGCTGTTTTGAGGAGACACTATCCACGCAATCATGTTGGCGGCCTCGTCGACCTGCAGGAATCTGTTGCGCGGAATTTTGGACAGCATGTAGTCGATATGCTCCTGCTTCATCTGATCAAATATTCTGGTCTTGGCAGCTGCAGGGGTCACGCAGTTAACCGCAATGTCGTGACCTGCCAGTTCCTTGCCCAGTGATTTGGTCAGGGCGATCACAGCTGCCTTTGACGCTGAATAGGCAGAAGCATTTGGATTGCCCTCCTTGCCGGCGATAGAGGCGATATTGCAGATGCGGCCATAGCCGCGCTCGATCATGCCCGAGACAACGGCCTTGTTGACGTAAAAGGTGCCATTCAGGTTGATGTCGATCACCTGGCGCCAGACAGCAGAATCGTAGTTCGCCACAGGTTCATTGGGCCCGGCAATGCCGGCACTGTTGACCAGGATTGAGATCGGTCCCAACGTGCTTTCGGTTGCCGAGAGTGAGGCGGCAATTGCAGCTTCGTCGGTGACATCAACCGTAAATCCGGCAGCTTCTGCTTGCAGTTCTCCAGCCGCCTTGCTGGCAAGCGGGCCGTCCATGTCCCACAGCGCTGTTTTCGCGCCTGCCGCTGTGAGCGCTTGCGCGACTGCAAGGCCGATACCCTGCGCTCCGCCTGTTACTACGGCCACCTGGCCTGCAAGATCTATCTGCTTCATATCGCTCAACTGCCTTTTCTAGGGTCCCGACCCATGTACTTGCATTGAAACCTGGGCCATATCGAATAGCAGAAACTCGGCGTCGTCGAGAGCCTTGATGTCGATTTCTGCTTCACCGGTTATGGCAAGACCATCGCCGGAGCGCATTTGCTCACCGTTCACCAGCAATTCACCGCACGCAAGCTGAAGCCACTGGCCGTGGCCTGCTTCCGGTTTGTGGCTCAGGCTTTTGCCCTTGTCCAGCAGGCTGGCGTAAATGTCAGCCTGTTGATGTATGTGAAGTGCATCACTTTCCGGCATGCCGGAAATCACCAGCTTCAGTTGGTTGTGCCGTTCAGCACGATCAAAGTGACGTTGTTCATAAGAAGGCTCCATTCCGTTTCTTTCCGGCACGATCCAGATTTGCAGGAAGTGGACCGGATCCGTCCTGGATGCATTGAATTCGGAGTGCCTAATACCGGTGCCGGCGGACATTCGCTGAACATCTCCCGGCCGGATTACCGAGCCTGACCCGATGGAATCCCTGTGTTCGAGTCCCCCTTCCAGCACGTAGGAGACAATCTCCATGTCGGCATGGCCGTGCGTGTCAAATCCGCCGCCTGCCGACACCATGTCCTCGTTGATGACCCGCAAGGGCCCAAAGCCAATGTGCTCAGCGTCATGGTATCCACCGAACGAAAAACTGTGTTTCGATCTGAGCCAGCCGAAATCAGCCTGGCCACGCTGTTCTGAAAGTCTGAGTTGCAGCACTGTCGTTTCTCCTGTACCGGCATTTCAGGCCGGCAAATCGATTGTTATGTTGCAAGGCAAGGTAATCGCAATCACATCAGAAACAATGATAACTAAAATATACATTCTGTTGCGATATTTGTTACAATCAGGAATGGATCGATTCGATAGCATGAAAGCCCTGGTGACCGCGGTAGACGAAGGCGGATTCGCCGCGGCTGGCCGCAGGCTGGGCTTGTCACGGGTGCAGGTGTCACGGCTGGTCACGGCGCTGGAAGATCATCTGAGCTCTCAATTGCTGGTTCGGACCACTCGCACCATGGCGCTGACGGAAGCAGGGCAGGTGTTCGTCGAGCGGGCGCGGATACTGGTCAATGATATGGAAGAGGCCGAGGCGGCAACGGGTGACCTTACGGCGAAGTTGAAAGGCCTGTTGCAGATTAACGCACCAATGACATTCGGTGTCAGTCACATTGCGCCTGCGGTCAGCGATTTCATGCGCCAGCACACCGGCATCAAGGTCTCGCTCATCGTCAATGACCGTTTTGTCGATCCTTACGAAGATGGTTGTGATCTCACCTTGCGCATCGGTGATCTTGAGCCATCATCCCTGATCGCCAGAAAAATCTGCCCTATCAGACGGCTCATGTGCGCCAGTCCGGGTTATATTGATGCCCGCGGTCGCCCTCGAACGCCGGCCGACCTGGCTGAACATGCAGTATTGCACTACGGCCAAATGGGCAATGATTTGCACTGGCCACTGCGTGGTCTGGGGGCATCGAACCGCCTGCCGGTCGCACCGGTCCTGTGTTCCAACAATGGCGATGTGTTGAAAATGGCCAGCATGGCAGACCAGGGGATCGCATTGCTGCCGGCATTCATAGTTGCCGATGAGCTGGCAAGCGGCTCATTGGTTCCGGTACTTGAAGGATTCGAGCCGGCACCGATCGCGCTGCACGCGGTTTATCCGCCGGACCGGTACCGGCCCGCAAAGACGCGTGCATTTGTGGAATTCCTGTCGCAGCGTTTCCATCGCCGCCCTCCCGGCGGACCGGTGTAAGTATCGGACCTGCAATGGCGGCTGTTTAGCCGTTTTTCGCTCTAATTGTTTTGTAGGCGGCCAGAGCCGCTTCGCGGGTCTCTTTCAAATCGACAATGGGCCGGGGATATGTGGTGCCGAGCTCCACACCGGCGCCAGCCAGCAGATCTGCCGGGGCCATCCAGGGTTTGTGAACGAATTTGCTTGGCATATTTCGCAGTTCAGGTACCCATTCGCGCACATAGGTTCCCTGCCTGTCGAACTTCTCGCCCTGTAAAACGGGGTTGAAGATCCGGAAGTAGGGCGCGGCATCTGCACCACACCCTGCGACCCACTGCCAGCTTGCCGAATTTGCGCCAATGTCGGCATCCACCAGCGTGTCGTAGAACCATTGTTCTCCCTGCTGCCAGGCCACGCGTAAATTTTTGACCAGGAACGAGGCGACAATCATGCGTACCCGGTTGTGCATCCACCCAGTCGCCCACAATTCGCGCATGCCGGCGTCCACAATCGGATATCCGGTCAGTCCTTTCTTCCAGCTCCGCAGGTGCCCGGCGTCGTCGCGCCACGGAAAACCGGAAAACTCCGCTTTGAACGGCTCTGTCGGCAAACTCGGCCAGTGATGCAGCAAATGGTAGGAGAATTCTCTCCACAGCAGCTCTTTTTCAAACGTCTGGCCGCCTCTATCAATGCTGTAATCCGCGCTTGCCATGGCATGACGTGTCGCGGTCCAGATTTGCAGCGGACTGATTTCACCGAAATGCAGATGCGGTGACAGCCGTGACGTGCCCGAAACAGCAGGAAGGTCGCGTGCCTGGTGGTATTCAGCCACGGCGTGTTTCAAAAACAGCTTCAGTTTCACCTGCGCCCCTGCTTCACCTGGCGACCAGCGCTCGGCAAACCTTGCAGCCCAGTCAGGTCGTGGACAGTAGAGATTGAGGTCGCAGAGACTGTCGCCAGCGACTTTCCCCGCATAAAAATTGACCTTCAGCGGGACGGGTTTTGGAACTTTCCTGAAGTCGCGTGACAGGCAATTGCGTGAAAACGGCGTGTATACCTTATAGGGACCGTCGTTTCCGGTTCTTATGGATTCCGGTTCGTGCAGCAGGAACCCGGAGAACCGCTTGCAATCAGCACCGGAATTGTCACAGGCCGCAGCAATTTTAGCTTCCTGTTCGCCGGACCATGGTGAATATCCGCGGGAAAAACAGACTGCCTTCGCATTGGTTTGCCTGACAAGCTGGCTGAGTACAGTGCTGGCCTCCCCGCGTCGAAAAATCAATTCACCCCCCAGTGCCTTAATTGATGCAGACAGCGAAGCAAGTGATTGCTGCAGCCACCAGCGCGAAGCGCCACCGGCGGCAAATATGCCGGGCGTTACATCATCCAGAATGTAGACGGGTATAATCGGGTGACCGGATGACACGGCACTGTGAAGACAGGAATTGTCTGCCAGCCGCAGGTCCTGGGTGAACCAGACGATAATGGGTTGATCTTCCACGGAGGGTACTATGTTATTTTCCAGCTATCGAAACATTGCTGGACAACAAACGCATGAAACGGGTGTGTGGTTCATCCGTTCAATTGCCGGATGCGCTCATGCCTCCGCCTTCTTTTCGTGATTCGAGAAGGCCGGTCAGCCAGTCTGGGTCCATTTCGGGAACCGAAGACAAAAGCAGCTGCGTATAGTCCGGGTGAGGCGGCGACAGGATATCGTCTTTCATTCCCTGTTCGACCACAGCGCCCTGGAACATCACCACTATCTGGTCGGAAATCGCCTTCACTGTCGCAATATCGTGGGTGATAAACAGATAGGTGATGTTGAATTCCTTCTGCAGCCGTAAAAGCAATTTCAAGATGCCTTCCTGCACGATCTGGTCCAGCGCTGAGGTAACCTCATCGCAAATGATGAGTTCAGGGTTTGCCGCCAGCGATCTCGCAATACATATGCGTTGTTTCTGGCCGCCGGACAGCTCGTTGGGCAGCCGTTCCATGAAACTGTCATCCAGCTCGATCATTTTCAACAGCTCTGAAATCCGCTCATCCAGTTTTTTGCCCGACAGCCCCAGATAAAACTCAAGCGGCCTGCCGATAATGTCGCGAACCGTGTGCTTGGGATTCATGGCTGTGTCGGCCATCTGATAAATCATCTGAATCTTGCGCAACTGCTCCTTGGAACGATCCTTGAGCGCCAGTGGCAATGGCTCGTCATTGAACAGGACATCGCCTGACATCGGCGGCAGGAGGCCGGTTATAACGCGGGCCGTCGTTGACTTGCCGGATCCGGACTCACCCACCACTGCCACTGTGGAACCGCGCGGAATATCAATTGTTACATTGTCCAGCACCTTGATCGGACCGCCGTAACTGGCATCCACGTTATTCACCCGCAGGATAATATCATCACTGGTCTCCTGGGGTTTTACCAGCGACCGCACTGCCCACAATGACTTGGTATACTCCATTTCAGGCTGCTTCAGCATTTTTCGCGCCGGCGCATCTTCCACGGTTTCTCCATAACGCAGCACCTTGATGACGTCAGCCATCTGTGCCACGACGGCGAGGTCATGGGTGATGTAAATCGCAGCTGTATGGAATTGCTCGACAATATCCCTCATGGCTGCGAGAACTTCGACCTGGGTCGTCACATCAAGTGCCGTGGTCGGCTCGTCGAAAATTATCAGATCCGGCCGCGATGACATCGCCATTGCCGTCATTGCACGCTGCAGCTGACCACCGGATACCTGATGCGGGTAGCGGTCACCGATATTGTCGGGATCAGGCAGTTGCAGCGCGGCAAACAATTCGCGCGCGTCTGCCTTTGCTTCCTCCGCAGGCCGCAAGCCGTGACCCACGGTCGCTTCCACGCACTGGTCAATCAGGCGGTGCGCGGGATTGAAAGATGCTGCCGCGCTTTGCGCCACATAAGCGATGCGCGAACCATGCAGCTCGCGCAACTGCGCGTCGTTCATGGCACGCAGGTCCATGCCGTCAAACTGGATCGTGCCATCGGTAATACGGCAACCAGGCTGGGCATATCCCATGGCGGCCTTGCCCAGTGTCGACTTGCCCGCGCCGGACTCGCCAATCAGGCCCATGACTTCGCCGCGATGCAGTTTCAGGTCCGCGCCCTTGATGATCGGGTGCCAGACGTCATCTGAAAACCCTTCAATGCGAATATCCCGCATATCCAGCAGCAGATCGCCAGCTGTGCGCTCGCCTGTCTTACTTTTCATCGCGAATACCACTTGTTTTGTGCAGGAACCAGTCGACGACGAAGTTAACCGCGACGGTCAACAATGCGATGGCGCCGGCCGGCAGCAGAGGAGTCATGGCAGCTTTCATGTCATATTCTGCAAATGAAATGAGCTGGGCGTTCTCGCGCACCATCGATCCCCAGTCGGCCGTGGGAGGCTGAATGCCGACGCCGAGGAATGACAGGGACGCGATGGTCAGGAAAACAAAACAGAATCGCAGTCCGAATTCGGCGACCATCGGTGGCAGTATGTTGGGCAGAATATCCCGCCGCATCACCCAGGCTAGTGATTCACCTCGCAACCTGGATGCTTCGACATAGTCCATTACCACTACGTTCAGTGATACTGCCCGTGCCAGCCGGAACACCCTTGTAGCGTCCAGTACGGCAATGATGATGATCAGGTTGATGACGTTCGAACCGAAAATGGACAGCAGCATCAACGAGAAAATCAGACTTGGGATTGCCATCAGCACATCCACGAAACGGCTCAGAGCCTGATCCAGCCAGGACCTGTTTATGGCTGCCATAACACCCAGACTGCCGCCAATCAGGAACGACAGCGCAGTTGTGGCCACGGCAATACCGATTGTATTGCGTGCCCCATAAATCAGGCGCGAAAGCACATCACGCCCAAGCTGGTCGGTTCCAAACCAGAATTCGGAACTCCACGGTGCGTAGGGAGTGTCAAATATCTGGCTTTCCCCATAGGGCGCCACGATCGGCGCAAGCACGGCGATGACAAAATAGAAAGCAATCACAATCATGCCGAACCAGGCCGTTGCCGGTGCCTTTTTCAGGTCCCGCCAGGTACGGTCCCACCAGGTTCGCCGTACTGCAACAGAGGCCACTTCACCAGCGGCAGAATATGTCTGGTTATCGGTGCTCATCTTGGGTGCAACAGCCTCGGATTGGTTACGATGGATACAATGTCTGCAAACAGGTTCAGCAGGATATAGGTTGCCGCGAAGATCAGTGCGCAGGCTTGCACAACCGGAATGTCACGTGTTGTCACGGCATCCACCATCAATTGGCCGACACCGGGATACACGAACACAACTTCCACAACCACCACGCCGACAACAAGATAGGCCAGGTTGAAGGCAATCACGTTCACAATCGGCGCCCAGGCATTGGGCAGCGCATGCTTGATGATGACGTTGGACTTTGAAACACCCTTGAGCCGTGCCATTTCGATATATGGGCTGGCCAGCAGGTTGATGATGGCGGCGCGCGTCATGCGCATCATGTGCGCAACGATCACCATCGTCAGCGTCAGTGCCGGCAGCGCGGTCATGTATATCCGGTCCGCCAGTTCAGTGGATTCGCGAACGTTTGCCAGCGAAGGAAATACTTTCCACAATGTCGCAAGCACCAGTATCAGGATGTAGGCAACGAAGAATTCCGGGAACGAAATGGTTGTCAGTGTCGTTGCATTGACGGCACGGTCATAAAATGAATTGCGATACAGGGCAGCGGTAATGCCCAGCGTCAGAGCCAGCGGGACCGCGATAATTGCAGTCATGCCGGCAAGGAACAAAGTATTCCACAAACGCGGTCCGATCAGCTCCATCACTTCCCGCTCGCGGCCCTGACTGCGGCCCGAGAACGAGGAACCGAAATCGCCCTGCAACACGCCGCCAATCCACTGTGCGTAGCGTGTGATGGCCGGGTCATTAAGTCCAAGTTCTCTGCGGAATGCTGCAACTGTCTCGGGAGTGGCCGCCTGTCCGAGAACCGACGTCGCAAAATCGCCCGGCAGAAATTGTAGCGAACTGAAAATAATGACGGAGACGACAAAAAGGGTTAGCAGGCCAAGGCCTAATCTCTGCAATACAGTCCGTACAATCGGATGCATATTATGTTTTCTCCCTCACGCAACCCCTGTGCACATCTCGTCGCCGATGTGTCTGTTTGCGTTTCCCACCACCGGAAGGTTGGCAAAAAAATCCTGACATGGCCAGCCTTTTTTGCGCCTTACTTAAAACGCGGCGGCAATACCGTTCGATGCGGTCTGCGCGGCTGTTATACAAATTCAGCACCGTTGTCGGCGTTCGAATTCGGCCCGTTGTGCACCGGCTTATCAATCGGCACAATTACATAGTCGTTGAATATCAACAGCATAATGCCATACCTGTGTGCCGGACAGCAGGCTGTTCAAGGCTTTTTTTCATGAAACAGAGGCAGGAATTGTCGCGATGACTGGTATAGTCCGGTCTTCGGTGGGCCAAATCCGTCCATCGTCGGTGTTGCTCCTCTCGCGAGATGCACCGCATCGCGCCACGAGACGCGCCTAGCCGAATGAACGGATTTGACACCATCGAATGAGTGCGATTAACCGCGACACGCTTTAGCGGGCTATGAAAGTCAGTAACGTGTCAAGGCGATCAGCCTCATTGGCGGGCTTGTCCCATCGAATGCGATGAATGCGCGGAAACCGCATGGCGATACCCGACTTGTGCCGCGATGATGGCTGCACCGCGTCAAACGCCACCTCGAACACCAGTTCCTGTGTCACCGCCCGCACCGGCCCGAACCGTTCAACGGTGTTGTCGCGAACAAACCGGTCCAGCCTTTTCAGTTCATCATCCGTGAAACCTGAATACGCCTTGCCCACAGGCACCAGCTCGTTCTGTCCGTTCTCGCCGGTTCGCCAGGCGCCAAAAGTATAGTCGGAGTAAAACGACGATCGTTTGCCGGAACCGCGCTGGGCATACATCAGTACACAGTCGGCGGTCAGCGCATCGCGTTTCCACTTGAACCAGTACCCCCGCGGTCTGCCGGCCAGATAGGCAGAAGCGATGTGTTTCAGCATCAGCCCTTCGATATTCGCCTCGCGTGCGCCATCTCTCAAGATTGTCAGCTCATCGAAGCTCTCGAACCCGATGACCTCGCTTAACGAGGCGCGGGTAAATTTGCCGGCGCTCAACAAGGCTTCAAGGCGCTTGCGCCGTGTTGGCAGATTTGATGCACGAATGTCCTCGGACCGATCAAACAGCAAGTCGTAAAACCGGATGTGCGCCGGAAAGTTTTTCATCATTGCCGTGCTGACATTCTTGCGGTTGAGGCGTTGTTGAAGATCGCTGAATGGAGCGATGTCGTCATCTCGCATCACCAGCAATTCGCCGTCCGCCACGCCACTGAAGCCCTGGAAACCGTCGCTAATGTCCGGAAACGACCGGGATATGTCGTCACCGGTACGCGAATACAGCCTTAACTCGCGTCCGTTGCCGGCCAGTTGGACCCTTATCCCGTCCCACTTCCATTCAGCAACCCAGTCCCGAGGTTCCAGTTTCGCCAGGTCATCGCCTTCCAGCGGGTGCGCCAGCATGACCGGTCTGAAGACCGGTGTATCGCCGGGATCCGGTTTGTCAGCACGGCCTTCCAGCCAGGCAAACAGGTTTTCGTATGGAAGTGAAAGACCGTGCCAAACCTCCTCGACATCCGCCACGTTGTGATTGAAGGCTTGTGC
Organism: Alphaproteobacteria bacterium; assembly: GCA_024640405.1. Classification (GTDB taxonomy): domain Bacteria; phylum Pseudomonadota; class Alphaproteobacteria; order Rhizobiales; family Aestuariivirgaceae; genus Anderseniella. The sequence continues at coordinate 18,610 of JAHEFB010000029.1, read as the reverse complement.
GATGGCGGTTTTGGCCAGGCGGGCCGATACGCCAATGCGAAGCCCGCCTGTAACCAGTTTGAGCAGTGCCCAGCGTCCGTTGGCATCAAGTGTGTCAAGCCAGCCTGACAGCACCGGGCCGGCATCGGTTCGCTTGAGTGATTTCAGCGTCCGGTGTATTTCGGGCAGCGTTGGCACCGGACCCTCGCCCTTGCGGGCAGGCCACAACAATGAAACCGTCTCTGCCGTGTCACCGACATAGTCGCGCGACAGCTTGTAGAGCACAGGGTCGACATGCGGTTCCATCAGCTGGGTGACCAGACGCCGGAACGGCAGGCGCAGACCTAGTCCGTCAGTCAGAACCGCCAGTGCGATGCCGCGATCCGGGTCCGGAGTCGTGCGGAAATAATCCTGCATCAGGTCGAGCTTCGCATTGCGGGAGCTGGTGAAGGCGAGGCGGTTCATCAGTTCGGCGAAAACCTGCATGATTCACTCTCCCTCGTCTTCGAACCCGACCAGAGCCAGCGCTCTTCCTTTCAGGCCCATGGTGGATACCTGGTGTAGCAGGGCGTCTTCCCTGCCGTGTGTGACCCAGATTTCGCCGGCTTCGACATCTGAAATGGTCTGCAGCAGTTCCGGCCAGTCGGCATGGTCGGAAATAACAATGGGAAATTCCGTATCGCGCTGGCGCGCGCGTGCCCTGACCCGCATCCACCCTGATGCAAATGCGGTCAGCGGATCGCTCATTCGCCGGGACCAGCGGTCTGCTATGGCGCTTGGCGGGCACAGTACCAACTCGCCCCTGAGGTCGTCGGGCCGCTGATCCGCAAATGGGCGCAGTTCACCAAGGTTCACGCCTTGTGAAGCATAATAATCACACAGCCCCTGTAAGGTTCCGTGCAGATAGATCGGTTTTTCATAGCCTGCCGAGCGCACCAGCGAGATCATGCGCTGGCATTTGCCAAGCCCATATACGCCCAGCAAGTGGGTGCGGTGCGCAGACGCTGAAAGCGAGGCGACCAGGCGGGCGGCTTCCGTGGCGGCGTTTTCATGCACGAATACCGGCAGGCCGAATGTCGCCTCGGTAATGAACAGATTGCATCTGACCACTTCGAAGCCGGCGCAGGTGGGGTCGATGGCGCGTTTGTAGTCACCTGAAATGACCGCACGATACCCTTTCCAGTCAACGATTACCTGGGCGGCTCCTAGTATGTGTCCGGCGGGGGCCATGCCGACGTTGACGCCATTGATGGTTATGGTTTCTCCGAAATTGAGCGCCTGAAGGCAACCGCCGGCCCGCTCGCCATAGCGCACCTGCATTATATCGAGCGTCTGCCGGGTGGCCATCACTGATCTGTTGCCGGGTCTGGCGTGGTCGGCGTGGCCATGGGTAATGACGGCCCGGTCAACCGGACGGGACGGATCGATGTAGAAATCCCCCGGCGCGCAATAAAGACCTTTTGCGGTCGGATACAGCCATGTCGCAGGATCGTGGATCATCTTGTTCAAACGCTACTCCGATTAAATCGGTTCAGGCAAATGCGTCACGCGCCAGCGCCGGCATACGGGCATAAAGCGTAAACCCGCGCACGATGAAGAACAGGCAAAGGGCAAACCATAATCCATGATTGCCGAACGCCGGTGCCAGCGCGTACCCGGTTGCCAGATATATCACCAGCGAGAGGATCATCATGTTGCGCATGTCCCGGGTGCGTGTGGCGCCGATGAATATGCCGTCCAGCTGGAAACACGCAGCGCCCAGTATGGGCGTCAGCGCGGCCCACCACAGGTAGGCCCGCGCAAAGGTCCGGATATCCGGATTGACAGACATGACATCTATCGACCAGGGCCCGGCCAGCAGGATCGCAATCGACAGCAAAAACCCGGTAACCATGGCCCACTGCGAAGAGATGCGAACCGCCGTGTTATAGCGTTGCCGGGATTTGGCACCGACGGACTGGCCAACCAGTGCTTCGCTGACTGTCGCAAACCCGTCAATCATGTAACTGCCCATGAAGAACAACTGCATCAGAATTGCATTGGCGGACACGGCAACATCGCTGATTTTGGCGCCTTGTGCGGCAAACCAGGAAAACCCGAATGTAAGGCACAGCGTGCGTATCATGATGTCGCCATTGACCAGCACCATGCGCCTGATCCTGTCGCGATCCAGTATCCGTTGTCGCGACGGGCGTCCGCCCTCGCGTCGCACGAACATCCAGACAACTGCCAGGCCGACAAAGGCCGATGACACTTCAGCAATCAGTGTGCCGTAGCCGATGCCTGCGGTAGCCATGCCAAAGTGCAGCACAAACAACGCATCCAGTGCCATGTTGGCAACATTGAGATATATCTGCACCACGAAAGCCCAGCGCATTTGCCCGATGCCGATCAGCCAGCCCAGTATGGCGTAATTTGCCAGCGAAAACGGAGCAGACCAGATGCGAATATCGAAGTAGATTTTCGCCTCGCGTTCAATGTCAGGAGAGGCTGCGATCAACCAGAAGGACAGCCTTGAAATCAGCGGTGAGAGAATCAGCAGGATGACACCGATGCCGGCCGCCAGCAGCAGGGCGCGGTAGAGTACGGCGGCGAGTTCCTTGCCGTCGCCGGCGCCATAGGCCTGAGCGGCAATGCCGGAGGTCCCCATGCGGAGGAAACCGAATCCCCAGTAGACCAGCGAGAAAATCAGCGCGCCGATGGCAATTGCGCCGATGTAATGCGGTTCCGGCAACTGCCCGATAACCGCAGTATCCACTACGCCCAGCAGCGGTTGCGACACGTTGGACAACATGATCGGAACCGCCATGGCGACAACTGATTTATGCGTGATCGGCGTCATGGGCGCATTGGCATTTGTACCCGTATGATTGTCAACTGCATTGCACTCAAACCTCGTATACTACTGACACATGGACACCGGCGTTTCACATAATGCTTCTGCGCATACCGGCCTGCCCGAACACTTTGCCGCTTGGTTTGCATCTCGTGGCTGGCAACCGCGGCCACATCAGCTGGAGATGCTTGAAACAGTCTCAGGGGGCCAGTCGGCCCTGCTGGTCGCGCCAACCGGTGGCGGCAAGACCCTGGCAGGATTCCTGTCGTCACTTGTAGACCTGGCACAAGGCGCAGCCGGCAGGGGCCTGCATACATTGTATGTTTCACCGCTCAAGGCTCTGGCGGTTGATATAACCCGAAACCTGGAAGCGCCGATCAGGGAAATGGGGCTCAATATCCGCGTTGAGGCCCGAACCGGTGATACGCCCGTTCACAAGCGGCAGCGTCAGAAATCCAACCCGCCGGATATTCTCATCACCACGCCGGAACAGGTGTCCCTGCTGATAACCCAGGAAGGTGCTGAACATTACTTTGCCAATCTGAATGTGGTCATTCTTGACGAACTGCATTCCATGGCGCCTACAAAACGCGGATGCCTGCTGGCACTGGCGCTGGCACGGCTGCATCGGTTTTCACCGGGGCTGAAACGCATCGGGCTGTCCGCCACGGTTGCCAGTCCGGACACCCTGCGCGCATGGCTGATGCCGCAAGGCGAATTGGGCGTCGAACACATGGCTGCATTCGTAAACGCTCCAGGCGGTGCGGAACCGGACATTGCCATCATGCGCTGTAATGAGGAAGTGCGCATGCCCTGGTCAGGCCACAGCAGCGCCTATGCGCTTCCAGACATATATGAGGCAGTAAAATCTGCCGGGATGGCACTGGTTTTCACCAATACCAGGTCACAGGCAGAGCGCATATTCCATGAATTGTGGACCCTGAATGAAGACGCGTTGCCGATTGCCCTGCACCACGGGTCGCTGGATGTTTCGCAGCGGCGCAAGGTGGAAGCGGCCATGGCTGCAGGCACGCTCCGGGCCGTGGTCTGCACCTCGACGCTGGATCTCGGTATTGACTGGGGCGATGTGGACCTTGTCATCAATGTCGGTGCGCCGAAGGGGTCGAGCCGCATCCTGCAGCGCATTGGCCGTGCCAACCATCGCTTTGAAGAGCCTTCACGGGCACTGCTGGTGCCTTCCAACCGGTTTGAGGTGCTGGAGTGTGAGGCAGCGCGGGTTGCGGCTTACGAAGGCGCGCAGGATGGCGAGGGTCCGGCAGAGTTGAAACGCGACGTGCTGGCCCAGCATATAATGGGTTCCGCAGTGGCCGCACCGTTTGACCCGGATGAACTTTATGCCGAGATCACGTCGGCCTGGCCGTATCGGAACCTGACGAGACAGGACTTTGACCAGGCCGTGGATTTCGTGTCCACCGGCGGGTATGCGCTGAAGAGCTATGAGCGCTTTGCCCGGCTGAAACAGACGCCTGACGGGCAAATGCGCCTGACCCATCCGCGTCTTGCGCAATCCTACCGCATGAACGCCGGCACAATTGTCGAGGCAGAAATGCTGAAGGTAAAGCTGGCCGGCAAACGCCGGTCATCTGCCGGTAAACCCTTGAACAAATGGGGTGGCAAGGTCCTGGGCGAAGTGGAAGAATGGTTCATTGAGCAACTGCGCATTGGTGACACTTTCCTGTTTGCCGGTCAGATACTGCGGCTGGAAGCGGTAGAAGAGCTCAATGCGCTGGTCAGCCGCGCCGATGCGTCCGAGCCAATGATCCCGTCCTACCAGGGCGGAAAATTTCCGTTATCAACCTATCTCGCGGGCCGGGTTCGCGTCATGCTGGCACAGCCCGAAACCTGGAAGCACCTGCCGGATCAGGTGCGCGACTGGTTGAAGGTCCAGCAGTGGAAATCGATTTTGCCGCTGCCTCACCAGATGCTGGTCGAAACCTTTCCAAGGGCCGATAAGCATTACCTCATGTGTTATCCGTTCGATGGCAGGCTCGCTCATCAGACACTGGGCATGTTGCTGACCAGGCGGCTGGAGCGCGCCGGCATGCAACCTCTGGGTTTTGTGTGCAACGATTATGCCTTGTCGGTGTGGTGTGTTCGCGATGTTTCCCAGGCAATTGAAACCGGCAGATTATCGCTGGCACATTTGTTCGACGAGGATATGCTGGGGGATGACCTGGATGCCTGGCTGGCAGAATCCATGCTGATGAAACGCACCTTCCGCACCTGCGCCATCATTGCCGGTCTGATCGAAAGGCGCTGGCCGGGTCAGGAAAAATCCGGCCGCCAGATGACCGTGTCGGCAGACCTTATTTATGATGTACTTCGTAGCCACCAGCCTGATCACTGGCTGTTGAAGGCAGCTTGGGATGACGCGGCATCAGGGTTGATAGATGCGAAGCGACTGGCAATGATGCTGGCCCGCATCAAGGGCAACGTCATTCACAAGCCACTGGAACAGGTATCGCCGCTTGCAGTGCCGGTGATGCTTGAGATCGGACGCGAACCGGTTTATGGCGATGCCCATGACGCTCTGCTTGCCGAAGCTGCCGACGACCTCGTTGACGAAGCCATGCGGCTCGTCTGACGCGATGACCGTAAGACTTAACGGCATCGAGTTTCTCCCTTGCCTGTCAGGCGCACTTTACGTGCCGGAGTACGACACACTGCTGATCGCCGACCTGCATCTGGAAAAGGGATCATCACGGGCTCATCTTGGACAATTGCTGCCACCCTACGACACGCGGGCGGGACTGCTTGCACTGCAGGCCGCGATGGCAAAATGGATGCCGGCAACCGTCATGTTGCTTGGTGACAGCTTCCACGACGAAGCTGGTCCGGATAGAATGACGGCGGCTGATCGCATGTTGCTGGAAAGACTGGCCTCCACGGCTGATTTCATTTGGTTGTCCGGAAATCATGACGGTTGCCTGCCTGACGCTTTGCCCGGCTCCAGATCCGTGGAAACTGCACTGGGTGGAATCACCCTGCGCCACGAACCAGCTTGCGGTGCTTCGAATGAAGTTGCCGGCCACTTGCACCCCGTCGCTGCCATCCGGCGCCGTGGGCGCAGATTGCGCACCAAGTGCTTTGTCGTTTCGCCGGCTCGGATCATCCTGCCGGCATTCGGCGCCTATACAGGTGGCCTGGATGTTCGCCATGAAGCGTTTCGTCCCCTGCTTTCCGGGGAAGCTTTCCGGGTCATCATGGTTGGTAAAACCGCACTTCATGCATTACCCGGTCGCGCAGTACTCTGAAGCGGTTTGCTTCACGAGCCACCGGCCCGCAACACGATGGCCGCAAGCAGGGCCAGAACCGCACCGGTTGTCAGCAATGCCCGCAAGGTCGCATACCATGGCGGCAGATCATCCTGCCGGGCAGCTTGAACGTCCCACACCCCTTGCAGTAAAAAACCGCCGATCAACATGACCAGACCAACCGTAGCGGGCAGCAGCAATGCCGCAAACCCGGCCAGAGATGGCAGCACCGACAACACAAACAGTGTCGATTGAAGCGGGCCGCGGGGCAGTTTGAGTGCAGCACCCCAGCGAATGCCACCGAGAAACGACAGTATTATCGCACCATAACCCATCTGAACAAGCAGCGCGCGCGACGGAGCGCGCAGTTCGGTATCGGTGTTCAACACCAGCAGCGGTAACCAGAACGGCAGCAAACCTGCCAGTCCAAGCCACAAGGCTGAACCCGGAATCTTGTCAAGAGACTCAAACAGTTTCATTTTCTCGTGCTGCCGATCCAGCAAATCAACACGGGCAGTATGCCAAGTGCATATAGCCCACAGGCACCCTCAAGGTGGCTTAAGGCTCTCGCATTTGCAGGTCAATGCGCTTTAAAGTGCTGGAAGCAGGTTTCGTCCGGCTGGGCCTGGAAACTTTAGATCAGACCCTGTTGCAGATGGTCAAGCAGCTGTTTCGACACAATGCCGTTGACCGTCAGGCCGTTGCGCAGCTGGTACAGCCTGATGGCATTGGCTGTACTCGATCCCATTTCTCCATCGGCGGTTCCTGCATCGAAACCTTTTTTGGCCAGCAGTTGCTGAACGATTTTCACCCGCTCTTTTGCAGTAACCGGTTGGATGGCGTCTTGGCCGGACGGTACCTTTGCTGTGGCTTGCTGATTTTTGCTTCCTACACCCCACGACGGATCTGTAACAGACACCATGTTCGCCGATCGCTGGGGAGCTGTCGGCTTCCATGCTGCAATCCTTCTGTCAATATCGGCGAGCGCGGTCCTGTCCAGTGATGCGTTTATTTCGTCTGCTTTTTTGACCGCATCGCGATCACCGCTTCTGGATGCAATGGAGTACCATTTGTAAGCTTCGACAGGATTTTTTTGTATGCCAAGTCCGCGCTCGTTGAGCACCGCGAAATTGTACTGACTGTCTGGCAGGCCGTGGTTTGCAGCTGCGGCGAACCATTTGGCGGCTCGCGCCAGATCGGGTTTGCCGTTGGCTGTATCGGCAGACATTACCGCCAGATTGTGCATTGCCCTTACATTTCCCTGGTTGGCGGCTTTTGCATACCAGTTCATAGCCTGAATCCGATCCAAGGTGACGCCGTGGCCGCGCTCATAAAGGGTACCAATTCGATACTGTGCCGTTGCAAGACCGCCTTGTGCAGCGCGCATGTACCAGCGTGCTGCCCTTTTATGATCTCTTCCGATTTTCCTGCCTTCGAGATATCTGCTGGCAATAATGAACTGGGCGCTGGTGTTTCCTTCCATGGCTGCCTGGCGCAGTTGAGCGGTACCGATCTGTTCGGGCAATTCTTCGCCACCGAGAGAGGACAGCGAGGTGTCGGGCAAGCCGGGTGCCTGCGTCAAGAGCGGGTCAGACGTCTTTGCGTTACCAACCGACGACGTTGTTATCGGGTCGGATTCCATGCGGTCCTTGCGCGCGGTCGATTGTTGAACGCTGACTGCGGGAGCCGAGGCGGGCAGCTCAATTGCGGCCTGTCCCGTCTGGACTATTGTTTCTTCGACGGCCTTGACCGTTGCTGTCTTGCCAGTAGTGGCAGGCGCGGATTCAGAGATCAGCTTGGCGGGGATCGAATTGAAGAACTGGGAATTGGTGGCGTAGGCGGAAACCGCGGCGAGCAATACGACCGCTGCCAGAACCAGGCGTTTGCGATTGGAATTCTCACGGCCCTTCGAGCCGCTTCTGCCTGACCGCTGTTTGCGCGATGATGAAGACGCATACAGGCTTTGTTCCAGGTCATCTTCGTTTTCGTGTGGATCAAATCCGCCGAAACCTGCATGCGCTGCTCCTGCCGGAGCGCCATCCAGGTTGTGAGCGCCGGTCGTTGCCGATTGGCGTGCCGCAGCAATGAAATCGACGTGTTCGTCAGTGGAATGTAGGTTGTTGCTTGCCGCCATTGTCTGAGGTGACATCGGCACTGTCATGTCCGGATTGACCCCGTGTTTTTCGCTGATGTGAGAGCGAACAACAGCCAGCCAGTCGGGACTTCCTGATTGTGTACTGGACGGTGTGCATGGCGGCTCGGCGGATGTGGCCATATCGGCATCCGCGGCGTCCGGCGCATTCACTGGCGGGGAACCACCAGGCGTGTTTTCCATGCCGCTGGCTCTTGCTTCTTCATCGGTGGAAGATTGTGGCATTGCCGGCGATGCGGCTGAGATCGCTGCAGCCGACGCCGCGACATTGGCTGTCAGCGCATCGATTTCAGCAGTTTCCCTGCCGCTGTCGCGGTTTTCTTCATTCCGTTGACTGTCAACCTCGCCAAGTTTGGTAATGATCTGGGCCAGTGTTTCATGAACCGCTTCCAGCGTTGCCTGGGTGCGCTGGTCGGCTGCGTCTGCGTGGCTCCGGACTGCGGCGAGACCCTCCTCAAGCGCCTGCAGCTCGGCAGATGAACCGGAAGGCCCGATATTTTCGGCACTGGACGCAAATTCCGCCAGACTGTGTACCTCCGCCCGGCTCTCCTCGAGGCTGGCAAAAAGCTGCTGAATGGAATTCTCGATCGTTGCGAGGCTATCCAGTTGCTGTTCGGTGGCTGTCAGCCTCTGCTCGATTGCCTGCATTTGGCTTGAATTCTGCGGAACAAATCCTGAAGAAGACGCAGCCATTTGATTGTCCAGGGCCATGACGCGCTCTTCCAGCGCGTCTAGCCGCGGCTGTTGATCAGTCGGGTGTCCGACATTTTGCAATTGTTGACTTAAATCTGAAAGCCGCTGCTCAATCTGTTGAATTGGCTCCTGCCCGGGGACTTCGTCGATCTTGCTCGAAAGCATTTCCAGTGCACTGCGTAGTGCCTGAACTTCCTGGTCGGAAGCCGACTGTTGCCGGATTTCCTCATAACGACTGTGCAGTTCACTTATGTCAGCTTGCACGGACAGCAATCCTGTATCCGAGACGCCTGCGACTGCCAGTTTTTCATCCACCTGTTCCACCAGGCCTGCCAGGCGGGTTTCGATGGCGATTGCCTGTTCTTCTGCGGCTCTGCCGGCTGTCGCCTCGGCCTGTTGACCAATGGATTCTGCGGAGTGATGTACGCTGTCTATGCGCTCGGCCAACTCTCGAATCCGGGCTTCGAACAGGGCCTTGAGTTGCAACTCGTCGCCGTCATTCGCGGTTTGCTCGACCCTATCGGACAACTCCTGCATGCGGGCTTCCAGATCCGACAGCTGTTCCGGCTTTACAGAGTTCGGCGACGGCATTTCCAGTTTGCCATCCAGTTCGACAATTCGACTGTGCAACCGGTCCAGCACTTCGCTTGATTGTTGTTCTGACTTCTCGATATGGTCGACAATGTTGCGGACAGCGCCTTCAAGGGCACTGAATCCGGGTACTTCCCGTGCTTTCAGATCGACTGGCCGCAGGGCCAATTCCTCAACCCGATCGCCAATTTTTTCCACTCGTTTACGCAGTGAACTGACGCTTTCATGAGTGCTGTGTTCGCCTCGTTCAATGCGTTTCAGCAGTTTTTCCATTGCCGCAGCACTGGCATGTTCATCGCGCGTGACAGTATCGGCGGAAAGTGCATGTTGAGGCTGCTCGCTACCTTGGTCGCGTTCCTGCAGTTCACTCAGCCTTGCGACCAGAATGTCAAGTTTGCGTTCAATTGAGCTGTCATCAGATGCAGCGTTCCTGGCGGCCTGCTTGGTGTTGCCACGCGAATTCGCTGCGGACCTGGAGCGTGAGTTTTTGCTTGTCACGGAAGAGGTTGCCTTCTTTCGGGGTGCGTCGGCCTTGAGGTCAGCATCGTCGCTGGCGGCTTCGAGAATTTTCACGTTCAACCATTCGCCAAGAGTTTTGCCTTGTGAGCGAGCGGCATCCTTGGCGATCTCGCGTGCCTTGCCGTCAATGCCTTTAACGCTCCATGGAATGCCTGGCTTCATAACCCAATTCTCTTTTCGCTATTCCGGCCCATCCGCAGGAAGGATCGACCGATGCCCGGTGGAAACGAATCCACCCCCTCGTGAATGCTAAAAGTTAACGGGTTTGGTTAAGAACGAGTTAAACTTGTCCCCATAATGGACAATTGATTTACTTTTTGTGTTTGCTGAATCGTAAGCTCGCGGCCTTGGGGAACGTGTCGATCATCAGACTAAAGTATATAGTGGGCGTATTGACGCAATTGTGATCTGTGATAAACAAATGTTGTACAGATAACTCATAAATGAGACTTTTGGCACGGTTCGTTATATTTTTCTCGGATTGTAACAAGAAAATTCTTGCCGCATTCTGATACTACGTAAAGTTTGCCCGAGTAAAAGTTGTGGGCGGATGTTAATACGGCGCAATTCTGCAAATCCATTGATTGCCTGGTTGAAACCGGGCTGGAAGGTGACTCATGGCTGTTAAACCGGGGGAGAGTGAAGGCCGGGATCGAACGTATTCGATTACGGAGTTGTGCAAGGAATTCCAGGTTACGCCCAGGACTTTGCGTTTTTATGAGCAAAAAGGGCTGCTTAGTCCTGCACGGCGCGGCTGGACCAGGCTGTTTTCATATCGTGACAGGGCGCGCCTGAAACTGATTCTGCGCGGCAAAAAGGTTGGCTTTTCACTTGAGGAAATCAAGGAATTGCTGGACCTTTATAGTTTGCGCGACGGACAGTTAACTCAGCTTCGGGTTGCTTCAACCAAAATGCGTGAACGGCTGGAAGCGCTGGAGATACAGCGTGTTGAACTCGATGATGCGATACTGGATCTCAAGCGGACCGTCGAAATTGTTGACGGAATGCTGAAGGAGCGCACCGAAGGCAATGCCGTAAAGGCCAAAGCCAGCTGAGTTGAAAAACGCGTCGAGCCTGGTGCTGTAAGCCGCTACAACGAGTTGCAGTAAAATTGGATCATTTGACCGCATCCCGCTCCAGCCCGGCAGCGGCAGTTACAGCAATTGCAATGCCATCGCGCGGTCGGTGGTATTTTTTTCTTGCCGAGCGGGTGTAGAAAACCGGATCATGAGTAATTCCTTCGTTACTACATGAACCGGACAAGTCTTTATGAGTGTTTTTGATCTGCCCGCACCGGCCTGGATGGCCGAAGACCATGAGATGCTCGCCGAACAGGCCGGCAGATTTTTCGAGACTGAAGTGGCGCCGCGCTATGACGAATTCGAAAAGGCAGGCGTTTTTGATCGCGATATATGGCAACAGGCCGGCTCGGCGGGGCTGTTGTGTGCAGCTGTTCCCGAAGAGTTTGGCGGTCCCGGCGGCGATTTCGGTCATGATGCCGTCATAACCTATCAGGTAAATTTGCATGGATGTGACGGATTCGGGGGACCGTTGCATTCGGCAATTGTCGCTCCCTACATCCAGCATTACGGCTCTGAGGAGCAAAAAAAGCGCTGGCTGCCGAAAATGGCAACCGGGGAATACATAGCCGCAGTTGCCATGACGGAGCCGGGAGCCGGGTCAGATCTGCAAGGTGTAAGGACAACCGCCAGGCGTGATGGAAATCATTATGTGATCAACGGATCAAAGACCTTCATCACCAATGGACAACTGGCCAATCTCATCCTGGTTGTGACCAAAACAGACCCCTCGGCAGGTGCCAGGGGCACTTCGTTGTTCGTGATCGAGACCGACAATGTTGAGGGTTTCAGACGCGGACGAAACCTCGACAAGGTGGGTATGAAATCAAACGATACATCGGAATTGTTCTTCGATGATGTCCGTGTACCGGCGGATGCGCTGCTTGGCCCAGAAGAGGGCCAGGGGTTTGTGCACCTCATGCAGCAACTGCCGCAGGAGCGGCTACTGATTGCAATTTACGCCATTGCCCGCATTGAACGCGCACTCAAAGTAACGCTGGACTATGTCAAACAGCGCAAGGCGTTCGGTAAAGCCATCGCCGATTTTCAGAACTCCCAATTCGTGCTCGCCGAATGCAAGACAGAAGCAACCATTGCAAAGGTTTTTGTCGATAACTGCATTGAACGGCATATGAACGGTGGACTGGATGCAACCACCGCTTCAATGGCGAAATACTGGACGACTGATCTGCAGTGCAAGATCATCGACAAGTGTCTGCAATTGCACGGGGGCTACGGGTATATGGACGAGTATCCGATTTCGCGCATGTATCGCGATGCCCGTGTTGAACGCATCTACGGTGGATCAAACGAGATCATGAAAGTGCTTATAGCACGCTCATTGTAGCACGCAGAAAAGCCTGCAGTGATGGAGATGGTACGATAACCCTTTGCGGCACGTGGAACTGGTATCAGTCAACGATTGCCTGATAGGCCAGTGCACGCAGTTCCTTGCGGTTCGGCCACGAGCTGGAGGGCAGCAACTGGGTCAGGAACACGACCGACATTTCTTCTGTCGGGTCACACCAGAAATAGGTGCTGGCCATGCCGCCCCAAGAGAAATCACCGATGCTGGCTGAAAGCATCGACTGCGCCGGGCTCAGGTTCACCGCGAATCCCAGCCCGAAACCAACACCGGTGAAAGAAGTTTCGCACCATGCACTGGGGCCCAGTGTGGCCAGATCAACGCCACCTGGAAGGTGGTTCGCGGTCATTAGGGATACTGTCCGCGGTCCCAGCAGGCGCACATCGCCCAGTGAGCCGCCGCGCCTGAGCATTTCAGCAAACCGCAGATAATCGCGTCCGGTTGAGATCAACCCGCCGCCGCCGGAAAACGTGTCAACTTCGCCCTCGCCGAATCCGGTCGGAAACACCGGCATCCCGCCGTTCGGGTCGAACGCGTAGCATGGCCCCAGCCTGCCCAGTTTTGACGAAGGCACCACGAATGACGTGTCGTTCATTTCGAGCGGCTCGAGAATATTGTCGGCAAAAAACCGGTCCAGAGATTTCCCGGAGACGACTTCCACTATTCTGCCGACAACATCTGTAGCGACGGAATAGTGCCAGCGGGACCCTGGTTGAAACAGCAAGGGCACTCCGGCAAGGCGTTTAACGGTTTCTGCAAGACCACCAGCGCGCTGACCAAAATCCAGCCGGTTGGCGGTGTAGGTTTCGGACAGCATGTCCTGATTGAAACCGTATGTGAGGCCTGATGTATGAGTGAGCAGATGGTGCACGCTCACCGGTGTGGCCACCGGTTCGGTCTGATCGATGCCTTTCGCGCCAGACACCAGCACCTCAATATCTGCAAACTCGGGAATGAACTCCTTAATCGGGTCATCGAGATGAACAAGGCCTTGTTCGTACAGCATCATGAAGGCTGTTGAAGTCACCGGTTTGGTCATCGAATAGATGCGTGCAAGAGTATCGGGTGTATAGGCGGTCCTAGCATCGATATCAGAAAACCCGGTATGTCCTGTCCAGGCAATTCGTCCCTTGCGGGCAATCAGGGTTGCGGCAAACGGAAACCTGCCCTGATCAACGTAACGCTGCATCCAGTCGTCGATACGTGTGAGCCGGGTCGGGTCAAGGCCGCACTGGGCTGCTGATGATGATTGTAGTGGCATGTCAGGAATTGGGTCTCACGTTGCGTCAGCGGTCAAGGGGTTTCCGTGTGTATACCGAACCGATCCCGACCGCAGCAACTGCAATGTGACGGAGTGCACATCCTGTGGATTACATTTCTGTCATCTTCCGTGACATCAAATGTGACTTGAACCAGACACATCACAACAGGAAAAAGAGGAAACAGATCCATGACCACAATTCGCAACACAGCAATCGCCACCGTCGCTGCCGTCACCATCGCGTTCTCAATGGCCACGCCGGCCAACGCCCTGAGTACCGGTGAGAAAATCGGTATCGGCCTCGGCGCATTCGGTGCTGCAGCTGCCATAGCAAGCGGCGGCGCCTATTATGGTTATTATGATGGTGATTATCGTGGTGGCCGCCACTATCGCCATTCAGCCCGCCGTTGCGCACGCCGGTTCGGCTGGCACACATGGCGCTGGGAACGCTGCATGCGTCGTCGTGGCTACTGATTTTTGATCGTCCGAACATCAAAAAAACACAAAGCGCCGCTGGAGTGTTCCGGCGGTGCAAAGTTAATGTTAACCCACCCCCAAATTACAATTAGGTCGAGTGAACGGGTAGTCATGTCCGAACAGCCACGGGTGTTGTCTCGGCCGCCAGTTGGCAATGATATCAACTCAACGACAGGAGTCTGAATTTGGTCAAGAAATTGTTAGCCGTCACAGCGACAACACTGATGCTGATGGCCGGTTCACAGGCGGTATCCGCAAAGATGGTCGCGCCGGAAGCTTTCAACAAGGCGCCGGTCAGCACATCAAAGTCCGACGACAGTTACAAGATCGCAAAGAAGAAGCGCAGAGGTCGCAATCGCAGGAGTGACCGACGCCGCAATCTGGGTATCGGCCTTGGCCTTGCAGCCGGTGCATTGGCGCTTGGCGCAGCTGCAGCGGCTGCGCGTGAGCGCGAAGAATACGGCGCCTGTCGCCGCGTTGAGCGCCGCTGCGCGCGCCGCCATGGCTGGGAAACCCGCAGGTGGTACAATTGTGTCGAGGATCGCGGCTGTTAGTTTCGATGCCTGCAGTCATTTGAATTGACCATGCAAATCGCCGCCGGACCAATCCGGCGGCGATTTTGATTTGCAGCATAGCAGTATTGGCATTGGGATTTTGTCTGCTACAACAAATTGTCAGCCAACAGGGGTCCGCGAACCATGAACGCCTTGCAGATTGCAGCATTGCTGATCGTATTTGCCGGCGGGTTCGGCGCCATCAACTACCTGTTTTTCAAACTGCCTCCGGCAATCGGCATTCTTGTGGTTGCCTTCCTCGCCTCGTTGTCGGTGATTGGTCTGGAGGCGCTGTTTCCTTTCCTCAACATCGCGGAAGCCGTAACCGCTTTTGTGGCCGGGATTGAATTTTCCCAGGCACTGATGGAAGGCATGTTGGGCCTGTTGCTGTTTGCCGGTGCGCTCCATGTAAACATAGAGGATTTGCGTGCTGAAGCCTGGGTGATAGCCCTGATGGCGACCTTGGGTGTAACCCTGTCCACCGTCATTGTCGGACTTGGCTTCTACTGGCTGACGGCCATGCCGTTGTTGGCAGCACTGGTGTTTGGTGCATTGATATCTCCGACGGATCCGGTCGCGGTTATCGGCGTCCTGCGTCAGGCGGAGTTGCCAAAGACCCTGGAAACCAAGATCGCCGGCGAAAGCCTGTTCAATGATGGCGTAGGCTATGTCGTGTTCCTGCTGCTGGTGGGTCTGGCATTTCCGGCAGCCGGTGCACACGCTGATCCGAGCTTTTCCGGCGTGGTGGTGTTCTTTGCAAAAGAAGCGCTGGGCGGCGCGATCCTCGGTGCGGTACTGGGCTGGCTGGTGTTTCAGGTAATGAAGCGCATCGACGACTATCCGCTGGAGATACTATTGTCGCTGGGTCTTGCTTTCGGCGGCTATGAACTGGCCGTCGCGCTGCACATATCAGGACCGATCATGGCCGTGGTGGCGGGCCTGTTTATTGGCAATACAGGGGTCAGGTACGGCATGTCGGAAGAAACCCGCAAGCACCTGAACGTGTTCTGGACCCTGGTCGATGAAATGCTCAATGCGGTATTGTTCCTGCTCATCGGGGTGGAAATTTTCGCCATAACCTTCAACTGGGATACCATGACCACCGGGGTGGCGGCGATCGGGCTGGCCCTTGCAGGACGCCTTGTGGCCGTTGCCGTGCCGATTGCCATTCTGTCGCCGTTCAGGGGATATTCCAAAGGCGTGGTGCCGATCATGACGTGGGGCGGCCTGAAGGGCGGTATATCTGTAGCACTGGCGCTTTCCCTGCCGGCCAGCGAATGGAAGCCGGAAATCCTCACCGCAACCTACCTGGTCGTCTTGTTCTCAATTATCGTCCAGGGGCTGACCGTTGCTTCGCTTGCCAGACGCGTCGGACGCGAGCCGGATTTGATTTAGTGAATCATGCTCACATCTAGGTGTTCATTCTTCCCGGTCGAACAGCTTTACTCAGCACTTCGTGCTTCGCGCCGTTCTCCGACCCTGAATTACTGTTGTGATGAACGCCCTTCCGAAGCACGAAGTGTTGAGGCAAGGCCGACCGCGCGTCGCACGAAGTGCGCCCCAGCGGAGCGCAGCCGAAGGCTGCTGGCGTGAGCGGAATTGAATCTTGAGCGGCAGAAACAATCTGCTTGGGCTTGCTCTACAAGTACCAGTCATATTCCTGCCGCGAGATGGTCTCCATGAACGCAGCAAATTCCGCCTGTTTCACTTCTGCATATATTTGGCAGTAATCCGGCCCTAAATAGCCGGGAAGGATTTTGGCATTGCGGATTGCATCCAGTGCCCGCCACAAACTGAGCGGCAACAGCTGGTCGACTTCGGCGCCGACATTACCGGTGGACCGCGCACCCGCATCAAGCCTGTTGGTCAGACCGTGATGAATGCCGGCCAGAACCGCGGCCATGACCAGATAGGGATTGGCCTCTGCGCCGGCAGCGCGATGTTCTATGCGCCTTGCCGATGCAGGTCCTGACGGTATCCGGAACGCAACCGATCTGTTGTTGTCTCCCCAGTCAGTCGTCACCGGCGTGAAGTTGTCGGCAACATAGCGCCGGTAGACATTCAGGTTCGGGGCAAAAATGGCCATGGCTTCAGCATGTATTTCCTGGAGCCCGGCGATGGCGGCCGACAGCTTCGTATCCGACTCCTTGCGAGCCGGGTCGAACATATTGCCGGCATCGTTTGCCAGCGAGGCATGAATGTGCATGCCGGACCCCGATTGACCCGGAAACGGCACCGACATGAAGGTAGCATCCAGGCCGTTGGCGCGGGCTAGCGACGTGATGCAGCGGCGCAACAGAACCGCGTCATCACAGGCCTTCACCGGGTCGTCGCCATGTTCGAGGTTGATTTCGAATTGCCCGGGGCCGTATTCGGAGATCATGGTTGACGTAGGCAGGTTCTGCGTCTGGCAGGCGGTTTCGATGGCCGCAATAAGCGGTGCGAATTCATCCATCTTGTCGAGTGACAGAACTTTGCCGGCTGTTTCAGGCCTGTCATTTCGCGGTGATTTGGCAGCCTGTGGAGCACCATCTTCATCCCTTTCGGCAGAGATGAAGTAGAATTCAAGCTCTACCGCCGTGACCGGTGTGAGGTTCAGGTCGGAAAACCGGTCGACAACCTGTTTCAGTACGGTACGCGGATCAAACCACAGCGGCTTGCCGGTTGCCGCGTCTTCCGGTTCGCACAGGACCTGCGCCAGGCCGGTAGCCCAGGGCGACCTGACGAGCCGCCCCGGGACAGGCCGCACGATGGCATCGGGATCGCCGTCGGAAAACCCGTGCCCCATGGGATCGGCGGTGTTTCCCTGCACATCGACCAGGCTCATGGCCGCGCAAACCGGGGTGCCGTTCTGATATAGTTTTTCGATATGCGCGCGCGGCAGACGCTTGCCGTAGGCCTGGCCGCACAGGTCGATGAGGACCGTGTCCAGATGGGTAATGTCGCGGTTGTTGTCCAGAAACTCCGCGACTTCAGTTCTTGCCGTCATTGCCTGTCTCCGTTTGCATCAGATGATGAGCTTAAGTTGTGGTCGAAGGTGTTGCCAAGTGGTTCTATCACGGCTATAAGCCACCTCGTTTGAACGAACCGTCCGGCCAGTGTGGGCTGCCGTGGCGGTTTAAATGCTTAAAAACAAGCTCAAACGACCGGCTCATCAGGTTCCGAGCGACCCGAGGCAAGGCCTTACCGGCTGCTGCACGAAGTGCACCTTGGCAGAGACTTTGAACCGGAAAACCACCGTCGTGAGCACAATGGAGACAGCAAAATGCCCAAAATGAAGACGAAAGCGTCTTGCAAGAAGCGTTTCAGCTTCACCGCAAGCGGCAAGGTGAAATCGGCACAGGCCGGTAAACGCCACGGCATGATCAAGCGGTCGAACAAATTCATCCGCAATCAGCGCGGTACGACAATCCTCACGGATGCGGACGCGAAGATCATCAAGGGCTTTATGCCCAACCGCTAACGGTACGCAAGGAGTTACCCGAAAAATGGCACGAGTTAAACGTGGTGTGACCGCTCATGCGCGTCACCGTAAAGTAGTGAAGTCAGCCAAAGGCTATTATGGCCGCCGCAAGAACGTGTTCCGCACAGCCGTCCAGGCCGTGGAAAAGGCAGGCCAGTACGCCTATCGCGACAGACGCCGCAAGAAACGCAATTTCCGTTCATTGTGGATTCAGCGCATCAACGCTGCATGCCGTGAACTGGGCATGACCTATGGCCGATTTATCGAGGGCCTCGGCAAAGCCGGTGTCGAAGTCGACCGTAAAGTCCTGTCCGATATTGCCGTACGCGAGCCAGACGCATTCAAGGCGCTGGTCGAAAAGGCAA
>JAHEFB010000091.1 GCA_024640405.1 Alphaproteobacteria bacterium | reverse complement strand
TCTTTTTTGCGGAAACGCATGCTGATGGCGGGTTTGGCGTCAATCCGGACTTTCCTGTCGACGAGATCATGCCGCTTGGGACACAGCGCACGCTTGATCTGCAGCGCTTCCGTGGAACGAAGGCTTATCGATTTGCTCGTGATCTTTATGAATCCGCTGTTTTCGCCGATGGCGTCCGATGCGTTGACCATCAGGTTGATAAATACCTGCTGAATCTGGTTGGCATCCACCATCACATTCGGCAGCGAAGCATCCAGGTCCATAACCAGCTTCACCCGCCCAAGAGCGAGCTGATTCTCGATCACCTTTGCGGCACGATGAATGATCTCGTTGATGTCCGCCTTGCGTTTCTTCGGGACGGTCTGGCGGGCAAAATCCAAAAGACTCTTGACGATTTCACGGCATCGAATGGTCTCGGAAACGATGACCTGAAGATCGTCATGTGTCTCGGGTTGTCCCTGTGATCGCTTCAACAGATAGCTGCCGTAGGTCAGTACCGCGGTCAGGGGGTTGTTGATCTCGTGCGCCACTCCGGCGGCCAACCTTCCCAGTGAGGCGAGCTTGTCGGACTGGAAAAGCTGCAGGCGCGCCTGTGCCAGATTCTCGGTCATATTGTTGAAGGACCTGGCCAACATGCCGAGCTCGTCCTCTCTCTTGACTTCTACCCGGTACGCAAGATCTCCGCCGGCGACGTGTCTCATCGCGGTGAGGAGTTCCTGCACCGGGCGGTCGATCCACCACCGGACCATGAGGCCAACGATGAGGCTCAGAATCAGGACGGCGCTGACGGCAAGCACCACTGCGGCCGCCTGGCTGCGACGGATGTTCCGGTCAACCTCGGTGAGGGGTATGGTGACATCCAGCACGCCCAGCACGGTTTGCGTTTTGGGGTGTGCATGACAGGCCGCGGTCCAGCAAGTCTGTGTGTTGTATATTGGATTGATGATGCCCAGCAAGCGCGATGCGTCCTGCTGAGGGCGGAAGATCCGCGTGCGGTCCTGCGTGTCCAGGCGCTCCAGCGGTTTCCCCGCCGAATGGCACCGGTAACAGCTCTCAGCCTGCTTGTCGACCATCTTCCCGATATCGGCCGAGTCCGATGAATAGATGATCTCTCCCGACTTGTTCAATATGCGGATGCGGTCGATACTCTGCTGCTTGCCGATGCGGCGGATGCTCTCATGGATCCGGTCACGATCATTGTGCAGCATGTCGTATTCCGTATCCGACTTGACGGCTTCACTGAGCTGATTCGCATGCCGCTCCACTTCTGCGAGCAGGCTTTTTGTTTCGGACTGAATATTGTAGAAAGCGAAAGTACCGATCGCCAGAAGGACGGTCAGTATCACCCCGAAGGTCAGCTTGAAGGCTATGTTCCTGCTGAGCATGGATGACCCTTACCGATTCAGGTCTTTCCGTTTTTTCGCCGGCGATGAAAGATATCGGACCAGGTAGACGAACAGAGCCCAGAAACATAACAACAGCACGTACTCGAGACCTTTCGTTTCAAAAATATTTACATAGGTAAATGAATCCATTTCAACCCCCAGGCCTATCTGGCCCTATGATCTGAAGTGAACACCGGCATGCGCGTGACAACCCAGCGGAATACCCAGATTTCTGTAAAAATCACCGTCAGCGTCACCACGATCTCCTGCCAGGAAGGGTAATAATGAGCTTGTGAATACCAGTTGAAGCTGATGATGGAAACGTTGAGCCGGTTGAGCACGACGCCGAGCAAGGCCATGACAGCGGCAACTTTGATGGTCTTCAGACTTCTGTTCCTGAAGCCAAAAGCAAACATGAAACCGGGGACCAGTACGAAACCAATCACTTCCAGGAGATACCAGTAGCCCCAACCGTCGCTGATCAGGGTCCACTGCTTGTCATGAATGAAAAGAAGTGCTTTCAGAAAATAATAGACAAACATGCCTATGGCGGCGCCTTTGGCCAACCCAAAAATGATGTCATCAAAAGAGTGATGGCTCTTGGGGTCGATGAGATCCCTGAAGACTTTATGGCTGACGGTTCCTTCGAAAATAATCATGGCCAATCCGGCGTAAATGCTGGAGACGAAAAACAGTATCGGTAGAAATTCCGACCACCACAGCGGATGGATTTTGGGCTTGGCCATCAGAAACAGGGCCCCAAGGCCTGACTGATGCAGCAGCGATAATGTGATGCCCAAAATAACCGTGGTGAGGGTAAGGCGCTTGAGAATTCTGCGCGCTTTTTCCCAGTGTAACCATTCCGCGACAACCGGGGAGAACTCGATGAATTCCGCGACCATGTAAAGCAAAAAATGCCAGCAAATCAAAAACAGGACAGAACTGAATCCAAACGAATTGCCAATGTAGGGATTGAAGGCGTGCCAGGGCCGCCCGATGTCAAGCAACAGCGCGCCGGCATAAAAGGAATAGGCCAGCAAGCCGTTCAAAACGGTGACGCGCACAATGGAATGGTACTTTTCCACCTTCATGACATAGACCACAAACGTGATGACGTAGGCTCCCCCCGCCAGAGCAACACCGGTTACCACGTCGAAGCCGAGCCACAGGCCCCAGGCCGTGTCCTGCGAGAGATTGGTCACGGAGCCGAGACCGTAGACGAAGCGGAAATACAAAATGACCAGCCCGGTCAGAATGACCGGAATCGAGATGATATTAAATGGCGTGAGCCACGGCCCGCGAGGTTTCATCTCCTGAATCACGAAATGAACCATTTGGCTGAATCCGACGGGTGCAGTAATCTGAGATTGGGTATTCATCGCTCACCCCCGTCACCCTTGGCTTCAAAATCAAAGCTGCCCTCTGAACCCTCCTCGCTGCCGCCAACAAGCGCATTGAGCCCTAACAACAAGGCCGGTACACCAAACAGAACCATGGGGACGCCGTAAAGGAATTCTTTTGTGTACTCCGGATAAGGTGTATTACCCAGGTCAGTTCTGAATCCGATCTGTTCAAAAGGAACGGCAGACAGGTAAATGTACCCGGTTCCGCCGGCTTCATGTTCACCGTAAATCTGATGCACGTATTGATCCGGATGGCTGTAAATGCGATGCCTGGCGATCTCCAGGTTTTGTACCCGGGTGCCGAACATGAGCGTGTCTGTGGGGCATGCGGCGACGCAGGCGGGTTTTTGCCCGACTTCGAGGCGTTCAAAACACATGGTGCATTTCTGGATCTTCGGATTCCATTCATTGTATTCAAATTTTGGTACCCCAAATGGGCAGGAGACCATGCAGAACCGGCAACCAATACACTTATCTCCGTCCCAGATAACGGGCCCCTTCATGGTTTGATTCATCGCTTCGGTGGGGCAGGCGGTGGCACAAGCGGCCTGGTAGCAGTGCATGCATTGTTTTTTGACGAACACCTCACCTTTTTCGGTCTCGAATTTATTGACGACCATCCATTGCTTGTCACTCGTGTCCCTGTGTTTTTCAAGCGCCCCGTCGTTCAACACATCCGGCACCATCAGGTCGTGCACTTCACCACATGCGATTTCGCACGCCCTGCAGCCGATACACCGGGTCGTATCCACCAGAATGCCGACAAATTCCTCTGGTTGGCGTGTGTCCTGGGCACACAGTTGATTACCTGCCAAAGCAGCAGTACCGGCGACAAGCGTCGTTTTTATAAAACCTCGTCTGTCCATTTCGGCTCCGTTATTTCAGTACAACATCTGCAAATCAAACCACTTATTTCTCTTGCTTCTCATGACACTGACTGCAGCGCTCACTGGCCTTTACACCAGTGCCTGTCTCATGGCACTTCCAACAACTTTTGTGGATAACGACTTTTGAACTGAGCGTCTCATCTGCAATATCGTTCGGCTCCGAGTGATGACAAACGGAACACTTGTAGTATTTCCTGGTGAATTCCGAATCTGCGGCATGACAGGTCTGGCAACTTATCCAGGAGGACGTCATATAGCCCGGATGCGGTGTGTCCAGTTCCTTGGCCTTGATCTGGTGGTGGCATACATTGCACTTCAATTTCACTTTCTTGACGTGTATGTCGTGCGGTAAAACCACGTTGCCGAACGATGACTGGATGGTAATATTTTCCGGCAAGTCCGAAACGGCCGCCGGCGCATCGGGTGGAGTTTTTTGCGAATTTACTTCTGTCTGCTTCACTTCCTGCGAATAGCTTGAAAGTGAAAAAGTCAGTAAGAAGAGCACTCCCAGAGAAACATGAAATTTGTGCATAGATGTCTCACCCAATTTTCAATGACAATGGAAGCAGGCGTTCATCAAAATTCCCTGCTTCGCAGAAACGGTTGCGTAAAACCAACGAGAAGATCCCGGTATTCTGCATTCCTGTCTTGCTCGTTCTTTCCTGTTTCAGTTGTTTCAGTCTGAGAACCATCCTGCAGAAACCTTGCTGAAAGCTCGCCGTATCTGTCCACTTCCTTCTGATACCAGGCGACTGAATCGAGACCAATTTTCAGGCCTGGCAATTCTCCCGCGAGATTTGACGGTTCAATTCCGCACATCCAGCTCAACTCAAATGGCTTGATGGCCAGCCATTCAGGATGCTCTGAATGTTCTGAATTAACGGACATGATTTTTCCGCTGACAGGAGAAGGGATGCTTAAACTGAAGTCACCGTAAGTCAGTGAAAACAGTGTTTCCCCGGCTTCAATTTTTTGCCCTGTTTCCGGTAACTCGACGTGGTCTATTTTCTCAAAAATCTTTCTTATCAGA
>JAHEFB010000090.1 GCA_024640405.1 Alphaproteobacteria bacterium | reverse complement strand
CCAGGCAAACGGCAGCTCCAGAAACTCGGCTACGCGAAACACATCGATTCCAAAATAGGAAAAGAACTGCGGCTGAACCTGCTGAAAGAACTCCGGCGTGCGTATCGCAATCGGATACACAGGTCGAAAGTTCACCTGCAGTTGATAATTCTCCTGCCACTGGCGTAGGCGCGGAGTGGCCAGGTAAGACCACAGGCTTCGAAATGACCAGAAAACATCAATTTCTAGATTTTCACTCATAAGATCATTATCCCGTAGCCAACTCACGCAATGTCATTTTGCCAAGCTGCGACATGTGTACTTCGTCAGGACCATCAGCAATCCGGCAGAATCGTGCCCGGGTAAACACCGATGGGATTAGTGTGTCCTGGCAAACACCTTTGCCGCCAAACACTTGCATGGCACGATCGGCCACGTTCTGGGCCATCTGCGGCGCCACGATTTTCACCATAGAGATATAGGGCCGAGCAGCGTCCAAGCCACCATTGTCCATAACCTCTGCTGCCTGCAACGTCAGCAGGCGACACTGTTCGATCTCACAACGGCTGCGGGCAATTTCATGCTGTACGCTGGTCTTTTTGCTGAGTTTTTCGCCAAAGGCCACACGGTCTTCGGCCCGCTCACACATCAGCTCCAGGCAACGCTGAGCCAGTCCGACAAATCCCATTGCATATTGAAATCTGCCTGGCCCTAATCTGCCTTGTGCAATCTCAAACCCACAGCCTTCACCCTTGATCATATTCGTAACAGGCACACGGACGTCGTTGAAGACGAGTTCAGCCTCACCGCCCGGCGAATGCAGACTGTCAAATACCCTTAACGGACGAACCAGCTCCACTCCCGGTGTATCTCTTGGCACAAGAATGGTGGAATGTTGTTTGTGCCGCGACGCATTCGGGTCTGTCTGCCCCATAACAAGCATCACCTTGCAGCGGGGACCAACGGCGCCGGTTGTCCACCACTTACGGCCATTCAATACGTACTCATCGCCATCGCGTTTGATCTGCAATTCCATGTTTGTTGCGTCGCTGGATGCCACCTGGGGTTCCGTCATGGCGTAGGCTGATCGGATCTCTCCCTCAAGCAGTGGGTTCAACCAGGCTTCCTGTTGCTCCGGGGTACCATACTTGGCCAACACTTCCATGTTGCCGCGATCAGGCGCGCTGCAGTTGAACACTGGCTGGGCCCAGGTGACCTTGCTCATGGTTTCAAAAAGTGTGGCAATCTCAAGGTTGGTGAGACCGGGACTCCAGGGTTCATATTCCCTTGGTAAGAACAGGTTCCAAAGCCCTGCGTCCTTCGCCTGGCTGCGCAGCTCATCGAACCAGGGTGGTGTCTGCCACAGGTTTTCCGGATTTAGGGTAAATTCTTCATAATCATGTTCCCGTGGATAAACGTGCGTCTGCATGAACGCTTCCAGTTGAGCGTTCAACTCAGCTACACGGTCTGTTATCTCAAAGCCCATAGTTTTCTCCAGTAATTTGTCTTGTAACGGTGTTGCCTAGAATCAAAGTGCGTGGCTGCGGTCAAATGAGCGTGCATGCTCCGGCACGTTGCAAATGCGCTTCATTTTGATCGTGCCCAAGTTTGGGTAGTCCCATTTGTAAACGCCGTCTTCGATATAGCGTTTCACCACGGTAGGCCCACCAAAAGCCTTGAAGTGCAGCTTGTTGTCTTCCCAGACCGTCGTCGCATGTGACGTGCGCATGCAGAATGTCCATGGGCCGATGTCCCTGGGCTGAACATCAAAGGACGATTTTGTCGATGTATGATCATGGATAATCCCAGCGGTGGTTACGACGACACGATCACCACACTGTTCAATGCGTTCAACATGGTCGGGCAATTTGGGGTCAACGCTTTGCCATAGGCCGCGAATATCTTGTGCGCCCTCGGGCAAGGGTTCAGTACAGCCGCGCAAAATAGGTTGTGGGTATTGTGTATAGCCGCAACCTGGTGTGTAAGCCCGAGGGATATCATTGGCCATCAGCCCTGAACCGTCGAGCTCCGGCAGATCACAATAGTTCAGTTCACTGCCGTCGCTCTCAAAAACCCAGGGCGGTGTGGTGTCGACCGGGCGCGGATAAAGCCACGCGGTAAAAAACAGCACCACTGGAATCAAGAGCATTACGGCTATCGCCATCAGAAGTTTTCGCATCATGTTCTCAGCTTGCCTTGGTCAGCGAACGATGCAGGTGGTTCATGCCTTTTAACCAGCGATCGTAGTCGGTTGCTTTTCGCTGCATGTAGGTCTCGACTTCCGGGTGGGGCAAGATCAGGAAGGATTCCTGGTGCAGGCCTTCGACGACGATATCTGCGACTTCGTCTGCCTCCATCATGCCATCAGCCGCTGCGGCCCTGGCGGCACTTGCGCCTGGCGCATCTTCGGCCTCGTCCTCTGACGGCGTCATCCCGGTGCGAACGGCCTGTGGGCAGAGCATGGACACTTTGATTCCTTGGTGAGTGTAGGTGAGGGCTAGCCATTCACCGAAGCCCACGGCTGCATGTTTGGTCACCCCGTACGCGGCACTGCCAATCTGGTTGAGCAAGCCTGCCGCAGAAGCCGTATTGAGAAAGTAACCACCGCCGCGTTCTATCATCCGAGGGATCAGGTGGCGGGCGGCGTAGACATGCGACATCACGTTAACCTCCCAGCTCATTTGCCACTCCTGATCGGGTGACTGTTCGCTCCTGCCCATGCCTACGCCTGCGTTGCCGCAGAACAGGTCGATGGGGCCAATGTTGTTTTCCGTGTCTTCAATGATGCGTTTGATGTCCTCGTCGCGAGAGACATCTGCGGTCATGGCTACGCATCCCAGCTTGTCCGCTGTTTGTTGCGCGTTCTCGGCATTGATATCAACAGCAACAACCTGTCTGGCGCCTTCGGCGACAAACTTTTCTGACATCGCTCGGCCGATGCCGCTACCGGCACCGGTGACGACGATGACTTTGTCATTGACTCGCATGGAAATTCCTTTTTGTGAATTGAATGCGACAACTCGCAATGGTTAGACGCGGTCTGGTTTGATCGTGACGACAGCTCTAAGCAGTCCTAACGAATTTCACCAATATCTCTGCTAACTCCGGTCCGTACTGTTCCTGTATGAAATGGGTCCCATCAGAAAACTCGCTATGTGGCTGATCCTTAGCCCCTGGGACATGCTCCTGGAAAATCTTATCGAACCATCCCAGTATCGGATCTGCCTTTCCGTACGCAGTCAGAAACGGCTTTTCCCAACTGTCATATATTTCCCAGGCCTCAGCAAAAAACGGAAACTGGTCGGCCTGTTCTGGTGAATTCAGAGCCAGTAGTGGGAAAATCAAGGCGCCTGCCTGGTAACTTGAATCAGGAAACGGGGCATCGTATGCGGCTTTTTCCCCTTGAGACAATGACGCGCAACCGAGCCCTTCGACTTTGAGGTCCGGCACCTCATTGGCCATGATTTTCCCTGTTGGTAAATCTTCCCGCTGAGAGATCCATTGTTGCCATTTGGTGAATGCCATAGGGTCCGGAGATTCGGTGACAGCAACCGTACCCATCTTCTGGAGATTCCTAGGATCGGGTAAACCACCGTTCGCCAACATGATTCTGTCGATCCGATCTTGTTCTAAAGCACATACACACAGTCCGATCAGACTTCCCCAATCCTGCCCGAAAAAGGTGACGTTCTGCAGGTCAAGCTGCTGCATCCAGGCACGCATGTATGTGATGTGTCGTTCTACGCTGTAGTCTTTTTTTTCAGTTGGCTTATCGGATTTACCAAAACCAACCAGATCAGGGGCCAGCACCCGGAATCCTGCCTTAACCAGAACAGGAATCATTTTGCGGTAAAGGTATGACCAGGTTGGTTCACCGTGGAATAACACGACCGACGCTGCATTCTCAGGCCCTTCGTCAACATAATGAATTCGAAGGCGCCCGCCTTCCGTATCATCAACTTCCAGATAATGCGGAACAAACGGATAACCAGGTAAGTTTTCGAATCGTTCGTCGGGGGTTCTCAGTGCTTTCATGTCTATTTTTCTCTTAACGTAGGCAGCGTCTTAATTTGGCCAGAAGATGTACTCATCACCTTCCTCAAATTTTTCTGCGAGTGTCTTGTCCACGGCAACGCCCATTTCACTCTGGTACGGATACAGTGGTTGGCGGGTAGCGTTGGCCTGGTGGTTTGCCAGTAGGGCTTGTAGTTCAGCCAGCTTTTCTGGCGCCTGCGCCGACAGGTTATGTTGTTCTGTTGGGTCTATCGCAAGGTTGTACAGCCAGGTCTTGGCCGGGTGTTCTGAGACCTGCAGTTTCCAGTCACCATGTCGCACAACGCGGTAGTGGCCGCTTTGCCAGAACAGGGTTTCCCGTCTCCACTCATCTGCTGAAACACCACCGAATGAATGCGTTGCGAGAGGCATTAGATTCTCGCCATCGATCTCGACGTCCTTCGGCAGGGCCGAGCCGGTTGCAGCGGCGAGGGTGGGTAACAAGTCGATGTGCGCAATTGGTGTTGCCACCTTTTGGCCTGCTTCAATCTGCTCCGGCCACTTGATAAACAGCGGCACCCGTAAACCGCCTTCGAAATTGGTGACCTTCCAGCCGCGAAATGGCGCGTTGATCTCCGGGAGGCCAAGGTAGCCTGCGCCACCATTGTCACTGGAGAACATGACGATGGTGTTGTCAGCAAGGCCTTCAGCTTCCAGGGCATCATGAATGCGGGCCACGCTGCGATCCAACGCACGGATCATTGCCGCATAAACGCGAAGTCGATGTGGCTCGATATCGCCAACCGCCTCATAGTCTTCACGGGTTGCCTGTAGCGGGGCGTGCACACCCCAATGGGCCAGGTACAAGAAAAAGGGTCGATTCTTGTTGGCCTGAATCACCTTGATTGCTTCATCGGTCCAATAGTCTGTCAGGTAGCC
>JAHEFB010000005.1 GCA_024640405.1 Alphaproteobacteria bacterium | reverse complement strand
ATCCCGCGCGCGGTATTTTTCAGGCTTTCGCGGCATTTCATCCACGTTGAAAACCAAATCTGCCACAGCAACGCCCGCCAGCAATATTCTGCTCAACCACCTACCCCGATCTGAATGTAAAACTGCATATGGTCAGAACCTGAAATTGACATAATGTGAGTATGCCCGCACGCGCTCTGGAGTGTCTACTCATCAGATCCGGCACAGCTTCTGAAATGCAGTTGTCTATTGCAGCCGCCTCCTGAGTCCGGCTTGTATCACATCACGAGCATGTTTGTTTCGCACCCGGATCGCACCTGTTATCACTTGGTCCAGGCGGATCGAACTGGTTCGCCAGATCAGGAGAATCAGGTTTGTCTGTTCCGGCATTTCCCAGCTATTGCGCTATCGCAGGCATTGCAGTCGCGACAGTTGCCACGGTTGTTCTTCAATCGTCGGTTGTCCACGCACAGACCAAGGTTCTGCGCAGCTCTGCCGTGGCGGTCGACGGACGGGTTCTGGTCATGAACGGCAAACAGCTGACTCTTGCCAATATCATCGTACCCGAACTGGGAGCCAAATGTCTGTTACGTGGTAAATTGCGCGATTGCGGAACGTTCGCCCATCTTGGCCTTACCGAACTGGTGGTTGCAGCCAGTATCGAATGCCGGCAGGTGACGCAACGAACCTACAATTGCCAAACTGCTGACGGATATGATCTGGCTTTCGGACAAATCCATGCGGGCTGGGCCGTGCCGACAAAATCGGCGCCACAACATTATTTTACTAAAATGAACGAAGCCAGGGACAAAAACCGCATGCTCTGGTCAGCCCTGACTCCGGAGGGAAGCCACAACTTCGCATCTGCGCTCTTGCGCAAACCCTGATCAGAAAGCCAGGCGTCTTGCGCCTATTCAGAGGCTTTGTAGGGCACGACAAGTGTCGGTATATCAGCCCGCCGCAAAACCCGCTTCGCTACTGTACCAAGGAATGTCTGTGAAAACCCATGGTCGTGTGCACCAAGCACAATCAGATCGCATTGCAATTCCTTTGCCCGGCGCAGGATCACTTCAGCAGGATATCCGTCAACAATCTCAATCGACTCGACCAGATCACGAACGCCCTTGTCTTCTTCCGGCAATGCCGCCCAGAAGTTCTTCTGGCGCTCCGCCAGTATGGCCTTTGCGTGTTCATGCCTGGTACCCATCGCCTTTGCCCGGGACGCATCATCCTGCATGAACATCTGTATCGTGATCCGCGCATCGTCGCTGAGCGGTTCGACCACATGCAGGACATGCAGTTTGGCGCCGGTGGCTTTCGCCATGCTTGCTGCATGGGTAAGCGCATAGGTCGAATTTTCCGACAAATCCGTTGTGAACAGGATATGGGTGACAGTTGGTTTCATAGTCACAGACCTTTTTTATGTGCCCCGGTCAATAGCCGAAGAAGCGTGGCAGCCACAGCGCGATTTCCGGGAAGAACGCAATCACGAAAATCGCGATCGTGTTGATAAACGCAAACGGCAGGGCCTTCAGGGAGATTTCCTCGATCGAAATCTTGGATATACCTGACGCTATGAACAGGTTTTCCCCCAATGGCGGCGTCTGGAAGCCGATACCGAGAGTACAGACCATCACCACACCGAAATGAATCGGATCAATTCCCATACTATAGGCCACGGGAAGCATGACTGGCACCAGGATCAGGATAGTTGCAAGTGTCTCCATGAACATTCCTACAAACAGCAGGAAGAAAATCACCAGCGTCCAGATCAGATAGATGTTGTCGGTGAACGATAACATTCCCTGGGCAATCACTGCCGGAATTTCATTCTCGACCAGAAGCCTGCCAAACACCGTTGCCGTGAACATGATCAACAACACGCGGCCGGTAAGCCAGGTGGTTGTCTCAAGCGCGGTAAAGAGTTTCTCCCAGGACATCTCCTTGTAAATGAACGTACCCACAACCAGGGTGTAGAAGATGGCAACGATAGCGGCCTCTGTCGGCGTGAAGAAACCGGAATAGATACCGCCCAGGATCACCACCGGCGCCATAAGAGCCCAGAAACCGCGATACAATTCACACCAGATATGACGGGCGGACCAGCCTTCGGTTGTTCCTTTGTAGTCGTATTTCTTTGCCAGAATGTAGTTCATGATGAGCAGGCTGCCGGCGATCACAAACGCAGGAATAAAGCCGGCGATAAACAGTTTTGGAATAGACACGGTCTGAAAAACGCCGTGCTGCTCAACCGCCGCCGGCGGCGGTGGCATGCCAAGCGCGGCAATGCCGAAAATGATCAGCGGAATGGACGGCGGAATTACAATCCCGAGACCGCCAGCGGATGCTGTGACCGCAGATGAATACCCCTTGCTGTAACCGCGTTCGATCATCGCCGGGATCATTAACATGCCCACCGCAGCAGTAGTGGCCGGTCCCGAACCCGAAATGGCGCCGAAAAACAGACATGCAACAACCGCAGCCGCCGACATGCCCCCGGTAAACGGTCCGGCAAAACTCTCTGCAACATTGATCAGCCTTCGCGACAGTCCGGCAGATTCCATCAATGCACCTGCCAGAATAAAGGCCGGCAACGCCATCAGCGGGAAAGAGCCAACGGAGGTGAAGGCGATCTGCACGAATTTGATCGGATTGTCTTCGAGCACGATAAACGAGATCAGTGTCGAAACCCCAAGCGCAACGGTAATTGGTGCACCGATAAACAGCAGCAGCAAAAACGACCCGAAAAGGATGAGGATGATTTGAGTTTCCATTATGTTTGCCCCCTCTTCAGTGCTTGGCTTTGGTAGCTTCGGTTTCGGCCTTGATTGCGTCAAGGTCGATCGCATCCGGGTCTCGCATGTCTTCCTTGAGCACAATCTTTTTATAGTTCACCTGCAGGATGCGTATCGTCATCAGGGTGAAGGCAATCGGAAGCACGATGTAGACCCAGCTCAGATGGAAGCCCAAAGTCTGGGAGGACTGGAACCTGTTCATTTTGTTGAAAATGAAATCGATGGCGAGGTAGACGAAAATCACATTGAATGCCAGCCAGAACAGATCGGCGAAGGCTTCAATATACTTGATGGCTCCTGGTGGCAGGAACTTGAACTGAAATGTCACCCTGTTATGGGCCCCCATTTTGGCAGCATAACTGGCTCCAAAGAACACAAACCAGACGAACATGTAGACCGAAAGTTCCTCAATCCACGAAAACGAAAAAGAAAACACCGTCCGCACAACAACCTGCAGAAAGAGCAGGCACACAAAAATTGCCAGCAAGGTTCGGCAAATGTAACTCTCGATGTTGTCGGCTATTTTCCAGAATTTGCTCATCTGACCCTCTTCCCCTTTGGTAGAGAGCGCCACCTGGCGCTCTCCGTTATTGTCACATGAATATTACTCCGAAACCGGGTCGCGACCAATCTCGGCAAGAACGGCATTCAGCTTTTCAATACCGCCAATGCTCTCGTAAAACTTCGGCCACACCGCCTTGGTTGCCAGATCGATGAATTCTTTTTCATCGTTTTCAGGGTCTGTGATTTCCATGCCCTTGTCGAGCAGGATCTGCTTGATCTCGGCTTCCTTCTCACGCAGGAACTTGGCAGATGCCGCAGTGGCAGCCTTGCCGGCCTTCAGGATGATTTCCTGATCGCCCGCAGACAGTCCCTGAAACACCTGTTCTGAAATAATCAGCGGCTCGATGGAGAAAATGTAACGGATATTGGTCACATATTTCTGCACTTCATAGAACTTCATGGCGTTGATTGTTGTGTAGGGATTGTCCTGACCGTCGACAACCTTGGTTTGCAGGCCAGCAAAGGTTTCTGACCAGGCCATAGGTGTAGGACTGATACCCCACGACTTGTAGGTGTCGATCATGATTTCGTTCTTGGGAACGCGGATCACCAGACCGTTCAGGTCAGCGACAGACTTCACAGGTTTTTTCGAGTTTGTCAGACGGCGGAAGCCGGTGTAGGTCCAGGCAATAATCCTGACACCTGCATCATTGATCGTGTTCTGGGTCAACTCCTCCCCGATCGGGCCCTGGGTCAGTTTCTCGGCGTCTTCCAGGCTCAAAATGACGTACGGCAATGTAAATACGCCGACGGTCGGAGAAAACGGCGTGATATTGTTGATCGCCAGAAGAGACATATCCAGCGTGCCGATTGCGGCTTCGTTTACCGTGTCCTGTTCTGAACCGAGCTGACCGTTCAGGAACAATTTCGCGGTGTGTTTGCCGCCTGACAGTTCCTCAAGGGCTTTGACAAAACCCAGGCCAGTCGCTTCCTGGCTGCTACCGCCACTGTCTCCAACGGCGATCTTGAACTTCTTGGCAGAAGCCCCAGATACACCTGCAAGAGATATTGCTGCAGTAAGCATAAGGGCATAGGAAAGTTTGTGCAAAAATTTCATGTATTTTCCTCCATGTTAAAGGGACGACTGAGTTTAAAAAAGGCAATTAACAAATTTATCAATTGCTCGACCCTATTTTGAATTGGGCAGATAGGCAAACTTTGACCGCTCTGCCCTACTACCCGGCAACAAGGTAATACCAAATCCAACGCCTGAGCGCCGATACCGGCGGACCTTGGAGTAATACTTCCAAGATAGCCTAGCAGTCAGAAAATGTTTCAGATATAAGAAGTTTTGTAGAAAAGCTTGCAGGTTTATGAAACATTATTCCATGGCAAAAACAGCACTCCTTCGACGCCTCAGTGATGTTGATTTCAGATTGCTCCGTGTATTTCGGGCAGTCGTCGCCTGCGGAGGCGTATCGGCCGCAGAACTGGAATTGAACATCAGCAGGTCAACCATAAGCCGGCATTTGACCGATCTGGAGTTTCGGTTGGGCAGCAGGCTGTGTCATCGCGGGCCGGCCGGGTTTTCACTGACCGAAGAAGGCGAGCGGATCCATACGGCAGCGCTTCAGCTGTTCTCGGCAATTCATGAATTCCAGGCCGAAGTGGACGAAACCAACAAAGATCTGGCAGGCCATCTGTCAATCGCGTTCTTCGACAAAAATACAACAAATCCGAGCGTGAAATTGCCCGAAGCAATCCGCGAATTCGAACGCATTGCCCCAAAAGTGAAAATCGAAATTTATGTCGAACCAATCAACATCGTGGAGACCGGCGTGCTGAACGGTCGGCATCAGATCGGCATTGTCCCGATGCACAAAACCTCGGACAATCTGGAATATTATGACTTGTACAGCGAGAGTATGTATCTGTACTGCGGCAAACATCACACGCTGTTTTCGAATTCCGACACCGACATTGCTCGCGAAGAGGTTCAGAAACAGAAATATGCCGGTTTCCCCTTCCACTCTCCAAACATGATGGCCAGCCACGACTGGAAGTTGAAACGCCGTGCAATTGTCAACGATGAAGATGCGCTTGCCACGTTGATATTGTCAGGGCGTTACATCGGATTTCTTCCCGATCACATGGCAAGAAAATTTGTCGACAGCGGGGAAATGCGGGCGCTGCGGCCGGACATCTACAACTACCTCAGTAATCACTCGGCAATCGTTCGCAAAGTGCCGAAAATGTCGAAACGTGTCGAAAAACTCCTGGACTGCCTGCGAAACGCACACAATCAGTGATGCTTGCCGTCTTTTTAGAACGGGTTAAATCGGTACCAACCAGGCTGGTCGCCAGCAACACGGGTGGTAGGACCTGTTGCCGATCACCACGACAGGATACAATGATGCGGGCATGAACCAGCATTGGCGTTTCCGGGAACCTCTTATGAATCACAATCACATTGAAGCTGTTGCACGAAAGATCTTTGACGCCAATGCTAACCGGCAGCAGTTCAAACCGCTGCGCGGCAACGATGAGCCCGGATCGCTTGGCGCTGCCTATGACATACAGGATGCGCTGTATCGGATCATGCAGTCCGAGGGTGGAAGCGGCCCGTTCGGAGGCCACAAGATAGCGGTTACCTCACCCGACATCCAGAAACTGTGCGGGGTGGATCAACCTGTCTACGGAAGCATTTTTGCAAACACAATTCACCGCTCGCCACATAGAGCGGACCTGGCGGACTTCATCCGCCTTGGTGTCGAGTTCGAGGTTGCATTTGAGATTGGTGAAGACATCCCTGCGAGTTCTGCACCTCATGACCGCTACAGCATCGCTGCATATGTGAAGGCGGTCATGCCGGCATTCGAGTTGATTGACGATCGTGAGGCAGACTATGGCGATCTCGATGCCAAATCGATCTTGACGGACCGTTGCTGGTGTGGCGGGGTTGTCCTGGGTACAGCCCTGGAAGACTGGCGGCAGATCGATCTCGGCAATCTTGATGGCGCAGTTGCCTGGAACGATGAACTACTCGAGACAGGCAACACCGGCAATGCACTGGGCAACCCACTCAATGGCCTCGCCTGGATTGCAAATCATCTGGCAAGTCGTGGCGGCACACTGCTTGCCGGGGAAATTGTAATGACCGGCAGCGCGCTGAAAACCCGGTTCCCAGTTGCCGGAGATTGCTGCACATATGAGATCGAACAACTTGGCAAAGTATCTTTGTGCATGAGTTAGGAACTTCAGCCAGACAAAGTACCGAATGTTACGCTCTTGCGCCTGCACCGTCATACGAACAACAAGACGGTCTGACCACACGGTGATTCCCGGTGTGTGCCGATGATTGAAATCGGACTCTCCGGGGCTTTGTGATCACAAAATACCACACGTTTGGCACGAGTAGAGTGCCGGCCCGACAATGCCTGGTTGCAATTTTCCACAGCCATCTGAAAATCCCACGGAATCACCGTATTTGCGCCAGTTACCCGCCAAATTTTGGTCAGCAACAACTGCGCATCATTAACCATCTGTTAACCAAAACCCGAATGACCGACGGCGAACTACGGGGTGTTGATAACCGGCGGCATTAAGGGGTGATTTAGTGAAGCAGTTGTTTGGAGCCCTGTTCGCGGCTTGTCTGGTTGTGCCCGCTATTGGCGTTACACAGGACGAAAATCTACTCACACTTATTGGCGATGTCCAGGCAGGTACGCCGTCGGCGTTGCCAGAAGGTCACCCTCCCCTCAGCGGCCCCTATATTGCAAACAGTGCTCCGCCAATAGCGCCTGAACTGAGCAACTACCTGGCAGAAATCAATCCCAGGTCCGATGCCAAACCTGCCGTCAGCATTTCACCCGTTGCAGCGGACCTGAAAAATTATCTGACAGACATCAAACAGCAGTTACCGCACGGTAGAATCCGGGTGGCACAGACGATAACCGCAACCGCTGCCAAGTCTGATCAGACAGACGATCTGCTGATAGAGGCTGAAAAGGCACTCGGTTCGAATACCGGAAAACCCAAACAGAGTCGCGAAGCCGCGGACCCTGAAAAACCCAAGGAGTCCAATGACTCCGAACCAAAAACTGCAAACAACAAGGATACCGGCAAAGACAAGGACAAAACTCTTACTGCTGCTGAAGAACATTTGCAGCTATTTGTTGAAAACCGTTATCCGGCGGCGGCTACCTGCGGCATTTGTCATCCCAAGCATTACAAGGAATGGTCAGTTTCACAGCACGCCTATGCACAACTCAGCCCGATCTACCTGTCGCTCACCAACAAGATCAACGAGCTGAGTAATGGTTCAAACGGTGACTTTTGCCTGCGCTGCCACAGCCCCGTGGGGGCGAACCTGGGTGAGAGCACATTTGAGTCCAACCTGGACAGGCACCCGACATCGCGCGAAGGCATTACCTGTGTCGTTTGTCACAGGATCAACATGCCCTACAACAAGGTCAGCGGCCGTCTGGCGTTGGTCGAAGGCGGGTTGACGGCACCTGTGTTTGGCCCTGAAGGCAACAGCGGTGTAAAGCAGGTTCTGGACAAACCGGAAAAATTCCGTGTCGTCACCGACGAAAAGGAACCGGGACGAAAAATCCATACCGAAGCCAAGGTCTTTCAGCCGATCAAGACCTCGACATTCTGTGGCAGTTGTCATGACGTGACACTATTCAACGGTTTCCGCCTTGAAGAAGCCTTCAGCGAATATCGCATGTCGCCAGCCGCTGCCAAGGGTGTTACCTGCCAGGATTGTCATATGGGCAAGATCGAGGGCAAGGTATCCGGTTACGCCGAAGGGCCCGCTGCAGTCATTGGCGATGTACCCACCGAGCCCCGGAAACTGACCCGTCATTTGTTCTCCGGTCCTGACTATCCAGTCATTCACCCCGGCATTTTCCCGCACAATCAGAAGGCTTCTGAATTCAAGACCATGCGTGAGTGGCTGCAGTTCAAGCACAAGGAAGGCTGGGGAACCGACGCATTCGAGGACGCAATACCTGCCGGGTACAAATTTCCCAAACCGTGGCAGTCGGTTGACGATCGCTATGATGCACGAGAAATCCTCAAGGAACAGTTCGAATTGCTCGAGTTTGCCAAACGGGCTCGCCTGGAGGTTTTGCGCAACGGGTATATTCTTGACGACATAGTCGTGGATCGCTCCGACGTAAGTGGCATCGCGTTCCGTGTCCGTGTCCGCAATGGAACCGATGGTCACAACGTACCCACCGGCTTCACCGGCGAACGTCTTGTATGGCTCCAGGTCACCGTGAAGGACAGGGATGGCAACGTTGTATTCAAATCGGGCGACCGTGATCCCAATGGCGACGTCAGGGATGGGCATTCATCCTATGTGCATGCCGGAAAAGTCAAACTGGACCCGTACTTGTTCTCGCTGCAGTCCATCTTCGTGACCCAGAACGGCCGCGGCGGAGAGATCGAGCACGTAATCCCGATACCGTTCCCCACGTTTGCCTTGCCACGGGTGCTGCCATCGACAACGTCGCTTGTCTTCAGCGGCGAGCCGGCAACCGAACGCAACCACAAGAAGGGTATCGAACCAAACGGTGAGCGTTGGGCCTCCTACGAAGTAACCGGAAGCCAGCTCACTGGCCAGGGCCCCTACACCGCCACCGTCAAACTGATAGCGCAGGCGGTACCGATAAACCTCATTACAAGTATTCAAAGCGTCGGGTTTGATTTTCACATGACCCCCCGCGAGGTCGGCGAAGAGCTGATTGCCGGCGCCCAGGTCCTGTGGGAGAGGAAGGTAGAGTTGGGAGATGCGGGATCGTCGGTCGCAGCCGGAGCATCCGGTCCCATTCAACTGGCGCCAGCCGGCTCGTTCGGAGCGGCACTGAAGCCCCCGGCTACGACAACTGTGTCCCCTATCACTTCGGCGCCGGCTGCTCTGGCTCCTGAGACGACACCGCGTCGTTGGCAACGGATTATGCCGGACAAATAACAACAAACCCGTGTCGGCAAGGCAGTGGCCTCCTTTGATCATCAGATCGGAAAAATTTAGAGGGAACAGGCAACATTCATGAACGAAGTGACTCATTTTACGGGGTTTTCCCGCAGCACTCTTGTAATGTTGACGATCCTGGCGCCGGGGATGCTTTATACAATCTCGGCTGCAGCTGAAGAAACGAGTATGAAGTATCATCAGCAGGTCGTTACAAAGGAAAGCAAGACGGATACTCTGGTTGCGCCGGCAGCAGGTGGTGCCCCAGGTCAAGACGGTGACGAAGAAGATGACCCCTGGTACGCCAGCCTGTGGCCACTCGGTGAAAAGGTCGAAGTGGCGACCCTGAATGGCGAATACGTAGAGTTCAGAACCGAAAAAACCGAAGACGAAGGCCAACGTCTTCCCTCCCGTCCAAAGCTGGCGGTTGAACTGGGGAACGGCTTCCTCGACACCGGAAATCTGCATCCCGGCTTCGAGATCCCATTCCTCGGCGCAGTCTGGCAACCCAGATTGTGGGCCTACATGATCAACCGTGTGGCGTTTCAGTCGTTTGACAATGGCGGCCCAAATCAGCGTGAGACCGAGCTTGCCAATCGACTGGACCTGTTCGTGAACCTGCAGCTGACTGGCACTGAAAAGATATTGCTGGGAGTGCGGCCCACTGACAACAACAGGCCAAACGAATTCACCCGTTACACTTTTGATGGCGCGAAAGAAGGGTTCAACGGTGAGTTTGGGTTCAACGTTGAAACCCTGTTCTTTGAAGGCGATCTGGGCAGCCTGTTTCCGGTTCTTGACCAACAGGGACAATTGCCGATCGACCTCGGTTTTACAGTTGGCCGCCAACCAGTGGTATTTCAGGAGGGTATCCTGATAAACGACACAGTCGACGCTGTCGGGTTTGTTCGCAACAATATCCCGTTTCCCGGCACCTCCAATCTCCGGGTATCTGGAATGTATGCGTGGAACCGGCTGGATCGCAATGATGCTGACACCCGGTCCAGCGACGAGAACATGTACGCGCTGTTCATTGCAGCTGACACGCACATCAGCACATGGAATTTTGACGCGATCTATGTTGACGACTCTGACAACGGCGATGGTCTTTATTTCGGACTCTCGGCAATTCAGCGCCTCGCTGCATTCGGCGGCATCAGCAGCGCCTTCCGGATCAACACGTCAATTGCTCTCGACGAGGAAATCGACGACAATGTGATAGGTACGGGAACCCTGCTGACGTCCGAATTGTCCAAGACGGTCCACCGGTCTGACGACATCGTGTATGTCAACTCATTTCTGGGTTTGGGGAATTTTACCCAGGCAGGCCGCGAAGCCATTGTCGGCGGACCCCTGGCCAATACCGGCATCCTGTTCGCATCACCCAACCTCGGCAACTATCTCGCGGAAATTAATCCCTTCACATCCGACAGCGTCGTCGGCGGCGCCATTGGTTACCAGGCATTTTGGGACGACAAGCGCCGCAATTTGATCCTGGAAGCCGCCGGACGCCACGATCTGAGCGGCAACGGCTTTGACACACTGGGTTTCGGATTCCAGCTGCAACAGGCAGTCGGTCAGCACGTTCAATTACAGTTCGAGAGTTTCTACACCTTCAATGAAGGCCGCGACGACGGCTTTGGTGGACGGATGGAGATCCAGTTCGTCTATTAATTTCAATATTACAGACCAGCGTTTTCGGCTTGAAAACATGAAGGAGTACAAATGCAGTTGACCGAACTTACACAGCTCGCAGGCATAATGCTGGCAGGTGCCGCTTCCATGCGAGCCGCAATCGGCATGATCTCAATTGCCGGCCGCAAATATCAGTTCGCGCGGCAGGAGAAAAAATACGTTGCACAGTTTAGAAATGCGACGGCCGAAGTCTTCAGGCACAGTGATGTCAAGCCGCTAAATTCTGAAATTTCCTGGCAGGGCAAGAGAAGGTTTCGCGTCTCCAGGCGGGTGTACGAAAATGTCAATCAAGACATATGTTCATTCTATCTGGAACCGAATGACCGCAGATCGATACCACCGTTTCGGGCAGGTCAGTTTCTGACCTTTGCTGTGCCCGTCCCCGGGCAGGCAGAACCGGTTGTCAGGTGTTATTCCCTCTCCAATGGCCCGGATGCGCAAGGCCATTATCGCGTGACAGTAAAGAAAATTGCCGCACCTGAAAACGCGCCGCAAGGAACCCCGCCGGGTCAATCATCAACCTATTTCCACAATCACATGCAGCCGGGCGCGCTGGTCGACGTTTTTGCGCCAACCGGCTCTTTTTGTCTCGATGAGGCTTCCGACAAACCAGTCGTACTGATCGCCGGCGGCGTAGGCATCACACCGCTTGTCAGCATGTTGCAGCGATTGATCGCAACAGGATCAACCCGTGAGATCTGGTTGATCTACGGCGTTCGCAACAAGTCTGAACATGCCATGTATGAATACCTGCAGAAAGTGGCCCGCGAGACCTACAACATTCGCATGATCGTCGTTTACAGCCAGCCAACCAACACCTGCCGGCACACTGTCGATTATCACATCAGAGGTCACATAAACGAACAGCTTCTGCACCCCATCCTGGAAGCACGCGATTGTGACATCTATCTGTGTGGTCCGGCACCGATGATGAAGTCACTGACCGGGGCTTTCAGGAACATGGCTGTTCCAGATGAAAATATCAGGATCGAGGCTTTTGGGCCGGCCTCCAGCACACCAGCGGGATCACCAAAAAAGTCAGCTGAGACAGCCCCCGAACAGACATTTCAGGTGGAATTTTCCAGGTCCGGCAAGAAGGTGAATTGGCTGCCTGGTGATGGTTCAATTCTCGAACTGGCGATGGCCAACGGAATCAAGGCGCGCTGCGGCTGTCGCCAGGGTGTTTGCGGCACCTGCGCTATCGCCCTGCAGGATGGCAGAGTCAAGTACGAACGGCAACCCGACAAGAATCCACCTTCCGGCAAGTGCCTGCCGTGCATCGCGCGTCCTCAGAGTGACGTGATTCTGGATATGTAATACCAACGGAAGTAATTATTGACTCATTTGACCGATTTTTCGCGTTCGCCGGCTAGGCATGCTTCACGCCGTGGTCTATCCGACCACAAGTGGAGCATAACGACGTCCGGTGATCGCGAAAAACCGGCCTGTAGAGCGACATGGGTTTAACAAACCCATGAAGTTGCTCTACCACTTTGAAAGCGATCAGGTTTATGGTTTTTGGTGAACATCCAAAAATCATCCTGATCTTGTGGGCCAAATCCGCTCATCTGGTGCGTTGCCGCGCTTACCCGATGCGACCAGCATCGCGCTGCGCACGGCGCCTGCCAGAATGGCCGGATTTGACTCCATCAAACGGGTCAATAATTGCTTCCGTTGGTATAAGCGGGTATTTTTCTGCCAGAGTCCTGACAATTTGAACAATTCAGGATACGGCGCGGCGAGTGCATTCTGGCCGCGTCACTTGTCCGGAATTCTGGTTTGCAGTATCGGTGTAACGATGCCGTTCACGTGATATTTGTGGCACAACAGGCAATCCTGGCGGACTTGTTCTTTTCCATGACACGACGCACAGGTTTCTTTCTTCACCGGCGCGAAATTTGAAACAAACCTGTCGGGATCATTTCCCTTGTAGGTGTCCTGATACCCCTTTGCTCCGCTCATCTTGTGACAGGTCAAACAACCCTTCTCTGTCGCAACGCCGAGATGCGGCTCATGGTTGAATTTCGTAAACAGGCTCTCCCTTGTCACAATGGATGAAGGAGTCCATTTCATCAACCGCTTCTCGTCCTTGGTCGCATCGACACTATGACACTTCGTGCACTGGCCCTGTGCGTCTTTTCCGGTGAGTTCGTTAAACACGGATGCCGCCAAATTGCCTTCTGCCTTGCTGAAACGGCCGGCAGAAAACTCCAGCCAGGCTTTCATGAACGGATCAGCGTGGCCCGTGGGCTTGTACAATATTGAGTAGTCCTGCCGGTACCAACCACCGAATTGCGTCCAGGTTTCAGCATCGGTATCCAGCTCTATCTGGGCAACATCGCTTGCTGGTTGCTCGGAAGCTTCGCTGTCAGCATCAGAGTCTGCGGCGACTTCTTCCGTTTCGTCAGATGCCTGGTCGTCAGAATCCTCCGCTGCTTCTTCCGGCGTCTCATCATCCGTATCATCCGGCTGGCCAGAAGTTTCTTCGTCGTCTTCATCTTCTTCGGGTAACCTGTTGCCCTTGATCAATCTGCCAAACGCATCGACCCGCCATCTTTCGGATTGCCCGATCACAACCGGTCCGACCGAGTTTTGCCTGGCAGGTTTTTGTCTGGGAATAACGACATCTCCTCGCTGCGAAGTGGAGACTTCAGCCTGGGCTACCCTGATTTCATCGATGGCAATAGAAGCAGGCGCATCTGACGATGACGCAGTCACCGATACAACAGGGGTCGCGGCCTGCTTGCTTTCGCTTTTCTGTTCAATTTCTTCTGCAAGGTTCGGCAACCATTCCCGCAATGCACCGACCAGAACATCACGTGGCATGCTGGCATTGAGATTACGAAGCAAGTCCTCGCCAACGGCCATCTCGCCTCCAGAATCCAGTTGCTTCATGACATCAGCGGTCCCGGAATTTGCCAGGGCATGAAACAGCCCTTTTACTTCCCAGGCCAGCTTTTCGACCTGCACAATCTGTTCAGGTGTCGCCGTGGTCAGATCCAGCAGATCGAGATCTTTTGTGGCTTCCAGAACCTTCTTGCCTTCTGCAGTTCGGCCTATCAGAAGCTTCATCAATGGCCCCATTTCGCCTTCTGCCTCGTCCGGCCAGTTTCCAATCAGCACGAGTTTCTCGCTTAAAGTCGCAACGTCAATTCCCGGTACTGAAAGTAAGGCGATACCCTTCGGCCCTGTCGCGCGCTCCACGCCAACAATCTGGCCCACATGGCAGGCAGAACAACTCGTCGCGAACGGTTTGACACTCATGTGCCCGTTTTCCGGACTTGCCGTATGGCAGTCGGCACAGATACCCGGCGTTTCACCCGAGTTCGCCTTTTTGGTTTTCCATTCGGGAAAATGTTTTTTGAAATGGCTCGAATGATCGAAGTTAATCCGGGTCCTTCGCCTGAACGGATAGTTTGCAAATTTCGGATGGTCGGAGTTGAAGCTGTCGAACTGCACACTGTGACATGTGTGGCACTGCGCATCCGCCATAGCTTTCAACGGGATGTTCTCGCCTTGATGCTCCTTGTGACAGGTCGCGCAAAACACACCATCCCGAAATGTGCTGTCGACCGGCAGCACCGCCTTGCGAACGCGTGATGCGATTGGCAGTGGCTTGCCGGTTGCTTCTGACCTGATCTTACGCATATAGGCATCAAGCTTCGCCACCTCCATGCCATGAGGCTGTTTGGCACCCTCCCCCATTTTGTGGCAGGTCAGGCAACTGGAGCTGTCCTTGTCCGGGTTTGCAGGCGCGAAGATGGCGTGCACCCAGCTGAACTTTCCTGCTGATACGCCGGAGTGACAATCTGAACATTTGCCAAGAGTGCTGTGCGCGGACGTTATGGGACCCGGCATGAACAGCCTGGTATCGGCCGCGTAGCCTACCGCAAGCATCAGAACACCCGCCGTAAAAACGGCAACCCACCACGATATTGTCTCGCGCTTGAGACGCGGCGTCTCCGGAGATCGTCTGGAAAACGGTCGCAATTTTTTAACAACATGCAGGAGCTTCATGTCACCGGACCCCAGACGAATAGGCATAAACTACCGCTACATGCAGGATTGAAAGCACGATCAGTGAATAGGTCGCCGGTACGTGCACAAGCAGCCACGAATGCAGAAGGCCCTGTTTGGTGTACTGGTGGTCGAGGTCATACTTGGCAACAACGAGTTTCCGGAGCGACAACAGTATTTTTCGACTGGCCGAGTTGGCACGTCGCTCCAGGTCCGCGATCTCGCTGCAAATCTGCTCGAGCGGTTGCCGGGAGCCACGTAAATGAGCTCGTATGTTCTGAGGCTTTCGGAAGTAACTCCGTAATCGATTTGCATAGAACTCCGAAATCTCGGACGAGCCTTGCGGCGAAACCGCCTCAAGCACAAGCGCGTCGACTTCGCGAAACAAATTCAATCGTGCAGCCGGAATTTGCTGGAAATCAACTGGTTCAGGATACCGCTGTTGCAGCTTTCCCGGAACCGAACTGGTCAGATATGAGCCGACAACTCCGCTCAAAACCACAATCAGAAACAACGTCCATAACGCCAATTCAAGCCAGGTTTCAGGCCACGAGAAACTGGTGTGTATCAGAAATACAGCAGTGACAACATAACCCAGATACACATGCACCTTGAGCCAGGTCGCCGCCTTGCCCAAGGGGCTCACTGGAAGTTTTTTCCTGATGTGAAAAAGCAGTTGCACCGCCATGCCGGCGGTCAGTATCCAGCCATCGAGAAACCTCGGATCGCGCAATGCCGTACTGAAGAAATGTATCAGCCCATAAAGGGCAGCTACCGCACACAGGGTGATCGTCGTGTTCCGCAAGATGGCATACATGTCGATTACACGTACGGCTGCCGGCAAGACGACGGGTTTATCTCGCGT
Organism: Alphaproteobacteria bacterium; assembly: GCA_024640405.1. Classification (GTDB taxonomy): domain Bacteria; phylum Pseudomonadota; class Alphaproteobacteria; order Rhizobiales; family Aestuariivirgaceae; genus Anderseniella. The sequence continues at coordinate 116,761 of JAHEFB010000005.1, read as the reverse complement.
ATGTCGATACGCGTCAGTGCATCATGCGGACATGCGCGTTGGCAGGCAGGACCGCTGCTGTGACCTGCACACAGGTCGCATTTGCTGGCCTTCAACAGTGCAGCACCGTCTTCATCCATCAGGACCGCACCTTGCGGGTTTCTCATCTCCAGCATCCGGATATTGTTGTACGGGCAAGCACTTGAACAAGTCGAACACCCGATGCAGGTTTCATCGTCAATTACGACGGATCCGCTTGTTGCATCGCGGCGAATTGCGCCCGTCGGGCAGTCAATAAGGCAGACGGGATCGGTACAATGCATACAGGCATTTGCCACCATCAGATTGGCATGTGCTTTCCCGGTTCTGACAAATCTTGGAACACCATCGTGAGCAGCCGCACACGCTCGCACACAGTCGTCGCATCCGACGCACCGCGTGGTGTCGATAACCATGGCATTGGTGGCATTGATGAAGCGGTTGTCTACTACGAAATCAAGCAGCGCCAAATCAGCATCCGGACGTCGGGAACGCGAGTAAGTCGTGCCCATGCGATCCTCCCGTGTCCCGGACAACATGTACCTGACGACAATATGCTCGGGTATCCGGATGAGTTCGGTGTAGCCGACCGCGCGCAAACCATAACCGGCGTGAGGGTGACCGCCTGCTTGTGAGCTCTCCTCGATTTCGGCGAATCCGAATACGCCTCCCTTTTCCAGAAAACCAGCCGTAAACTCGTTGTCATGGTTGTTCTGTGTCACCCTGGCAAACCCTGAACGAACCAGAAATCCATCCTCCAGATAGTTGCCCTGCTCAACGATGAGCGGTTCCCGCTCAAGCACCTTCCCGGGTCTTTGTTCGGAGGCTTTCTCGCGCTGATAAAGGTAGGACCAGTCGTACCCACCGTGGCGTTCAAATGAACACACCCTGACGATGGCGGCAAAAGTCGCGGCGTCGGTTTCAGCCAGCAATCCGCTTTCCTTCAGAGCTGCCTCGATGCTGCGCGCACGGTACAGATTTTCAACGCGAAGCCGGAATGCGTCTGACCAGTGCAACATCTCACGAGCACCTGGCCATGTAATTTCCAGCAACGCTGTCCTGTCGACTTCAGCAAACGCTGTGTTGCCACGCGGCGCCCTGGTCATCGCTTCCAGTTCGCCGAACATTTCGTATCGTCCCACGCGAACCGTTGGGAACCGGGTTACATTGGAAACACTGTTTTTGTCCTTGCCGCGCAGCCAGGTATCCAGATGGGAAGTCAACTGCGGCCACGAGCGACGCTCCGGGCCGGCTGCATCGGCAAGGCGAACACTTCCGTTCAGGACGATGAAGAGCGACGTCTGATGACTGCCTTCTTCATAGACGACCTCGCCTCGCGAGTACCATTTGACTGAACAATCATTTGCAATGATGTCCGCAAAAGACAAATCGTCCGGAAACCCGGATGGATCGACGTCGCTGAAAACCTCTGACGAAACAATCAGGTCGACCCAGTCATCATGAATGCGTGCGCGCCCGAAGTTATCGTCCCATCGTTGCGGTCTTCTGACAAGTTGTCCCTGCGCCAATTGATCTTCCCCTGCGATTGTCGTGCCCGGCGACGACACAAGTTGGCTGGTTCCTTCCCGGAAACCGGTTTGTTCTTTGCGAACTTTTATTGACGCCCATCTGACAGCAAGCTTAGTCGCCGGTATGGTTTATTTTTGGGCATTCGAGTGCGGTGAAAAGGCCATATTCTGGCTAAATTGTGCGGATTAACCCGGTTCGCTGTCACGTCAGCTTCAACCTGTTATTTGGCAGGCTTGCCCTTGTACTTATTTTCGTTGGGGATCATGGAATCGACGCCGCCAAATGTACTGCCATCATATTTTTCAATCATTGCAAGTGCTTTGGCCGCAATACGGTCAGCGGCCACGGTTAGCGCCTTCTTGTTGTTGAGTTTGAGGCCTGCCGAATAGCCCAATTCCGCGATGGCCGCGATCTCACCTGCCTGCGGGATCGAGCTTGCAACCCGTTTCATTTTCTTGCGGGCCGCATCGGCGCGGAGCGCCATCTTGAATGCATATGACTTGCTTTTCGTCGCGACAGCTACGGCACGCAGAGCTGTTTCGAGTTCAACAGCCAACCCTGTCACGTAGAGAATTCTTTTGCGGTCTGAGCTGGCCTTTTTATTTTTGCCCTTTGAATACCACAGGTTATGACGGACCTCGCCTTGCGACCAAGAAACCAGCTCAAACGAACTGCCCGCAGGATGCTTGCCGACATTGACCAGTTTTTCCTGGGGAACGACGTGGCAACTGTAGCAGTTCTTGGCCAAATCGTAGACTGCTGCCGGCCGGATCATGCCAAGTTTGTCAACTTTCTTCCATCTGGCGGCTTCCTCGGTTTTCGATTCGGTTTTTTCGGTTTTCCCGGAAAACCCGCTATGCACCTTCTCCCAGTCTTTCCCGGCAGAGTGACAGGATTCGCATGATATTCCGGCAATCGGTTTTTTCTTCTTTTTCTTGATCCGGGTCGTGAAGTGACAGGTCAGACAAAGGCTTTCCGACTTGATTCGCTTGATCTTCAGCTTGTCGGCAATCTTGCGGGCTTCCTTGCTGCGCGGCATTTTCTTGAAGGTCGTGAAATGGTGGGTTTTTTTCCAGACCTCGGTTTCCACCTTGTGACATTCAGCACAGGCGTTTGGGCCAACAATCTTCTTGTGGTTCGGTGACTTTGCGGAGTTCTTGGACAGGGTCGATGCAATTGCGGCGAGCAGGAAAACACACGCCAGAAAAATTACCTTAAGGACATGGAAACGTGTCCGGTCATGGCAGGTGCCCATGTAGAGAAACCCCAAATCTACTCACGCTTGAAAACAGCTTCCAGCTCTTGTGGACGTGGTTTCCTGCCTGCGCCGCCTACCTGCAACCACGTGCGCCCGCAGGCTATTTATTTAATATGGCGTGAAGTTGACTCAAAAACGACGTGCAAGCCTGGTTCGTGCCGTCTTGTCAGAGACAGCTGCGGACATCGCCATTCCGGTTGCAGTACTTTGTCCTGCCCGGCATTCCGGTTAGAAACGGACACCCATCATTTCTAATTCCCTTGTAGCAGGCAAACTGGCCGGCATTGAAACTCATAAGTCCTTCGGAGAACAAAATTGAAAATCACCGCTGTTGAAACCTTACGTCTCGCTGATCATCCCAATCTGCTTTGGGTGCGAATCCATGCCGATAATGGATTGACCGGATTGGGGGAGACTTATTTTGGTGCCGGCCCCTGCGAGGCTGATGTCCACGATCGAATTGCGCCACTGATTTTGGGACAGTCCGCCAGCCGGATTGAGTTCCTGAACATGAAGATGCAGCCCTACACCGGATTTTCCGGCAGCGGCGCTGAGGTACGCGCACTCGCGGCGATCGACGTGGCATTGTGGGACATCGCCGGAAAAGCTGCCGGCGTGCCGCTTTGTGACTTGCTGGGAGGTCGAACCCGGGAGTCAATTGAGGTGTACAACACATGCGCCGGTCCCAACTACGTATCGAAAACGTCAGCGGTCCGCCCGGAGAATTTCGGTACCGCGTCGAACGCAGCCGACGGCATCACCTACGAAGATCTAGATGCCTTTTTGCATTACCCGGAAGACCTGGCAGCCTCCCTCATGGAAATGGGAATTTTTTCGATGAAAATCTGGCCGTTTGATCTGGCCCGCGGCGCAGTTGACGGAGCAGATATTTCACCCAGCGACCTGAAGAAGGGTATTGAGCCATTCGAAAAAATCCGCAAGGCACACGGTGACAAAATGCGCCTGAAGGCGGAATTGCACGGCATATGGAGCCTCAACGCGGCCAAGAAAATTGCGGCAGCACTTGAGCCCCTGGACATGGACTGGATTGAAGATCCGGTGTGGATGGATCGAACTGGCGAGGTTGCAGAGCTTGCACGCAGCACAACCGCACCACTGGCCGGCGGGGAAACACTGGCAAGTCTCGGTCAGTTCAAATCCCTGATCGATGACGGCAACATTGCAACCCCAATCATGGATGTGACCTGGGCCGGGGGCATAACCGCAGCCCGAAAAGTGGCCGCACTGGCAGAGGCACGATCACGGCCAATTGCCTTTCATGATTGTTCAGGCCCTGTGACACTGGCGGTATCCACCCACCTGGCACTGGCCCTGCGCAATGTACGCGAGCAGGAAATCGCCCGTGGCTTCTACTACAGCTGGTACAATGAATTCGTCGATCACTTGCCGCCTGTTGAAAGGGGCATGATCACTATACCCGGCGGACCGGGGTTGGGCATGGAGCTTGTGCCTGGTCTTGAACAGCGCCCGGACGCGATCAACAGGCTAACAAAACCAGCCTGACTGGCAGGCAAGCCACACAGTCAAGTTGCTCCGGCATCACCCAGATCACAGGACAATCGGCCAAATTAAACCCTGATCTAGAGCAACTTTCCAGGCCCGTACGCAAAACGATATGTAAGTGCAACACCGCCTGCCCCGCCAACAATGTTTCCAAGTGTCACCAGTGCAAGGTTTGCCGCAAATGCGCTCATTTCTATTTGTGCGCCGGCCAGCATGCCCTGCGGGATGAGAAACATGTTGGCCACAGAGTGTTCCAGTCCAAGCAGGACAAAGCTTGCGATCGGCCAGATGATTGCAAGTATTTTTCCGGTAACCGTGCGCGCAGCAATCGTAAGCCACACGGCAAGACACACCAGCATGTTGCACAGCACGCCCCGCACGAACGCTTCAACCCAACCTAGCTGCGTCTTGGCGATTGCGATTGTTGCCGCGGTATCACCGGCCGGTCCGTCCAGAATCCCCGCCAGCCAGACACCCCCCGCAATACCGGCAGCACCTGCAAAATTGCCGGCATAAACCACGGCCCAGTTGACCGTCAGTTCCGACGGACTGATCTTGCCGTCAACAGCAGCCATCACCATCAGCGCATTGCCGGTAAACAATTCCGCCCCACCAACGATGACAAGGATAAGTCCCAGAGAAAACACCACGCCACCCAGCAGCCTTGACGGTCCGAAAGAGGCATCCGCTCCTGTCATCACCATTGTGTATGCGGCCCCGCCAAGCGCGATGAACGCGCCGGCCAGAATAGCCAGCACAAGGACCTGCAGAACCGACAAACGGACCTTTGCGACACCTGCATTTTCAACCAGACATGCAATTTCCGACGGTTTGAAGGCATCAAGTCCAGTGGGATTGCTTTGTGACATATGGTGCCCTTTCAGATTCGCAGAACTACAATTGGTGCATCTCCTCACGGCCATACGGCCCCGCAGAGTCCGGACTGCTAGATGATCCACTTGGCAGGGTTGGGCATTGACCTCCATCAAACTGCGCCGGCCGAAACACTGCCATTGTTATTTGCGGCCAACAAACGGAGAACGCCTGATGACCGGTTACAAAACCATCCTCACTGTCTTTCGATCACCGGAGGACGCAGAACGCTTATGCCAGCTTGCAAGCAGTTTGGCCGGCATCTGGCAATCTCATGTTGTCGGATTTCACGCCAGGCCCGGTGTCTCCATTAATGTCGGCCTGAGGGGCGAAGCTCTCAGGCTGTGGCTCGATGCAAAGCGCAAATCCATAGAGGAACAGGACGCAGACACCAGGGCCATCTTCGAACGTTATGCATCATCGCCTGGGCAAAGTTGGGAATGGCGCCAGGTCGAAGCCGCCGCTATGCCAAGCGGAGATATTGCGCAGGATCTGGCCAGATGCTCGGATCTCGTGCTGATCAGCCGGCTGGAGAGCGGTTCAAGCCTGACGGACCCTGACATGACGCTGGAACAATTGATGTTCGGCAGCGGCAGGCCGGTAATAGTGATGCCGGCGAATTACCCCGGCCAACAGACGGGACAACGCATAGTTATTGCCTGGAATGGAACACACGAGGCAACCCGGGCGGCCTTTGACAGCTTGCCATTGCTGTTGAATGTGCCCTCCGACAATATTCGTCTGGTTTGCCCCCCGGCACCCGACAAGGCTTCCCCGCAATTGCCGCTGGGTGCCGACCTGGCCGAGGCGCTGGCCCGGCATGGGGTAGAGCCGGAAGTACGCGCACTGCCTGGCCGTCACGCCGATGCAGGTGCGGAAATTCTGGCGCAGTGCGAGGAGTTCGGTGCCGATCTGCTGGTGATGGGGGCATACGGGCATTCCCGTCTGAGGGAGTATGTATTCGGCGGCACTACGGAAACCATTTTGAATGACAGCCGCATACCTGTTCTGATTTCGCGGTAATGATCCTTTTTGATCTCCGGTTTGATCCTGATCATGGACGCAAGCGAGGGGTTTCAGCACAATGCAGACCATCAACCAGTATTCGGAAAGGTTTGCCATGAAACTCAACACCACACTGGCCAGAATCATGCTGGCGGCGGCCCTCTCGGTCGCATCATCAACAGCCTTCGCTGGCGAACCGGGCGATACCATAAAAACCGTCACAGGCGATTTCGATGAAGTATTTGGAGATCTGCAGGACGCGGTAATCAACCGCGGCCTGGTTATCGACTATGTCGGCGACGTTGGCAAAATGCTGGAACGTACTGCCGATGCCGCCAAAGGATCGGACGCCAAGGCACCCTATTTGAATGCCCGCTACATGCAGTTTTGCTCAGCCGTCGCCACCCATCAGGCAGTCGAGGCCGATGTACAAAACCTGGCCATGTGCCCGTATGTGGTTTTCGCATACGAAGCACGCACTGATCCCGGCAAGGTGTCCGTTGGATACCGGCAGATTGAACTGGCGCCTTCTACAGCATCACAAGCCGCACAGGCCAAGGTACACAGCCTCCTGCAGGAAGTCGTAAACGAAGCCACCGGAGACAAACAATAGGACAATACCGCCATGACAATAGCCTATCGCCGAACCATGGATCACAGCATCCAGATCACCAATGAATGGGTCAAACAGATCGACGAGATGGTGAGCTGGGATGATTCCAATCGGTCTTTCCGGTTGTTGCGCGTAACACTGCAGGCTATCCGCGACATGCTCGGCGTAGACGAAGCCGCACAACTCGCTGCACAGTTGCCTCTCTTCGTTCGCGGGGTCTATTTTGAAGGCTGGGATCCGTCGGGTACACCCGTAGCGTTGCGCGACAAGCCTGATTTCGTTGCGCGGGTGAGTGAAGCCTTCGCGGGTGATCAGCTCGACGATCCGGAAGAGGCAGTTGGCATCATCTTCAGTTTTCTCAACACCCGCATATCGGCAGGCGAGATCAACGATATACGCAGTTCGTTGCGCAAGAGCCTGCGAGACATCTGGCCGGCACCTCGGACCTGAAGGTTCACCGCCGGGTATGGAGAACCCATGGGCGAGAAGGCAGTATTTGACATCCACGACATCACCAAGGTCTATCGCACCGGAGATGTCGCGGTACACGCGCTTCGCGGTGCCAGCGCGCGGCTCTATGAGGGCGAGATAAGTGTCATGTTGGGGCCGTCCGGAAGCGGCAAATCGACGTTTTTGAACATTCTGGGAGGCCTGGACAAGGCAACTTCCGGACAGGTACTGTTCGACGGCATTGACATCACCGAGGCCACTGACGGTCAACTGACGAGCTTTCGGCGCAGGAATGTCGGTTTCGTTTTTCAATTTTACAATTTGATTCCGAGCCTCACTGCACGCGAGAATGTTGCGCTGGTGACTGAAATATCAACTGACCCGATGAAGCCTGAAGATGCACTTGAAATAGTTGGGTTGGGTGAACGGATCAATCACTTCCCGGCACAGCTGTCGGGTGGCGAACAACAACGGGTTGCGATTGCCAGGGCAATCGCAAAGAACCCCCGGATACTGTTATGTGACGAACCTACCGGCGCCCTGGATTCAAAAACCGGGCGCCTGGTGCTGGATGCACTCATCGATATAAACACCAAGCTGGGCACAACCACTGCGATAATCACCCACAATGCAGTCATTCGAAAGCTGGCCCACCGGGTATTTTATTTTGCTGATGGTGCAATCATACGAGATGAAGAAAATTCTGCCCGCCTCACGGTTGCCGAGCTGGATTGGTGAGGCAGAAAATGCGCGCCCTCGACAAGAAACTGATCAGGGATCTTAAACGACTGTGGGCACAGGGCCTGGCCGTCGCACTTGTGTTGGCCTGCGGAGTGGCTACTCTCATACTGGCAATCGGATCATATCGATCATTGGACGGTACCCGTGCGGCCTATTATGAACGATACAAATTCGCCAGCATATTTGCTACGGCCACCCGCGCGCCGCGGACCCTGACTTCACAAATCAAAAACCTGCCCGGCGTGCTTAGTGTTGAAGCCCGTATCATGGAAAACGTTCTGCTGGACATTCCCGGGCTGGCAGCGCCTGCATCCGGGTTGTTGTTGTCAATCCCCGATCACGCACAGCCGCGCCTGAACCGGCCATTCTTGAGATCAGGACGGATGCCTGATCCCGACCGCAAGAACGAAGCGCTGATTTCCGAGGCATTTGCGAAGGCCAATGGTTTCGCGACTGGCTCCCGTTTCAGCGGTATCGCCAACGGCAAACAGGTAACATTCTCTGTCTCGGGCATCGCCCTGTCGCCAGAGTTCATCTATGCGCTCGGTCCCGGGGAACTGGTGCCGGATGATCGCAGGTTCGGGATAATCTGGATGCGGGAAAAGACACTTGAGGGCGTATCCGACCTGGATGATGCATTCAACTCCGTGTCGGTCGCGTTGCTCCCCCAAACTACACCGGCGCAAACCATCAGCGGGTTGGACAAACTGTTGCAACCCTATGGCGGCACCGGGGCCTATACACGCAAGGACCAGATATCCCATGCGTTTCTGGACAGCGAACTGAAGCAGCTGCAGGCAATGGCGCGTGTCATTCCGCCGATATTCCTGCTGGTCTCGGCCTTCCTGATCAACATGATCCTGTCGCGGTTGATTACCCTGGAGCGTGAGCAGATCGGCCTCCTCAAGGCGTTGGGCTATTCCAGCTACAATATTGCATCGCACTATGTGAAGCTGGTTGTAGCTATAGCTGTTGTTGGGGTGCTGATCGGTTTTGGTGCCGGCACCTGGCTGGGAAACGGTCTGACCCGAATCTATGCAACGTTTTTCCACTTTCCGTTTCTGATTTTTGAACGCAACCCGGATGTTTATATCATCGCGGCCGGCTTGAGCATTGCGGCTGCCATAGCAGGTGCCTTGAAAGCGGTCTACAGTGCGGCATCGCTGCCGCCTGCAACCGCAATGCAACCTGCTCCGCCGACACGCTATGCCAGGGCCGGTATTACCAGCCGCATTGCAGGAAAACTGTTTTCACAACTGAGTATTATGGCGTTTCGGCACATGGTCAGATGGCCTTTGCGAACAGGCTTTACCGTTTTTGGCACATCGATGGCCGTCGCCCTGTTGATTACCGCCCTGTTTTCGTTCGGATCGGTCAATTTCATGATCGACACGGTATTTTTTCGAACTGACCGTCAGGACGCGACAATAACCTTTGCAAACCAGTTACCACCGCGGTCCCTGCATGATGTCAGCGGTCTGCCGGGTGTGTACTTTGTCGAGCCATTCAGAACCATGGCAGTCGATATGGAGCGGGGTTCGCTGAGTGAGCGGGTTTCGATCATCGGAAAACTGCAATCGCCTCGACTAAGCCGTATCCTGGACCTTGATCTGACGCCTGTAACTCTCGCCGCGCAGGGTCTGATACTATCGGAACGTCTGGCCGAAAAACTCAAGGTTCGCAGCGGAGATCTAGTGCGGATAAAATTACTGGAAGAAGGAAATGCTGTTGTCGAGGTGCCCGTAGTCCAGATTATTCAGGCATACATAGGCCTGACTGCCTACATGAACCTTTCCTACATGGATCGGCTGTCTCGTATCGGCCCGCGTCGTTCCGGCGCCTATCTGGAACTTGACAGTGGCCAGTTGCACCCACTCTACAAGGCGATCAAGACGACACCGCTGGCGACCTCAATCGCGATACAGTCTGAATCGCTGCAACTGTTCAGGGATACGATAGAGCGTAATATTGTCACAATGACCACGGTCTACGTCGTGCTGGCGGTAATTATCGCATTTGGTGTTGTCTATAACAGCGCCCGTATCCAGTTGTCCGAGCGTGCCCGGGAGCTGGCCAGCCTCAGGGTACTGGGCTTCACCCAGCGCGAAGTCGCGCAGGTGCTTATCGTCGAACTCGGCGTCGCCATGTTGTTGGCGCAACCGGTCGGATGGGCGCTCGGCAGCGGATTTTCCTGGCTGGTGGTGCAGGGTTTCCAGAGTGATTTGTTCCGGGTTCCGTTTGTTATCGAGCGTTCGGCCTTTGGCTGGTCCAGCCTTGTTGTCATGATTGCAGCCATCTTCTCGGGGCTGATTGTCGTAAGCCGGGTTTACCGGCTCGATCTGATCCGCGTTCTCAAGACGAGGGAGTAAACCAATGTTTCGCATGATTAAAGCCGGCATGTTCGCGTCGGTCATTATTGGCATCGCCGGTCTTGGATATTTCCTTCTTGCGCCGCAGCCGGTCGCTGTCGATCTGGCGTCGGTCGATCGCGGCAAGCTCGAAGTGACTATCGACGAAGAAGGTGAAACGCAAGTCAAGGAGATTTACCGCATCTCGGCACCCATCACCGGAAAACTGGAGAGAGTGGATATCGAGATCGGTGACCGTGTTCTGGCAGGACAGCGCATCGCCCGGATTCGCCCGGTGGACCCACCCATCCGCGACCTGCGGTCCAGGCTGGAGATGTCTGCTACCTCAAAAGCTGCCGGTGCGGCCGTCCTGCTCGCTGAAGCTCAGGTCCGGCAAGCCGGATCAGATCTGAAATTCGCCAAGAGCGACCTGGCCCGCGCACAAACGCTGGCCGAAAAAGGAGTGATCTCCAGCAGGGCCCGCGAAGAAGCGGAGCTCAACCTGAGCGTCAAGCAGGCTGAAGTACGCAAGGCTGAAGCCGGCCTTGAACTGCGCCGCCGCGAATTCGAGTCGGCAAGAATGCGGGAACTGGAGCCAAATCAGATGCAATCGCAAGGCGCAGAAGATCAGTGCTGCATCGCGATCACGGCACCATCCGGCGGCGTTGTTTTGAAAGTGTTGACCGAGAGTGAACAGGTTGTACAGGCAGGAACCACCCTGCTTGAAACAGGTGACCCGCACGACCTGGAGATTGTGGTCGATCTTCTCTCCACCGATGCGGTAGGAATATCTTCGGGCACCCTGGCGCGCATCGAAGACTGGGGTGGTGATGGCTTTCTGGAAGCCAGGGTCCGGCGCATTGATCCTGCGGCGTTCACCAAGGTCTCGGCACTTGGGATTGAAGAACAGCGGGTAAATGTTGTTCTGGATTTCCTGACACCGCCGAAAAAGTGGCGCGAGTTGGGCCATGCATTCAAGGTAACCGTTCGCATAATCAAGTCTGACCGGAATGATGTAATGAGGATACCGCTTGGCGCCTTGTTCAGGCGTGACCAGAGTTGGGCTATCTATACCAACCGCGACGGCAGGACGAAACTGACACTCGTGAAGCTGGGCAAGTTTTCCTTGACCCATGCCGAGGCAATTGAAGGGGTCGCACCGGGAGATCAGGTGGTGATGTTTCCCAGCGACAAGATATCGGACGACATTGCGATAAAACAGCGATAAGCCATTCAAAAGCAGGTCCAGACGCGCCTTTTTGATCGCCATCAATGAAATCACGGCTGAATCAACGATACTGCGCCTTCCACACGGGACAGCACTTGATCCTCATATGGGTCAACAAAAATGGAGGTTCCAAAATGTCAAAAAAATCATTGCGTGCAGTTGCCGCGGCAGCGACTTTACTGTTGGTGCTGGGCAATCCGTCCCTTGCTGATGACGAAAGGGATGGTGGTTGGTTCGGTGGTGGCATGGGCTTTATGATGGGCTATGGCCGGGACAACATGGTGGACCGGCTGGATGGGAGGCTGGCATTCCTCAAGGCAGAATTGAAGATCACCGATGCGCAAACCCCGCAGTGGGACGATCTTGCCGCAACCATCCAGACCACAAGCGAAACCCACAACGACATGATGCGCGAGCGCAGGAAAGAGATGCACAGCGGCGATTTCTTCGAGAAACCGCTACCTGAAAGGCTGGTGTATCAGGAAGTCTTTCTTGAAGCCCGTCTGAATCAGGTGAAAGGCGTGAAGGATGCAGTTGACAAGTTGTATGCCGTACTGGACGACCAGCAGAAGAAATCTGCCGATGATGGGAATGGGCATGGGATGTGGTACCAGCTGCGGCAGGGGTCATGGCTGGCGTTGGATGATGCAGTAATCGGGCTGGAACCTTGCATACCTTGATCGAAGCAGAATGAGCGCAATTGTAGTCATCAACGGGCATCCCGACGGAAGCTCCCACCGCCTCTGCCATGCACTGGCATCCGCCTATCAGGAGGCAGCCAGCGCAGCAGGCCACACAGTTACTCGAATTGACGTGGCAGAACTGGACTTCTCACTGCTGCGAACACAGCAGGAGTTTGAAGCCGGAACCCCGAATGCTGACATCAAGTCGGCACAGAACGCGATCAGGATGGCTCATCATATCGTGCTCATCTACCCGCTTTGGCTGGGCACCATGCCGGCCTTGCTGAAAGGGTTTCTGGAACAGCTATTTCGACCGGGGTTTGCTTTCGAATACACCTCAAGCAAGGTACCGAAAAAATTACTGTCAGGCCGGTCGGTGCGCATCGTCATAACCATGGGGATGCCGGCCCTCGCTTACCGCTGGTTTTTCTTCGCTCACAGTTTGCGTAGTCTTGAGCGCAATATTCTCAAGTTTGCTGGGCTTGGTCCGATTCACAGCACCATATTCGGCGGTATTGAGACGGCCAGTGATGGCAAGAGAAAACAATGGCTGGGACAAATGGCGGAGTTGGGTAAAATCGCCGGGTGACAAGGACTGCAGCTTCAACATCTTGAGGCTGACGGGGGCTACGCTGAGCGGATTGCAACTTTCGGCGTCGCCAATTGCAGGACCGGCAATGCGCCATTGATCCTTATCAAATCTGTGACAGCCCGGTCGGGTAAGGTTCTCACATGGAACACTCCACTCAAGACGCACCAGAAAGCGTGACGCCCAAGTTAAAAAGGTCCCTGAACCTGCCGCTGCTCGTGCTCTATGGACTTGGCACCACCATCGGCGCGGGTATTTATGTGCTGGTGGGCGCGGCTGCAGGCAGGGCAGGTATTTACGCGCCGGTTGCCTTCATCGTTGCGGCTATCGGTATTGCGCCGACCGCCGCCACTTATGGCGAACTTGCCAGCCGCTATCCGGTCAGCGCCGGTGAAGCCGCATACGTCAAAGCCGGCTTCGGGTCTCGTACAATGTCACTGGTGGCCGGATGGCTGGTCATCGTGTCCGGAGTCGTCGCCTCAGCGGCAATCGCTATCGGATGTGCCGGTTACATCCGCACATTTGTCGACTTGCCGCTCCCCCTGGCGGTGATGGCCGTGATTCTGGCTATGGGTCTGGTCGCAGCCTGGGGCATCGTTGAATCGGTACTGCTCGCGGCCTTGTTCACATTGATTGAAGCTGGTGGCCTTGTCGTCCTCATCTATGCCGGTTTCTCCCACGACAGCGATATCATCTTGCGAGTGCCGGATACAATTCCACCAGTTGCAGAAATGGGGATCTGGCTGGGCATTGCAAATGCCGGCCTGCTGGCCGTGTTCGCCTTCATCGGCTTTGAGGACATGGTCAACGTGGCAGAAGAAACCAAGCGTCCGCGCATTACGCTGCCCTGGGCGATTTTTCTGACACTCGCCATCACCACCCTGCTCTACACTCTTGTAACCATGGTTGCTGTACTGGCTGTTCCTCCCGCAGAACTGGCCAGATCCGAGGCCCCCTTGAGTCTGGCATATGAAAGACTGACCGGCGCATCGCCTGCAATGATCAGCGGCGTCGCGATTTTTGCCACCGCCAACACTATTCTGGTGCAACTGATAATGGCATCGCGGGTTGTCTACGGCATGGCGGAACAAGGTACCATGCCAGCACTGTTCAAACGCGTGAACGCGATCACCCGAACGCCACTACTGGCCACCTGGGCAATTGTTGTCGCAACTCTCATTCTGGCACTGGGTTTCAATCTCGAACGGTTGGCCGAAATGACCTCGCAAATAGTCTTGGTAATCTGGGCACTCGCCAATGTGGCGCTGATTTTGATCAAGTTGCGCAAAGGCCCCGATCCGGACGATGCGTTCATTGTGCCGTTGTGGGTCCCTGTAACCGGGTTCATTTTCAGTTGTGCACTTGTAATCCTCTCAAGCGTCGCCTGATTTCATGTCCTGGTCCAACACCCCGCTAGCGGTTAATCTGATGCTGTTTGTCATCTGCGCAATCTGCGTCTGGCTGGCAGGCGGCGCACTGGCCCGGTATGCTGACATCATTGCAGACCGACGGCGGCTCGGCAGAGCGTTCATGGGGCTGGTGTTTCTGGCCGCAGCAACAGAATTGCCTGAAATTGCCACCACTTTCACAGCAGCGATACAGGACAATGCCGCCCTCGTTCTGGGCAATATGTTTGGCGGCATCACCATGCAAACCACCATTCTTGCCATTGCAGATATTTATGTCGTGCGCGGTGTACTGACCCAGTATCCCCGCAAACCGACACATGCTCTTGAAGCAGCCCTGTTGATCATTTTGTTGTCGACATTGCTCGGGTTCTGCATCTCGGGTGATATTGTGATCGGATTCAATATCGGACTGGGAACGTCGGTCCTGGCGATCGCCTACGCGCTTTGTGTAATGCTTCTGCGCAGTTATGACGAAGAAGGCGACTGGGTGCCGGTTGATCTGCCCGGAAAATTCGAAGCTGCGGCTGACAGGAATGCGGGCAGACCGGTTGTTGACCTACCCACCACGACCTTGATGGCGCGCACTGTCGGGGCTGCGGTCGTCATTCTCGTATGTGGCGTGTTGCTGGTTCACTCAGCAGAGGCAATCGCCAGGCAGACCGGTCTTGGCTCGAGCTTTATCGGCGCAACAATTCTCGCCGCGTCGACGTCACTGCCCGAACTCAGCACAACCATTGCCGCAGCCCGGCTCGGTGCCTACACCATGGCAATTTCAAACATCTTTGGCAGCAATCTGATCATGCTGTTTCTGTTGCTGCCGGCAGATGCGCTTTATCGTGACGGCCCGATACTCGCACAGGCCGGCAAGACTGAAATGCTGAACCTTGTGTTCGGGATACTGGTCACTGCGATAATCGTTGTGGGTCTTCTGGTAAGGCGAAAACCAGCGGTTCTGGGCATGGGTCTTGATTCAGCATGCGTACTGGCGGTCTATGTGAGCTCGCTGTTCATTCTCTACTTTGCCCGTTGACCCCGCCGGTTGACCCCAATCAAACATCAGCTTGCGCAAAACAGTTAAACTGCCTGCAGTTTCAACAGGAAGGAGTGCATTCATGAAACCGGTTAGAACGTGGATACTGCTTGCAGACGGCACCCGCGCGCGCATCGTTTGCAACACCGGGCCCGGCAAGGGTTTGCAGGAGGTACCTGGAATGGAGTTTGAAGGAGACAATTTGCGGCCCGGAGATATCATGGCTGACAGACCCGGCCGCACTTTTGACTCAGCCGGATCCAATCGCCACTCGATGGAACCTCCGTCCGATCCCCAGCGCGAAGCAAAACGATCATTTGCCGCCGACCTGGTTGCGAAATTGCAGGACCAGTTGCAGGCACAGTCCTTCGACCGGCTGATCCTGGTGGCTGCACCTGCAACACTCGGAGATATTCGCAAGGTTCTGCCAAAATCCCTGCTTGCAGTGGTTCACGGAGAAATCTCAAAAAACCTGGTACAAATCCCCAATGATGAGTTGCACAGTCATTTGGCGGATGTCCTTATCGTTTAGTGTGGTTCCGGTTTCGATTTGGTCAATACCGCACATCAGGTTATTGTTTTCGGGGGATTATTCACGAAATCACAGACATTTTTGCGAGACAAACCATACCCGGAAAGTCCGGCCCGGTTCAGCAGGCGTTTGATCGCGGTCAAGGATAAACTCTTCTCAAAAGTCTACAAGTATCGCCATGGACGGTTCCCGTTTTTCGCAATTTGCAAAGGAGATAAACGATGACTGAGAAACCTTCACTTCCATCGCTTTGGAGAACCCAGAACTGGCCTGGCATGTTCGGCTCGCTACACGATGAGATTGACAAGGTGTTTCACGACTTTACCCAATCAGTTGGACTTACGCCCAGCCGCGGTAACGGCAACATGCTGATGTCACCTGTCATCAATGTAGCCGAAACCGACAAGACACTTGAAATCACCGCCGAACTGCCAGGGGTTGACCAGGACGATGTCGATGTCACGGTAATTGACAACCGGTTGACCATTCAGGCCGAAAAGAAGGCCGAAGAAGAGGACAAGTCGAAAGACTATCGTGTGATCGAAAGATCCTATGGCAAGTATGCCCGGTCCATGTCACTGCCTTTCGATGTGGATCCTGGCAAGATCGATGCCCAGTTCAAGAACGGCATCCTGACTGTAACCTTGCCCAAACCACCGGAAATCACGGCCAAGACTCACAAGGTGAAGATCAATAAGGCTGCTTGACCATTCCTTATGGTTCGACTGAAAGCAAAGCGGCCACTGTTTCGCGATGGTGGCCGATTTGAATTGTGAACTCTGCTCAGCGTCAACGGGCATCCGTATTGTCAATCGTGTCCATATTGTCCGATCGGCAACGACAACAACCTGCTGCTGGTAACTGTCTTGCCTACCGTTGAAGTGGCCCGCAGGTAGTGTTCGGATATGTCTTAAGGCCATGGCGAGGTCTCATTGCCCGAAACGCTGCCCGATTTCCAGATGAGAAATCACCCGATGGCGGATTGATCGATATCATTTGATTGAAAGCCAATAGATGCTTCAGTCGACTCCGTTGGAGGTGCCCATGAACCATTTGTTTGAAAGAACGCTTATAATCCGCGGGCCCGTTATTGTGCTAGCAATCATGTTCTCGGTCGCAGGTGTTGATCCTGGTACCGCCCACGCGGCGCGCAAGTGTATATTCAGCTGGGCTGTGCCAGGAACCTACAAGGTATCGGGAAACTTCAGAGGCACGATCGAAGCAGCATCTGCAAGACTGACAAGTGACTGTCGTGTAATCTTCAGAGTACCGGGAGTGTTCTCCGGTGGACCGGTCAGGCGATCGGGTAAGTGTCTAAAATTCAGTTTTAAGGTTGAAGGCCAACGCCGTGTATTCTCGGCAAGATGGTGCAACACCTATGGAATAGTGCCATGGCAGGGCCGCAATATTCGCGCCCGGGTCAGCCGGTGGAAGGCAGCTCCTGTCAGAACACCAAAACGGCAGAACTTCAACCTGAAGCAATGACAATGAAGCATAAGCAGTTGATTCAAATTTGTGCTGGGGATCGAGGTGGTTCACGGTTGGCCAAAACCAGCATTGCGGCTGCACTGGCAGTAGTATTGTGCACTTTGCCAATCCCCCAAAAACCGGCATCAGCAGGACTGATCCCGCAGGAAAAAGAAGTTCTCGAAGGCCGGGAACATGAATTCGGTGACGCGTTTGTGGTGTCGCTTGGCGGCAAGCTGTATGACGATTTCTGGCAAGCATCCGGAGCCAGTCCACCGACGCGGCGCAACCCTGCTTTTCCTTCGGACATTACAGCGGGCGATAGCGATAGTTGGCGTTGTGTTTCATGCCACGGTTGGGACTATGATGGCGCTGACAAGGCACCTGGAAGCAAGCAACAACGCAAACAGTTTGTAAGCGTGCGGCATTTGCAGGGGGTTGATCCGTTCAAGGTTTCAGAACTCTTTGCCAGGGCTCATGCTGACCATCCGGTTCAGGCAACAGGTGGCCTCCAGCTGGATCTGATCATATTGTTTGTGAGCGTTGGACAATACGAAACACGGAATTTCAAGCCATACAAGGCTGTCACACCCGAACGCCTCAATCGCGGACGGGATATTTTCGAGGGAGTGTGCATGTCCTGCCATGACCCGGACGGAAAATCCGGTCTTGAGATGCGGCCGGGTTTGCGCCGCAGTCTCGGCTGGCTGGCGCGCAACAAACCCAAACGGGCGATGCACAAGATCATCAATGGCGTGCCGGGCCAGAGCATGCTGGCTCTGCGGTTCCTGGAAGAAACGGTGATTACGGATCTCCTGGCCTACCTGAAGACGCTTGATCCCTGAAGCCTTACGGATGTTTCAGGTTGATTGATATCTATCAATGAACCGAAGGGCCTTATCTGCATGGTTGTCAATGTGCAGGTTCAAAGGCGCTGCCTGTGCACGGTCGGCTCCCGTCCTTCCGGCATTGCCGCCGCAACACAGGCAGGAGATCATCCATGCAACTTGAACACGAGCATACACCGCATGCCATCAGCATAAGGCTGGCCGCCGAAAACCGTCCCAATTATCTGCGCGACTGGGTCTATGGCGGTATCGACGGGGCCATTACCACGTTTGCCATTGTTGCCGGTGTGGTAGGTGCAGGGCTGTCATCCAGTGTAATAGTGATCCTGGGCCTGGCGAATCTGCTTGCCGACGGGTTTTCGATGGCAGCCAGCAATTACACCGGCACCAAGACCGAAATTGACGAACTTGCCCGTTACCGGCAAATCGAGGAAAAACACATTATCCACGAACCGGAAGGCGAACGTCAGGAGATACGGCAAATTCTTCAATCAAAAGGTCTGACCGGTGCAGCGCTTGATGATGCCGTCAAGGCCATCACCTCCAATGAGGAAACCTGGGTCAACACAATGCTGGTGGAGGAATATGGCCTTACCACCAATCTGCGATCGCCATTCAAGTCGGGTTCTTCAACCTTTGCATCATTTCTGATATGTGGTTCAGTTCCTCTGGCACCTTTTCTGTTTTCGATTGAACCGGCATTCGAGACGGCTCTTGTTTCAACTGGAATTACTTTTTTCCTGATTGGCACAATCAAGAGCAAATGGTCTTTGGCAAAATGGTGGCTATCGGGCCTGGAGACGCTCGCGATTGGAGCTGCCGCGTCACTCATGGCGTATGGCGTCGGTTATCTTGTCAAGGGGCTGGTATAAACCGTGTCACGGTCAGAGTAAGCAATCGTCAGGCATCACTCGCCGGGACAATCCGCTGAGACGGCGAACTCGAACAATCACAACAGCACGTCTGTATCTGTCGACCGGCATTTTTGACAAAAATCAATGCCGACACCGGAATTCTGGATCAACATTACCAGAGGCAATATCTGCACAGGCCAAGAGTATGCAGTCCTCTCTGGACATCGATTTGGAACACGCTGACCCATTTGAGGTAATAGCGCTGGAGCGGAACCTGCAAAACCAGGTCTGCGATGACCTTGAACAACTTGCCGATCAACTTGGTGGCCCGCTGGATGTCAAATTGTGTGCGTCGGTCAAAGATCGATTGCAGATTTGTTTGCCGCTGTATCATCGCGATGAGGAAGCCTTGTTCGAGTTGATGCTGAAAAAAGAGCCGGACAACCGGGTGCTGGCGGCCTGTACCGAGCAGGCTGCCGCTCAACATGCCGCCATGCAGGCCTACGTTTTTGAACTGCTTGAACCACTGATTGACATGGGAGCGGGCATTGTTCCCCGCAATCTCGATACCGTAGGCTATATGCTGAGATACTGTTTTGACGGCATGAGGCATCATCTGCAGTGGGAAGACGTATCCATCTTTCGCGCGCAGAACCGGAGCCTTCCAATTGCAGACCTGGAACAATTGCGACTGGCCATGATCCGCAACCGGGCATGACTGCAACACCGCTTCGTAACCTCATTGAAAGTTGCAATGCATCCCAAACGCTGGTTATGTAATTGTGCAGGGACGGAAGATTTTTGGGAGTTCAACAAAGGTGGCTGAACTTGTGCATGAGATGCATTTGGGCTTGCGTTGTGCGCAATGTCCGGTCCGCCATCATGCTGTCTGCAGCGCCCTCGATACGCCACACATACACGAACTCACAGACATCATGACTCACCGGCACTTCTCGGCCGGTGAAGAAATACTCCATCAGGACGAAACCAGCCAGCTTTTCGCAATCATTGTGAAAGGCATTGTCAAGCTGACCCATATGCTGCCTGACGGCCGGGAACAAATTGTCGGACTGCTGTCCGGTTCTGACATTCTCGGTGATTTGGAGTCTGCTGTGAGCCATAACAGCGCTGAATGTGTCACAGATGTTGAATTGTGCTGTTTCCGGCGCAAACAATTTGAGGCCGTGCTGGATAAACATCCTGAGTTGGCGCACCATCTGCTCAAGAAGGCAAGTGCGGATCTTGATGAGGCCCACGACTGGATGACGGTACTGGGCAGGCTTGGCGCCGCGGAGAAAGTCGCGCGCTTTATTCTGTGGCTATACAGGGAAGAACACGCTGGTTGTGTCCATCGCCCGCCCGCCCAGAGCAGACAAATAATTCACCTGCAACTCAAACGTGAAGAGATCGCAGGTTTTCTCGGCATAACCATAGAGACCGTCAGCCGCAACTTGACCAGACTCAAGACGGACGGCATCATTGAAATGGTCGATACCAAGTCCATCCGCATAACCGACATCGACCGACTGCGAGACCTTGCCATGACCTACGATGACAGCGAGCCGCACCCTGACTTTATGTAGAAATCGCTGCCGGGGACTTCATAGACAGCTGTTGATGCCATTGACTACAATTGGCCTTTTGCGATCCTTTACGCGCGTTGAAAGACATGCTCCCACCCGACCGGAAAAAAATGCTGGCGCGATGGTTTGACTCCACTGTTATTGATCTCGTGCATCAATTGCGATGGTCGTTCCTGCCGCCGCTCATGATTTACATGGCCGCCGGAATATCCGGCATTACAGCCATTGTCGGTACTTTTTTTGTCAAGGAGTATCTGGGCCTGTCAGCCGCCTTCCTTTCAGGACTTGCTTTTTGGGCAGGGCTTCCCTGGGCGTTGAAAATGCCGCTTGGCCACCTGGTGGACCTGATCTGGCGCTGGAAGGGACTGCTGGTCTACCTGGGTGCCGCGCTTGTCACTGCAAGCCTGGCGATCATGTACGCGCTGATAACCGGTTTCGATACAATGGCAGCCATCATGCCGGTGGAAGCCTGGTATGTTCTCAGCATGCTCCTTGCACCTTGCGGCTATGTTGTGCAGGACGCTGTCGCAGATGCCATGTCAGTTGAGGCGGTTCCGAGGATTGATTCATCAGGAACACCAATCAGCGAAAGCGACGCCAAGAAACTGCATACGACCATGCAGACCCTGGGCAGAATCTCCCTGATATTCGGACTGGTGTGCGTAGCGCTGCTCAATATCTACATGTTTGCCGGCGTCGAACAGGCAAGCCGGACCGCAAAGGCCGAAGTCTACGCCCGCATATACCTGTTGGCGCTCACCATACCTGCCATCTCAATCAGCGGTGTTCTGCTGGCTGCATTTCTAAAGCGGCGTCAAAAGACCACCTTGAGGCATGCAGGCTTTAGTGAATCCGAGATCAGCGCCAGCATAGATCGCCCGGGAGAAAAGACAGAGCCGAACTACTGGTACTTTGCGGGTGGTATCGCCTTTGTCATCCTGACGCTGGCTGTGGGGCTTGGCGGCCTCAGGTTTTCTCAAGAGATTGTTTTTCTGGGATCAATGGCAATAGTGGTGTTTCTGATGTCCAGACTTCTCCGGGAATTGGATATCGATAGAGCCCGCGCCCTGGTGGGTACGGCAATCATCATTTTTGTGTTCAGAGCGGTGCCGCTGCCCGGACCCGGCACAACATGGTTTGAAATTGATGTGCTTGGGTTTGATCAGCAGTTCATATCTGTTTTGACCCTGATCACGGCAGGGCTCACTCTGGCCGGAATGATCATCTTGAGGCCCTTGATCGCATCGAGAACAATCGTCTATATCGTCGTATTGCTCACCATCGCATCCGGGATATTGGCGCTGCCCAATATTGGTCTCTTCTATGGCCTGCATCACTGGACTGCACCGCTGACGTTCGGCGTTGTTGACGCAAGGTTCATCGCTATTCTGGATACGGCAATCGAGTCTCCGCTGGGCCAGATAGCCATGATCCCAATGCTGGCATGGATCGCCAGAAATGCACCGCACAACCTGAAGGCAACTTTTTTTGCCGTCATGGCCTCGTTTACCAATCTGGCATTGTCGGCCAGCAGCCTTTTGACCAAGTATCTGAATCAGCTGTTCGTTGTGGCACGTGAGGTTCGCGATCCGACTTCTGACACCATCCTCGTGGCTGCAAATTATGCAAACCTCGGGTGGCTGCTCATTACAGTCGCACTGATCTCCGTCGTCGCACCGCTAACCACTATAGCGATAGTGCAGCAGTCCAGGTTTCGCACACAGGACTAAGGCGAGATGCGGTCGGCTTATCTCATCACCAGGACAGAACATTGCGCATGGCGCACGACACGGGCCGCAGTTGACCCGAGAAAATAGTCCTGCAGACCCGGTTTGTGAGAACCTATTATAATGAGGTCGGCGCCAGATTCGTCAGCCGAGGCCAATATTGTAGGTCCCGGATTGCCGGATCTGACCTCGCAGTCCGCCTTAATGGCAGCAGCTCTGACCAGTGCCTCAAGACTCTCCTTGGCTGTTTTCATGCCCGTCTTGATCACTTCATTGGGCACCTCGGCAGCTACGAAAGCCGGAATGTCGGTGACCACATTCAACAGGCGTATTCTTGTGTCTTTGGTGGTCAGCCCTTGAGCAACATCAATCATCATCTTGCCTCTCTCGATTTCGGAAAGATCGATAGGCAAAAGTATGGATTTGTACATTCTCAGCTCCCTTCAGTTTCTCGTTATTCGGCCGTCATTTCCAATCTTCATCATGAACCATTATTTCAATGGGCCCGTCTGTCTCGATCCGGCCTTCGGCATACTTGTGACGCGCGATGTCATGAATTTCGATCAGGAATTTTTCATAGGCATCAAGAAACAGTTCTGCCGGAAGCAGCCCATCCATCGGCAGTTCCGGATGCCGATGCTTCAAGGCAAAAACCGTCACACCGCACAACACTTCACGCTGGCCATCACGACCAACAAACCGGACGCATTGTCCGTCGAACAACCTGTCATCACTGGAAAACACCAGCTGGCTCATATCGAACTCCAGAAGTTGCATCACCTGACAACAGCTTGCACATTTGAAATGACCGGGTGTTGATCCTCATCAAATAAACGATCGGGCCTGTGGGCCCGGGCTGTTACTCCTGTATCGTCTCCAGATACTTGACCAGCCGGCGAATGCGGTCAGTTGCAACCCGGGCCGCAGTTCTGGCATCCTCGATCAACACGCCCTCTCCCACAGCCTGGCGAACGAACAACGCGCCCCAGATGGGCATCGCGGATGTCCCGTGTGCCAGCGGCATATCCAGCCCCTCGACCTTCTTGAAGACAGCCTCCGTGGGGAACGAACCACCTGCGCGGTAAGAAATTCTGGTGAGATCCGCTGGCGGGGTCTTCAACTCCTTTGCAACAGGTCCGTGACCTTTGGCGTCGCTGCCATGGCAAACACTGCAAAAGGTATTGAAATCCTCAGCCGCGCGGGCGAGTTCAGGCGGCTTCAGGTCGGACGCAGTTACAGCACTGGTGGCTGAGGCTGAATGAGTATGGACCACAATCGACAAGAGGACCGGCAGGAATAGCGCAGACAGATAGCGCGACTGCAATTTCATGGGGCGTCATCCTTGATAATTCAATTGACTTGCTGTGTTCGCACTCATGGTGGAGGTTTTTGCTTCCGGCACCTTGATATGCATCAATATCAGGGTCCTTGAATTCAGGCCGGAAGAGAATTCTTCAGACATTGACACCGATCAAGGTAATTCAGCCCTTTGCCCGGTAGGCTGTCGAACATGAAGAACAAGACAGTTAAATGCTTCCCTGGGATTTTGGCGGCAGCCGGTTTTCTGCTTGCGCTGGCAGACCTGCCTGCAAACAGCCAGGCCTACGGTGATGTCGTAAAGGGCAAGGAATTCATCGAGCGCAATTGCGCACGCTGCCATGCCGTCGGTCTGAATGACGACAGCCACATGCCTGAGGCACCTGCCCTGCGCACGCTGCAAAATCGTTATCCAATTGACAGCCTGAGCGAAGCTTTCGCTGAAGGAATTGTCACAGGCCATCCGGAAATGCCACAGTTTGAACTCGACACCCAGACGATTAGCAACATGCTGGCATACATAGAGAGCCTGGCCGGACCCGGCGAGTGAATTGGGTAACGACCCCGACAAACTTTGGATTTGCATTTCTTTACGTGCTTCTTGATCGAGGCAGTTGCTAAAACACATCTGTCGGAGAGCTTTCCTGATCTCCAGGTTCGATGCGAGCCAATTTGCGCTTCAGGTCGTCAATCTGCGACAAAAGTTGAATTGCCAGTGCAAGGCCGGCCTCATTCAGGCCAAGGTCCTGCTCAAGCCGCCTGGCGCGATGAATCTCGACAACGGTGGTTTGCGAGAAGCGCCATTCGACAGTCGCTTCTCCCAGCGGTTCGATAACTCCCTCTGCGACGTAAGTGACAATTTTCTCCTTCGGCAAACCGCAGGTGGAACACAATTGGTCGATCGTCAGTTCGGCTGTGCCGGAAACGATTGTGCCTGCGTGTGCTGATCGAGGTTCTTCGGACATGGATTTCCTCCAAATGCTGACTACACGCCAAGTTTGGCGCGCGGATCAAAAGCCAACTCCCGCGCCATCCTCTGATAAACTTGCCTTGAATTCTCATCTCTCGCCGGTGGCAGGGAAATCTTCACAACGGCGTAGAAGTCGCCGGGCGTTTTTCCCGGAATACCCTTGCCCTTCAGGCGCAGTTTGCGTCCCTGTGCAGAGTTTTCGGGAATGGTTATATCCACCACTCCATATGGTGTTGGCGCCTTGACCTTGCCGCCGAGCGCGGCTTCCCACGGAGCAATCGGCAGGTCCAGATAAACGTCTTTGCCTTCAACGCGATACAGCCGGTGTCGCGCAAACTCAACCTCCAGATAAAGATCGCCTGATCGACCCTGGCCAAGCCCCGGAGCACCCTGCCCTTTCAGGCGAATGTGTTGGCCGGGTTGAACTCCCTTCGGAATATTGACGTTGAGGGTGCGCTGTTCGGTGATCACGCGACCATCCTCGGTAACTTTCGGCATTTTCAGTTGAATCGCGCGGGTAGCGCCGGCGAAAGCATCCTCCAGGTCAATCAGTATCCTGGCGTGATGATCTTGCCCTCCGACGTTAAACTGTGGCCCGCCAGCCTGTTCCGCACGCCGAGAACGACCGAAGAGTTGCTCAAAGAAATCGGAAAAAGCGGTCTCCGACCTGCCGCCTGAATACTCAAACCCGGCATCCCAGTCCGGGGGTGGCTGAAAGTCCTGGCCGGGATGATAGCCTGCCCCCAACTGATCGTAGGCTGCCCGTTTTTCAGGATCGCCCAACACCTCGTTTGCCTCGCCAATTTCCTTGAACCGTTCCTCGGCTCCCTTTTCCTTGTTGAGGTCGGGGTGAAACTTGCGCGCAAGTTTTCTGTAGGCACGTTTAACGTCGTCTTGTGTGGCATCCTTCGTGATGCCCAGGACTGAATAGTAATCCTTGTATTGCATGGTGTTCAGGTGCCTCACATAAACGATGAAATCTGAATTTCAGCCTGTCAGTTGCGGTTGAAATTTTGCCGGACCTCACCGGGTTGGTAGATGCGGCTATGATCAATTCGGCACCGCACTTTGTTGCCGGACCCGGCCGCAACCTGAAACACGTCTCGCTGATAGACCCTCCTGCAGGCTTGCCACGGACCCTCGCCGGAATGTGCCTTGACAGTCACCCAGATCAGCACCGGTCCATCATCTTCGAAAAACGTCTGGGCAATTGCATATGGCTGGGCGATGCACGCGAAAGCCACTGCAAACATGCAACTCTGGATCAGCCTGGTCAGTTTGAACAGTTTGAACAGTTTGTGTGTCAATCACTCATGGCCTTTGCTTCAGGATTGGCTTATCTGGACTTTTCTCGCAGCAGGTTTTGACGAACTTCGTTTGGCAATTCTAAGGCATAACACCCCATCATCAAATTTGGCATCAATCTGTTCACTGTCAGCATCCGGCGGCAACCGGAATGCACGCTGGAATGCACCGTACTCCCGTTCGGAAAAATAGAACGATTGCCCCTTTTGCTGACGCTCGGAACGTTTTTCTCCACGAACCATCAGGCTGTTGTCCTGAACCGAAACATCAACGTCTTTGGCTTTGACGCCAGGCAATTCGATAGTGATCTCATAATAGTCCTCCAGCGCAGAGGCTTCCGATTTCGGGGCGAACCATTCAGCCACCTTCTCGCCAATATTGCGGAGCGGCTCATACATATTTGGCCACCACCCGGTCCCTGCTGTGTGTGATTTTTCAACCATTTGTGCCTCCTTGCAACAGTGTGACTGCGGTCAGGATAGAATGCGGGCTCGCGAATTGCTTTGATTCTGGTCAACCTGAAGCGCATCGCGGCCGGCAGGATTCGGTAATTGACGCAGGTCAAGGGCGAGCGCACCGGAAATCACTAACTTGACACTTGCAAGTGCATTCAAGAAATGGAGGTCGCCATGTCGATCAAAACAATTGCCGTATCACTGGTTGATATCGAGCGTCAGGAAAACATCATGAACGCGGCCTTCTCGCTTGCCGGAATTCATGATGCTCATGTTCTCGGCATTTACGCGGTTCCCAATCCTCACGGAATTGCGATTCCGGCGAGTTACGGGGCAATCGCTGCAGACATTGATCACCGTCGCCATTTCGAGGAAAACATTGAAGCCACGAAAGACAGGTTTGAAGACATGGCCCGCCGTCACAGCGTTCGCGCCGAATGGCGACGGGTGGACGGACAAACCGGACTACTGGCCGATGCGATGCTGGAGCATGCCGCTTATGCGGATCTCATCGTTGCAGGCCAGGTAAACTCCTCAACCAGCAACACGATTGAATCAGATTTCGCAGAGCGCCTGATACTTGAATCGGGACGCCCGGTGCTCGTGGTTCCGAACATGGGTACATTTGACACAATCGGCAAGAATGTTGTGATCGGATGGAATGCGACCAGAGAGGCTCTGCGGGCTGCATTTGACGCTGTTCCGTTGATGAAACACGCCGAACGGGTTGAACTGTTGTGGGCCAATGCGCGCGACGAACCCGACATTGCCGGTGACTTGCCTGGAGCTGAATTGGCCGCCGTCTTTGCGCGGCATGACATAAAGGTGGTAGCGAAAAGCATTTCGGCTCCGCAGCTGTCCCCGGCAGATGCGCTTCTCAATGAGGCTGCCGATAACGGGGCTGACCTGATCGTAATAGGTGCCTACGGGCATTCACGGCTGAGGGAGTTCGTGTTTGGCGGAGTTACCAGAACCATGCTGCAGAACATGACCGCACCGGTGCTGATGTCTCACTGATCGCGGCCCACCGCACAGAAGGCAGTCATGGCGGTTCCGCGATCATTAGTCGGAACTGCATGTGCCATTGTTAGCCCGGTTGCTATCCGGGTGGAAGGCGCAGCTTGATGGTATGTGGATCTGGCTACAATACTCCCTTCCAGCGCAGAGCCAGGTACACTCCAACGCCAAGTACAATAAGCTTGATGGTCACATATCCGAGCCAGCGTTTTGGAAATGGCAGCGTTTGCGTCCATGATTTCTTGTTGTCAGACATAGTCCGTGTTTCCGCTTTCTTGCATGGCCGACTGATCCGAGGCAGCAGGAACAGGTCGACCTGCGACAGGGTTTCCACTTCCCGCACGGGTGCCCCTTCCGGGATCTGTCAGTGTTTATCGTCAGCCACACTCTCGATCCGGACGTCTCCTCCCACCATGGTCACGTTATCAGCAGCAGGGTGTTCTTCCTTGACCTGCGTCAAACCACCCGCAAGCCGAAATTCAATCCCGCAGGTATTTTGGCCAACATTGATTGAGGTTGCGTTGCCTGTATTATGAAGTACTAATTGCCGCCGGATGGTAGGCGTTGACGGGATTGCAATTTTGACCACACCACTTGCAGATAGCGAACTGGTACTGTTGAGAAGCACAGCACTGTTCGGCGGGTTGAACGACGATCAGCTGTCATCTTTGTTGAAGGCAATGAACATTCAGCAGGCCAGAGCCGGTGAATTGTTGTTCATGCAGGGCGACAAGGTCGATGCCTGCTTCATTCTGCTCGATGGCTGGGTGAAGCTTTACCGTCTCAACCAGAACGGTGACGAGGCCGTTGTCAACGTGTTCTGCCGCGGCGAGAGTTTCGCCGAGGCTGCGGTGTTTTCGATGGGAAGGTATCCGGTCGCTGCCGAGGCCGTTACTGATGCACGGCTGCTGCGGATTTCCTGTTCTACCTTGCTGCAAAATGTTCGGGACAACCCGCAGTTTGCGCTCTCAATGCTGGCATCTACCTCAAAACACCTGCAGGGCCTGGTTCGTCAGATTGAACAACTTAAGACTTATACCGGTGCCCAAAGGGTTGCCCGGTTTCTTGCATCCCTGTGCCCGGTTCCGGAAGGTTCCTGCACCATCGGTCTGCCTTACGATAAGGCCCTGATCGCCGGGAGGCTCGGCATGAAACCCGAGAGCCTGTCGAGGGCTTTTGCGCGCCTGCGCAATGTTGGCGTGCGGGTGGAGCAAAGCGCCGCCGCAATTGCCAGCGTCGAGCGTCTGCGCGACTATGCCAATGAAGATCGCAGCGAAAACAAGATGTCGAACTGACCATGAAAAACCGTCTAGATCGGGTTATTGAGGCCATAGACAACGCCAATGCCAAAGACCCCAACACCAGCCTGGATGGCGATACCCTTCGTCCCGCGGAACTGGTCTATGGGGAGCGCATGTCGGCAACACTGGGCGAGTTCTGTGAAATAGCCAGCGAACACCTGCAGATTGCGGCGCGCGCCCAGCATATCGAGCGCTGGACGTCTCGGCGCAACAGTTATCCCGCTGGACGTGAAGGATACTTGAAGTGGCGTAGCGATCTGAAAGCATTCCATGCCCGCAAAGCCGGCGAACTGATGGAAGCAGCCGGTTATGACCAGACGGACATCGACAGGGTGGCCATTCTGATTTCAAAGAAGGGCATCAAGCGCGACCCGGAAGTACAAACGCTTGAAGATGTCGTGTGTCTGGTGTTTCTGAAATATTATGCCAGCGATTTCATTGCCCAACATCAGGACGACAAGGTCGCTGACATTCTGCGAAAAACAGCGCGGAAAATGTCGCCAGACGGTATCGCCGCAGCGACAAGACTTTCGCTTTCCGAGCGGCTCGGCAGATTACTCACCAGGACGGTGAGCGAAGCTTCCTGAATTACATCTCTTTTGCCCGAAATCAGACCCCCAGCATGTTGTGCAGGCGGGCATCCTTGGTCTTGAAATGATCCACAAACCAATCACGAACAGCGCTCGACAGCGCTTCGTCGTAGGCGGCGTATTCTCCGGCATCGAAATCGTCCATGATGTCTCGAATATCGTCGAGAAGCTTCTCATGATCGGTCTTGTGTTCGATGTACTGATCGTACTGGTGTTTGCGCATGACCGATTCTTCGAGAGCGAAGTGTGCTGAAATCCGGGCAAAAACTTCTCCGAGAAACGCAGATATTTCAGCAGGTTCAGCATCACCGCCCATTTGATCATGCAACTGGTTGATCAGGTCAACCAACTCGCGATGCTCATGGTCAACGTCCGGTACACCGGTTTCAAAATCGCTTCGCCATTCGATCAGCGCCATTGATCTGCTCCTATCTGAAACTGAAACCGCCAGTATCGGCCTTGAAATCCACCGCCAGGTTCTGAAACGGCTTGAGTACCACCTCATGGGTCGCTTCATAGTCAAACCCGGTTGTACGTTTGGTGTCCCGCAACCGGGCAGTAATTGTATGCGGCCCTGCCGGCACGATCAGTTTTCGGTATGTACGGGAAGGACCATCCTGCGATAAACCGGTTGCTTGCAGCAAGTCATCATACAACAGTTCGCCATCCAGTGAGAGTTGGACAAGCACAGCAATGCGCTCTCTGGTGCAGTTGTTGGGGCGACGCTCATTTGCCGGTAATTTGGCAATTTCCGTCGATGTCAGCTTGCGGCAATCGATTTTCCGCGCACCGCCATGGGCAAAACTCATTTTGATCTGTGCCATGCCATCGGGAAACTGCTGGTAAGTAGGCTGACTGGAAAAATATCCAATGAAAACCATGGTAAAAACCAGGAACACAAACTGCCCCGCGTATTTGAACAATTCACGCATCGACCGGCTCCCGTGGTTTCGGCGCAATATCGGCAGGTGGCTTCAGTTTGGAAATTGTTGGTGCATTCTTCAGTTCACTTGCGAACTTGGACAAGGCAGCCTGCAACGCCGGGACACCCGACGGGCCAACCCATGCCGTTTTGATCCGCTCTCGCGGCACCCGGTTGCGCAACTGCGGATCGCGCACTCTTGCCAACCTCTGATTGGTCCATTCGATACCGTACCGGGCATTGCAGGAGTTCTCCCGGCAACCGGTCAACATGACGCCATCTGCCAGGTCACGATTGACTACATAGTCTATGAATGCCGGCGGCAACTGTCCTATGCAGGCCAGTGAAACCGTGGCGACGGATGAAGATCGGACTTTCGCCAGTGCCGGGCCGGTATCACAACCAAACACCATGATCCGGGCCGCCCCGGTCAGGCCAAGCGCAGCCATTTCAACCTGATCGCGCAGTTGCGCCATTGTGTGATCCGGCAGGTCAATGCCGGGAGACAGGTCAGACAACCGGCGGAACGGCATTGAAGTTGGGCACGATCCCGCACACAAGCCACAGGAAACACAATAGGAGGGGTTGACGATGGGTTCGCGTTCAAATGCGGCACCGTCGCTGCGCGCTACCATAGCGATTGCATTATACGGACAGTCATTGAAGCAACGCGCACACCCGTTGCAATTGTCCAAATCAACCACCGCGGGCCGCGCGCGCTTCATCGGCGGCAACCAGGGCATGGCAATCATGATGAGTAACAGGCAGGCACTCATACCCCAGGTGACGCTACCGGGTAGTGTTTCAAGCAGAGGAAACAGGGGCAGGTAAAACCAGTCCAGTCCCACCCTGCCCGGCACAACAGCCAGATCTGCCGGCGCCTGGCTCAACGCCGGATGCACCAGAGACAGGCCAATCAGGCCTGCGAACACCGACAATGCCAATCCACGCGGCGGATTGATGCGTGGTTTTGTAACCCGCTGCAGATGAATCCACAAAATAGCCAGCGCAATCAGTGGAATGGCAATGTGCATGAAAATCATCAGCGTGAAGAAACGGCTTTCGAGCGCTTCCGGTGACAGGAAATTGCGCGCGATCGGTTCCCCGAATATCGGCAACATATCCAGCCACTCCGTCGAAACGATGGCGACATACTGCGCCAGCTTGTCCCAGACCAGCCAGTACCCACTTATGCCGGCAACAAACACCATCACCATGATCGGTGTTCCAGTCACCCAGCTGAACCAGCGCACGCCGCGATACCTGTCTCGGGCAAACTCGCGTACCAGGTGCAACATCATCACGACAATGAGGGCATCGGAAGCGTAGCGGTGCAGGCTGCGCATGATACCGGCCAGATACCACTGTTCATGGGTCATGTACTCGATAGACTCATAAGCGTTGTGAACGCCGGTATCGAAGAAGATGTAAACGTAGATGCCACTGACCGTTATGATCCAGTAGAAGAAGAAGCCCAGAGCGCCCAGGTTGAGCATTGGATTCCAGGACGGCGGGAACACCTTGCCAAGCAGGGTTTCGACGAGATCAAAGCCGCTGCGCAGAAAATGCCGAACAATTGTCATGGGTGGGCGCCTCCGCCGGAGCCGCCAGACAGTTTGACCTCCCGCACCAGCCAGGCCAGCAACAGCAACAGGCAGGCAAACCCGATACCCATACCCACAAACAGCGAGTAATTAAAATAGTAGCGGCCCGTGTTGGGATTGTAGACCGTGCAGAACAGTTTGATTCGCTCGGTTATGCCACTGACCGACATGATGCTTTGGCGCTGCCCGAACATCAAATCCTTGAGCGGCTCTACTATGGCCGGCGGGTTGAATGTGCCACCGCGGACCTGCTGATATATCCGCCCACTGGCATCGACCACGCTGACCTGAGCCATGTGATCGAACCCACCTGCGGAGGGAACAATCGAGAATCCCAGGGCGTCTGACAGCCGGTTGACTGTTTGTTGATCAGCCGACAGAAACAACCAGTTCGGCAGGTCAATGCCGCGTTCACGGGCAAACGACTGCATTCGTTCAGGCGTATCGTGACGCGTATCGAAACCGATCGTGAGTGTTGTAAAACTATCTGCCCCCAAAGCGCTTTGTCCGATTTCGATCGCCGGGCGCAGGTTTTCGATGATCGCCGGACAGACATCCGTACAACCGGTGTAGACCAGTGAGATTAGAAGTGGTTTGCCGCGCAGATCGCTCAGCAAAACCTCCGCACCGCTTGTATCGGAAAATCTCAGGGACGGGAGCTGTTTACCAATGGCTGCTTCTGATCGCGCTATCGCCTGATCTTCAAGATTTTGCTGTGTCGCACTGGCCGGCGCGATCATAAGCAGGATCGCGAACAGGCACATGACAAGCCTCATATGAATGCTCCAAACACCCGGTCGGCAACAGCACCGCCGAGCAACAGGCACAACTGCAGCAATGACGCAAAGAAGTTCTTCAGTGCCCGGGTTCGATCTGGCCGATAGACAAGATCAATGCTTGTCCACGTGAATAGCGTGCCGCCAATCAACGCTCCCGCCAGGTACAATGGTCCCATGCCATACCAGGCCGGGATCAACGCGATAACGGACAAAACCACGGTGTGACCCAGAATAACCCATGCACAAAGCTGCTTGCCGGCAACCACCGGCAGCATGGGCACATCCGCGCGGGCATAGTCATCACTGGAGACCATCGCCAGGCTCCAGAAATGAGGTGGCGTCCACAGAAACAGCACCAGCGTCAACAACAATCCTTCCATGCCGATGGATGGATTTATCGCCGCCGCGCCCGCAAGTACGGCAAAACTGCCCGCCAGGCCGCCAACTACGATGTTGACCCATGAGCGGCGTTTAAGCCACATTGTGTAGACGACGCCATAAGTGAAAGCACCCAGGAACGTATACAATGCGGCCCACCAGTTCGTCGCCAGTCCCGCCAATACTACGGCTGCGACCAGCAGACCGACAATGGCCATCAGCCAGGCCGGACCAGCCTTGAATTGACCCGTCACGAACGGCCGGTTGGCGGTTCGCTTCATGCGGGCATCGAGATCAGCCTCCACCCATTGGTTGAAGGCACCGGCACTGCCGGCAGCCAGGAACACCGCGATAGCCAGCAGGCCAAGCTGCAGCAACCCGGGTGAAGCACCATCGACAACCGCCATCCCGCCGATGGCACTCAACATGATCGCAACGGCGATGCGCGGCTTGAACACCATGACGACGTCACGAATAGTGAAAGCGTTCTGCATTGTGACGTCGCTCATCGCGTCGCTCCTCAGGTTCAACCCATCTGCCAAAGTTCAGACAGGTACTTCCAGTTGACGAAGTAGTAGAGAACAAAGGCGGTGAAGAAGATCGATACCAGAATGTAAGTACCCGGCAGATGGAATGTACCGGCACTGCCATAGCTGGTCACGGCATCGCTCATCTGTTTTTGCGGCTTGGGCCCAAGGGCGGCAACAATATTGCTGGCATCGACCTTTTTGCCAAACAGCACGCTGGCCACGATGATCACCACGAACAGTCCGCCGCCGATGGCAGCCAGAATACCCGACATGCCATTCAGGCCAAGCATCAGAAAGGCGGCTGGCGGATAGTCAAAACTCAACGTGGCATCTGAGAACGTGATGTCCCAATGGCGCCGTGACACGCCCAGCGTACCCGCTCCCATCATGAACAACGAGATACCGGCAGCACCAAGCCCGAACAGGTATGGCTGCCACTTGGCAAGGCGTGGCCAGATGATCTCGCGCTGGAAGATCAGCGGCACCAGCAGATAGGTAATCGCCATAAAGGCAAGAGTGGTGCCGGCGACAACCGTAGCGTGGAAATGGCCAGGTACATAGAGCGTGTTGTGCAGCATGATATTGATCTGCTCGGTGCCCAGAACAACGCCGGAAATGCCACCCAAGAAGCCGAACATAACCAGCGACAGGAACATGCCCGCCCATGCCGGGTTAGCCCACGGCGCACGGCGCAGCCATTCAAACACACCATTGGTGAAACCGTTACGGCGTTGCGCTGCCTCAATGGCGCCGGGGATCGACATGCCGTGAATCATGCTGCCTAATACAGCAAGATAAATGGCGTAAGAAGTATTGAAAACCTTCCATTCCGAGCTGATTCCGGGCTCAACCAGCATGTGATGTGCACTCGCCAGTTGCAGGAACAATATGTACATCAGGAAGGCTGCCCGGCTGACCTTTTCCGACAGTGGTTTGGCGCCAAGCAGTATTGCGGGTATCGCATACCAGATGGCAACCTGCGCAGCCATGTTGATCTGTTGTGACGAATGGCCCATGGCCCACCACACCAGCTTGTACATGACGGTGTCGATATGGCTGATGTAGCCAAGCGACCACAGCCAGGTCGGGATCAAAATGATCGCACCGCTGGCAATCGTGAATACGGCGATGATGCAGGCAGTCAATGCACCGAAAGTGACCAGCGGTATCGATCCCTCATAGGTTTTCTCTTCCTTCGCAATGACCAGCGTGCCAAGGAAAATGAAGCAGCCGAGCAAGGCACCGACAGCGAAGAGTATCAGTCCGAGGTAGAAATTCGGCGGTGCCTTCAAAGGCACGTAACTGGTAAACATGACGCTGGCTTCGCCCTGCAGCACGGTGACGTTGGCCAGCAGAGCACCGGCCATCATCAATCCGAAGGCAACCCAGGCGATACGCGGCGCCGCCAGCCGGCAATTAAGCAGGATGGCCGACGCGAAATACAGTACAGCAATCTCAAAGAATATGATCCACACCAGCAGAACATCCAGGCCATGCGCGGTCAGAACAAGGTAGAACATGTCTGAAGACAGCAGATGAACCGCCGGCCAGCGGGTCAGCGCAACCAGCAGGCCGAACAGGCCGCCAATGGCAAGAAAAACGATCGCGGCAACAGCGTTGGCCTTGATCAATCTCTGGGCCGCAAGGTCAATATCCAGTCCGGTAGCCGGACAGGTTCTGAACTTGGCTGCTACCCCACCAATAATATTTGTGTCAGTTGTAACGCTCATGATGTTCCCTCCGCCCTATTCGACGACGTGGATACGGCCAACCATCGTGTGATGGCCAACGCCGCAGAATTCGTTGCATACGACGCTGAATTCGCCGGTCTGCGTCGGGGTCAGCGTGACCACGTGCTCAAGCCCTGGATGTACCTGAATATTTATATTGACCGGCTGCAGTGAAAATCCGTGTTGCCAATCCATCGAAGACAAATGCAGACGATAAGTCTGCCCCTTCTTCAACTCCAGAATCGGCCACCACTCCCACAACCGGGACAACATGTAGACTTCCGCACCAGGTTCCGGCTTGGCAACCGGCATGCCGGCTTCCTCGCGTACCGTGTACTTTTCGGTGAATGCTTCGGTTTTTTCTTCAAATTTGGTCGGTGCAATCCGGTACACCTCATTGGACAGGTTCTGATTGCCCTCCAAGTGCCACCAAACCATCATGGAGAACATGAAAACGCCCCACAGGAAGGCGATCGTGATCCAGACAAGTTCAGCACGACCAATACGTTCGTTCCACCAGATCTTGGATTCGGGAGATGTGAGTGCCATGTCTGCCTCCTATTCGGCGATCGGGATCTGGGAAAGCTCCATGACGCCCCAAAGCAGATACAGCACCGTCGGCACCACAACGCCCAGGAAGAGTAGCAGAAAATGATTGTCGAGCAGACGCTGCATTGGCGGAATCCTTACGGATTCTACCGCTTCAGCGGTTTCGGTTTTCGCTTTGGCCATCGGATTCCCTCCATTTAATGATGCGAGCATCGCAACTGGCTGCAGGCCGGTCCTTGATGAAAGTCAAGCGGCATCACAGAACGGCTCGGCAGCGTCGAACCGCAACAACAAAATCCTGCTGCGGGTACGCGGCAACAGGGGCTGGTCTCGGAATTTGGAAAGTCCCGGGCCGCAGCCCGAGTGTGCATCGGCAGCAGTCAGCCTGGAGGTGTTACGCGGCTTGAGATTGCCTGCCTGCGACCTGGCGCCAGACTTCGCAGATGGCGGCAACGGCTGTATCCATCAACTTGTCATCGTGAAACGGGCTGGGCGTAATGCGCAACCGTTCGGTGCCGCGTGGCACCGTGGGATAATTGATTGGCTGAACGTAAATACCGTGTTGTTGCATGAGCATATCGGTCATCTGACGGGCTTGCGACGGGCATCCAACGAGCAGCGGCACAATGTGTGTCTCAGACGGCATAACCGGCAATCCGGCATTGCACAGCAGTGTTTTCATCCGCAACGAGCGTTCCTGATGGCGCTGGCGCAACTCGTCGTGCTGTTTGACATGGCGCACGCTGGCCAGCGCACCACCCGCCACTCCCGGTGGCAGCGAGGTTGTGAAAATGAAGCCCGATGCATGGCTGCGCACCGCATCCACCAGCGCTTTTGAGCCAGTTATGTAGCCGCCGAGACAGCCGAATGCCTTGGCCAGTGTACCCTCGATTACCGTGATCCGGCTGGCCAGGTCTTCGCGTTCCGAGATTCCGCCGCCACATTTGCCATACAGGCCAACTGCGTGGACCTCATCGAGATATGTCATGGCGCCGTACTTGTCGGCCAGGTCGCAGATTGCTGCGATCGGGGCAATATCGCCATCCATCGAATACACCGACTCAAAGGCAATCAACTTCGGCCGCTCGGTTGGCTGGGCGCGAAGCAATTCTTCCAGGTGGGCAATGTCGTTATGCCTGAAAATCTGCTTCTCCGCACCAGATTGGCGAATGCCGTCAATCATCGAGGCATGATTGAGCTCGTCGGAAAAAATCACGCAATCCGGCATGAGTTTGGCCAAAGTCGACAGGGTGGCTGAATTGGAGACATACCCGGAGGTGAATACCAGGGCCGCCGGCTTGTCATGCAGGTCAGCCAGTTCGCTTTCCAGCTCCACCAGCAGATGATGGGTGCCGGCAATGTTTCTGGTCCCGCCTGATCCTGAGCCCATGAGCCGGGTTGCTTCGACTGCAGCCTCAATCACGACGGGGTTCTGACCCTGTCCCAGATAGTCATTTGAACACCACACAACGACCCGGTCCGGACCCGGTCCGTGATTTCGCGCATATGGGAATTCACCGGCGATGCGCTGCAGATCGGCGAATACGCGATAGCGATTTTCCCCGTGAACTTTTTCAACTGCGCGCTCGAACAATCGCTCATAGTTCATTTTCAATGCTCCCTTGCCGACAATGTGGCCATTGACCCACAAGCTGATGCCGGGCACGGCAATCGTCCTTGACTTTGATCAATCTTGATCGCGCTGCTCCAGCGGCGGGCCGATCAGGATAGGAGTGTAGGTGACAACAAAAATCAGAAACCCGGCCATCCACAACGTACCGGCTGCCAGAATCAGGGCGAAGTAGTCCACCGGCAGATACTCCAGTCCGATTCCACGCAACAGTGCCGCGGTCGCGACAAGCAGATAAGCAATGGTAACAGGGCCGGATACGGTCAGCGATCGTCCGGTGTGGCCCAGGGGTGCTCTGGTCATCATGGCCAATGTCATGCCGCCGATGGCACCGATAGCCAGAAGGTGCATGGCGGCACTGTGCGAAAGCCAGTCACCGAGCATGGCTGCTGATAATGCCGCCAGTCCCAGGCAAACCCACAGATAAGCCAGATGCAGGCTCCAGACGATTGGTTCGCTCAGTGTCGCAGACCATCGCCACATGCTCCACCGGGCGAGGTTGGCAACGGCAGCTACCGCCGCAACGATACCGATGACTGTGTCAGAAAGTGCCAGCGCGTAACAGAAAACAACAGCACTCACCCCCGCTACACTGGCCATGTCGATTATCCTCGAACTTCCCGGCAAATTCTCGGCATGACCCTTGCGCACCATGGCGTTGCGGGTGAACGCCGGAACAATGCGGCCACCGAGGATGACGATCAGCAGGACAGAAGTAAGAAGCGCAACGCCCAGCCCCCAGGAAGCGCTATCCCCGGTCAACCCGGCCCATTCGCCATGAAACGCTGCATTGGAGATGATCAGGACACTCAGCAGTGCGAGAAAAATCAGATTGCGTGGCGCCGGCCGCTGAACCAGTCCGAATGCCACAATCCCGGCCAGCAGTGGCAGATACGCCATATCGACCGCAGCCACGGCAAACGTGGGCAGGAACGCCGAGAACCACATCACCATGCGCCCTGCTGCCCAGATCATCACAAGTCCCACTAACCGTCCGCCAGCCACCCGGCGTGCGCCGGTCCAGCCTGGCAGGGCTGTCAGCATGAAGCCCGAGATTGCCGCACCCACATATCCAAACAGCATCTCGTGCCCGTGCCACAGGTGGGCCGGTATGGCGATTGTCGGTTTCAGGATGACCGCATTGGCACCATGCAACATCAGCCAGGCAATCCAAGCCGCCATGGCAATGATTGCGTACAGCCCGGCGCACAGAAAAAACGGCCGGAAACCGATTGTCAGGAAGGCCGGCTGGCCGGAGATGTCTGATTTCTGCGACTCTATCATTAGTTGATTGATGCATCGAAGCCGGCTGATGCGGCTTGACATTAGTCAAGGAGTGTTACCCGGCACCGGCGCAGTCTTGCTGAGGTGATTAACCGCATCGCAGGACCTGTGAGGGGCTCTGCGTTGCCATGATTGCCGGGAGTGACCTTAGATGAACAAGACGGGTCTACTTCCTGCAGTCCTAATGGGGAGATCCATCATGAAGACATCCGCAATTCGCGGTGCGATGCTAAGCTTGACCTTTGCCGGCGCGCTTTTAACAGGCACTTCGACTTTGGCATTGGCACAAGAGCCAACATTGTCAGAAGAGGCCTTCGAACACTCGAAAAAACTTTACTTCCAGCGCTGCGCCGGTTGTCACGGCGTGCTCCGGAAAGGGGCTACCGGCAAGTCTCTGGAACCCAAAGACACCCGCAAACTTGGCCAGGACAGATTGGCCAAGATCATCGCAATTGGTACTGAAGGCGGCATGAACAATTTCGATGACTTGTTCACCGAGCAGGAAATCAGCGATCTGGCGACCTATATTCAGATGCCGGCCCCTCCACCTGCCGAAATGACACTGGCGGAAATGAAGGAACGCTGGAAAGTGATGGTCAAGCCGGCAGATTATCCGGCCAAACCGATGCACAGCCGCAACTGGGAAAACTTCTTCATGGTAATCCTGCGTGATGCCGGGAAAGTCGGCATTATCGACGGTGACACCAAGGAAGTCGTCTCCAAGGTCGACACCGGTTATGCGGTGCACGTTATGAAGGAGTCATCCGACGGACGCTTCTGGTTCACCCAGGGCCGTGACGGCCGCATGACCAAGATCGATTTGTGGATGGATCCGCCGCAAGTGGTGGCTGAAACACAAATAGCATCCGATGCCCGCGACGTTGCAGTCTCTCACTTCGGTGAATGGAAGGACAAGTACGTCATAGGCGGTGGATACTGGCCACCGCATTTCGTCATACTCGACGCAGAGACGATGGAACCGCTCAAGGTCGTTTCGACACGCGGAGTTGACGTGGATGGCAACTATGTCAATGAAGCTCGTGTTGCTGCGGTCTACAATACCCCTAATGCACCAACCTGGGTTGTTGCAGTGAAGGAACTGGGGCAGATGTGGCAGGTCGATTACTCCGACCTGGACAATTTGCGTATCGAGCAAATCAACACCCACAAGTTCCTGCATGACGGGTTCTTTGATCCGACACAGCGGTATTTCCAGATCGCGGCCAACGCCTCGAACCGGATGGAGATCATGGACACCGAAACGCGTAAGGGTGTTGCCTCCATCGAAACCGGCAAGAAGCCTCATCCCGGACCGGGAGCCAACTGGGTCGATCCCGAATGTGGACCTGTTGCCGGTACGACCCATCTGGGCGAAGGCAAGGTCACCATGTGGGGTAATGATCCGAAAGGCCACCCAGACCAGGCCTGGAAGATCTGTTACTCCGTCGAGACCGACGGTCCGGGCCTGTTCATCCGGACCCATCCGGATAGCCCTTATGTGATCGTTGACCAGACCAAGCATCCCGAACCGGAAGTGCAGCAGTCGATCCAGGTAATCTCCAAGGAAACCCGGGAAATTGTGAAAACGATCCGTGTCACCGAGCAGGAGAAGGCACTGGCTGTTCATACCGAATTCAATCAGGACGGTTCTGAATTCTGGGTATCGGTATGGGTACGTGGCGGCAAGAAGAACTGGGACAAGGGCGAAATCGTCGTCTACGACTCAAAGACGCTTGAAGAAAAGGCCCGGATCAAGGGGCTTGAAACTCCGACCGGCAAATTCAACGTCTACAACCGCAAGCATCACAAGACCTGATTGGCGCAATTGTCCGGAAAGGGCGGGATTTGGGTCCCGCCCTTTTCGACCTCAACTTCCTGAACACACACTCATGTAGACGAAATCCGCATTGGAGGCATTATGGTTCAGCCCAACCAGACAGCTGGAACCGGCAATAGCGACGACAATGCCGTTGCTGCGAAATCAAAATGGTGGCGCATCCTGACATTCGGTGTGCCGATCACAAGTGCCTTCGCGCTCTTCGTCGCTGGAATCATCTTCTGGGGTGGCTTCAACACTGCGATGGAAGCCACCAATACCATGACCTTCTGCATCTCGTGTCACGAGATGAAAGACAACGTCTATAATGAATACAAACACACTGTACATTATCAAAACCGCACTGGCGTACGCGCCACCTGTTCCGACTGCCATGTTCCCGACCCCTGGGTTCACAAGATGGTCCGCAAGGTGCAGGCGTCCAATGAACTGCTGCACAAGGTGCTTGGCAGCATTGACACACCGGAAAAGTTTGACGCCAAGCGGTTGAAACTGGCCAGGAGCGTCTGGAAGTCCATGAAGGCGACGGACTCGCGCGAATGCCGCAACTGTCACAACTTCCAGTCCATGGCACCGGAGTTTCAACGCCCGCGGGCACGCACACAGCATCTCAACGCGTTCAAGACCGGTCAGACCTGCATTGATTGTCACAAGGGCATCGCCCACAAAGGTGTACGCGATCAATTGACTGAAGAAGATCTGGAAACACTCGAAAAGCCAAACCCGGCATTCGTGCGAACGGTTCCGGAATCCTATCTGGCAAGCCTGAAGCGTGTAGAAGAGGCAGAAGCCAAGCAAGCGGCCGAGCAACAGGCCCGGGAAGCAGCCACGGCAGAAGCCGTACAGCAGCGCATAGACCTGGCCGTAAAAACGGCACTTGCCGACAAGATTGCTGAAATTGCTGCACAGGCCGCACAATCGGCCAGTGACACCTCAACTGCAACCGGCAACGCAACCTCTGGCAACACTGCAACCGGCAACGCAACCTCTGGCAACAGTGACGCATCCGTCAGCAGCGGAGGCGGCCTCGACTGGAGCGCCGCCAAGGCACAGACGGTTACGCTGTTCTATCCGGGCCAGGCATCCTTCGAATGGGTGCAGACCGGCAAGGATCACGGCGGCGCCAGGGCGTTTACAAAACTTGGCGACAGGTGCTCCAGCTGCCACGCCAAGGAAGTCCGCGACATGGGGGCCAAGCTGGTGTCCGGCGAAAAGGCTGAACCAACACCGATCCCCGGCAAACGCGGTCACGTCGATGTCAATCTGCAGGCAATGCACGATGACAAGATGCTGTACCTGCGCTTCCAGTGGCCCGACGCCGGCCATAATCCGGCTCCGTTCGCGGATGGCGGAAAGATGGACCCTGAAAACCAGGCCAAGTTTGCCATGATGATAGCTGGCCAGGGTATCGACAAGGTCGACCAGGCGGGCTGTTGGGTGACATGTCACCACGATTCCCGATACATGCCTGACCAACCTGATGCTGACATGATTTCCGCAGCAGGCGATCTCGGCAAGCAGATAGACGTCAGCGACGGCATCACCAAATACCTTGCCGATACACGCACAGACGTCGAGATCAATGGACGGCGTGGCAAGAAACGCGGTGGCTGGGACAAGCTTAAACCGGACGCAGAGATTGCTGAACTCAACAAGTCCGGCACGGTGATGGACCTGCTCCGTTTCAGGTCTGGTGGAGCTGCTGAGAACGGTCATGTTCTGGCCGAACGCAAGATGGACGGGGGATCGGAAATCAGTGCTCGCGGTAGCCTGGAAGGCGGTGTCTGGACGGTCGAGATGAGTCGTCCGCTGGAGAGCACAATGCCTGGTGATGTATCGATAAAACCCGGCGAACTCTACACGGTCGGATTTGCCTTGCATGATGATTATACAAATGCCCGTTTCCATCATGTCTCGCTGGAATTAAAGCTGGGGCTGGACAATCCGGACGCAGAAATCAACGTGGTGGCAAAGTGATGTTCCGAATTACCCTGACAGCCGCGTTACTTGCATTGGGGCTCGCAACTGCAACCACGGGTGCCGGCGCAGTCACTGACGAAGAACGCGAGAAGACGTGCGGAGAGGCCGAAAAGCGGTATCAGAAACTGTTCGGCAAACCATCGGCAGACGAGGACGTGGTCATCGTCAAGATGTACAAATACACATTCTGTCCTGCTGCGATAGAGGTCAAACAAGGTGCCACCGTGCGTTGGGTGAACGTCGATCGCCGTACCACTCACAGCACCTGGTTCAAGGAAGCCGGCAAGCCGGAGTCTGATCGCTTGTTCTCCGAGGAAAAAGTCGAAATGAAATTTGACCTGCCCGCGGGGAAATACCCTTACTTGTGCGGTCCGCACTGGAAGGAAGAAGGCATGATCGGACAAGTGACGGTTATCGAGTAAAGCGTGCCTCGCTGTCGCTTCGCATACCCCCTCGTCACTTGATGTAAGTCAAGGCGTGATCAGCCGCCTGCCCCCTACCCTTCTGCCATGGAGTTTGGTCAATCCGGCAAAATCGAGTGGTGGATTCATGTCTTATGGAAGAGTTGATCTCGTAGGCGCCGGACCAGGTGATCCGGACCTCCTGACCCTCAAGGCCCTCAGATGCCTGGAAAGCGCTGACGTTGTTGTTTATGACCGACTGGTATCCCTCGAAATCGTCAATCTGGCGCCGGCGGGGGCAGCCAGAATTTCGGTTGGCAAACGGCCGGCACACCATCCCGTACCGCAGGACGAAATCAACCAGTTGCTGGTCCGCCTGGCTAGGAAAAACCGCCACGTGGTGCGCCTCAAGGGCGGTGACCCGTTCATCTTTGGTCGCGGCAGCGAAGAGGCGATGGAACTGGCGCGCCATGGTGTGCCGTTCGACATAGTGCCCGGCATTACCGCAGCGCAGGGCTGTGCTGCTGCGCTGAAAGTACCGCTGACGCATCGCGGCCTGGCCAGCGGGGTACGCTATCTGACCGGCCATTGCCGGCAGGACATCGATCTCGATTTCGACTGGCAGGGGCTTGCCGACCCGGACACCACCTTGGTGGTGTACATGGGCCGGGCAAACATTGCCGAGATTGCCGGAAGGTTGATGGAGCACGGTCTGGATCACACCATGCCGGTTCTGGTCGTGTGTAACGGAACGACGCAGCTTGAGCAGAAACTGCGCTCCTCGCTGGCCCGGGTGGCTGATGATGTCTCGGATGCCGGCTTCGACGGACCGGTTCTGTTCATCATCGGAAAGGTTGCCGG
The DNA here is from genome assembly GCA_024640405.1 of Alphaproteobacteria bacterium. Classification (GTDB taxonomy): domain Bacteria; phylum Pseudomonadota; class Alphaproteobacteria; order Rhizobiales; family Aestuariivirgaceae; genus Anderseniella. The sequence continues at coordinate 73,011 of JAHEFB010000005.1, read as the reverse complement.
TCTGGCAGTATCCATGGAGGGTCGCGATGCGCTTTTGCAAGACATTGCTGCATCGGCCCAGGCTTGAGGTTGCGATGCTTTTTTTGCTGATGAGCACACTGGCTTCAGCGGAGGAACTGACGCCTCAACGCAAGGTCGAACTGCAGAACCTAATCCTGCAGGATTGCGGTTCCTGTCATGGCATGACCCTGAAAGGCGGGCTGGGCAGTGCGCTGCGGCCGGAAGACCTTGACGGCGTTGCAGCTTCGACGATCACACACATCATCCTGAATGGCGTGCCTGACAAACCAATGCCGCCTTGGCGCGGGCTGCTGTCGGACAGCGAAGCCACATGGATCGCGCATGCCCTCAAAGCAGGAGTTTTGAAATGAGATTACTGCGTTTGATCATTTTGTTGGCGGCGTTTGGCGGATTTTGTGCAGGCTCTTCAGCACAGCCGCAGTTGCGCGGGACCGGCGATCTCGGCGTCGTCATAGAACGCGCCAATGGCTCGGTCTGCATTGTAGATACTACCGTAAGGGCGATCCTGTCCTGTATCGATGGACTGGGGGATCTTTCACATGCCTCGGCGGTATTCTCGCGCGACCAGCGCTATGCCTACGTATTCGGCCGTGATGGCGGACTGACAAAAATCGACTTGCTGGAACGCCGTATCGTCAAACGCGTGCTGCAGGCCGGCAACTCGATCGGCGGAGCCATTTCCGATGATGGCAGGCTGATTGCTGTTTCCAACTACAAGCCGGGCGGTATCAAGGTTTTCGACGCTGAAACCCTCGTCCAGGTTGCCGACATCCCGGCCACATATGGCGCAAAGCGCGAACGCTCCAAGACCGTCGGCCTGGTGGATGCCCCAGGGCGGCGTTTCATCTTTACCTTATATGATGCCGGTGAAATCTGGATGGCGGATTTTTCCCAGCCCGGAGCGCCTGAAGTAACCAGCATTGGCCGGGCCGGTGAGCTGCCGTATGACGCGTTGATCACGTCAGACGGTCGGCATTACATCGCCGGTCTGTTTGGAGAGGACGGATTGGCGCACATGGATCTGTGGAGCAACCCGATCAAAATCAATCGTGTGCTGGACGGCTACGGCAAGGGAGAGGCGAAACTCCCGGTTTACAAAATGCCTCATCTGGAAGGTTGGGCTCTGGCTGGCGGTAATTTCATTCTGCCGGCCGTTGGACGCGCTGAATTGTTGGCACTCAATGCGGACACGTTCAAAGAGGCAGGCCGTGTAAAGGTTCATGGCCAGCCGGTGTTTGCCATCGCCCGGCCGGACGGGCGCCACGTTTGGGTCAATTTCGCCCACCCGCTGAATGACACCATCCAGGTTGTGGATGTACCCAGCCTGCAGGTTATCCATGAATTCAAACCCGGCCCGGCTACCTTGCACATGGAGTTTACACCGCGCGGGCATGAAGTATGGATATCGGTCCGCGACGCCGACATGGTCGAAATTTACGATGCCCGCACATTCGAAAAACGCGGCCAACTCAAGGTGCGCAAACCAAGCGGCATCTTTTTCACCTCGCGAGCCAACAGGATCGGTCTGTGAACGTCATCGCTCATAACCCGGCAGTCATGCTGGCCGATCAGTGGCAACGCGGCTTTCCGCTGCAGCCCGACCCGTTCGCCGCAGTCGGTGCGCAATCGGGATTGTCCGGGAACGAAGCCATCGAATTGCTGCAGTCACTTTACGATCAGGGAGTCCTGGCACGCATCGGAGCCGCCATACGGCCCAATACCGCAGGCGCCAGCACTCTGGCTGCCATGGCAGTTCCTGAAGACCGGCTTCACGATGTGGCGATGCAGGTCAGCGAGTATCCGGGCGTCAATCACAATTATGAGCGCGAGCATGTCATCAATCTGTGGTTTGTGGTTACGGCGGACAATCGCAACCAGGTCAACTGGATCTTGACTGACATTGCCGGGCGCAGCGGGATTGAAGTTCTCGATCTGCCGTTACAGCAATCCTACCATATTGATCTGGGGTTCAGCATAGCGGGTGACCGAACCAGCAAGAACATGGATGCAGGCAACGTGCAAACGCCGCCCGTGGATGATCTCGACCGGAAATTGCTGCGGGCGCTCGAAGATGGCCTGTGTCTGGTAATGCGGCCTTATTATGAACTTGCCAACCGGATCGGCTGGCGCGAGAGCGATGTTATTGCCCGCCTGCAGTCACTGATCGACCGTGGAATCATTACCCGGTTCGGCTGTATTCTGCGTCACCGCAAACTTGGCTATCTGGCCAATGCAATGGCAGTCTGGGATGTGCCTGATGACCGTGTCGATGACATTGCGAAACTGCTGGCCAGGCGTGATGAGGTAACACTTTGCTATCGCCGTTCCCGGCGGCAGCCAATCTGGCCATACAATCTGTTTGCGATGATCCACGGCCAGGAGCGAGATGTCGTTGTCAGGCAGATTGCGCAGGCCGCAAAGGCGACCGGACTTCAACAGTTCGCGTCTGCAACATTGTTCAGCCGGTCCTGTTTCAAACAATCTGCCGCGCGACTGTCCTCTGCAACCGGGGGAACAGCATGACCGAGATTACTTTCGACAGCAAAGACCGCTGGATCATCAATTCGCTGCAAGGCGGGTTTGGTCTTGGCGAACGCCCGTATCGTGATGCAGCAGAACAGTTCGGCCTGAACGAAACCGAATTGATTGCCCGGCTGAAGCGGTTGATTGAAAGTCGCGCCTTATCGCGCTTCGGACCGATGTACAATGCTGAAAAGCTCGGTGGCGCGGTGACGCTGTGCGCTATCGCAGTACCTGAAGACCGCTTCGACGAAGTAACCGAAATCGTCAATGCGCACCGCGAGGTCGCGCACAACTATGCTCGCAGCCACAAGCTGAACATGTGGTTCGTTCTGGCTTGCGAAGCCCCCGGTGAGATTGCTGCAACAATAGCTGATATTGAGGCGGAGACCGGTCTCGAAGTGTACGACTTTCCCAAACAGCAGGAGTTCTTCATCGGACTCAAGGTGGAGGCGTAATGCGCAACACACCCCACCAGCTGGATGACCTCGACAGGAAGATTATTGCTGCCACCCAGAACGGTCTGCCGCTGGTGCCGGAACCCTATGAGGTTGTCGCACATGAAGTGGACGCGCCAGTTGAGGAGGTTCGCACGCGCCTGCGCTGGATGCGCGATCAGGGCATAATTCGCCGCATCGGCGTTGTGCCCAATCACTACGCACTTGGCATCAGTGCCAATGGAATGTCGGTATGGGATGTCCGTGACGATATGATCGACGAACTGGGAAGAAAGGTCGGCGAGCTGGCCTTCGTAAGTCACTGTTACAGCCGCCCCCGGCATCTGCCGGTCTGGCCCTACAACCTGTTTGCCATGGTGCATGGCCGCAAGCGCACCGAGGTCGAGGAAAAGGCCGCCATCATTGCGGACCTGCTGGGAGAAGCATCCACTCAACATGACATTTTGTATTCAACCCGCATTCTGAAGAAAACCGGCTTGCGGATTGCAGCCTGAAGGAGAAACCATATGTTCCGGCTCAGCCAGTTCATGCACGAGATCGCCGACCCGCAACCGCTCGGTGCTGCGCGCAAACCGCCTGGACCAGTGGTAATCTGGAACCTGATCCGGCGCTGCAACCTGATGTGCAAACATTGCTATTCAATATCAGGCGACACGGATTTTCCCGGCGAGCTGAACACTGATCAGGTCTTTGAAACCATGTCCGATCTCAAGGATTTCGGTGTGCCGGTGCTAATCCTGTCGGGCGGAGAACCGTTGCTGCGGCCCGACATTTTCGAAATTTCCGGTCGCGCCAAGGACCTGGGGTTTTATGTTGGGCTTTCATCCAACGGCACTCTGGTCGGCAACCACAACATAAAGCAGATCGCGGATATCGGATATGATTACGTCGGCATCAGCCTGGACGGTCTGCGCGACACCCATGACGCATTCCGGCGCCGGGTGGGAGGCTTCGATGAGGCGCTGGCAGGGATAAGGTTGTGCCGCGACAACGGCATAAAGATCGGAATGCGTTTCACAGTCACCATGGACAATGCACACGAACTGCCGGCAATGCTCGATCTGGCCGAAACCGAACAGATCGACAAGTTCTATCTGTCGCATCTGGTTTATGCCGGCCGTGGCAACAAGAACCGCGGTGACGATGCCCGCCGGGACATGACATGCCAGGTAATGGATACCCTGATTGAACGAGCCTGGAGTGACGTAAAGGCTGGTGGCAACCGTGAATTCGTTACCGGCAATAATGATGCAGACGGCGTCTACCTGCTGTTCTGGGTGCGCAAGCACTTTCCCCACCTGGAAGATCATATCCGGGCCAAGTTGGCGCAGTGGGGTGGAAATTCTTCCGGCGTCAACATCGCCAATATCGACAATCTAGGTGAAGTGCATCCCGATACATTCTGGTGGCATTATCCCCTCGGCAATGTGAAGAAACGGCGCTTTTCCGATATTTGGCCCGACACCTCTGATCCGATCATGGCCGGCCTGAAACAACGCCCGCGCAAGGTCGGCGGACGCTGCGGCGAGTGTACGTACTTTGATGTTTGCGGGGGCAATACCCGGGTCCGCGCTTTTCAACTGACCGGTGACCCCTGGGCAGAAGACCCGGCCTGCTATCTGACCGATCAGCAAATTGGCGTCAGCGGTATGACTGAACGACTTGAAGTAACGCCGTTTCGTGGAGTGAAACATGCCGCTGCTGCTCAATAGGCTGCTGGCCGCAATCGTCGTGACTTGTGCCGCGCTCGCTGGCACTGCGCCAGCAATGGCTCAACCGGATGCGCCTGAGCTTTACAAAAAACATTGCGCGGAATGCCATGGCGCCGACCGGCTCGGAAGGCAGGGCCCTGCCCTGCTGCCTCAAAATCTAAAACGATTACGCAAGAAACGGGCATTGGGTGTGATCGCCAACGGCCGGCCAGCCACACAGATGCCGGCATTTGGAGAACAACTGGACAAGTCCGAAATAGCCGCCCTTACCGACTTGATCTTCACGCCCCTGGCCATTCAACCGGTTTGGGGGAAAGCCGAGATTGAGGCGACGCGCAACATAGCTGTTGAGGTCGATAAATACATCAAGGCGCCGATGTATGGTGCTGATCCACTGAATCTCTTCGTTGTGGTGGAAACCGGAGATCACCATGTAACCATACTGGATGGCGACTCCTTTGAGCCGATCCATCGCTTCAAAAGCCGGTTTGCCTTGCATGGCGGACCCAAATTCACACCTGACGGCCGGTATGTATTCTTTGGATCACGAGACGGTTGGGTAACCAAGTTTGACCTCTACACACTGGAAATACTCGCTGAGGTGCGTGCCGGAATCAACACCCGCAACATCGCCATCTCACCGGACGGCTCGAGCATTGCAGTTGCCAATTATCTGCCGCACTCGCTGGTGATCCTGAATGCCACTGATCTGGCGGTCGAGAATATTTTTGATGTCCGCAGCAAGGACGGCGAATCCTCCCGCGTTTCCGCCGTCTACCAGGCACCGAAGCGCAACAGCTTCATCGCCGCACTGAAGGATGTTCCGGAAATTTGGGAAATCAAGCTGGAACAAGGTCCGACGCTGCGACGGTTGAACATCGATGAACCCCTTGATGACTTCTTTTTCGATCAAGGCTACCGGCATCTGCTGGGGTCATCGCGCGACGGCAAGAGCGCTGTGGTTATCGACATCGACGCCGGCAAGCCGGTGAAACGTATTGCCCTGCCGGGACTGCCGCATCTCGGCTCCGGCATAACCTGGACCTACCGGGACCGGCAGGTAATGGCGACGCCGCATCTGAAGGAAGGCAAGGTCAGCGTCATCGACCTGAATGACTGGTCGATCCTCAAGACTCTGGAGACAAGGGGGCCCGGCTTCTTCATGCGCAGCCATGAAAAAACGCGCTACGCATGGACCGACGTGTTTTTCGGGCCGAACCGGGACCTGATGCACATTATCGACAAGACCAGTCTTGAAATTGTCAAGACCATCAAACCAGCGCCCGGCAAAACGGCAGCTCATGTAGAGTTCGACCGTGATGGCAGCCACGCCATCGTCTCAATCTGGGACCTTGACGGCGCGATCGTCATCTACGACGCGGCAACGCTGGAAGAAGTCAAACGCATTCCAATGTCCAAGCCATCGGGAAAATACAATGTCTGGAACAAGATTACGTTCTCAGAAGGCTCAAGCCACTGAGAGGACCGCCAGGTCTGCCTTGCTTGTCGTAGCCCACGGCGAACGCGGTGGTGCCGGCGATGACAGGCTGGTGTACGAGATTGCCGAACGAATTCGCAACTCCGGCAATTACTCGACGGTTCACAGTTGCTTCCTCAGCAAAGAGCCGTCACTGAAGAGCATCGTTGGCGGAGTATCAGACAGACCGGTTACAATTTATCCGCTGTTCATGAGTGACGGATACTTCGTGCGGCAGGCAATACCCCGATCGTTGGGCGCCACTCATCGTGTCCAGGTACTGACCCCGGTTGGGTTGAACGGGCAGCTGCCGCAGCTTGTTGCACGGACGGCCTTGCAAACCGCCAGGGCAACGGGTTTGGTTCCTCGTGACTGCAGCCTGCTGTTGGTGGCGCACGGCTCAAAACATGATCGCGCGTCGCGCAATGCAACTGAAACCGTTGCCGGAACAATCCGGGCGATGGATGAATTTGCCAGTGTGTCCACATGCTACCTTGAGGAAAGCCCTTTTGTTGATGAACAACTCGCCAACACCAAAGGACCGGTTCTGATGGCCGGTTTGTTCATCGGTCAGGGCATGCATGGTGGCGAGGATGTCCCGCGCGCCATCAAAAACAGCCGTCGTGATGACGTTGTGCCGCTGCCTCCAATGACGCGCTGGCCCGGCCTTGCAGACATGATATGCAGCGGACTGAGTGAAACTGCTGCTTTTCAGTCAAAGGCCCATACCAGAAGCACCTGAAGCGCCCCGGCCGCAGGCCGGATCGCGTACGACATTCGACCAGGCTTGAATCAACACCCCAGGAATTTTATATAAGCCATTGAATTAGCGTTGCTTTTTGAGAGATAAAACCAACGCGTGAGCCGGGCAAAAATACCGATTGGGACGACAATTGCGCGACCAAAGGAGAGGTTCAATTCGGGCCGCAACTCCAGTTTAATGCGGTTTGCGCCTGTTCTGAAGCATTTTGCCGCGCTCCTGCTGACCTGCACCCCTGATCAGTCCACGCTTTTGAGTTAACCTGTTTGCTTGATGAGGCACTCTCCAATGCAGCCACGGCAAGAGGCAGGGTTTTCCGGCTTCATCAGCAAAACGGTATTATTACGTTTGCTGTTCCGGTGAACGCTGCCGGGACTTTGTTTCGGCGCGACGCACAGCAATTGCGCAGTCTTGATGCCGGTCAATGCCCATAGCTGCCTGACCTGTTAGCTGTAACGGAACAGGAGCTTCAGGATCGTCTCATGGACAAGAAACAACAGTTCAACGTCGGCTATCTGGTGCTTGCATTTCTGGCCGTAACCGCCATCCAGGTCTGGCTCGGATCACGCGATGTCTCCCAGATCCCCTACAGCGAATACCAGCAATTGCTGAAGGTCGGGGAGATCACAGATATTGTCGTGTCCGAAAACCGGATCAGGGGCAAATTCAAATCTGCAAACAATCGCAGGACATATTTCCAGACTCGACGGGTGGACCCGGCAATCGCCGGCGAACTCGAGGCCGCAGGCGCCAAATACACCGGCGCTACGGAGAACACGTTCTTCACCAATTTGCTCTCGTGGGTGCTGCCGATACTGATCTTCTTCGGCCTATGGATGTTTCTGATCCGGCGTATCGCGGAAAGGCAGGGCATGGGCGGTATGTTGAGCATCGGCAAATCCAAGGCGAAGGTGTATGTCGAGAAGGACACTGGCGTCAGCTTCAAGGATGTGGCTGGAGTAGATGAAGCCAAGATGGAACTTGAGGAGATCGTGTCTTTCCTCAAGGACCAGGACAAGTATGGCCAGCTCGGGGCCCACGTACCCAAGGGCGTATTGCTGACCGGACCTCCCGGAACAGGCAAGACGCTGCTGGCCCGGGCAGTCGCCGGCGAAGCAGGCGTACCTTTCTTCTCCATATCAGGATCCGAGTTTGTGGAGATGTTTGTCGGTGTGGGAGCGGCCAGGGTCAGGGACTTGTTCGAGCAGGCACGGAAATCTGCTCCTTGTATTATCTTTATTGATGAATTGGACGCACTTGGTCGCCGGCGTGGTTCCTTCGGTAACTTTGGCGGCGGCCATGATGAGAAAGAACAAACCCTCAATCAGCTACTGGCAGAACTGGACGGTTTTGATCCTCGCGCCGGAATCGTATTGCTGGCAGCTACCAACCGCCCGGAAATACTCGACCCCGCCCTGCTTCGGGCGGGCAGATTCGATCGCCAGGTGATAGTAGACCGTCCCGATCGCACGGGCCGGGCTGCCATCCTTGTAGTTCACATGCGAAAGATCAAGGAAGGCCCGGATGCTGATCCGGACAAGATTGCCGCGCTCACCCCGGGATTTACCGGTGCCGACCTGGCCAATCTCGTTAATGAAGCGGCCATTTTTGCCACGCGCAGAGGCGGCAAGAAAGTCACACTTCAAGATTTCACAGAGGCCATGGAGCGTATCGTCGCCGGTTCGCAAAAGCGGAGCAGGCTGCTGAACCCGACGGAACGAGAGCGTGTCGCCTACCATGAAATGGGGCATGCTCTGGTTGCATCATCGCTTCCCGGTTCCGATCCAGTACACAAGGTATCAATCATCCCGCGTTCAATCGGAGCGCTGGGGTACACTCTGCAACGGCCAACTGAGGACCGTTTTCTGATCACAACTGACGAGTTAAAAAACCGCATGGCTGTGTTGCTGGCCGGCCGGGCTGCAGAAGAGCTGACGTTTGGCGAAGTGTCTACCGGTGCTGCGGACGATCTCGTAAAAGTCACAGACATAGCAAAGCAGATTGTCACCCGCTTCGGTATGACAAAGGATGTCGGACAGGTCGTACTGGAGCAACAGCGTACCAGCTATCTTGGCGAGGCGATGCTCAATACGGCTCCGCGGGATTATTCCGAAGCAACGGCAAGAGAAGTGGATACTGCGGTCAGAAACCTGATCGACGAGGCATACAGGAAAGCCATCTCGACGTTGAAAAAACGTCAGCGGGATCTAAAGAAAGGTGCCCATTTGCTGCTGGAAAAAGAATCCGTAACGCCGGACGAATTTCCGGCCCTGAAGCCGCTGGCCGGTGCCCGCAATTCCACCGCTGGATCGGCATAAAGCCAACTGAGGTCAGACCTGCAAATTGGTCACGATGCCTTGCCTTTGTCCCGCACCAGAAGAACAGGAGCCCTGGCCGCCCGGAACAAGGAGATGGCAACCTGATCGTCACTGATCGGTTCTCCATCCAGGTCGGCAACCACGAAAAACGGTGACAAGCGAGCCAGGCCTGCGGCAATCGATTGCGGGGCGCCGGGCAGATATCGATGTAACGTCACAGCTTGTCTATTGCCAGTCAAATCTGCTGCCCGCGCGCCAATGCGGTCGGCATCGGCGTCTGCCGCTGCAATCACGAACAGATGCAATGGCCTGCCCTCCTGTCTTGCAAGGCTGGCTGCCAGAGTAACTGTCCGAACCCCGGCTTCATCCCCGTCATCGATGGCTACTATCGGACCGGTGGCACGGCCCTCGCGATGAAGAGCTGGCACAACCACTCCTTTGACGGCAGCAGGCACCATGCGCATAGCACGAACCAATGCCTGCACACCTGTCCCGTATGTTTCGCCCGACAAAACGACATAATCACCCGAGCCAGCCATTTCCTCTACCTTGGCGCGAATGTTGCCTTGTTGGGTGCTGAAAGACCAGTTCACCCGTGCCTTGCCGGCATGGTTCGACAGCGCTTGCCGGCAAATTGCCTCTCTACGGGTATAAGCCTGCTGCATCAACTGCCTTGAAACCTCACGGGGCTTTGGACTGTCAAAGTCGAGTACTCGTGCAAATGGAAACTCCGCCAGTTCAACCATGTCTTCTTCCTGCACGAAAAGACCAACTATTTGGGCTTCTACAACCTTGGCTAGGACTGCAGCAGCAGCCATGGCTCTCTCCGCATTGGACACAGAGGTTAGACCCACTACGATTCTGTGGATGCCGTGTTTCTGACCCAGTTCCCTCATCGGTCTTCACCTTGTGCTGTCGATTCTGTCTTGCTGTCGCCAAATTGCTTTCTGGTCATGGCATATTCGCGCAACCTCGCCTCGACGCGGTCAAACACAGTGCCTTTGGGAAATTCTCCGGTTCGACCACGTTTGCCAGCTGGAACACCTGTAAGTGTTTCTATTCCCTGGCTGATGGTTTCCACAGGATAGATATTGAATTTTCGCTTCCTTGACGCCGCCACGACGTCGGGACGAAGCATCAAATGCGTGATGTTGGAAGCCGGAATCAGCACACCCTGCTTGCCGGTTAGGCCCCGTGTGTTGCAAATATCAAAGAAGCCCTCGATTTTTTCGTTGACGCCTCCAATCGCCTGAACCTGGCCGTACTGATTGACAGATCCGGTTACCGCCAAGGACTGCTGGATCGGAACGTCGGCGAGTGCCGACAGTAATGCATAGAGTTCCGCAGACGATGCACTGTCACCTTCCACGCCACCATAGGACTGCTCGAAGACGACGCTGGCCCAAAGCGACATGGGCATATCGAGAGCGAAGTTCGCCGACAGAAAGGCGGACAGAATGAGCACGCCTTTCGAATGCAGCGGTCCGCCAAGTTTGGTTTCACGCTCAATATCGACCACCTTCCCTGAGCCCATGCGCGTGCGTGCTGTTATACGCGTAGGCCGGCCAAAGCTGAAATTGTTCAACCCTACAACGGACAGGCCATTTATCTGCCCGACAGCCTCGCCGTCGGTTTCGATCAGCACAATATTGCGTGTAACCGCTTCATGACTGCGTTCGCGCATGCGGTCTGAGCGGTGAATTTGCTCTGCAATGGCTCGCTCGACATCGCGACCGGTAATAGTTTTGCGCTTTGCGTGCTGAGCCCAGAAATCCGCCTCGCGGAGCAGATCAGCCAGCCAGCCAACCCGCAGAGAGAGTCGATCAGCATCCTCTGCAAACCGCACAGCCTCGTCGATTACCCTGGCAACTGCGGCTGAGTTGAGTGGGCGAAGTTTGTGCTTACGGGCAATTGTGGCAATCAGGTTTGCATAGAGTCTGGAATTCTCTTCCGTTCTGGTCAGTTCTTCATCAAAATCCACCTCAACCTTGAACAGATCTGCAAAGTCAGGATCAAGCGAGTTCAACAGATAATAGAGAACTCGTTCTCCGATCAGAACCACCTTCAGCTTGAGCGGAATTGGCTCGGGCTCCAGTGATACCGTATTGACCAGGCTCAGTTGCTCCGCCGCGGAGACGATTGTGACAGTCTCACTGCGCAACGCCCGCTTCAGGGCTTCCCAGCAGAACATTTCACTGAGGACTTTTCTGGCGTCCAGAACAAGATAACCTCCATTGGCACGATGCAGTGCGCCAGGCCGTATCATTGTGAAGTCGGTCACAAGCGCGCCGAACTGCGAAACGTGTTCAATCCGCCCAACCACATGGGCAAGCGTCGGGTGATCTTCAGTGACAAGCGGTGCGCCCCTACGGTCTCCATCACCGTCATTTGCGACCATTACGTTTACCAGATACCGGTTGAACCTGGGATCTGGTCCTTGTGACGAGAATGTCTCGGGAAACGGGCTGGAGCTTTCGCCATCAGGTCGTTCCAGAAAAATTTCAGCCCGCTCGACGATGTCTTTTCGAACTTCGGTCAAGCGCTGTTGTATTTCCGAGATTCCCTCAAATTTGCCAACGACTGTATTTATTGATGTGTCCACCAAAGCGCCGGCAAGGTCGGCATTCAGTTTTCTGATCCGGTCCCGATGTTCCTTTTGCAGTAGTGGCAGACGCTCCAGAACCGCCTGCAGGTCGTCCTGTAGTTCAGAAATCCGCTTCTCGATTGCAGCGCGCTGTTGTTCGGGCAGCGCATTGAAAACCTCAGGTTTGATGACCTGGCCGTCCGAGGTTGGCACCAGTCCGAAACCCATGGGTGTTCGCAAAATGGCCACGTTCTGGGCCTCCGCTTTCTTGCGCAAGCCTTCGAATGCCTGATCCTGCAAATCTTCGAATTCAGCATCGACTGCGCCGCGTTTCTCGCGATATTCATCGGATTGAAACAGCGCCGGAACAGCCACTCTCAAATCGTCGACCAATACTTTCATGGCGTCTTTGAACCGCACCGCGATGCCTGCCGGCAAACGCATTGCCTGTGGCTTGTGCGCAATTGCAAAATTGTGCACGTAGACCCAGTCGTAAGGGGCCGGTTCATCAGCTGCCTTTGCCCGCAGATATGAAAGGATGGCGGAATGCCGGCCAGTCCCTTGCGGACCAATCGCAAACAGATTGTACCCGGGCTGATCTATTGAACTGCCAAAACGGATTGCACCGAGAGCCCTGTCCTGTCCAATCGGGCTGTCAATCGGCTCCAGCTCATCGGTTGACTTGAAACCCAGCAATCGCGGGTTGGTCTCGACACGAAGCAATGACGGTTTGACAGGTGATACAGCGGTCATTTGAAAGTATCCCAATCTCGGGCTGGTTTTTTACAATGTGCAAATTACGCTGACCTCACAGCCCACCATATGATCTGTATCAAGCCTTGCTCAAACTTGTCCTCTGGTGACTGACCGGCCGGCGCTTGCGCCTTTCTCGCACAGATCGTAGGCATTCATGCCACCGGCCAAGCTGTAAATGAGGGTCAGCAGTCTTCGTTCTCTTGCGGCTCCGGCGTTTCGACAGTCAACATGGACTTGCCGGCACGAGACACCTATTCGTCTGGAGTACTATTCCCTCGCCCTCGTGGATGCGCATGAAACTGGCCGGACTCCTGTTCCCTGCCCCGGACCACCCTTAGACCTCGCAACGGGCCGAAATGCTCAGTGACCACAGTGCACTGCGCTTCCGGCTCGCTGTCGGCATGGAAATAGATCACCACCCAGTCACGCGTCCTGCCCAGTTCATGGGCCCGTGGAGTGTTTGAGTAAAGTGCGGTAAAATGCCAGTTACCCCGTTGTGCATGATAAATTGGCAGGCACGCGCCTTCATCGGAGGCGAAACGGCGGGGCTGTATTAGAGGCAATTTGCCTGCCTTGGACATCTCCCGATATTCACGATCCACATCAAGCAGGTACGCGATATCGGGTAGCTTCGTCACTTCCGACATCTTGCCAACCCGGCGGCGCTGCAAGAGGCTGGCCAGGGCCTGACGAATTGCCGTTACTCTTCGAGGACCAATTCCCGGGACTTCATCCAGACGTCCGTCATATGCTGCAGCCTCTAGATCTTCCAGTGTCTCGGCATGCAAGTGGGTTTCCATGTCTGCGGCCAATTTGGGCCCAATCCCGGGTATGGTGCGAAACAGCATCAGCGGGTCGGTCGAACCCCGCAGACGTTCAAGTTGCAACCAGCGGCCGGTCTGGATCATCTCGACAATCGCTGATGCGATCGACTTGCCGATGTGTGGCAATTCAATCAATCCTTCCACACCCTCATGGGCAACGATGTCACCGGCATTTCGCTGCAATGTATCGAGAGTACCTGCCGCACGCCTGTACGCTCCGGTGCGGAAAGGGTTCGCACCCTGCTGTTCAAGCAAGTCGGCCACGTCGCGCAATCGTGCGGCGATCCAGCGGTTCCAGTCAATTCCCGCTGCTGTTTGCCGTGCTCCTGCCTTGTTGACGAGTTGTTTCATCTCCAGTCAGAAATGCTCATTACAGTCCATCAAGACCTTGTCCCCATATTACCTCATGTTTGCACCCATGAGCATCATCAGCTCACGGTGCAGGGCGTCACGCCTTGCCTTTAACCTTTCAGCCTCTATGGGCTCGGTCGGGTCGCTTTGCGCATTCAGTCTGTCAACCTTCAACTGGACTTCCTGCAATTCGTGACTGGTCGCCTCAAACCCCTTGTCAGAGCCCCACAACTGGTGGATGGCCCTTTCATAGTCGGGGAACTGTTCCAGCAACCAGGCTTTCGCAGAATTCATTGGCGGTCCTCCTTCCGGTTGCGAGTATGAATGCATCTGGCAATGCCCTGTTCACTCAACGTGGGCGGCAACCATGATAACGCATACAACCTCTGTAGTTGCGGTTGCCATATCCCCAGTTTCGCACGCACCTGCGATGCCATTTTGTGCACCGAGGCAAGCCATAATAGCGACGCGACCGATAAGGATAATAATAGCCGTACGGAATGCTGTAGATATAGGGGCTGACGTAGATGCCGCGCCGATACCTGCGGTGCCTGCGTCGATGTCCACGCCTGGCATATCTGCGGTGATATCGGCGCGACCGGCGCGCCTTGCGGCGATGCTTGCGAGCATGCCGGCGCGCCTTGCGGGCGCTGCGCCGCTTGCGGATCAACTCGACACCTTCCTTCGCATCGATTGTAGGCAAGTTCGAGGAAAATGTTGAACGGTCTACCACCGTTGCACGGGTAACCGGTACACTTGCAACGACTGCAGCTACCGCAATCAGGATTGCTGATGAGACGCTCTTCACAGAATGGGCTTTGTTCATGCTTACTCCTCCCTGACACAGCATCATACCGATCAAATGGAACGCTTCATTGACCAATGTCAAAATCAGTCAGCTGAGCTGAAATGTCAGGAACAGGGAAATGCGCGACCCCGACTTTGGAAAGCTCCCAGACCAGTTTAGTTGTCGCCGCCACAGCTGATTGAGCGCAGCGTTCGGCAACAGGTTCGACTTTAACCGAAGCTCAGCAGTTCGGGACGCAACAACATGACCGCGCCGATTGCCATCAAAACCACGCCTCCGATCAGGTGCGAGTATCTAGCGTAGCTTCCGGTCAAACCGCTTACGCGCAACGCAAACATCGCGGTTGCAAATATCGCAATGTCGTCAAACATGAACACCGCAATGTAGAGGCCGATATATGAATAGTATGTGGAGGCAGGCAAGTCGTTGAGCGTCAGTATCTGGGTGTAGACAGCGGGCACACCGGCAGAACACAACAACTCGATGAGGTTGACACCCACCGCCAAGGCCATCATGCCCAGCACCGCCAAGACCAGGCGGTCCTGCTCGACGACTGACCGAAACGCGTCCATCATGTTGCGTCTGCGACCGGGGTTGACGACCTTGCAGGCAGCTTCCGGTTTCGTCCAGTACTCGCGCAGGAAATAGAAACCGACACCGAGTGCAAGCGCCCCGATTGCCAGGCGTAACCATGTCACGGCGCCCAGAACCAAAACCAGATTGAGCCATGTCGCCATCACCGCGAAATACATAACAGCGGTTGCCGACAGGAATGCCCCGCCCAACAGCCACATGCGCCTCTCATCCTCAAGCCCCAGCAGTAGGCCGATGAGAAACACAAGCACCCACATGGCGCAGGGATTGAATCCGTCAACTCCGGCCAGAAGCACTGTGAGCACCGGAAGTGAGAGATCCCGCGTTCGAACCGGTCCCAGCAGGGGAACAGAAATCGTTTCGGGCATCACTGATGGCCGGTTAATGCCGGAAGAAGGTAAGTGTCCGGCACTTCCGGGTGCCTCTTCGGCTAATTCAGAACCGGATAATTCGGCAAGAATATCCGGGCATTTGCGATCAAGACACTTTGTTATTGCCTGTTCATAGGCTGCTGCGCTGCGTCCCTGGGATGCAAAACCGAGAAACGGCGTACCCCCGATGACAACCAACGGGACAGCGGCCTGTTCGAACCCGAAATGAGCCAGCGCTCTGGTGTACAAGACCTCATTGGCAGCTGACTTGCCCAACTCAATCGGTCTGACTTGTACGACCGGCCGTGTCTTGCTTATTCGCTCCAACTCCACCTTGGCGGAAGCACAGTACGGACAACCCTTCTGCCAGAACAAATAGGCCGTGACGGAACCACTTTCAGCTGTGAGCGCGCTTGCGGTTCGCGGAGAAGACACCGCAGCGAAAGTGCCGGTCAGCAAGAGGAATACGAGGATTATCCGCTGCAGCATTGCGTTTAGTCGCCAAGGTTGATCTAAAAAACAGATGTCATCATCAAACTTGGTCTCGCGCATTGATCCGGCGCAATTGCCTGCATAAGACTTAAGGTGTGTCGCAAACTGAAATGTCCAGAAGTTCACCCCGCATTCGATGCTTTGGTGGTTACATCTGCAATGAATGGGCCGTTTGCCCGAGAGCATGACCCAATGCTCTCAGGAACGCGAAAAAGCACACTTGTCCACGCAACCGCAGGATTTGTGTCAAGTGCTCGCCAGACAGCGTTCACGACACCGGTACGAATGTCTTGGGGCATTATTGCCCATCGCGCTGGATGAAAATGATAACTGGTGCGTAGCGAGGAAACCGGTCTAGATTCAGCAATACGGAGAGGCAGAAATTTGATTTTGGGGGCGGTTATTGTCAGATCAGAAACAGGCTCCAGGAGAGACAAGTCACTTGAATGCTGTGTCAGATATTTCATACCGCTGGGCAACGACTGAAGACAGCGCTGCGGTTGCATCCTACATTCGTCTGGCCGGGGATGGTCTGTATGAGTTTCTACTCGACGATCTGATACCAGGCTTTACGTCCATGGAAATTCTCAAATGGACAGTCGGTGTCCTGGCTTCGCCATTATCGTATAAGAACTGTTTCGTGGCCGTTGATACGTGCAACAATGAGATAGCAGGCCTGATCAACCTGTTCCCTGCTGATTTGCTGCGTGAGCATGGCCACGACCTGCTCAGTACAGAACGATGGCAATATCTTGACCCGGTATTCAGTCTCCAGGATTGGGGAAGCCTGTTCATCAACAGCCTCGCTGTCGGCAGCAAGTGGCGCCAATGTGGGATTGGCGGTCGGTTGCTTGATCACTCGCATGAGCAGGCCAAGTCAGATGGCTATGACAGAGTCAGTCTTCATGTGTGGTCAGACAATCTCAACGCCATTTCGTTCTATGAGAAGCGGGGTTTCGTGACAGTCGATAGGGTTACCCTTCCCGCCCACCCTGACTTTCCGGGCAAGTCGGGCAGTATCCTGATGCATCGTAGGGTCTGATTGCCGCTGGCAGAAATTCTGCCTGACCCGGTCATCTGCGGCAACGATGTTCGCCCAACCTCAATATCGCCGGTACGCTGAATGCGCCGAGGCCTGTTTGCGCTGCATCAATGCTACCCTGGAATACTCAGGATAGGGTCTGTGCAGGAACGCAAAACATATCTGTTGAACGCAGCAAACTGCGAGACACAAAGCTACAATTATCGCATGACCCCCGACCGGAACATTCATGAGGCAACAAGCTGCATACCCCATAGCAGCACAGCCGCAGAGGTGGCGAAGGCACTTGGCCTTGATACCGCGCACGGGTTGACCGTGGCAGAAGTTGATGAAGCCCGCAGCCGGTATGGCGCCAACCTTTTGAAAGCCCATCCACCGGCCAATCCGGTTCGGATATTATTCAAACAATTCATGAGCCCCGTCGTCTATCTTCTGCTCGGCGCGGCAGGGTTTGCCCTGTTAATCGGCGAATTGACGGAGTTTATCGCCATTTTGGCCGTTCTGCTGATCAATTCCGGGATCGGCTTCGTCACCGAACTGCGCGCGGTACGCTCCATGGAAGCACTAAGGCATCTTTCGACCCGCTCAGTGGTCGTCAGGCGCGCAGGCCACATCGAGACCATTCCGGCAGAGCAGCTCGTACCTGGAGATATTGTCATCATCGATGCCGGTGACGTCACTGCCGCGGACATGCGAATTATCTCATCAGCCAACCTGGCATCTGATGAATCAGCGCTGACGGGAGAGTCCCTGCCCGTTGCCAAGGATGTGCAGCCTGTTGCGCCCGACACCCCTCTGGCGGACCGGACCTGCATGTTGTTCAAAGGCTGCGCCATTACCCGCGGCACCGGCGAGGCGATTGTAACGAGCACGGGAATGGACACTGAACTGGGCCGCATTTCAAGGCTCGTTGAGCAAAGCGCACCAGAACGGTCCCCCCTGGAAAAGCAGCTTGAGGTGTTGAGCCGGCATTTGATCTGGGTAACGGTACTGGTTGCAACCGCAGTCGGGACCGCCGGCATGCTGGCCGGCCAGGATGTGAGTTTGATGGTGGAGACTTCCGTTGCGCTTGCAGTTGCAGCTATCCCCGAAGGCTTGCCAATAGTCGCCACGCTTGCGCTGGCGCGCGGTATGTTGCGGATGGCAAGACACAACGCGCTGATTGAACGCTTGTCGGCGGTCGAAACGCTTGGTTCAACAACCGTTATCATGACGGACAAGACCGGCACTCTGACCGAAAACCGTATGCATGTTGACCGCATTGTAACAAGCGATGGTGAACTGGATTTTGACCGGGGAAGCGGCCGGTTCTTAATGGCGGGTCACAAGGTGACTGCGGCAGGCAATGACAACCTTCGCCTTCTGCTCGAAGGTGCTTGCCTGTGCAACAATGCGTCGCTGGGAACAAAAGGACAGACAAGCTCAGGCGATCCGATGGAAGTCAGTCTGCTTGAGGCAGCACACGCCGACGGGATTGAACGGTTAACGCTCTTGACCTCCTTTCCCGAAGTCGCGGAGCACGCTTTTGATGCTGCAACACGCATGATGGCAACCGTCCACAAAGATGGCCGCAACTTCAAGATTGCTGTCAAGGGCGCCCCGGAAGCAGTCCTGGACCGGGTAAAACAGGTGAGC
Organism: Alphaproteobacteria bacterium; assembly: GCA_024640405.1. Taxonomy (GTDB): domain Bacteria; phylum Pseudomonadota; class Alphaproteobacteria; order Rhizobiales; family Aestuariivirgaceae; genus Anderseniella. The sequence goes on along the minus strand of JAHEFB010000005.1, from coordinate 54,288 downwards.
ACGGGAAACCGTTCTGTATCTTTCGACAGGCACCAGAAACGGCATTGGAAGGATGTTTGTGAAGTATTGGCAGCACAGGGACTACGGTTACTGGCTGTCGCCGGAAAAACCGCATCCAAACCGGATGTGCAGCCATATCAAGACCTGACCTTGTTTGGAGTAGTTGCATTTCAGGATCCACCTCGTGCTGATGTGGCCACGGCGATTGCCGACGCCCGGCAGGCGGGTATCAATGTTGTCATGGTCACCGGCGATCATGCAGCAACCGCCAAACACATTTCACAGGCCGTTGGACTGGCACCGGAAGGCTTTACCGCGATCGCCTCGCATGAGTTGAAGCCGTATCCGGAGATGTCGGAAACAGAGAAAGCAAGGACGAGAGCCGCACATGTGTTTTCCCGGGTTACACCTGAACAAAAACTTGATCTCATCACCCTACACCAGCAAGCAGGGGACGTGGTTGCCATGACGGGTGACGGTGTCAACGACGCCCCGGCACTCAAAAAGGCGGATATTGGCATTGCGATGGGTCTGCGCGGCACCCAGGTAGCCCGCGAAGCGGCTGACATGGTGCTGCGGGACGACGCCTTTTCCACCATTGTTCAAGCCATCCGGGAAGGCCGGATCATCTACACCAACATTCGCAGATTCACTACATATCTGTTGTCTTGCAACCTCAGCGAGATACTGATTGTTGGATTGGCGGTTCTGGCTGGCCTGCCATTACCGCTGTTGCCACTGCAGATCCTGTTCCTGAATCTAGTGACAGATGTATTTCCTGCATTTGCGCTCGGCACTATCGAGGCAGACCGGAATGTCTTGGCCAAACCGCCAAAGCCCCCCAGCGAACCCATACTGAACAAATCACAGTGGATAACGATCGTTGCCGGCGGCAGTGTAATTGCTGCAACAACTCTCTCGAGCATGGTCCTGGCAACATTCGTGCTGGGTTTGCGTGGGGATGCCATAACCACAATGTGTTTCTTCACTCTCTCATTGGCCCAGCTCTGGCACGTGTTCAATATACGAAACTGGCGCGAAGGACTGATCTTCAACCAGATCACGCGGAATACCTATGTGTGGCTAGCCATCACGATATGCCTTACAATTCTCACTATCGCGGCCTTGCAGCCCGACATCGCCGGCGCTCTGCGTTTAACCCCCCTGCCTGGAACAGCGTGGGGCGCAATCGTTGGGTTAAGCTTGATCCCTGTTGTCGTTCGCGAACTGCTAGCCTTCGGACGACGCCTGCAATAGAAACGATGGTCTGTTTGCCAGGGCATTTATAGGTCTGCTGAAATCCTCTCTTGTGCGATAGCGCATTGGTTCCATAAGCCCTGCGACAGGCAACTCAACCCCGGCGTGGGCCAAATTTCCATTCAGTACACGTCGTGTTGAGTGTTGTAGACATTGAACTTGCCGGTCGGCGTGATGAGACGTTTGTCTTTGATCACCTTTTTCAACTTGAGAGTTTTGTCGTCGACCACGATCAAGGCAGAGGGTTGGTTTTTGGCATTCCAGACAGAAAACCAGATTTCGGTCCCTTCTTTGTTGAATTCACCCTGAACAACGCGGCGCACGCCGTCTTTTATTCCCGACCACTCGCCAATGGGCAACACCTTGTATTCCTTGTCCAACGCGGTGATATCGAACACCGCAACTGATTGGGATGTTTCCTCATCCGGGTTGAGTGGAGTGTCTACGTAGAGATGCGACGAATTCGGGTGCGTCTTGATGAATAGCGATCCGCCACCTTGACCCTCAAGTGAGCGAACAACTTTCCAGGCATGCTGAGGATGGTTTTCTGGATCAGTGCCAATAACGGATACGGTTTCGTCACCCAAATGACTGGTTGCCCAAACCGGGCCAAATTTCTGATCGATGAAATTTGCCCCGCGTCCTGGATGCGGCGTCGGTCCGGTTTCAATCAGTCGCACAAGTTTGTTGTCTTTCGTATCAACCACCGCAACTTTGTTGGAAGCATTGGCCGCAACCAGAAAATATCTTCCCGACGCGTCAAAACCTCCGTCGTGCAAAAAGCGTGCAGCCTCAATTTCAGTGATCTTGAGGTTCTTCAGATCGGTATAATCGACCATCAGGACTTTTCCTGTTTCCTTGACGTTTACCACAAACTCAGGCCGGTAATGAGAGGCAACAATTGCGGCAACCCGGGGTTCGGGATGATACTCCTGGGTTCCGACGACCATGCCCCGCGTGCCAACGATCTTCAGTGGTTCAAGGGTTGCACCGTCCATGATGACGAACTGTGGCGGCCAGTAGGTGCCTGAAATAGCGAATTTGTCTTCCCAGCCTTTGAACTTCGATGTCTCCACAGAACGCGCCTCGATGCCCGTGTCGATTTCCGCAACCGTCGCGGGCGGGTTCATCCACAGATCAATGAGGTTTATCTTTGCATCGCGACCGGTGGTGAACAGGTAGCGGCCCGAAGCCGACATTCTAGATATGTGAACGGCATAGCCGGTCTTGATGATACTCTTGATTTCGTAGGTTGTACCGTCGATTAGGGCGATTTCACCGCTGTCGCGCAAGGTAACCGAGAACAGATTGTCCAGATCCCAATCGTTCAACTTCCGGGTCGGCCGCTCATTCAGCGGTGTATGTATTTTCCAGCTGGCTCTCATCTGCGCCATGCCAAATTCTGGTGGCGTGGGAATATCCTGCAGGACGAAGCGTGCCATCAGATCAATCTGATCCTTGTCCAACTCTCCGGATGTTCCCCAGCTGGGCATACCGGCAGGCGAACCATAAGTAATGAAATTCACGAGATGATCATAGCCAAGTTCGCGCGTAATCTTGGGCGTAAGTGGTTTGCCTGTGGCGCCCTTGCGCAGCACGCCGTGACAACCTGCACAACGCTGAAAATAAATCTCCTTGGCGGCATTGAATTCCTTTGCCGACATCACCGGTACACCGGCTATTGCACCCGGCTGGTCAAGCGGGATTGTCTCTGACGGGCCGAATGGCAGTTGTCCTTTTGAATGATCGTCTGTGTGTTTGCCTTGCGCAGACACAGTACCGGCAGACAGGCACAGAGTGAACAAGACGACCGCAAGACCACCTGAAATACTGACTGCGCAACTACCATGTGATGAGGCTTTGTGGCTGGATTTTAACAGTGAGATGCTCATTGAACGCTCCTAATGTGCTGCACGGCGACTGCTCTGGCCAGCTTTCTGAACGAGCTAGCAGGATTTACCTGTCATGAGAGCGCCAACGTGATTTAAGTAATTGTAATATCTAAACAAAAAAGGCGAACTGTTCTTGAATTTTGTTTTGGTCAAGCTGGCAACGCTGAAAAACCAGTCCAAGATAATAGACATTGTTTTTTACCACGCTGCTTCTCGGTAACCTGTCGGATCCCGGATCATTTCATCTGCCAGTGCATCTCAGTTCATTGTGTCGCGCAATTTGTAGCGTTGAATCTTGCCGGTGGCAGTTTTCGGAAGCGTGCTGACAAAGTCGATCCATCTCGGATATTTCCAGGCACCAACCGATGATTTGACATGCGCCTTCAGGGGCTCAAACAGGCATTCCTTGCCGGCATCAGCATTGAGGACTACAAACGCCTTTGGCTTCACCAACCCTTTTGAGTCTTCTTTTGCGACAACGGCAGCTTCCAGAACAGCAGGATGTGATACCAGTGCCTGCTCGACTTCGAACGGCGACACCCAGCGGCCACTCACCTTGAACATGTCGTCGGTGCGCCCGCAATAATGGTAGTAACCGTCGCTATCTTGAAAATACTTATCACCGGTTCGCGTCCATACCCCTTCAAAGGTAGCGCGCGATTTCTCGCGTTGATTCCAGTAACCATCTGCCGCCGAGCCCCCGCACACCACAAGCTCGCCGATTTCATCGGCCTCAACATCGCGGCCGTCTTCATCTACCAATCGCAATGCGTACCCGTCGATTTCCTTACCTGAGGTTCCGTAGCGAATGTCATCGGGCTTATTGGACAAGAACACGTGCAACATCTCTGTTGATCCAATGCCGTCGAGTATGTCCACGCCCAACCTACTTTTCCAGGTCTTTCCGACATCTTCCGGTAGCGCCTCACCGGCAGAAATGCACAGCCGCAGTTTTGCCGAACTGTTGTCTTTTGTGCACTCGGGATCAGCCAGCATCGCGGCATAAAGCGTTGGCACCCCAAATAAGATCGTTGGCTGGTGTTTGTTCAACACGTCAAGGACAGATGAAGGCGTCGGTCGGCCTGGCGCCAGGACGGTAGTTGCACCCACCGACATCGGCACCGCCATCCCTGCCCCGAAACCATAGGCAAAAAACAGCTTGGCAGCGGAGAAACATACATCATCCTGCGCTATGTCCAGAACTCCCTTGCCGTAGTGGTTGGCAACATACATCGGGCTCGAATGAACATGCCTTACTCCTTTGGGATCACCGGTCGACCCCGACGAATACAGCCAAAAGGCCACTTCATCGGCACACGTGTCGGCAGTCTCAAATTCGTCGCTGGAGTTAGCGAACAGATCTTCAAAGGCCAAGTATCTGCTGGTCTCACCGCCGACCACCACAACATTTCTCAGGAATTGACAGCTGCCCAGTATAGGTTCAACCACTGCCAGCAACTCTTTGGAAACAAATAGCGCTTCGGCCCTGCTGTCCGACAGCATGTACTGATACTGCTGGCTCGTGAGGAGTGTATTGAGACACACAGGTACGACACCGGCACGTAAAGCTCCCCAGAAAACGGCTGGAAAATCGACGGTATCGAGCATCAGCATGGCGATGCGGGTTTCGTGCTTTATCTCAAGGTCACGCAAGAGGTTGGCCACCTTGCGTGTGGCGAGTTGCAGCGCCTCATAGGTCAGGGTTCGTTCGCCATCAACAAAAGCAACCTTTGCACCGCGCCCATTGCTGACATTGCGATCAACGAATTCATTGGCGGCATTGTACTGACGTGGAAATTTCATGGCGGCTTTACCCGTGTCTGCCAGAAGCACCCAACCGCACCCCCTCGTTCCGGTACAGGCTTGATTATATATCAGTATTAAAGTACTCTAATACTGTTTTCGATATAATTCAACCTGAAACTTCTTATTACGAGACAGGAAAACTGTTGTGCACGTCCTCCAGCCGCCCGAATGGGCACAGCCGATTGGATATTCAAATGGCATCATGGTGCCGGGCGGACAGATCGTGTTTGTCGCTGGCCAGGTCGGCTGGAATGAGCAGCAGGTGTTTGAAAGCGAAGATCTCGTTCCGCAGTTTGAGCAAGCGCTTAGGAACATCCTTGCTGTGCTGTCGCAAGGCGGCGGGCGTCCGGAACACATTTGCCGCATGACTGCTTATTGTTGTGACAAACCATCATACCTCGAGGCGCGACCGCATCTGGGCAAAATATGGCGTCAGCTAATGGAGACACATTTTCCCGCCATGAGCATGGTTTTTGTATCCGACTTGCTCGATCACCCGGCGAAAATCGAACTTGAGGCAACCGCAGTCATCCCGCGCGCACCTTAATTCAATCAACACTCGCGACTTCCGAGATGATCTCCCTGGTACTACCGGGATATCGTTCGATCTGCTTGAGCATTGTTGATATGGTGATCGCACCTAGTGTGGCACGGGCGATGTCATCGATTTCGTTGAGAACCTGCCGCAACGCCTGGCCAGCCAGTGTTGCTTCAGATTCCGAATCCAGCTCGTCACTGCCCGGCGACACTTCTTCAAAAAGCAGAATGACATCGAGCAGTGTTGTGCGCCTGGCATTGCCTGAAAAGCTGTATCCTCCCCCAACACCACGGATCGATCGAACCAGTCCGGCCCGCCCCAGTGCGTGCATCACCTTTGCCAGGTGATGCGCTGAAACACCGTATTTTTGACCGATCTCTGCAACCGATACCTGCCGTTCAGGGTCGGCGGCCAATTCGATCAGAGCAAAAATCGCTATTCGGCTCGAGACCTGCAGCTTCATGACGTCCACCTGTTTGTTTGCACGGTCATGTCAATCAAGCTCTTTTTCCAATTGGATATACGGACCGGCAGTCATGCCTTCACTACGGAAAAACGCCATATGTAGATTATTGTCACGCGCAACCATAGTGCGCATCGTATTTATTCCTGTTGCCTTGAACTTGCCTGACATCGCATGGAACAAGTGCTCGCCAACACCCTGCAATCGTGTGTCAGGGTCGACAGAAAAGGCAAACACCCATCCGCACGGTTCTGATCCGAATTCCCATGCCCTGACTGCGCCTACGATGTAACCCAAAAGCGGCTTTTCCGATGCATCACCTACTGGCTCTGCAACGAGGAAAAAACGCTGTTTTGTGCGGCGTGTGGAATACCGCTCATAGACATCGCGCCAATAGTCCAGTTTGCCAAGCCCGGTTACACGCTCGTCAATCGTTGCCACCGAGCCGAGATCAGCCTCCACGGCGGCACGGATATTGACGAGATTGCCCGAGCTCTCTGCGGCCCTCCGGGTAACGGCATTCATGTTGGCAATCTCCTTCTCACGGCACCTCTGCAACGAACAGCTGGTCTAAATCGAATCTTCTGCCACGTCGCTACCTGGAATAAAGCATATGGCGGCCAGCTTGCAACATCGCGGTTCAGCCAGCGGTTTCCCCAATTGGTTACGGTCCTTGAATCCACACCGGCGAGGTGTGCAGGCAACCTGATGACCTGCAACTAAACGGTTTCCATTTGCGTTTAAATAGGTATAATAGTACTTAAATAGAACTTTAGAAAGGCTATTCGGCGGGAAAGATCAATCCATGAAACAAATCATTGCCCTCAGAATCAACGGCGCAGTGTGCGAAGACGCGGTTTCGGACAGCCTTCTGTTGATTGACTATCTTCGTGAAGTCAGGCATTTGACCGGGGCCAAGATGGGTTGTGACGGAGGTGAGTGCGGTGCCTGTACCGTGCTTGTGGACGGCCACCCGCGGCCAGCCTGCATCACCCTGGCCGCCAGTTGCAATGGTCGCGAGATCGAAACCATTGAGGGCCAGGTGAGTAATGGCCGATTGTCAGCACTGCAGCGTGCCTTTCATGAAAACCTCGGTACACAGTGCGGTTATTGCACCCCCGGCATGATCATGGCCGCCGAAGGTTTGCTGCGGCGCTCGCCGACCCCCAGTGACCGGGAAATCCGCACAGCGCTCGGCGGAAATCTTTGCCGCTGCACTGGCTATGTCAAGATCATCAAGTCAATTCGCGCCGCCGCCGGAGCGCAACTATGACCGCACCTTTGAAATCCCGCGCTGCCGGTCATCCTGCTCCGCTCATCGACGGCATCGAAAAGGTGACCGGCAAGGCGCTGTATACGGCAGATCTCGAGACATCGGATGCACTGGCTGGGCGAATTCTGCGCAGTCCGGTCAGCCATGGCGAAATCGTCAGTCTCGATGTTTCGAAAGCCCTGGCACTGGACGGTGTGCGCGCAATCGTCACCGCTGACGATTGTCCGCATACCTATGGTGTCATTCCGGTTGCCATGAACGAGTATCCGCTTGCCCGCGGAAAGGTTCGCTACCGTGGCGAGCCGGTGGCAGCCATCGCAGCAATCGACGCGCACACGGCTGAACAGGCCCTTGAATTGATCGAACTCGATATCCGTGAATTGCCGGCCTACTACACTGCAAATGACGCTCGCGCCAAAGACGCAGTGCTTCTGCACGACGACAAGCCAGGCAATCTGGACCGCGAAGTTCATCATGAATTTGGAGATATTGCCGACGGGTTTGCCGCTGCCGATCTGGTTTCAACAGAACAATTCGAATGCGCCGAGGTCAACCACGCCCAGATGGAGCCTCATGCCACGCTCGCTGATTTTGACGCAGAGCGCAAGCAACTGACCATGCACACCGTATCCCAGGTGCCCTATTACGTACACCTGATGCTGGCGCGTTGCCTGGAAATGGACACATGCGATATTCGCGTCATCAAACCGTTCGTCGGCGGCGGTTTCGGCGCCCGCACCGAGACCTTGAACTTCGAACTGATCACCGGGCTCTTGGCACGCGCAGCAAATGGCAAAGTGATGATGCGGCTCACCCGCGAGGAAACCCTCATCACCCACCGCGGCCGGCCAGATACCCAGGTCGAACTGAAAATCGGCATGAGCCAGGAAGGTCGTATAACCGCTGTAGACTGCCGGGTGACACAGCGTGGCGGCGCCTATGCCGGCTATGGCCTGGTGACCATTTTGTATGCCGGTGCCCTGCTCCATGGCCTCTACGATATACCGGCCGTCAAGTATGACGGCTATCGCGTCTATGCCAACCTGCCGCCATGCGGCGCAATGCGCGGTCACGGCACGGTGGATGTGCGCCATGCCTTCGAATGCATGCTTGACCGGATGGCGAGACAACTTGAGCTCGACCCCTTTGCGGTTCGTTCTGCCAATCTGCTGGAGGCACCAACCCGCACACCCAACGACCTGATGGTCAACAGTTACGGCCTGCCCGAATGCCTTTCCACGGTTGAAATGGCCAGTGGCTGGCATGAACGCAAGTCCGGCCTGCCACCCGGCCGCGGCCTGGGCATGGCGTGTTCACACTATGTCAGCGGCGCGGCAAAACCCGTGCACTGGACCGGCGAGCCTCATGCCGTGGTCTCCATGAAACTCGATTTCGACGGCAGCATAACTGCATTTACCGGTGCATCCGATATTGGTCAGGGCTCGACAACCATGGTGGCTCTGGCTGCCGCTGAAATCCTTGGTGTCGACCTTGCCCGTATCCGCGTCATCACCAATGACAGCGCCATTACTCCAAAAGACAACGGATCCTACTCGTCACGCGTGACATTCATGGTCGGCAACGCAGCCATTGAAGCGGCCACCCGCCTGCGTGAGATACTCATTGCCGCTGCCGCCAAAAAGCTTGAAGCCGATCCGCAAGACATCACCTGCACAATGGAAACCTTCTCCGTGCACGGCAGCGAACAGTCGATGATGTCATTTGCCGATGTCGCCGCGGCAGCGCTTGCTGAAGACGGCACAATCTCGGTCAAGGGCACATTCACCTGCCCTCCCCAGGCCCAGGGCGGCAAGCATCGCGGCGGTGCGGTCGGCTCCACAATGGGCTTCAGCTATGCCGTCCAGGTTGTGGAGGTAGCGGTCGATGTCGAGACCGGGTTGATTTCGGTTGAAAAGGTCTGGGCTGCTCTTGATTGCGGCTTCGCCATCAACCCTCTGGCAGTACAGGGCCAGATCGAAGGGTCTGTGTGGATGGGAATGGGTCAGGCACTGTGCGAGGAAACCCGCTACATGGATGGTCTGCCGGTACACGCCAGCTTGCTGGAATACCGCGTGCCGACAATCGTCGAGTCGCCGGACATTGAGGTCTACATCGTCGAAAGCAACGATCCCCTTGGACCATTCGGCGCCAAGGAAGCCGGCGAAGGAGCCCTGTCGGGTTTTCCACCTGCACTGGTCAACGCTGTAGCCGATGCCATTGGTCTTGATCTCAACACCCTGCCCGTGACCCCGGACCGGCTCATGGACGCCCTTGTTGCGCAACGTCGCAAGCAACGCCGTGCTGCAAGCCTCAAGGAGGCATCATGACCGAAGCACTGCCCGAATTCACCCTTGACCGGCCAGAAACAATCGATCAGGCCGTCACCGCGATGGCGAAGCGGCCATCCAGTCGGTTTCTGGCCGGCGGCACCGACCTGATCGTCAACATGCGCCGCGGTCTGGTGGATACCGACTGCCTGATTGACCTAACCGGAATTTCAGAATTGCAGCAGCTCAGCGACGGAAAATCAGGGCTGACCATCGGAGCCGGCGTGACGCTGCGGGAAATTTGCGAACATCGAGATATTCGCCGCAGCTACGGCGCCATCGGCGAGGCTTGCGACGCAATCGCAGGTCCGGGCCATCGCTCAGTGGCGACAGTTGGCGGAAATCTCTGCCTTGACACCCGGTGTATGTATTACAATCAGAGTCACTGGTGGCGCAAAGCCAATGATTTTTGCCTCAAGTACAAGGGCGACACCTGCCATGTTGCACCAACAGGCAAACGCTGCCGTGCGGCATTCAGCGGAGATTTGGCACCGGCGCTGATGGTTCATGGTGCGGAGGTCGAAATTGCCGGCCCCGACGGCCGCAGGCGCATGCCGCTTGCCGACCTCTACCACGAAGACGGCGCCAACCATTTAGGGCTCAAGTCCGGAGAGTTCATTGTCGCCGTGCATGTTCCACCGGGCGATACCCAGCGCATGGTCAGGTCAGCCTACGCCAAGGTGCGTATACGCGGGGCAATCGACTTTCCGCTTGCCGGTGTCGCGGTTGCATGCACCCGGTTGGCCAGTGGCGAAGTCAGAATCACATCTGCCCTCACCGGCACGAATTCCCGACCGTTCCTGATTGAGGGGTTTGACCCGATTGGACTTGATCAGGATCCCGATGCCGCTTTCACAAACCTGGCGAAACTGGTTCAAAAACAGGTTTCACCTCAACGCACATCGACTATCGGTTCGCACTATCGACGGCTTGCCGTGTCTGCGCTGACGCAACGGCTGGCAAAACGTTTGACCCTGGAGTTGGAATGACTGGCTATGCCTCACCCTCTCGCCAATGAGTGGCACGCCGCAGATGGCATCCACATTGATGTTCGCGGGCTTTCACCGCCCGAACCGATGGTTGCTATCCTCACACTCCTGGAACACCCGGACACCAACGACCGCGTCTTTGTCCATCATGACCGCGAGCCGGTGTTTCTGTATCCCGAACTGGCCGAGCGTGGCTGGCACCACCAGATTGTTGCCGGAGAGCCTGGAGAGGTCAGACTCCTGCTGACGAGGCAGGAATGACGCTGGCGGCGAGATTTCTTGGAGGCGCCAAGAGCCGGTTGCTGCCGGCCTCGATCCCGTTCCGGTATTTTACCGCAGCCGTCAGCTTTCACGTTCTTGCCTGGCTTGTGCTCTTCGCTGCCGCTGACGAATTACCGGGCTTCATCGGCGGCCCCGGAAACGTTCTGGCCGCTATTCATTTGCTGACCCTGGGTGTGCTGGTTATGACCGCAATGGGGGCAGCATTCCAGCTCCTGCCCGTCGCAACACGTCGACCGCTGGCACAGACCTGGCCGGCCCGGGTGAGCTTCTGGTTGCTGACACCGGGCATACTCATGCTTACCTACAGCATGGCGATTGGCCATGAGACCGCGATGATTGTCGGCGGTATCGGTGTTGTCGTCGGCCTTGTGGTGTTCGCCGTTGTCGTCGCTGACAATCTGCGTCGCGCCCGCGATATGCCGATTGTCGGCGCCCATGGCTGGGGTGCGGTCGTTTCGCTTGCAGGCTTTGCCGGACTGGGACTCGCCCTGATCGCCAATTTCAGCAGCGGATTTCTACCAGACCACCAATCGGCCTCCATTGCCCATATGATCCTTGCCGGCTTTGGATTTATGGGTCTGCTGGCTTTCGGTTTCAGTCATGTTCTGATCCCGATGTTTGCCCTGTCGCATACCTTGCCACCCCATCTCGGGTGGACGGAATTCTGGCTTGCCTTCGCTGCATGTGGCCTGGCAACCGCTGCTGCGCTGACCGACAACCCGATTGGCCTGGCGGTAGCAGCAGTCATGGGGTTATGTGCCAGCGCTGTCTACGTGTGGCTGATGAACACGGCACTGAAAACCGGCATGCGCAAACGCCTTGGCCTGTCGTTCGTGCTTGTAAAATCATCCTGGGTCGCGTTGATGATATGTCTTGCGCTGGGCCTCGCCATTGTACTGGGGGTCCCGATCCCCAATGGGGCAACATTGTTTGGATTTGTTCTGCTGGCCGGCTGGTTATTGACATTTCTGACCGGCATTCTGCAACGCATCATGCCCTTTCTTGCATCCATGCACGTCGCGGGTGCAGGCGGAAAACCTGTCATGTTGTCAGAACTGACAGCTGAAAATCCTCTAAAGGTTCATGCCGGCTGCCACGTTGGCGCGGTAACGCTGTGTTCACTCGGAATAATCGCCAACTCTGGCATGCTGGTCCGATTTGGTGCTGCGCTGGGCTTGACCGGTGCTTTGGCATTTGCCGTCTTCACTTTTCTGATTGTGAACAGGTTGCGATGACCTGGCAACGGGGTTCAGAACGGTTCAGATGTACTGCCCCGCATCAACCTGCAGCACCTGTCCGGTGATGAAGCGCGCTGCATCCGACGCCAAAAACACCGCTGCCGCAGCAACATCGACCGGCTCGGCGAGCTGATTGAGCACTGTTTCACCGATAGCCCGGTCAAGCGTCTCCTGCGGCAGCGTGCGCGCCATTTCGGTCATTACCATACCTGGCGCAATCGCATTGACAGTAATTCCCTTGGGCCCCAATTCGCGGGCAGCCGTCTTGGTAAGACCAATCAGTCCGGCCTTGGAGGCTGCATAATTGGCCTGGCCAAACTTGCCCCTGATACCATTTATCGAAGTAACATTGACGATGCTGCCGCCATCAGCTCCCACCATAAACGGCGCGACAGTTCGCATCATGTTGAAGGCGCCGGTCAGATTGACCGAGATGACATCGGACCATTCCTCGTCGCTCATCTTCATCAGGGAACGGTCGCGGGTAATCCCGGCATTGTTGACCAGAATTGAAATCGGCCCGGCGATATGGTCCATTACACCCTGAACCGCTTGTGAATTGGAGATGTCGCAGGAGTGGTAGATCAGCGTCTCCTCCTCCGCAGCATCCGGCCGGTCCCTGTCTATGACGTGAACCACTGCCCCGGCATTTTGCAACGCTGCCGCAATCGCCCGTCCAATGCCGCGCGCGCCTCCGGTAACAATCGCACTTCGCCCATCCAGACACAGCTTCATCTGTTCGATTCCTCTTGTTGGATTCCTAAATACGTATTATAGTACTTAAATATATATTTACAATCATGTTGCTCATTTTGCCAAGGAAAATCAGATGCAATTCTCCCGTCGCACTGCCCAGCTCCTGCACGAGGATCACCAGGCAACCCTGGTGATGGTCGAACAAATTGAGGACCTGATTGCACGGGCAAAACGAAATCTGCCCGACACGAATGATCCAGCGATCCGGAAAACCCTCGAAACCGCCGCCACCGCCATCGAACAGGAAATAGGCGATCATTTTGCTTTCGAGGAAAACGAGCTGTTCACACGGCTCGCCGATATGGGCGACACCGAAATCGGCGAACATTTGGCCGAAGAGCACCACGCCATGCTGCCCGTTGGCGAACAGGTGGCAGGTCTGGCCAGAGCTGCGCTCGACAGCGGCTTCAGCGACCAGAGCTGGCCGCAATTCAAATCCCAGGCGGGTGAACTGATCGAACGCATGCTGGCGCACATACAGAAGGAAGAAATGGCACTTTTACCCGTGCTGGACGAACTGCTTGACCCGGAAACCGACTTTGAGCTGTCAGAAAATTACGGTAGCGACGCATAGGAGAATTCAATGGCCAGGAAATCAAAAAGTCCCGCCGAAAACGGCAAGATAACGCCGCTGGGGGCCGACGATCTGGAAGCCGTCATTGCCATCGACAAGACGTTGAGTGGAACATCACGCCGCGGTTTCTTCGAGAAACGCCTGGCCGCAGCGCTCGATGAGCCGGGTGATTTCATCTATGTCGGACTGCGCGAGGGCAAACGGCTTGTCGGATTTGCCCTGGCAAGACTGGTCGAGGGCGAATTCGGCAAACCCGGCGCGCGCGCCATGCTGGATGCGATTGGCGTCGATCCGAACCACAAAAGCGAATTGGCAGGTCATCAGCTTCTCAGCGCCGTCGAAGAGGTTTTGCGCAATAAGGGGGTAGGTGAATTGACCAGCCAGGTCGAATGGGAAAATCAGAACCTGCTGACATTCTTTGCCAGCGCCGGCTTCACCATGGCGCCGCGCATTGTCCTGACCCGCCCCACGGACAAACCCATCCTGTAAAGCTCAAAATAATTTCCGGAGGATCACTCGTGCCCACAATTCAACCCCCGATCATCCCCACCAACGTTGATCGGCCGTTAGAAGCCGATTACAGCTCATCGCAATCAGATGACTACGACGCACTGTCACGCGATCGAGTACCGGTGCGCTCCATGACAGATGCCGACCTCGACGCCGTGATCGCCATCGACCGACGCTCAATGGGAGAAGACCGGTCCGCCTATTACCGGCGCAGGCAACGCGAGGTAATGCGTGAATCAGGAGTTCGAATATCGCTGGTTGCCGAACAGGACGGTCATCCGGTCGGCTTTATCATGGCCCGGATGGACTACGGCGAATTTGGCCACATCAGCTCGGAGGCGGTCATGGACACTTTCGGCGTTGACCCGGGATATCGCGGACGCGGTGTCGGTCAGGCCCTGATGTCGCAGTTGGTTGCCAATCTTGCCACCTTGCAGGTCGACCATATCCGCACCGAATTGGACTGGAACGATGTCGAATTGATCGACTATCTCGACAAATTGGGATTTAGTCCGGCCCAGCGGGTCGTCCTGAGCCGTAACCTGGCCAGCTGAACGACGCGCATTGGGTTTCAATCGGCAGGGTCAGCTATTCAGCATTTCGAATTTTTCCTGCAATTCCTCTGCCGTTTCTTCCCAGTCCGGGTTGGGAACTATGCAGGCTTCCGGACATACCAGCTTGCATTGCGGTTCATCCTCGGCTCCGACACATTCAGTGCATTTCATGGGGTCAATGACATAAAACGGGTCATCAGCCTTGATTGCCTCGTTCGGGCACACAGGTTCGCATGCGTCGCATGCTGTACATGGATCGACAATCATAAGTGCCATAAATGTTCTCCTATCAAGATGCCTTCAACAGTTGTCCGGTAGCCGCAAGTTTTTCAAATCTGAAAGCGCCCCACAGGGCAGCACCTATGGCACCGGCGTAGATCGAGTCCGGGTGACTGACGACTTCTGCTTCGACACCCTTCATCTTGGCCAGTTCTTCCGCCAATGCTGCAACCAACCCCTTGTCGATTGCCAGTCCACCGGTGACCATCACCACATTGTCCGTGACACCGATCGACTTCAGCAGCCGTACCAGGCGGCTTGCCATCGACAAATGAATGCCTTTCAGGATGTTGGGCGGTGAAATGCCGCGTGACACCATGTTGATCACATCGGTCTCAGCCAGAACCGCACAAATGCTGGACACCACTTCAGGCTCGTCGGATTGCAGCGAGAGGTTGCCGATCTCATCCTGGGCAATACCGAGATAACGCGCAATGTTCTCCAGGAACTGGCCGGAGCCGGAGGCACACTGGCTGGTCATCTTGTAACTCAGCACCTTGCCGTGTTCATCAGTTACAATGGCCCGCCCGTGCAGGGCACCGCAATCAAGAACCGCGCTGGACTTGGGGTTCAGATAGGTTGCGCCCCGGGCATGGGAGGTCATCGAGTAGAAATGTCCGGTATGGAACGGGATCGCCTCACCCTCCCCCGTCGTCGCGACGTAATCCAGATCTTCACGGGTCAGGCCTGCATCCTCAAGGGTCTGGTTGAAGGCCTCTTCAGCCAGTTCCATCGGGTCGCGTTGCCGGATACGCAAGGTTGAGCGTGCCAGCCAGTCTTCCTTACCATCTTCGACCCTGAAGATCGTCGCCTTCACCGCACCGGTGCCAACATCAATTCCTGCTGAAAGGGTCATGCTACTACTCCTTCTACCCGGCCTTCCGCTGCGCGGCGGGCAAATTCGGCTCCCCCCAATGCGCCCGTGTATATCGAGTCCGGATCGATGTTGATGGTCACTTCACCGTAATTTTCGAGTACCAGTTTTTTCAACTCGCGAACCGCCGCTTCATTTTTCGCGACACCCCCGGTAAAGGTGAACTGATCATCGATACCGCCGGAGCGCGAGATGATCGACATGGCCCGCAGGATGATTGCCCGGTGCAGACCGGCCAGGATGTCTTCGCGTTTCTCGCCCAGTGCCAGCCGGTCGCGCAGCTCAGCGCCGGCAAACACCGTGCAGGTTGAATTGATCCGGGCCGGCTTGCCTGACTTCATGGCCAGCGGGCCCAGTTCATGCAGACCCATGTTCATTTCGTCGGCAATGTAACCCAGGTAGCGACCGCAGCCGGCAGCACACCGGTCATTCATCTGGAAGTTTTCCACGATACCGCTGGCGTCAACCTGGATGCCCTTGGTGTCCTGACCGCCAATGTCCAGCACCGTGCGCGTCTTGGGATACATCATGTGTGCACCCAGACCATGACACAAAATCTCCGACCGGATGTGTTCCTTGGAGAACGGCAGCGTGACACGGCCATAGCCGGTGCCGACGAGATAGGTTTCTTCAAGCTCGATACCGAGCGTGCGTTCAACCGGTTCCAGCAATTCGCCGGCAAGGCCCGCGCCTTCTTTTGCAACGCGTTCAAGGGCCTGCTTGAATTTTTCACTCAGTCCGCCTGACGGTGGCCGGTTCTCAACCCCGATTATCGACTTGTCGTAGACGTTGAGCAGCAGGTCATAGGCAAGACCGGCCTCGCGCGCCACCTCCTCTGCAACCGCCAGATACCTCGATCCGGCTATGTCGCGGAAGAAGTCGGACTTGCGCGTCGCATCAGGCGCGAACATGCCGGGCGCCTCTTCCCGCAATCGCCGGAAAACTTCAGCCAGGGCCTGTTTCACGCCGTCTCCGACTTTGGCAAAACGCTCGCCAGTTACCTGCTCGAGGCAGGTCTCTTCAAGATCGCCCAGTTGCTCGAGAAACTGCTCAAGCCGGAAGGCACGTTCAAGCGCGCCTAGAAACGCCTCGACCTGCTCGTCGGTTCCCTGTCCGGCGCCAAACTCCCGGCGAAACAAGGTGAAACGCGCATCAATCGCTGCTTCCTGACCGGCCACCCGGCAAGCCGTGTCGTAATTGGAGCGTGAATTGGTGATGCCGCGGCCGAGCACCTTCTCGTCTTCGTCAAGCAGCACCGCCTTGGTAGTCGTTGATCCAAGATCGATCCCCACAAAGGTTTTCATGCCGCCACTCCTTTGCCTGAGCCACTACGCTTCTGCTCGACCATCTGGAAATAGCTCTCCAGCCTGTTTTTGACATTGGCGGCTGAGAAGTAACGCGGATCCACAAGGTCGGTTTCAATGAAGGCCGCCGGTTTTCCGGTACGTTTTTCAACCTCGCGCATGATCAGCAACTGCCCGGCGGAAAAACTGTTGCAACTCTTGATCGAATTGATCAGCAGACCATCTGCTTCATATTCGTTCATGTAATTGGTCAGCATGTCCACGCGCATCGGCAATGACCGGTTGGTGTAAACGCCGAGGCAATATTCGGCCAACGTTTCCAGCGGCCTGTCAGGGTCATGCCGGAAACCGAAATCGTACGTTCCGCCAACCTTGGAATAACTTGAGGCGACGACCACCGCACCTTCTTCGTAGAACATTTTCCAGAACTGCCGGAAGTTGGTGTAATTTGGCGGGCCTTCGACCACCAGGCGGTATTTCTCATCTGCCATCGGGCCGTCAGGGGTCACAGGACCGAGACCGGCCGCAATACGCTGGTCAACCTCCTCACGCAGGAAGCGGTAAAAGTCGATCGCATCGTCGGTACCGCGGAAAGCACCGAATATCGGGCCGACGTAATAGATACCGCCAAAATAGGCATCTATCGGCGATGGCTTGTTCTTGGCACTTTGCAAAATGTAGACAAGATCGTCTTCGGCTCTTGCCGACTTGCGCAGATATTCCCGAAGCCGGTCGATGTCAAACTTGACACCACTTACCCGTTCCAGTTTTGGGATAACGTCTTCCTTCAACTGCTTGACCATGTACTGGATCATGTTCGGGGTGACTTTTCCGTCGGCCATGTAAGGCGTCTGCAGGAAGATGGTTTCGCACTGGTACTGCTCACGCAGCAGCTCAAACCATTTCATGAAAGTGAAACAGCCGGTATAGGACAGCAAAAGCACGTCGGGATCGGGCAGCTTTTTGCCGTTTGGTCCGATATTGCCCTTGGCCATCATGCCGATATCGGATTTGACATAGGTACAGACATCTTCCGAATGCCCGGCCTTTTCTGCCTCCATTACGTATGAACCGCTCTTTCGGCGCAGGCCACTTTGAATGGCATTGACTTCCGGCAGGTTGTTGACCAGGTCAAAACACATGATCAACTCGTTGAGATTACCGGGCACGAAGGTCGAGGCAACTTTTTCCCCGTTCTCCTTTGCGTTGGCCAGACGATCATAGTGCGCTGCCATCATCTCCTTCTGCTTCAACATCGAAGCGTCTTTGACTACTTCCTTGATCGGCGTTCTGCTGGTGGTGATTTTCATGCTGCACTCCACAATTTGATTGAATCTGTGAACGTTCCGGCCTGCTCGCGAA
This sequence comes from Alphaproteobacteria bacterium, assembly GCA_024640405.1. GTDB lineage: Bacteria > Pseudomonadota > Alphaproteobacteria > Rhizobiales > Aestuariivirgaceae > Anderseniella. The sequence continues at coordinate 36,010 of JAHEFB010000005.1, read as the reverse complement.
TGGGCTGCATCTGACCGGAGTTTTCGGCATACTTGAATGCGATGTAGGGAATACCTGCCACTTTCAGCACGTTCTGCAGCATCGGCCGGTCAAGCAGCGCCGGATCGCAGAAACTGGGCGAGGCAAAGATTACCCCTTCAGCGCCGGTGCGTCTGACAGCCCGCACCAGGTGCTGACCCTTTTCTTGCAGATCGGGCTGGTATTTGGCCGCCGTGCTTTCGGAATGATGCAGAAAGGCCTGTGACAGATTGTGCAACGGATCGCCCTTGGTCGGCACATCCTCGGTCAGCCAGCGCGTGATCAGCATCAGATCGTCGTCAACGACATAGCAACCGGACAATTCCAGTGACTTGATCAGATTGAGCGGCGGCTGTTCACAGAACATGCCGGTCAGGATCACACGGCAGTTGTCCCGCATCGGCCGGTCCTCAATTTCGGCTGCCGCCAGATATTCACCAATGAGTTTGGTGTGTTCCTCGACGGGCAACACCATGCCGGCCCGTATCACGAGATAGGCTTCTGCGGCCGGAACCTGCCAGGGTTTTTGTGCGCGCAGCGCATAAAGATCGCGCACGAATCGCCGGTTCTCGTTGTAGGCGGCAATGGAGTTGTGCAGGTCCTGATCGGTGACCTTGCGTCCGGCAATCCCTTCCAGATCGTGGCGGAACTCGGCCATCTCGTTTTCATAAAACCTGCCGCCGACTTCATCCTCGTAAGTCTGGGGAACATCGAAATATTTCGAGTAGATGTCAGGAAACATCATCTTCCACATTCCGGACAGATTGCGGATTACGTCGCAAATTGACGGAAACAGCATGCCGTCGACGAAATCCAGGCGCCCTGATACGCCGAGTTCGATGGTCGAGCGTGGAATTCGGCAAATGTAGCTCTGGTAATAGGCGTCACCGTGGATCACTTCGAGCTGATCGCCGCCACCAAGAACACCAAGCGGCAGCATTCCGGCAGCATGAATGATCTCGCGAGGAATGTAGACCGGCATGTAACCGATCACCTTGCGGCCGGGCTCGGCATCTTTCCACTCCCGCGCAGCGGTGAAGTTCAGATCTTCAAACAATGCCTCACAGCGGGCGACAATCTCGGTTGTTGACGGTGTGCTCATTTGTTGTTCCACCTTGCTGGTCGTTTTGCGATAAATGCCTCCAGTCCTTCCACGGCGTCGCGGGTGGACATCAGTTCTTCGAGATAGAGCCTTTCGACCACGGCCAGCTTGGCAATCACGCGGTCGGCAAATCCGCTGCGCGCGGCCTGTACAGCCATCCGCAGCGAACTGGCGCTTTTGGCGGCGAGATGGGTGTCGAAATACTCAAGTGCTGCTGCTTCGGGATCATCGGACACGAAATCCGCAAGCCCCATGACGCCGGCTTCCTCGCCGGACACGCTGCGCCCGCTGTAAAGCAGGTCTTCGGCCCGCGACTGGCCAATCCGCTCGGGAAGCAGGCACGACGCCGCCGGCGCAAAAACGCCCAGTTGCATTTCCGGTTGACCGAGACTGGCGTCCGGCTCGCAGAACAGCATTTGTCCAGCCGCCGCCACTTCCAGTCCTCCGCCGAGGCACTGCCCCCGGATCGCCACCAAAATCGGAATCGGGCTCCGCACCATCTTCTGCACCAGTCCATGCAGAGACTTGAGCATATCGGAACACTGATCGGGCAGATGTTCCTGCACACTGGCACCAAAGCTGAAATGGGGACCTGATGCATCCAGCAACACCGCGGTCAGGCCACTGTTTTCCAGATGCTCACCGAGGGCTGCATCAAGTGCCGCAATCATTTCCGCGTCGACGATATTGGCTTTCGGGCGATCAAGCCTGAGGCGCAGCAGCGTGCCGTCCCGCTCGAGCCAGACTTTAAGGGGCACACTCATTCCTTTGCCCCTGGCATCATCGAATTTGTGAATTTGCCGGTCCACTGGGCGCCGTGTGCCAGTGCCTGACGCAAGGCAACAAAGTCAACCTCACGGCCAACCTCCTTGTTGCCTTCATTAAAGGCGCGGAATCCGGCGCGGGCTTCGGTCATCATGTTCAAAGACAACCAGGCGCGGGAATCCTCCTTGTTGCGGTTCCAGGTTTCCAGTTTCAGTTTGCGGATTTCCTCGACCGTCTTGGTGGTGCAGTCGGGGAATGTCATCAGCAACTTCGTGCACAACTCCTCTACCTTGGCATCCAGCAGGCTGAGATCGATTTCACCTTTGGCGACGACGGCCTTGGCCTGCATGAGTTCATCGCCTGTTTTGGGTTCGCCGTGCACGATCCGGCCCCACTCATCGGTCATGCGATCAAGCTGGACCAGCGGGTTGGCTACAAACTCGCCGTCCACCTTCAGGGCCGGCACAATTTCGCTGACGATCCCCAGCCGGTATGCCTTGTGCGCCGAGAACGGCTCGCACAACACCCCGGAAACCATACCCTGTTCGCAACCTATCATGATGGGCAGGAAATCAGTCGATCCGCCAATGGGAGCCGACCCGTGCTTGGGACCTGCCTGACCAAATCGCGCCATATCCTGGGTCACGGAAAAATCACAGGCCATGCCGATTTCCTGGCCACCGCCAATGCGCATGCCGTTGACACGGCAGATAACCGGTTTGTCGCAACCCAAAATGGAAGACACCATATCATTGAACAGCCGCATGTACTGGCGGTACTCCTGAGGCCGCCCGGCATAGTACTCAGCATACTCCTTGGTGTTTCCACCTGTACAAAACGCCTTGTCGCCCGCACCCGTGAACACCACCGCATTGACATCGCGGGCATTCGATGCGGCCCGGAAAGCAAGAATGACTGCCTTGACCATCTCTGTCGTATAGGCGTTGAACTGGCCTGGATTGTTCAGCGTGATCCAGGCGTTATAGAGGCCCTCGGCAACGCTCCCGTCAGGCCGCAAGGCGGGCCGTTTTTCATACAGCACGTCGTCGGAAATCGCCTCGCGCGTTGACTCAGATACAAGATCGTGGGGCCGAAACTCGAAATCTTTGTTGGCTAAAGCGTCCATCTTTCATTCTCCTTTGAGTATCCTCACTCAGCTGCCGGGACAAGAATTGCGCGGCGCGCAAGCTTGCCGTCATGGACAGTCTGAAAAATCTCATTGATTTCGCTGAGCGGGCGCTGCTCCACGAACGGTTCAATCTTGACCTTGCCGTCCATGATCAATTCGAGCGCACCGGGATAAAGCTCAGGCGGACAACCCCAGTTGCCCAGAACCCGGGCATGGAAGGCCATCAGGTTCGACAGTCTGACCTCAACCTTGTCCATGGTGAAACCGACCGTGCACAGTGTTGCGCCATGGTTCAGAAGGCCGAAAGCCGCGGTTTGGCCGGCCGCGGTGCCCGAACATTCGAAAATGATCCATTCGGTTGTGCGCAGCCCGTTGGCCTTGGCAAAGCCGATTATCTCTTTCTTCAATGTTCGGGGATCCATGACCCGTGCGTTCAAGGTCAGGGAGGCCCCGTAAGAAGTCAAAGCTGCCAGTTTTTCTTCAACAACATCGACCGCAACAACCGTTGCGCCCATGGCGGCGGCAATCTGCACTGCATATCCGCCTACCCCGCCCACACCGTTGACCACCACCAGATCACCTTTCGACACACCGGCCTGGACAACCGCCTGGTAAGGTGTTGTTACAGCGTCGGCAACCACCGAAACGTCGGCCAGCGACAGCCCCACGGCCTCAAGCTTCGCGACATCCACCGGGCAAAGACCAATTGCCGGAACGGTGACATGGCTGGCAAACCCACCCTGAATGTCGTTGCCCGGCATCTTCTGATTGGGGCATATGGTTCCCTTGCCGCGCAGGCATGCATCACATTCGCCACAAGGTATGACAGCCGGCACGATAACCGTCTGGTCCAGCCAATGCTCTGCGCCCCCGCCGGTGGCAACAACCGTGCCACTGATTTCATGGCCGAGCGCCAGCGGCAAGGCGTGGTTGGTGCGCACACCGTCATAATAGTAACCAAGATCTGTGTGGCACACACCGCAACCGGCAACCTCGACCACCACCTCCCCCGCGCCCGGCACTGGCAGGTCGAACTCTTCGAGCTGCAAGGGCTCATCCTTCCCAGTCATCATCCAGCGTTGTGCCATTTTCGAACATCCCCTGTTAAATCTGCGCCTTTTTTGGCCTCTTAACCTTCAAACAAGCGTTGTTGACAGTACTTTCATTTGCTATTATCGTAAAACGGTACTCTAATACGTATTTAACGTCAACAGGCAATTCAGCGGTAGTTGAGAAGTAGCCCAATTCGTCTGCTGAACAGTGTTTGGAAAGAAGCCATGAAAACACCGGGCGAACTCAGGAAAAGCATCTCCTTTGCGATTATCGGCAGCGGCGGCGCAGGTGCACTGACCGCAGGCGCGATCTTGCTGGAAACAGCGGGAAAGGCTGGCTGGTACGGCATCATGAACCGTTCTGTAGGCCCGCAGATCCGTGGCGGTGAGGCAGCGGCGCTGGTCCGCCTGACGACCCATCCTGTGGATTGCATGGCAGAAAGCTACGACTTTGTAATCGCTATTGACTGGCGCAATGCCGACCGCTTTGCCGCCGAGATGCCATTGGCAGCAGATGGCCTGGCAATTGGCGACACCGCCGGTGGTGAAGTACCTGATGTCATCGCAGCCAGCGGCATAACCGTGGCGCAAATGGCCATGAAAGATCTGGCAGGCAGTGTCCAGGGCGGTCGCGAAAACATGATTGCAGCCGGTCTAGCGGCCAAACTTGCCGGCCTTCCGGTCGACACGCTGATGGCTGTCGTCGAAGCCAAGCTTGCCAGCAAGGGCGACGAGGCGATCAATGCCAGTCGCGCGTGTATTTCGATCGGCGTGAGCGAGGCAGATCGTTTCGAACAGTCGTTTCATCTTGACAAACCGGTTACCGGCAGCACCGGGCGCTGGTTGATTACCGGCAACGAGGCCATTGGTCTTGGCGCGGTACGTGGTGGAATTCGTTTTGCCGCCGCCTATCCGATCACTCCGGCAACCGAGGTGCTTGAATGGCTTGCTCCGGCACTGACCAGGGTGGGTGGTGCCCTTGTTCAGGCAGAAGACGAACTGGCGTCCATCAACATGGCAATTGGCGCATCGTTCGGCGGGCGCGCTTCGATCACAGCCACATCCGGACCTGGTCTGGCATTGATGGTCGAAGCCCTCGGCCTGGCTACGGCCTCGGAAATTCCCATCGTCGTGGTTGATGTAATGCGGGGCGGGCCATCCACCGGCATCCCAACCAAATCCGAACAGTCCGACCTGAACATTGCAGTGTACGGTTGCCATGGTGATGCACCGCACATCGTCGTCGCACCATTGAGCGTGGCCGATTGCCTGTTTACCGCGCAATGGGCCGTACACCTTGCCGAAGCCATGCAGGCACCGGCAATCGTCCTGTCAGACCAGTCGTTGGGCCAGGCTCGCGCCCTGGTCGACCGGCCGGCCGATATCGCCTTTGTGGCCAAACGGAATGTACTCGGGTCAGAAGTCGAGGAAGCCTATGACCGCTATGCCCTGACCGGCAGCGGCGTGTCACCGATGGCGCTGCCCGGAACTGCCGGCGGCCAATACACTGCCGACGGCCTTACGCATACAGTGAAGGGTGTACCGTCTTCGAAAGAATCCGATCACCAGAACCAGCTCGACAAGCGCCGGGACAAGATCGAAAACTTCGACTACGGCAATCACTGGGCGGATATTGAAATCAGCAATGACGATTGCACCGATACCCAATTCACCATCCTGACCTGGGGGTCTCTTGCCGGCCCTGCCCGCGAGGCGATGCACACGCTTGCTGCAGAGGGTATCTCTGTGAAGCTGCTGGCAATTCGGCTTATCTCGCCATTTCTCAAACAGAACTTTCTTGACGCCTTGCAAGGCTCCCAACGGATCTTGATCGTCGAACAGACCCATTCCGGCCAGTTCCATGAATATCTGCGCGCCAAGTGCGACATCCCGGGCGAAGTCAGGCACTTTCACCGCGCTGGCCCGAAACTCATTGGACCGGCAGAAATCTGCGCCCGAATTCGCGATTGGAAAACCTCATGAACATCCAGCAGAGTCCTAACTTCAAGGCAAGCGATTATAAATCCGGCCTCACACCGGTCTGGTGTCCTGGTTGCGGTGATTTTCACGTACTGTTGTCAGTCACCAAGGCACTGGCCGAGCTTGGCACCCCGCCGGAAAACGTTGCGGTGATTTCCGGCATAGGCTGCTCGTCGCGCATCCCGGCCTATACCAACTGTTACGGATTTCATGGTGTACACGGTCGTTCCCTGGCGCTCGGCGCCGGTCTCAAGGTGGCACGGCCGGATTTGACCGTCATGGTCATGAGCGGCGACGGTGATGGGTTTTCCATCGGTGGCAACCATTTCCTGCATGCCTGCCGGCGAAATGTCGATATGACCTATATTGTCATGGACAACCGCGTGTACGGCATGACCAAGGGCCAGCCGTCACCGACGACGGAGCCGGACTGGGACAGCGCCCTGTCACCAGGTGGCACCGGCCTCAGTCCGTTTCATCCACTGGTGATTGCGCTTGCGTCAGGAGCAAACTTCGTTGCTCGCGAATTCTCCGGTGATATCAAGGGTTCCACCCGGACCATCGTTGAGGCTGTCCGCCATCCCGGGTTCTCGTTTGTCGAAATTCTCAGTCCCTGTGTCACTTTCAGGCCGGACGAGCGGCAGTGGAAAACCCAGACCCACGCTGCCTCTGTCGAAGCCACTGACGATCCGGCCCGCGCCGCCCGGCGCATCATGACCGATGATGGATTCAATGTCGGCGTGCTGTATCGCGGCCGGCGCAAACCCTATGAAACGCATGTAAGCGACCTCGCTGGAGATCCGGCAATTCTGGAAGAGGAGTTTGCAGTATGACAGCAGGTGTGACCAGCAAGGTCATCGGGTCAGCCGGCGAGTTGCTGGCCCATGCCTACCAGATGGAACTCGAGGCACAGGAACGCTATGGTTATCTGGCGGATCAGATGGAGATGCACAACAATGCCGACTTGGCGAAACTATTCCGCGAACTGGCCCGCGTGGAGGGAATTCACGCCGGCGACATTCTCGAGCAAATGCAGGGCATGCAGGTTCCGCAGATCAACCCGCTTGACTACAAATGGTCCGGCAGTGAAAGCCCCGAAGCCCTCGACATGGGCGATATGCACTACATGATGACGCCGCGCCAGGCGTTGTTGCTGGCCCTCAAGGCGGAACAAAACGCCTTCGAGTTCTTCGATCATCTTCTGAAATCAACAGATGATGAGGACACCAGGCGTTTCGCGGCCGAGTTTGCCGAAGAGGAACAGGAACATGTCGAGCTGGTGCTGAAGGAGTTGAAAAAACATCCTGAAAGCGACGAACGAACCCGCGAGGACATGGATCCGCCGATCCAGCAGGAGTGATCCAGTACTCCCCTGCCCTACGGCTTCTTTCTGTGATCATGAACACGCACGGCCTTGCCTTGAGACCGCGGTAATTTACCTGGATGTTTCGCCACCACCTGGCAAGAGACACCAATCATCGACTTGATGTGATGGCGCACTTCGCGCGCCTTGGCGGCAAGATCATCGCTACTGCAAGATGTATCGGCTGTCACTTCGACCTCGACGGTCATAGCATCCATAGCGCCGTCATTGCCCAGCATGATCTGATAGTGTGGTGACAGGCCGGACAACCCGACCAGAACCGCCTCCACCTGCGAGGGATAAACATTCACACCGCGAATGATCATCATGTCGTCATCTCTTCCGGTTACCCGCTGGATACGCACATGACTGCGCCCGCAGACACAAGGTTCATCGGTCAATCTGGTAATGTCACGGGTACGGTATCGCACCATCGGCAAAGCTTCCTTGGTCAGCGTGGTAATCACCAGTTCGCCGGTTTCGCCCATTGCCATTGGCTCAAGTGTCTCCGGATCGATGATCTCGAAGAGGAAATGGTCTTCCCAGCCATGCAGACCGGCACGTGCGGTATCACACTCACATGCCACCCCCGGCCCCATGATCTCAGACAACCCGTATATGTCGACGGCGGTAATGCCGAGCCTTCGGTCAAGCTCAGCGCGCATCGCCTCACTCCACGGCTCGGCCCCGAAAAGGCCTCGCCGGACCGGCAGCGCCTTGATGTCAATGCCCTGTGCTTCGGCCACTTCAGCTATATTCAAGGCGTAAGACGGTGTCGCACACAGCATGCCGGCAGCAAAATCCTGCATCAGCACCACCTGGCGTTCGGTACCGCCACCGGAGATGGGGACAACAATACATCCCAGGCGTTCCGCTCCATAGTGCGCACCCAGCCCACCTGTAAACAGCCCGTAGCCATATGCGTTGTGCACCACATCGCCGGGCCGTGCGCCTGCCGCCGCCATCGAGCGAGCCATCAGCCCTGCCCAATGATCAATGTCACCTTGCGTATATCCCACAACGGTGGGCTTGCCCGTAGTCCCCGATGATGCATGCAGCCTGCACAAATCACTGTGCGGCGAGGCGAACATCCCGAACGGGTAATTGTCGCGCAGGTCGGTTTTCACCGTGAACGGAAAGTGCTTGAGATCATCCAGAGTTTTCAACTGGTTTGGTTTAACGCCGGCCGCATCGAATTTGTGACGGTAATGCAGAACATTCTGATAGGCCCGGTCCAGGGTCCATTGCAACCTTTCGACCTGTAGGGAGCGCAAAGCCGGGCGCGGCAATGTCTCCACCGCCCGTTCAAACATGAATTCCGGGTCTGACCCTGTTTTCCGGTGTGCATGAGCGTTCATTATGTCACCTCCAGGTCTGGATCACAGTAGGCTGCAGCGAGTGACGCCTTGACCGTCTCGCACAAGCCTTCCCTGTCTGCCGCGATACGCTGCGGCCAGCTTTTTAGAATTTGTGACAGGCGATCAAACCCGCGCTCGCGAACGTCGCCGTAACCACGCGCCCAGATTGCCAGTTCCGCGGTGTTGCAGGCCAGTTCATAATCATCTGTCGCCACTGAAGTTGCCTGTTGCAACCAGAGCTCGATCATATCCTGCTCGAGCTGATAACGTGCCGTACTTCTGCGCCATGATTTGAGCGTTGCAAGCGAACGCAAGACGAGCCAGCCCAATGGACCGCTTGTCTTGAGCTTCATGGCGACACCTGAGCCGCTTTTGCCGAATTTCCGTCTGGGCAACCATTTGACAAGTGCTGCCGGCAACAGGCCATCCAACTCGTCTCGACCGGGCTTCAGGTAGTCGTGCACGGTCAAGGGAACATCGTCGGCAATATTGAGTTCGCCACGAATGCGCTTCAGCCGTCCGGGCCGGGTTTTCAATTCGGCAACCCGGATCACATCTTCAAATGCCATCCACGCGGCAAGCCTCCGCCCGACGATAACTGACAATCGGTGATCGCGCGCAGCAGTGTCCACATTGATCACCGGGCGCAGCCGTTCGAGATAAAGCTGCGCGTAAGCCTCATCCTGGTAATCGAGCAAATGCGCCATTGCGTGGCCAGCCATCGGTTGCACGACTTTCGGCAGGCCCGCGACGGCACCGGCAAACCCGGCAGGAGCCGGCATGAACTCGATTGCCGGTTCTTCACGATTGTCTGGTGTTTCGCGCGGCAGGTTCATGCCTGCCGCAAAGCCGGCAAGGTTGTTCTCTACCGCAACGCCTGACTGGACAATTGCCTGGCGGCAACTTTCAAGTCGCATCGGCAGAATATTGCTCGCCATCATCGCGCCAAACATCACTGCATTGGGATGGCACCCGGCACCACGTGCGGCCTTGCCCATATCCACTATGCTCATTGATCCGGCGCAACGTCGCAGTGCATCGAACACCGGTCCGACAGAGACCGTGCCGTCGCCGGGCCTTATTTTCTCAGCAGTGCTGAATATCCGCTCGCGTGCGGTAATCAACGTGGTTTCCCGGCCGACATACCCGCCGGACAGGGCTCGGGCCGCTTCCATTGGCTCAAACGAAACCACAAGATCAACAGCGCCTGCCGCCGGATAAATCGAGAATACGGGCCGGACAGGCAGGTCTGGTTGCGGATACACTTCAAAATAGTAGGTCGTCGCACCGGTTCTTTGGGCCACACCGGGAATTGACGTTGCCTGCGCCGCCAGACCGTCCAGGCGCGCAGCGGTTACCAGCCAGTCGGCCTGCACGCCGCCACCCTGCCCCCCCAGCGCAGCCACAAGCACACATGTTGGCCGGCCCTTGTTCATGTTGCCCCCATCGCTGCTATCAGCCTTGCCTCAACCCTGGCCCAGGTTCTGCGCAACAGTCCTGCGTTGATCACCGTTCCTGCCCGGTAAAAAGATGGACAAAGCGCTGCTGCATGAGCGGCTTCGCCGCACAGGCCGCAGGCAACACAGGACGCATCAACCATGGCCGCCGGACCGTCCTTGAGCGGGTCGTGACCTGAACGCAGAGTGAGCGACGGGCACCCGGAAAGGCGCATGCAGGAATGATCACCGCTGCACACCTCCTCATCGACACCAAAGCGCTCCCTGACAACCGCCTTGCCGGCCTTTATCCGATCTGCACGGCGGCGCTTGTCACGGCGCTGCCGTGCCAGCATGCATTCATTGTCGGACAGCACGACCCGCAAGCCCTTTTCCGGCGTATCAAACGCAGCCCGCAAGGTCTTGAGGGTGTCCGAAACATCATAGGAGTCCACTCGCTTCAGCCACTTGACGCCGATGGCTTTGAGCGCGTTCTCAATCGACACCTTGATGCGTTTGCCCCATGGCGTTGAGCCGGTAGACGGCACGTGCTGCTGGCCGGTGGCTGAGGCATAACCGTTTTCCAGTATCACCAGTACCGAATCATGACCGTTCCACTGTGAATTGATCGCGCCGGTCACCAGTCCGTTGTGCCAGAAGCCGCCATCCCCCATAACCGCAACGCCGGGCTGGTCCAGCACCGGTCCGACAGCGCCGCCTGACGCCAGGCTCATACCATACCCGAGCACGGTGGAGCCGGTATTGAAGGGTGGCAGTGTTGAAAACGTGCTGCACCCTATATCCGATGAAATATGTAACTTGCCGCGCTCGCGCTGCAGCAGCTGCAAGGCTGTAAAGACCGGGCGTTCGGGACAACCGGTACAGAACCCCGGTGGCCGCGGCGGTGGCAGGCTTGTGAGTTCACGACCGGCCCTGTCATAGTTTTCCCGAACGACCTTCAGGGCGCTGTTCGCCCTGGATCCAAGCCCCGTTTTGGTCTTGTCTTCGCTGGCCAGAAATGACCCGATACCTTGACGGACGACATCCAGCGTGTATTCACCTGCCGTTGGCAGAACATCCTTGCCGCGCACATTGCACTTCAGGCCCTCTTGCTGCGCGATAGAACGGATCTCGTTTTCAATGAACGCGGGGTTGCCTTCTTCGACCACCAGCACACTTTTCTTGCCGTCCAGAAACTCGGATACCTGGTCCGGCACCAGTGGATGGATGACGTTGAGAACCAGCAGAGGAAGTGGTGTGGATCCGTATTCGTCAGCCGCCCCGAGCAGGCTTAAGGCCCGCAATACCGTCCCGTAGGTGCCTCCCTGCAGAATGATGCCTACCTTGCTTTTTGTGCCGGGATAGACTTCATTCAGGCCGTTCTCAACAATGAACTTGCGAGCTGCAGGAAGCCGGACGTCGACTTTGTCGCGCTCATGCGCATAGGTTGATGGCGGCAGCACGATACGGTTGTAATCCTGTATCGCTCCAGGCAGCAGACGGCCTTTGCCGAACACCGGTTTCACATTGTCCTTGCACACAAATGATCCGGTCATGTGCGCGGCCCGGATCCGCAAGCTGATGATGACCGGGAGCCGCGCCGCCTCGGATAAATCAAATGCCAGTTCTGTCAGTTCGACCAACCGCTCCATGTCATATCTGGGATCGAGCAACAACATCGAGGACTTGAGTGCCGTCGCATGGGTGCGCTCCTGAATCACACTGGCACCTTCACCATAGTCTTCGCCGACCACGATTACTGCGCCTCCGGTCACACCTGCTGACGCAAGATTGGACAAAGCGTCCGAAGCAACATTGGTGCCGACGATGGATTTCCAGGTCACTGCGCCACGGACGGGGTAGTGGATCGAGGCGCCAAGCAGCGCTGCCGCGCCTGCCTCGCTGGCGGATTGCTCGAAGGTTATTCCCATTGGTTGCAATATCGGCTGGCGCGCCTCGGCCAGCACATCCATCAGGTGAGACACTGGCGCACCCGGATAGCCTCCAACATAGGAGACGCCCGACTGCAGCAAGGCTTTGGTTATCGCAAGAATCGCCTCGCCCTCGAAAAGTTCGCCCGCGCCGAGTTTGAGTTTTTTAACTTCACGGGCAAACGACCGTTCCATTCCGGATGCGCCGGCATGTTCAAAAACCGTATGGCCGCGCGCCTTCATCATGACAGCGCCCATCCGGGTTTGACGCCTCGCGCACTGCTGCCCGCGCCACGTGCCGGCATGCGTTTAACCGCATAGCCCTGATTGAATGCAGCCTTGGTGATCAATGTGTATTTGAAGATCCAGCCGCTCGCCACCACCAGCAACGACGCGATTACAAGTAATGCCGGCAACATCCAACCTGCCGCCAGACCTGCCACTGCAAGTCCTGCCGGCAGCAATTGATGCCACAACGATAGCTTCAACCAGCTATTGTCCAGTGCCTTGAACGTCGCGGTCGGCGCGCCCTGTGCGCCCAAATCATGGCGATAGGTTCGCCATGCCAGGTGACGCAGGCCAATGAGAGCCGGCAATCCCAGCGCCAGCGCCTGCATGACAGAACGTTCAACATCTGCAAAAACAGCAAAGATGGCAAACAGGCCCAATCCCTCGGCCAGCCCTGTTATCACCATCAAGGGAACAATCAGCGGGTGCCGCCATGCCGGAATGCCCTTGGCCGCCAGAAGAATGCGAGCCTGGCAATAAACAAAAATCAATCCGCAGATTGCGCCGGCAAACAGCAGCGGCATGGAAGCGGAAACAACCCCCGCCAGTCCGAAACCGAACAGCGGCAATGCAGCAATCGCCTCACGTGTCATCCACGACCGCCGGACATGAAAATACACGTTGATGAAGCGCCAGGGGCGGCCAATTTCAAGCCACACGAAAAACAGCCCAAATGCCACCAATGCCAGCGCGACCAGCACCGGTAGCGAAATGCCAACTCCTGCCAGCGCGCCAACTCCTGCGGCAACAAACAAGCCGCTACCGGTACCGCCAAGGATGAAATTCGCAGCGGCCCGCCAATCCCAGCTTTTTTGATGAACAGGACCGACCGCGTCCGAGCCAGTGGGCGCCGTGATCATTGCCGCCTCCTCAATAGGCTTGTCGTCGTCCCTCAACTTGTCCCATAGGTAGAAAAACCCCGGCCCGGTCCCCAGGTCCTCGTGCATGCGGAAATGGCGGTTTTCATCCAGCAGCTTCGACACATTGCTGGTCGGGTCATCTACATCGCCGAAATGCAGCGCATCGGCGATGCAGGAGCCCACACAGGCAGGCGTGGCTGCAGCATCGATGCCCGGAACCATGCCGTTTGCCAAACCCTGATCAATACGCTCAACGCAGAATGTGCATTTTTGTGCCACACCGATGCGTCCGGGATCCTCCCGGAGGACTTCATGGCGCATGGCTTTCTTGCCGTAAGCCGAGGATACCTGATCATTGCGCGAGCGAGCCTGATAAGGACACGCAACAGCACAATAGGCACACCCAATACACAAGTCGTAGTCGATTGTGACGATACCGTCTTCGCGCTTGTCGGTGGCCGTAGACGGGCATACATCAAGGCAAGGAGGATCTTCGCAATGCATGCACCCCACCGGCACGAAGGCCCGCCGCACATTTGGATAAACACCAGCCTCGACGTCCAGCACCTTGCGCCACTGGATGCCGGGCGCGGTCGCATTTGAGTGTTTGCAGGCTGCCGTGCAGGTCTGGCAGCCGACGCAGCGGTTCAGGTCAGCGACGATCGCCCAGCGGGTCATGTCACGCCACCGATCTTTTGCACCGCAACCTTGACCAGATCGGCACCTGATCCGGTTGCGTCAGTCAATTCCAGCATCATAGGCGTGAGTGCATTCATGCTGGGCACCTTGTTGTCCCTGGCAAATGGTGTCGCCCAATGATCGAACTGGCCGACCATCAACAACGTATCGGGCCGGATACCCTGTCGAAGGACCACCGCTCCCTTGGTCTTGCCGAGCGGCGATGAAATCTCAATCAAATCACCCTCAGCAAGATGAAGCCTGGCAGCAGCGGCGGGATTCATGATCACGCCACCATGACCGGCAATATTGCCCGCAACCTCATGGATCATCTGAATACCGGCATTGCCGCCCCAGGAATATTGCATGGATCGCGCGGTCAACAACCAGAACGGATAGTCGTCAATTTCCACCCCGAAGCCTTCGGCAAGCGCGGTTTCCCACAAACCTTGCAGATCGTGCCAACTCGGCATTGCCTCATATTCATCCAGCTGGCGATCCCACCAGGTGATGCCGTGTTCGTGCAGCCGCGCCGCCAATTCCTGGCCAATGCGCAGCAATCGTTCCTGATACGGCAGCTCGAAGCGCAGTCCCCTGGCTTCCAGTTCCGGGTAGAGATACCATTGTTCCTTGGAAAACGGCCGCACCCGAAAACCATGTTTTCGATAGTAATCGAGCCCCTGATTCTCAGCACCTTTGGTCAGCTCTGCGCTGGCTGCCCGGCAACTCGCGTCCCAGATCTCCTCAACACCGTGCGCCCGGTCTGGATCGAGTGAGAAATCATAACCCTCGCCGTAGAGCCTGACCCCGGCGGCGCCGCGGGTTATCGCAGCATTGTACTCCTTTAACAGACCAGTTCGGTCCGCCAGTTCGGTCGCAATCCACGTGAAATCCTTTGCTTCGCCCTGTGGCTCGGTGGCCGGATCACGCAAGGCAAAGCCACTGTATTCCCAAAACTGTTCAACATATTTCGACCCCCCGATACGGATCAGTTGCAAGCCTTCAAGATCGGTGCATTCCGGCAGTAGAATGTCGGCCATATGATTGGTTTCATCGCGCGTATAGGCAAAGCAGACCGTAAAGGGAAATTTTGCCATGGCTTCAGACACCGCTACGGTATCCCAAAACGAAATCGCCGGGTTGGTCCGGTAAACAAACCAGACATCGGGCTGGGTGGGTTCCGGCAGATGCTCAAGACCCTGCTTTTGCATCATCCAGGCCAGATGAGTAGGCCCCAATGCCTGGCTCCATGGAGAATTGGCTGCCAGCGGCACCAGAGTGCGATGAGCATGACGCGCAGGCGACCGCGACATCCATTCGCCCTTCTTGGTCGGGTTCATTGGATAGGCCATGAATCCGTCGGGCCCGGGTGTAACGCTTGTCCAGCGGTTGTCCGCTGGCCGGTTTAGCCGGACCGTGGTGCCCAACGTTCCACCGGGCACTTCAAGACCGCCAACAAGACACGCCAGCAGCGTGCGTGCCCAACAGCATTCGTACCCGCCCCAACCGTTGTTGACCGTCTTGCCAAGCGAAATGGCAACCGGACGAAACGGCAACATTTTGCCATCGATTTCAATCGTCTCGCCGACATGCGCATGATCGACAAACTGATTGGCAACGGATCGAATTGTGTCCGCACTCACATCGCAGATGTCCGCCGCCCAATCCGGTGTATAGTCGCGGATGTGGGCAACCAGTTCGGCAAAGGCCGGCCGGCAAATCACCTTCTTGTGGTTCCACACAGTATCGTCAGGGCCGGTCTCCCGGCCGGAGACCTTGAATTCACCCTCCAGCGCCGGGTCGGTATCCGGCTTGTCAAAGGCGACCGCCTTGCCGGTATTCACATCCCAGATTAACGGTTTTCCACTCCCTGGATCGCGCATGTAGAAGCCGTTCGGTGCAATCAGGTATGGCGATGAGGTGCGGTCTTTCAGAAAACTGATGTCGAGGCTGGACCGGTCCGTTTCGTGCAACAACACATGGACCATGGCGAACAGAAATGCTGGGTCGGTCTTCGGCCGGATAGGCACCCACTGAGCAGAACACCCGCCGGTCACCGACAGATGGGGCTCGACCTGGATACGCTTGACGCCGCGCGCGCGCGCATCGGCGTGACGCTTGACGCCGCATACGCCGCCGGATGCCTCCACGTTGGCACCAAACGAAATGATCAGTTCAGCCAGAGGTGTGTCAGGCGACACTGTAAAGGCACGATGCCAAAGCTCGCCGTACAGATGTTCCGAGTGATAGCACTTCACACCCTGACCGCTGCCGAAGCTCATGTCGACCGGTCCCCAGGCAGCCAGAAAAGCCGGAAAAGTCCCCATATATGCTGTCGGAGTACCGCCGCCCCCGAAGCTGGCGGCCACACGCGGGAAACCGGAAGAATCCGTAAGGCCGGCGTCGCGGGCGGTTGCGAGCTTCCCGCCGATGGTATTGAGTGCTTCATCCCAACTGACCGCTACAAAGCCCGGATCTTCATCGCGCCCCTTTCGTGGATTAGACCGCTTCATCGGTGTCAGGATGCGGTTCGGATTGTAAGTCTTTTGAATGAGCCCAAACGCTTTCACACAGACCTTGCCGCCTGCCGGATGCACAGCGGCAGCTGCCGGGCTGGGCCGCACCTGTGTCGCCACACCGTCCTCGACTTCTACGTTCAGCAGATCAGGCCCCGCAACGCACTGATAGCAGTAGGACGAGACCTGGGAGGTTGGTTTTCTAGGCTGCTCCATGGCGACACGCTGCTTTCCTGATCAGACCGCCTTGGCAGTCTGTGCAATTTTGGACTGCAGTCGCTTCTTGGTCTTTTCCAGATTGACAAAGAACCGCTCATGCTGACCGGTGCAAATCGTATCAACCGGATCTGTACCGGTAACGTCGAAGACCACTCTGCTGCGATCAATCTCGACAACTGTAACGGCGAATTCGACTTCCATGCCCAAGGGTGTCGCCGCGCTATGGACAACGGAAACGCCAACGCCAACTGAGTCCTCTCCCTCGTCCGCATGCTCGAACATCAGATCCCGGCAGGTCCATTCGATATCGCGGATCATTTCCGGCGTTCCGTAAATCCGGCAGTCCTCCCCCATGAAATCAATCGTCCTTGCCGTATCGACAGTGAATTTGCGAACACACGAAAGGCCCTTTTTGAAACTCTGTTTCATCTCGCTGCACCCATTGCTGTTATCCACATTGTCTAAATATGTATATTAGTACTGTAATACGTATTTTATGACAAGAGGCTTGATTTGGGTCGGGTGGAGAAATGCTGGATCATGCCATCAAACTGAAACTCAGCGCATTGTCACAACAGTGTGTGGCGGATGCACGAATTTCCAAAATGTTCAACTGTAGAAAGAATGGCGGCCGGTACCAGGTTCGAACTTGCGACCCCTGGCATGTCAATTCCTGAAATCGCAAATTGGCGCTGCGCCGCTCTGTGTGAATTCAATGGCTAACAGGTTTGAAACATCGAACACTGTCGTTCAATTGGCACCCAGGAAGGCAACAGACTGGCAACCGCTTCCGTCACAAGCACAGGGCTCATCAGGTCCGAAATAAATGTCACCAATTTACTTGCGCTCCGGGGGTTTCCGCCATTGCGATAGTGTCCAGCACAGTACTTTCTTCCGCTGCCTTGAGTGCAAGGTTGGCCTCGTGGACTTTTTCTTCGGCGGCTAGGTGAAGGGCCGTGTTGTCGTGCTTGACCGTAATGTCCAGCGGCATCATCGGCCCCGGCCCACGGAGATTGAAATCAACCAGCGCATCGTCCATGGAACGCAAGTGCTTGACCACTGCGGCCATCTGCCTAGGCTGTACAAAACTTCAGCCGGTCCGGTTTCTATCAGGGAGCGAAAATGGCCGATCAAAAACCAGAAACGGCCAGCCGGGAAGACGTGCTCAAACCCCGCGACACGACTGCATCCAGGCGCAAGCTGGCTGGCCTGACAGTCGGCTCCGTCGGCATTGTCTATGGCGATATCGGGACAAGTCCCCTCTATGCCTTTCGGGAAGCCCTTTCATATGCGAGCATTGATGGCTTGCAGCACAGTGAAGTTCTTGGCGTCGCCTCGCTGATCATCTGGGCCCTTACGCTGGTCGTAACTTGCAAGTATGTGATCCTCATTCTGCAACTGGACAATAATGGTGAAGGGGGAATCCTGTCGCTTTTGGCCCTGGTGCAAAGGATTGCCGGCCGCAAGCCGGTTTTGACAGCAGTGGCAATTTTGGGTGCATCACTGTTTTTTGGCGATGCAGTGATAACACCGGCCATTTCGGTTTTGTCAGCTGTTGAAGGGTTGAAGGTTGTCCAGCCCGGACTTGAAAATCTGGTCTTGCCGATTACGACACTTGTGCTGGTCGGGATCTTCTGGCTGCAGAAACGCGGGACCGCCTCGGTTGCGCTCTGGTTTGGACCCATCATGACATTCTGGTTCGCCACTCTGGCCGTAATGGGCGCCTACTGGATTGCAAAAAGCCCTGAAATTCTTTTTGCGTTGTCACCAACACATGCAGTTGGGTTCCTGCTAAACCACACAGGAGTGGCGTTAATCGTTGTGGGCCTTGTTTTCCTGGCCGTGACGGGCGCTGAGGCGCTCTACACCGATCTTGGCCATTTTGGCCGTAAACCGATACAGTTGGCATGGCTGGTTTTTGTGTTCCCGGCACTAGCCCTGAACTATCTGGGACAAGGAGCACTGGTTCTTGCCCGGCCGGAAGCAGCTGCCGATCCATTTTTCCTGATGGCACCGTCCTGGAGCCTTGTGCCTCTCGTCATCCTTTCTACCATTGCGACGATCATTGCCAGTCAGGCGGTTATCAGCGGTGCGTTTTCCATGACACGGCAGGCAATACAGTTGGGCCTTTTGCCCAGGCTGGACATCCGGCACACATCCGCCCAACTCGAAGGTCAGATCTATATTCCGGTCATCAACTGGTTGCTCTTTGCGGGTGTCATTGGACTGGTATGGAGCTTTCGGGGTTCTTCGGCGCTCGCCAGCGCCTACGGGATAGCTGTTTCCGGCGACATGATCGTCACCACTTCACTGGCGTTCGTGGCGCTGTGGAAATTCAAGAAGTTACCTGTGTGGCAGGCCTCACTTGTTGTGTTGCCGTTCGTGCTTGTAGAGTTGGTGTTCGTAACAGCCAACAGCCTGAAGATCGCAGACGGCGGTTATGTACCGCTGATGATTGCGAGTTCGATTGCCATCGTCATGCTCACCTGGGTTCGCGGCAGGCAGATCGTATCTGAAAAGACACACAACCTTTCCATCGACCTGACGGGAGCCGTCCGGATGCTGTCACGGTCAGCCATTGGCCGTGTGCGGGGCACTGCCGTGTACATGGCCCCGGTTGCAAACATTACCCCGGCCGCGCTGCTGCACAACTTCAAACACAACAACGTCATCCATCAGCAGAACGTCATTGCGACCGTGGAAATCGAAAATGTGCCGCGAGTATCGGCGCGCAACAGGATCCGGTTCAAAAAACTCAACGAAGACTTTTCGTCCATCGTCATTTGCTATGGCTACATGGAAACCCCCAACATCCCCAGAGCACTGCAGGCATGTTCCAAACACGGGATAAGGAGCAACACCATGCTGACATCCTACTTCCTGTCAAAGCGGACCATCACGCCGGCAACCAATTCCAAAATGCCAAGATGGCAGACTGGTTTGTTTGTTGCCTTAACTCGACTGGCATCGCGAGCGACCGACTACTATCGCATTCCACCCGATCGTGTAATAGAGCTTGGTCAACAGGTCGCCATATAAGCATGTGCGGCCGGCTTGATCCTGATCCACAAGTTGGTTTTCTTAGAAATCCATGCCGCCCATGCCCCCGCCTGGCATCTGAGACCTATCCGCGTCCTTTTTTGGGGCGTCGGAGACCATGGCTTCGGTGGTGATCAGCAGGGCTGCAACCGAAGCTGCGTCCTGCAGTGCGATGCGAACCACCTTGGTCGGGTCCATGATGCCTTCGGCAACCATGTCGCAGTAGGTTTCGGACTGTGCGTTAAAGCCGAAGTTGCCGGTCTGTTCCAGCACCTTGCCGACAACGATGGAACCTTCGACACCGGCATTGATGGCAATCTGGCGGATCGGTGCTTCCAGTGCCTTCGAGACGATCTTGATACCGGCCATGATGTCATTGTTAGGATCCGTCAGAGCATCAACCACCTTCTTGGCCCGCAGCAGAGCCACGCCGCCGCCGGGAACGATACCTTCTTCCACCGCAGCGCGGGTGGCGTTGAGAGCATCGTCAACGCGATCCTTGCGTTCCTTGACTTCGGTTTCGGTCGAACCGCCTACCTTGATTACAGCAATACCGCCGGAGAGCTTGGCCAGACGTTCCTGAAGCTTCTCGCGGTCGTAGTCAGACGTGGTGTCTTCGATTTGCTTGCGGATCTGGTTGCAGCGGGCTTCGATGTCGCCCTTCTTGCCGGAACCATCGACGATGGTCGTATCTTCCTTGTCTACGGAAACGCGCTTGGCGCGGCCCAGCATGTCAAGGGTGACGTTTTCCAGCTTGATGCCGAGGTCTTCGGAGATGACCTGACCGCCGGTAAGCACCGCGATGTCTTCCAGCATGGCCTTGCGGCGATCGCCGAAGCCGGGTGCCTTGACAGCGGCAACCTTGAGGCCGCCACGCAGCTTGTTGACCACCAGCGTTGCCAGAGCTTCGCCTTCAACGTCTTCTGCAATGATCAGCAGCGGACGGGAAGACTGAACAGTGGCTTCCAGCAACGGCAGGATTGCCTGCAGGTTGGACAGCTTCTTTTCGTGCAGCAGGATGTAGGGGTCTTCCATTTCGGTGACCATCTTGTCTGCATTGGTGATGAAGTAAGGCGACAGGTAACCGCGGTCAAACTGCATGCCTTCAACGACGTCCAGTTCGGTTTCAGCGGTTTTTGCTTCTTCGACCGTGATAACGCCTTCATTGCCGACTTTCTGCATCGCCCGGGCGATCATGTCACCAATTTCGGCTTCACCGTTCGCGGAGATGGTGCCGACTTGTGCAATTTCTTCGGAGCTGTTTATCATTTTGGACCGCTTGGTCAGGTCCGCGATGGCGGCAGCAACGGCCATATCGACACCGCGCTTCAGGTCCATCGGGTTCATGCCGGCAGCAACAGCCTTGCCACCTTCGCGTACAATGGCGTGAGCCAGAACGGTAGCTGTCGTGGTGCCGTCGCCAGCCAGGTCGGCTGTCTTCGACGCAACTTCGCGCACCATCTGCGCGCCCATGTTTTCGAACTTGTCCTCAAGTTCAATTTCCTTGGCAACCGTCACACCGTCCTTGGTTATGCGCGGCGCGCCGAAAGATTTTTCAAGCACCACATTGCGGCCCTTTGGGCCCAGTGTTACCTTCACGGCATTGGCGAGAATGTCGACGCCATGCATCATCCGCTCGCGAGCATCGGTGCCAAATTTTACTGTTTTAGCAGCCATATTCTTATTCCTCTAACTTGTTGCCTGAACAGCTACCCTATTGGTGGTCAAGCGTGATGTGGTTCAGGCGGCTTTGCTGACTGCTTTCCTGCTGTCCAGTACACCCATGATGTCGCTTTCCTTCATGATCAGCAGTTCCTGTCCGTCAATCTTGACTTCAGTACCTGACCACTTGCCGAACAACACCTGGTCGCCTGCCTTGACGTCCGGCGCAATCAGCTTGCCGGCATCGTCGCGCGCGCCTGCGCCTACGGCGACAACTTCACCCTGCATGGGCTTTTCCTGCGCCGTGTCAGGAATGATGATACCTCCTGCTGTCTTGGTATCTTCCTTAATCCGGCGAACGACCACACGGTCATGCAAAGGACGGAAATTCATTTCAAACTCCTCGGTTTCCATAATTATCGACACAGCGCAGATTTCTGCACCTTTTTGTTCTGAGGCTTGTGCAACGCCAGGTCCGGTGGACCCGCATCACATCAAACATCGAAGTGTTGCTTGATTTCGGCGTGTTGGCGGTTGACGAGCGGCAACTCCGAGAGAAAACGAACCAACGCTACTGCTCCAGCCCCTGACCGTCATTCCGGGGAGCAAACTGTATTGCAACGAAAACCACTATCACCAACAATATCAGCACAATCATTGCGGCATCTGACGTCTCGAAGGTGTGTAACACGGCGGTATACTCCATGAATAAACGCGGGCGGGTATCAACACGCTACCGGCGTTCAAGTCCTCTAATCCTGATATCGGGAACGCCCGGTCAAGGGACGTGACCGAACGTTCCCGAACATCTTTGCCTGGCATTGTGCTAGTTTTGGAGAACCAGCTGCCCGTCCTTGATGTTGACAGTCTCACCACCCTTCAACGTCAGTTTGTGAGTGCCGTGCGCCATTTCGCAACCTTTGACGCATACATCCGACTTGCTGGCACTTGCAGCCAGCGTTATTTCAGATGTTTTACCGTTTTCCATAATCGAAACAGTTTGAGGGATGGCTTCCATGTTATGCACGGTTGCTGCAGCGACGGGGGTCGAAGCTGCAACTGCCAGCAGAAAGCCGGCAACCACTACATGGGTTCGCATTTCATTAACTCCGAAAATGTGTGGGGGTTGATCTCCATCCCGGGGCGTGGCCACACGCGCGCGACTGGACGGTATTGGCCACCTACGGTTTGCGTAGGTGGCCATGCATTACTTGGCAGTATGCTTCGGCATTGGCTTGCCTTGCTGCGGTTTACCCTGGGGTTTCGGTGCAGCACCTGGCTTATTGGCAGGCATGGAAGTATTTTCCTTTTCCACTTATGAAACCGGCTACCACTTGGCTAACCGGAACAACCATAATCTGCTCCTGCCTGCGAGATACCGCCAGTGAATTTTCTGTAATCCATGGTACATTTTCAAGGCGGCTGACACAGTTCGAACACAATGGTTGGGAGCTTTTTTCGCTGTTCGGGCGTCCGTGAATTCACAAACGCAAGTGGACCTGAAGCGGCAAAGCCGCGCTCGGTTCTTGAACCATTCAAATCCGGAACGCCGACAGGATGCGGTGCCTATCATCCGTGGTCACGACGGCAACTCCTTGATGAACAAATTGCCCCGGGCTTCCCAGACACCTTCGCCTGGCATTTTCTGCGGTCGATCGAATTCGGCGGGTGACAGCAACCCGTTTCTTGCGTATTTGCGTTCTGGATTGCAGAGCATCTCGATTTTCATGCCTGCACTGTTCGCAGCTCGCTATAACCCCGGCTTGCAACGTAAGTATCAGGCCGTTATAGCATCCGGAATACCCCCAAAAAGCCCTGCCGGTGCTCATGCGAAAGCTCATCCGACACGCAAGCACACTGGTCAAACAGTACAAAAACTGGACGCGACAACTGGCGTGATTGCAACGGACACTTTGACCATGTTGGCGTCGTAGAGAGGAAGGCAGGTTTGCAAATCTGAAATGAGAACGCAGATCCGTTTCCTTCCTCTCTGATATCCGGCGGCTTGGAGCATATCGCCGGCCCAGCCTTGCAGGACAGCTACAGCGCCTGCATCATCAGCCCGCTATGTTAAATCCTATTCAGCCGGGGGCAGCAGGGTTGCTACCTCTTCGGCAATTTTTTCACATGCATCTTCGTTGCCGCTCGCCTGATTTTGCTCGGCTTCTTCGAGCATGGCATTGATCTTGTCGATCTGCTCGCCATCAAGATTGGCCTTGTCAAACAGGTCATATATTTGATCAAGGCGTTCGTTACAATCAGCATAGGCTGGCGTTGCCATAGCAGCGGCGATCGCCGCTGCAAGCAGGTACTTCCTCATCTTCGGTTGTCTCCGAAATGGACCGACTATTTTTGGCGGGGGCCGGTCGCACATGTCCCCTACCGGGCAGGTTCCATGTCTGCCGGGCAATCAGGATTTTGCGGGCAATTACAAAATAAAATCAACAGAATTTTTTGCGGAACAGACGCATAAAAATACTCAATTGGGCCTCGAAGTTTTCCAATCTTGTGTTTTCGGGAGGGATGAAATCCGCCGGGCGAAATATCCGCTGTCGGCACGCAGCAGTCGTTGGAGTTTGCGCATCGAAATATGAACCAGGGCTCTAAGCAGACGTCTCAAGTAACCGCGTACCCTGGTACTTACCGCACACATCAGGGAAAAATGGTGGGCGGTACTAGGTTCGAACTAGTGACCCCTACGATGTCAACGTAGTGCTCTACCACTGAGCTAACCGCCCGGAAACTGCCTGGTCACGTGATCCGGTTTCGGGCCAGCGGCAGTTCGGCGCGTCGTGAACGCGAAGGCTTCTATATAAGGTTGATGAAGCCTGCGCAAGGCTTAGGTGCGGTTGATTGTCAGGCGGCAATCATCCGGTCAACTTCGTTGACCAGATCGCGCAAATGAAACGGTTTGGACAATATCTTGGCATCGCGCGGTGCTTCGGAATCCGGATGCAGGGCAACCGCCGCAAACCCGGTTATGAACATGATCTTCAGGGCCGGATCAAGCTCGGCTGCCCGCCTGGCCAGCTCGATGCCATCCATTTCAGGCATCACGATATCCGTCAGCAGAAGATCGACTTCACGCGACTTCAACTCCTCGAACGCACTGACACCTTCTGCGAACGAATGCACTTCATGACCGGCGCGCTCCAGCGCACGGGCAAGGAACCCCCGCATGTCATTATCGTCTTCAGCAAGTAGTATACGCGCCATTGCCGCTTACCAGCCTCCAGCAATTTACAATGGCCAGTTACAGTTACTGCCCACCCACACCGCATCACCATACTGGCAAAGAGTAAACCTCCTGTGAAGATGCTTAACGAGAAATGATCTAAATCATCACAAAATTCTCGGTTTTTGCGCCAGTAGCCCGTCCGCTGGATATCATTTTTTGTAAAATTGCTTCGGCTAGTGAAATACCTGCATTCATTCGCACAAACATCGTTGACGTGCCAGCCGGGTCAAGGGCATTGTATTTTCCGTTGCCGACGAACGCCCCCTCAACCCGCATATTGATTTATCCAGCTCATGACACGCAAAACCAAATCAAATCAGGCTGAGCCCGGCTTCCAGATAGATGCTCCGCGTGTGCAGACCTCGCCTGTGGTTTTCAATTCCCCCCATTCCGGCAGTGTGTACGACTCCACATTCCAGACATCGTCCAGGCTGGACCTGCACAGTCTGCGCCGGTCCGAGGACTGTTTTGTCGACGAGTTGTTTGCGACCGCCAGTTCGCTTGGCGCGCCACTGATGAAAGCGCGGTTCCCCCGGGCCTGGCTGGATGTGAACCGTGAACCGTTTGAGCTGGATCCCGACATGTTTCATGATCCGCTGCCGCCCCACGTTAACACAGGGTCGGCGAGAGTGGCCGGCGGCCTGGGCACCATTCCGCGAATTGTGAGCGAAGGCGAAAACATCTACCAGTCCACCTTGAGCTGGTCGGATGCCGACCGGCGTATTCACCAGTATTACATGCCGTATCACGAGGCGCTGAGGGACCTCATGACAACCACGTTCAAGAAGTTTCAGACCGCCATTCTGGTTGACTGCCATTCAATGCCGTCAATCGCCGGGCTTTCCGGTTCAGGGCGCCCGGATATCGTGCTCGGTGACCGGCATGGCACCAGTTGTTCATCGTGGATTGTGCGCCAGCTTGAAGAACAATTGCGTGCCCACGGGCTGAAGGTGTCGCGCAACCGGCCCTATGCTGGTGGTTTCATCACCCAGAAATACGGCCGTCCGCGCGAAGATTTTCATGCCGTGCAGATCGAAATCAATCGCAGCCTTTACATGAACGAGAAAACGCTCAAGAAGACCCGCGGATTTTCGCGCATGCAAACGCTGATGCTGGATGTCATGTCCAGGTTTATGGCGCGCGCAGCAGATTCAACACCCCCACGTTCCATCGCAGCAGAGTAATGACTGCGACACCTGATCCGCCGTCAGTACAACTGATAGAGGCTGGTCTTGAACATGCAGCGCTTGTAGACGGGCTCGTTGCTGCTTTTCACCGGCATGAAGGTGTCAATGTGACAGCGGATGCTCGCCGGACCTCGATAGCAAGTCTGCTCGGTGCACAAGCCCAGGGACGCATTCTTCTGGTTCAGTCGCACAATGCCAACATTGTCGGGTACGCCGTGCTGGCGTTTGGTTTTTCTCTTGAGTTCGGTGGCAGGGATGCATATCTGGACGAATTGTTCATCTCGGAACATGTTCGCGGCCGGGGTATCGGCAGTGCAGCCCTGGCCGCCGTTTGCGCCTGGGCCAGGCGCGAGAATCTGTGTGCACTGCATCTCGAAGTTGAGCGAGACAACGAGGCAGCGAAAGCGTTATACATCCGGGCCGGATTTGAAGACCGCAGCCGCTATAACCTGATGTCATTGCATATCGCAAATGTTCAGGCAGGCTGATCGTCAGCCATCAGGCAGAAAAAAGGGCCGCACGTACGAAAGCACGGCGGCCCAAGTCTAGGGAGGAAACGCCCTAAAAAGGGCAAGTGATAATGAGGGAACAATCTCTCGCAATCACTACGGACTATATTGCACTGCACAGTGAAAATTTCAAGGCTGTTTCGAGAAAAATAATTTGGGCCATTGCAGAAAACGATAATCACGGTATGGTATTAATTATATGATATTAAACATTTTTATTTGAACAATGGTGTGTTCCGGTGCATAAAAGTCCTTCACTCGCATTCCAGTAATGCACCAAATGCATAGCTCAAAACAGATGAATTGCCTGCCTAGTGTGCAACTGCAATATAAATAGGACCCCTGATCCATGCTGCCTGACCAAGCTCCATCCGACAAGTTGACACAAGCACTCCTGGCGTTTGCCATTGAACTGGCGGAGGCAACAATACCCATTACACTGCCCCTGTTCCGGACCGCCGTGGCGGTAGATAACAAGCAGACCGGCGGTTTTGATCCGGTCACTCATGCTGATCGCGCGGCGGAAGAAGTCCTGCGCGACATGATAGAGAAGCGATATCCCGATCACGGGATTTACGGCGAAGAGTTCGGCGTGAAAATCGGTCGAAGCGACTTCACCTGGATACTGGATCCGATTGACGGTACCCGCAGCTATATTTGCGGTACCCCCACATGGATGACATTGGTCGGTTTAAAGCACAAAGGCAGCATGGTTGTAGGTGTTGCAGCCCAGCCTGTCACGGGTGAAATATTTGCGGGAAGCAATCAGGGCGCGCACCTGTTGCACGCAAACCAGAAGCGTGAATTGCGCTGCACGACCGAAACCGACATCGCCAGGGTGCTGGCAGGCACAACAGCACCATCACTATATCGAAAACACGGACATCACGAACGCCTGATGCGCATTGAAAACGCGGTTCAAAGCCTGCGTTACGATGCAGACTCCTACTTCCACTGCATGACAGCCGCCGGTCAGTTGGGCATCAGCCTCGACACCGGCTTGCAATCATATGACATAGCAGCCCTGATTCCGGTCATCGAGGGTGCCGGCGGTATCGTCACAACCTGGGACGGCAGCGATGCCAGCGACGGCGGCGACATTCTGGTTGCAGGCAACAAGGCGCTGCATGAACAGGCAATGGCGCTGCTGGCCTGAACCAGCAGCCAAGCGAGCAGCTGTTAAACCGGATCATTTAACCCCGGTTCGCTCTAATCCAGCCTGTCCGCCACAAAGGCATCAAATGCTGCAAAGAACTGGTCACGAAATGTATCGCCCTCAGCGAGGATGTCGTGTTTTGCACCATTGATGGACAGGGTGACAGCACCTGGCACATATCGCGCAAACTGCTGAATCGCCTCATTGGCAACCACGGTATCATTGCCGGCCAGAACCAGCAGCGCCGGGCAACGCAATGGTGTCGTATCATTGAGAGATCGAAGTTTCCTGCACGAAACCAGCGCCGAGTTCACCCAACCAACCGTCGGCGCGATGGCAGACAGTTGCGGCGCTTCCTGCCACAGTCTCATGTTTCGCATGAACCGTGTCCTGTCGGTTGTCAGAGGGTTTTTGGCAAAGTCCTCAGCTACCGGCAATCGGGAGCCGTGAAACGGCACCTTGAGCCTGCCAAGTCCCAGGCTTGTCATGGCCATGACAATCAAAATTTTCAGCCACCTGGGCAGCCGGGTACTTGGAATATCGACCAGCGGCGCCACCATGACGGCCGCAGCAAACCAGTTGTGCCTGGCGATGACCCGCAGTCCGATATGCCCGCCCATCGAATTGCCGAGCATGATGTAGGGTGGACGGCAATCCGGCAGCACGACTTCAGTCATGAATTTCGTGAAATCAGACAGATAGTGCGAAAAGCTTGTGACATGCCCGTGCCTGAGACCACCGTTTCCCGCAGGAGAGCCGCCCTGCCCGCGCCAGTCCAGGGAAGCCACCTGAAAACCGCGCTCGGTCAAATTCCGAATGGTTTCAAAGTTGCGCTCCATGCATTCGCCGCGGCCCTGAAGCAGGCACACGGTGCCACGAACATTGCCTTGCGCGGGAAACAGCCCGTAGCGCACCTTGAGCTTCGGCGAGACTTCCAGATACCCGCAACTGGCATTGGCGGGCACGGGATTGCCGGCAACCAATACAAAATCCTCTGCCATACTGGCTGCCATTCCTCCGGTTAAACCCCTGAACGGGCGCTGCACCATGTGCCGCACAACCTGTCTTCTGCATAGTAGGCAAACCAGGCGGTGATTTGCAGCAAGAAAAATGCACACCAATTCGGGTCTTGAAACCGAAATCAGGTTCCCTAAATAACATTCGTGGACGCCATTATGGGTCCATACGACTGACAGACGCTCTGCCCGGGTTGCGGGAGAGCGCGTGAACAAATGACATCGCTTATGGAAAGGATGACCAAAATGTTTGATTTGACTCCACTTTATCGCACTGGTGTTGGTTTTGACCGTCTCGCAAAGATGCTGGACGAAGTAAATACCGTAGATACGCCAACTTACCCGCCTTACAACATCGAACGCACTGGCGAAGACACCTACCGCATCACCATGGCAGTAGCCGGATTTACCCCTGACGAGCTGGATATCGAGGTGAAAAGCCACTCCTTGACCGTCACTGGACAGAAGTCGGAACGTGTCGAGCAGGCCAACTTCCTGCATCAGGGCATCGCAGCGCGCAATTTCGACCGCCGCTTCCAACTTGCTGATCATGTTGAAGTAACTGGCGCCGAAATCGAAAACGGTCTGCTGCACATTGACCTCAAGCGTGAGCTTCCCGAAGCCATGAAACCACGCACCGTCGAGATCAAGGGTGCCGGAAAGTCAGCAAAACTGATCGAAGAAAAGAAAGCCGCCTGAACAGGCAGGTTTTTCGGATGAAACGGGGCGCCGGGGACTTCCCTGGCGCCCTAGGTCAGGGCTCACTAATCTTATTCATTCTGCGGGAGGATGTTTTGCTTCTGGCAAGGCGAAAGGTCGAAGGAAAGCATCCGGTTTTCAAGGCCTTTCAACGCTGTCAGGGGCAAAATAGACCCCGCCCTTCGGGTTTGAAGGAAAACAGAATTGCATAATATTAGTGAGTCCTGATCCTAATTCCTTTTCCGTTTGCGGCGTTTCTTGCGGGCCTTGCGCGATTTGTAGTCCGCCGGCTCGACCGATAAAATTACACCGTCAAACTGGCTGATCGTCACCCGGAACCGCTTTCTGTCGCGAACAGCCAGATAAACGAATGGCAACTCCATTTTGCAACGGATGGCATCGATAACCTGAAATCCCTCATCACGCAGCAATCTGCCGGCTTCCACACAATTGAGATCAAACCGCGCATATCCGTCGCGATCAGGATATGGATATCTGTAGGGGTTGTAACCGGGATTGCCATAGTAGAGATAGCCGGAACCGGCCCTGGCCGGCAATTGCGGCAACACTACAACACTGGCCAACCCCGCCAGCAGCAATATCAGACCACGCCGTTCCATGCCTCAACCTCTCTTACCAGTGCATCGCAATCGGTTTTGCTTGTCATGAACGAACATACAAAGCGCACAAACACTTCACCTTCTCCGGCCGCATCATTGCCCGGCCCCTGACCCGGCCATCGATAGCTCACGACACCCTTTGACAACAACAGTTCAAACAAGGCCCTTGGCATGATCGGAAAAACTTCGTTGGCCTGGGTCGGCAACGGTATCCGCATCCTGCCGGTCGCCTCAAGGGCGGCACTCAGGTAGCTGGCCATGGCATTTGCGTGACGGGCATTGTCCAGCCACAGGTCATTTTCCAGATATGCGTTCATCTGCGCACCAAGATACCGGCCCTTCGACAACAATTGCGCGGCCCGCATGCGCCGGTGAGAAAAATCCGCCGCGAGCGTCCTGTCGAAGAATATCACCGCTTCCACCATCATGGCCCCGTTTTTGGTACATCCGAACGACAAGGCATCGACGCCTGATTTCCAGGTCATTTCTGCCGGGGTACAGCCCAGCGAAACAAGCGCATTGGCAAAGCGGGCACCATCCATGTGCAGTTTCATGCCACGCGCGTGCGCAAGGTCTGCAATCGCTGCAATTTCGTTCACCGAATAAATCGTACCATGCTCTGTGGCCTGGGTCACCGAAACCGCCTTGGGTTTCGGGTCATGCTCGCCACGGGTAAAGCCGTTGAGTATTCTTTCAAGGCTTTCCAGCTTCAGCTTGCCCATCGGATCATTGCTGCCAATCAGCTTGGCGCCACCGGTCATGAGTTCAGGTGAACCGCATTCGTCCACCAGAATGTGAGCGTCACCATGACAGATGACGGCTCCGTATGGCGGAACCATGGCAGCCAGACACAACCCGTTGGCAGCAGTACCATTGGACACCAGAAACGCTTCCAGGTCACACTCGAACACTTCAGACAGTTGTTCTTGAGCCTTGCGGGTAAATACATCGTTTCCGTAAGAACCCTGAGTGCCGGAATTGGCAGCCATGATCGCATCCATGATAGCCGGGTGGACGCCACAGACATTATCACTTCCAAAATTCATCTCGTAACCCCGAATCCGCAGCCAGCTGTGTTGTTGCCATCTGACTACCACAGTAAACAAGCCCGGCACACCCGACAGAATTCAAATGAACTGACACCTCTGGCACCAAGACCGCTTGCATATTGGACGGTTTTCTGGCAAGACACTCGCAGTTTAGGTCAGCAAAACTGACCTAAATTGTGGCAGGCCACCGAAAAGATCGAGCAGCAGGCACGATGACGGCAAGAACCAAACAGAAACGTCAGGGCACGGTCTGCCCGACCCCGGGAAAACGCACGACGCTCAAACGCAGCTAGATCGTCACCTACGCAGTTCTCCCAAAAATGTGGAGGGATTTGCAGGCGGGACGTTGTAGATGAATAGCGAGAAACCGGACTTAGGTCTGTTTGATCCGGAACCGTTTCTTCACCAGACACTCTCCTTAATTCCCTGAAATTTGAGTTCTACACCCGCGCTGTGCGGTCTTCGTCCGGTACGAACGGCCACCATGCGCAAGACAGGCAAGGATGGCCGGATATGACAAACCAAGTTTCTGCACGCTCGAAGGCTTTGACCCAGGCCGGACTGCCCGCAAAAACCGGTCTTTATGATCCAGTCAACGAGCATGACGCCTGCGGTATCGGCATGATTGCCAATATCAATAATGACAAGAGCCACCGGGTTGTTGCCGACGGACTGCGAATTCTCGAGAACCTCGAACATCGCGGTGCCGTAGGTGCCGATCCAAAAGCAGGAGATGGCGCAGGCATACTGCTGCAGATCCCGCACGAATTCTTTGCATCTGAAGCAACACGGCTGGGTTTCGAATTGCCAGATGCCGGAGACTATGGTGTGGGCTTTGTATTCCTGCCGCGTGATCCGGCTGTGCGTGAACGGATCGAGCAGATCTTCGCCAAGGCCGCACTTGAGGAAAATCTGGAAGTCCTGGGATGGCGCGATGTACCCGTTAATCCGGATGTACTGGGCACATCGGTCCGTCCCACTGAACCGTTTCACCGCCAGGTTTTCGTTGCCCGCGGACCGGGTTTCAACGATAGCGATCCGCTGGCCTTTGCCCGCAAGTTGTTTGTAATGCGAAAGGTGGTCTCCAACCGCGTAACAGCCATTACCGATACTGACAGTTCCGGATACTATGTCGTATCCATGTCACCGGATACCATTATCTACAAGGGCCTGGTGCTCGGCATAAACCTCGGCGACTATTATACAGACCTGAAAAATCCCAGGGTGACGTCCGCCCTGGCGCTGGTACATCAGCGATTTTCAACCAACACATTCCCCTCGTGGCCGCTGGCGCACCCTTACCGGATGATTTGTCATAATGGCGAAATCAATACCCTGCGGGGCAATTACAACTGGATGGAAGCGCGCTACGCCACCATGAGTTCTGACCTGTTCGGAGCGGACATGGAGAAACTGTGGCCAATATCCTATGAAGGCCAGTCAGATTCTGCATGCTTCGACAACGCGCTGGAGTTGTTGCAGTTTGCCGGCTACCCGATGTCTCATGCCATGATGATGTTGATCCCCGAGGCCTGGGCCGGCAACCCGCTTATGGATGAAAACCGCCGCTCGTTTTACGAATACCATGCCGCCCTGATGGAGCCGTGGGACGGACCGGCAGCGATTGCGTTCACCAACGGTCGCCAGATCGGCGCAACGCTGGACCGCAACGGACTACGCCCGGCTCGTTACCTGGTGACTGATGACGGCTTTGTACTGCTTGCATCCGAAATGGGCGTGCTGGAATTCGCCGAAGAGAGCATCACCACCAAATGGCGCTTGCAGCCCGGAAAGATGCTGCTGATCGACCTGGAAGAAAAACGCATCATTTCCGACGAAGAACTCAAGGACACCCTGTCAGCCAAGCATCCCTATCGTGAATGGCTTGACAGTACCCAGGTGCTCCTCAAGGACATGCCGGCTTCAAAGCCACGCGCGCCACAGACAAATGTTGCACTGCTCGACCGCCAGCAGGCCTTTGGATACACCCAGGAAGACCTGAAATTCCTGCTTGCGCCAATGGCACAGACCGGTCAGGAAGCCATCGGTTCCATGGGTTCCGACACCCCGATCTCGGCTTTGTCTTCCAGACCAAAACTGTTGCACACCTATTTCAAACAGTTGTTTGCACAGGTTACCAACCCGCCGATCGATCCGATCCGTGAAGAACTGGTCATGTCTTTGGTGTCTTTCATCGGTCCGCGACCAAATCTGCTCGACCTGAAAGGCACATCTCGCCAGAAGCGTCTCGAGGTGCCGCAACCGATATTGACCAACGAGGATCTGGAAAAAATCCGCGCGATTGGCGACATCAAGGATAATGACTTTCTGACCATCACCCTGGATATAACCTATACAGCCGCAGACGGAGCACTGGGCATGCAGCAGGCGCTGGACCATCTGTGTGCACGCGCTGAAAGCTCGGTCCATGAGGGCCACAACATTATCATCCTGTCGGATCGAATTGTGTCTGCGGATCAGATACCCATCCCGTCATTGCTGGCGACATCGGCCGTACATCACCATTTGATCCGCAATGGTTTGCGCACATCGGTCGGTCTGGTGATTGAAACCGGCGAGGCCCGCGAAGTACATCAGTTTGCGACTCTGGCAGGCTTTGGCGCGGAAGCCATCAACCCGTACCTCGCATTCGAGACCATCGCAGACATGCTGCCGAAACTGGCAGAGGAAGTCAGCCGCGATGAAGCTGCAAAGCGCTATATCAAGGCTATCAACAAAGGCCTGTTGAAGGTTATGTCCAAGATGGGCATTTCGACATATCAGTCTTACTGCGGCGCCCAGATCTTTGATGCCGTCGGGTTGAAGCAGTCATTTGTCACCCGCTTTTTCACCGGCACTTCCACACAGGTTGAGGGCGTCGGGCTCGAGGAAATTGCAACCGAAACCGTTGAACGGCATCGACTGGCCTTTTCCGACGCTCCCATCTATCGCAACGCGCTCGATGTCGGTGGCGAGTATGCCTTCCGTTTTCGAGGTGAATCACATGTCTGGGGACCTGAAATAGTCGCCGACCTGCAGCACGCGGTACGTGGCAATATTCCGGAAAAATACCGGGCATTCTCCAAACAGGTCAATGAACAGGCAAACCAACTGATGACGCTCAGGGGTTTGTTCAGGTTGCGCCCTGCTGAAGAGATGGGCAGACAACCGGTTCCTCTGGAAAAGGTTGAGTCTGCTGCTGAAATCGTCAAGCGTTTTGCAACCGGTGCAATGTCATTCGGCTCGATAAGCCGTGAAGCGCACACTACGCTTGCCATGGCGATGAACCGTATCGGCGGCAAGTCCAACACCGGTGAAGGCGGCGAGGAACCCGATCGCTTCAACCCGATGGCCAATGGTGATTCCATGCGCTCGGCGATCAAGCAGGTTGCGTCAGGCCGGTTCGGTGTCACAACCGAATATCTGGTCAACTCCGACATGATCCAGATCAAGATGGCGCAAGGGGCAAAACCCGGTGAAGGCGGTCAGTTGCCCGGCCACAAGGTCGACAAGACAATTGCCGCAGTGCGTTATTCGACACCCGGCGTCGGCCTGATCTCGCCTCCGCCTCACCATGATATTTATTCAATCGAGGATTTGGCGCAGCTTATCTACGATCTGAAGAACGTCAATTCCAGGGCCGGCATATCCGTGAAGCTGGTCTCCGAGGTTGGCGTGGGAACGGTGGCCGCCGGTGTCTCCAAGGCACGTGCCGACCATTTGACCATTTCCGGCTTCGAAGGTGGCACGGGTGCTTCGCCGCTGACCTCCATCAAGCATGCGGGTTCACCATGGGAAATCGGGCTTGCCGAAACCCAGCAGACGCTGGTTTTGAACGAATTGCGCAGCCGTATCGCTGTTCAGGTTGACGGCGGATTGCGCACCGGACGCGATGTGGTGGTAGGTGCGCTTCTGGGCGCTGATGAATTTGGTTTTGCAACCGCGCCACTGATAGCGGCCGGGTGCATCATGATGCGCAAGTGTCATCTGAATACCTGCCCGGTCGGAGTCGCCACTCAGGATCCTGAATTGCGCAAGCGATTTACCGGAGAGCCGGAGCACGTCATCAATTACTTCTTCTTCGTGGCCGAGGAAGTGCGCGAGCTGATGGCGGCCATGGGCTTCAGGACGCTGGATGAAATGATCGGACGCACTGACTTCCTCGACAAGGAACAGGCAATCGAGCATTGGAAAGCCCGCGGCCTCGATTTCTCGAAGATTTTCGCAAAACCTTCCGTGTCCAAGGATGTCGCCATTTATCATTGCGAGGACCAGAATCATCATCTTGAGGCAATTCTCGACCGGCAGCTGATCGAGAAGGCCGCACCGGCGCTCGAAAACAAGAAGCCCGTCAGTTTCGAGCTTCCGATTCGCAATATCGACAGATCCACGGGCGCCATGCTGTCGGGGGAAATTGCCCGCCGCTACGGACATGCCGGCATTCCCGATGACACGATATCCATCACGCTGCGCGGTACTGCCGGACAGAGTTTCGGGGCATTTGTATCCAAGGGAGTAACGCTCGACCTGATTGGCGAAGCCAATGACTATGTCGGCAAGGGCCTGTCAGGCGGCAGGCTGGTGGTTCGTCCGCCTGAAAAGGCTGCGATCGTACCTGAAAACTCGATCATTGTCGGTAATACGGTGTTGTATGGAGCAATTGCCGGTGAGTGCTATTTCCACGGTGTTGCCGGCGAACGTTTCGCGGTTCGCAATTCCGGCGCCCTGGCGGTCGTCGAGGGCACCGGTGATCACGGCTGTGAATATATGACCGGCGGCATTGTCGTGGTTCTCGGGCAGACAGGACGCAACTTCGCAGCCGGTATGTCGGGCGGTATCGCCTACGTGCTGGATGAAGCCGGTGATTTCCGCCAGCGCTGTAATCTGGCAATGGTTGATCTCGAACCGGTACCGGAAGAAGAGGAGTTGCAACAGCGCATCGCCAATCAGTCAGGAGACCTGGAAAGCCACGGACTGGTGGACGTGCAGGGCGACATGA
Organism: Alphaproteobacteria bacterium; assembly: GCA_024640405.1. Lineage (GTDB taxonomy): Bacteria > Pseudomonadota > Alphaproteobacteria > Rhizobiales > Aestuariivirgaceae > Anderseniella. The sequence continues at coordinate 141 of JAHEFB010000005.1, read as the reverse complement.
CCAGTCATGACGCTGAACGGCTGTTTCAGCTCATAAGCAACCATTCGCATTACACCGCTTCGGGCCGAGCCCGGGAAATCCTCGACAACTGGCAAACCTACCTGCCCAAGTTTGTAAAGGTAATGCCGGTCGATTATCGCC
>JAHEFB010000028.1 GCA_024640405.1 Alphaproteobacteria bacterium | reverse complement strand
GCGTACTGCCTGCGACGGCCAGTCGGACTTGCCTCAGCACTTCGTGCTTCGGAAGAGGAATTCATCACCAGCGTCATCCCCGTGAAACCGGGGATCCAATGCCGGCAAGAGTGGTGTATGCCGCAAAGTCTGGAATCCCGCTTTCGCGGGAATGGCGATAATACGGGAGGATGTTCCGGGTCGGAGAACGGCCTGCCGCAGGCGGACAAGCTGTTCGACCAACAGACAAGAACGGCCTGCCGCAGGCGGACAAGCTGTTCGACCAACAGACAAGAACGGCCCGCCGCAGGCGGACAAGCTGTTCGACCAAAAGACAAGAACGGCCTGCCGCAGGCGGACAAGCTGTTCGACCAACAGACAAGAACGGCCCGCCGCAGGCGGACAAGCTGTTCGACCAAAAGACAAGAACGGCCTGCCGCAGGCGGACAAGTTGTTCGACCAACAGACAAGAACGGCCTGCCGCAGGCGGACAAGCTGTTCGACCAACAAAAATTCGCAGCCGTCAGGCTGTTTGCGTGAGCGCTATAAAACAGGCAGCAGTTACCCCTCAGGATTCATCACCCGTCACCCCTTGCTGCGCTGCAGGTGCTCGTCCAGCCTTGGCATTATCTCGACGAAGTTGCACGGCATGTGCCGGTAGTCGAGTTGCTTGACCAGGATCTCGTTCCAGCCGTCCCTGCAGGCGCCGGGCGATCCCGGCAGGCAGAACACATACTTTCCTGCGGCAACACCCGCCATCGTGCGCGACTGTACGGTCGAGGTGCCGATCTTGCCGAACGACATCATGTGGAACACCGTTGCAAAACCGTCTGCCTCCTTGTCCAGCAGCGGGCGGACCGCTTCGATGGTTACATCACGGCCGGTCAGTCCGGTGCCGCCGGTGGTGATAATGACATCGGTATCATTGCGCTTGAACCATTTCCGCAAGGTTGCGCGGATGGAGCGGACTTCATCCTTGCAGATGGCGCGCGCAGAAAGATCATGTCCTGCATCGCCGATCAGCTGGCTGAGGGTGTTGCCTGATTTATCGTTCTCCAGTGTGCGTGTATCGGAAATGGTGAGAACCGCAATCCGCACGGGAATAAACGGTCTGGCTTTGTCAACATTCGGCATGGCTAGCCTCCAATGTTCAATTTCAGTGATACCCTCTGCCGGCAAGCGGCGGGCCTCGTTTCTGTTTCCACTTGTATACCGAATTCACTGCTCAGCGAGCAGTTTTGCCTTTACTGCAACCAGATCGCGCCAGGCAAACCGCTTGGCTTCCGGAGACCGCAGCAAATAGGACGGATGCAGCGTCGGCATGACGTCCACCTCGCCAATGCCGGTGGTGATGGTTTTCCAGCTTCCCCGCATGCGGGTGATGCCGGTCGGCGTATCCAGCAGGGCCTGGGCAGGTGTTGCGCCGGCCGCGATCACGATCCGGGGCCTTGCCAGTTCAATGGCGCGTTTCACAAACGGCAGGCACATCATCACTTCGGCTGTGGATGGTTTTCGGTTGCCCGGCGGCCGCCAGAATACAATGTTGCTGATAAAGACGGACCCGGCCGGATCGTCGCTTTTTCTGTCGAGATCAATGCAGGCCAGCATTTTGTCGAGCAACTGTCCCGATCGGCCAACAAACGGCCGCCCCTGTTCATCTTCATCCCGCCCGGGAGCTTCGCCGATGATCATCACATGCGCACCCGGCAAACCGTCAGCGAAACACAGTTGTGTGGCGGTGCGTTTCAGCGGGCATGCGTCAAATTGATCCAGCGTGCGGGCAAGTTCATCGAGGCTGGTGCAGGCTTGCGCAAGGCCCTCGACTTCGTCCATGGCCATTGAAGGCGCAGCAGCCGGCTGCCTCGGAACCGGGCGCGGCGCCTGCGGTGATGGTGCGGCGGGTCTGTTGAGCGGCGCCCGCGAGCTCTGAATTGTGGCCGTATTCTCCGGCACTGCCACCTTGCGGGCGTTAAGTTCTTCAGATTGCTGAAATCCATCTGCCGGAACACAGGAGGTAGCTTCGCCCACACCCATGTCGGCATACCACTGCAGAACCGCAGCGGCCGCTGACTGCGCGGATGGGTTCTGATTGGATTTTGTGTCTTCAATCACCCTGTAGATGACCTTTCAGGGACATATTGCGTCTTTGAACTGGTCCACTATAACACCGGAAACAGGCAAATGGGCTTTGAATTCGGGAGTTATCAGGCACATGAATCAGGCAATGGCAGTGGAACGCGAGTCCATGGAGTTTGATGTTGTTATCGTCGGCGCCGGACCTGCCGGCCTGTCGGCCGCAATTCGCCTCAAGCAGCTGGCGGAAAAAGCCGGAACCGAGATCTCGGTCTGCGTGCTCGAAAAAGGCTCTGAAGTTGGTGCGCACATTTTATCCGGCGCGGTGGTCGATCCGGTCGCACTCAATCAACTGATCCCTGACTGGAAGGAAAAGGGCGCCCCGCTGAAGACCGAGGTCAGGGAAGACCGCTTTTACATGCTTGGCCACTCAGGTGCCTTGCGCCTGCCGAATTTCATGATGCCGCCGCTGATGAACAATCACGGCAACTACGCGGTGTCGCTGGGAAATGTATGCCGCTGGCTTGCTGAACAGGCAGAAGGCATGGGTGTTGAAATTTACCCCGGTTTTGCCTGCTCGGATCTGGTCTACAATGACGACGGCTCTGTGAAGGGGGTCGTTGCAGGCGTCTTCGGCGTCGGCAAGGACGGCAAGCCCGGTCCGGACTATGAGCCGGGCATGGAACTGCACGGCAAATACGTCATGATTGGCGAAGGCGTGCGCGGTTCGCTGGCCAAGGTGCTGATCGACAAATACAACCTGTCGGAAGGCAAGAGCCCCCAGAAGTTCGGTATCGGCATGAAGGAACTCTGGGAGGTCAAGCCGGAAAACCACAAGCCCGGTCAGGTCACCCATACAATGGGTTGGCCGCTTGATACCAGGACAGGCGGCGGTTCTTTCATGTACCATCTGGAGGATAACCTGGTTTCAATAGGATTTGTGGTTCACCTGAACTACAAGAACCCCCATCTCTTCCCCTACATGGAGTTTCAGCGCTTCAAGCATCATCCGCTGATCGCAGATGTGCTGACCGGCGGTCGCCGTGTGGCTTATGGTGCGCGGGCCATCACCGAGGGCGGTTACCAGGCGGTGCCCAGACTGTCCTTCCCGGGTGGTGTGCTCATCGGATGTTCTGCCGGCATGGTCAATGTGCCGCGGATCAAGGGGTCTCATAACGCCATGATGTCCGGCATGCTGGCTGCCGACGCTGCCGCTGCTGCCATCGCCGCAGGGCGCGCCGGTGACGAACTGGTTGAGTACCAGACGGCCTGGGACAAGTCTCCGATCACCGATGATCTCAAGAAGGTCCGCAACGTAAAACCACTTTGGTCGAAGCTCGGCCTGATCGGCGGGCTCGCATTGGGTGGACTGGACATGTGGACAAACCAGCTGTTCGGATTCTCGTTGTTCGGCACCATGAAGCATGAAAAGAATGACGCAGAATCGACCGGAAAAGCTGCAGATTATCCTGTAATAGACTATCCCAGGCCCGATGGCGTGTTGTCTTTCGACAGACTGACCAATGTCGCCTACTCAGCCACCAATCACGATGAGAATCAGCCCGCCCATCTGCATCTGAAGGATGCTTCCGTACCAATCAGCCGGAACTTGCCGGAGTACGCAGAACCGGCACAGCGTTATTGTCCGGCGGGGGTCTATGAAATTGTCAAGGATGAGGACGACAATGACAAGTTCCAGATTAATTTCCAGAACTGTGTCCACTGCAAGACCTGTGACATCAAGGATCCGGCCCAGAATATCAACTGGACGGTGCCTCAAGGTGGCGAAGGCCCGAATTATCCCAATATGTAGGTAAAGCCGCAGATAATCCCGGTGTGACGGTTTTGATCTCCGTCAAGTAACCATAGTCAATTGTGGGCAAGTCTTTACGGGACGCCGTCCGGTTTGTACGGCATGATGTTTGCATCGGATGGCTTGAAGACGGCATAACTTGAGGAATGACGTGATACAGTGACGCGTCTGGAAACTTCAAAATTGTCCTAACTAGCCAGAAAGACGTCATTTTATTGCCTGTTTGTTAGTCATGCTGAGGAAAAGTCGGGAGCCAAAAGGGAGCCCCCCTTGATGAAGTGTAAATTTTCAACCATCGCTATTGCATCCTTGGTCTGTTTTTCAGGCCTGTCGGCTGCATGGGCCGAAACCATTGAACCTTCCAGCAATGATCGCTCCAATACTGTGAAGCCCCGCGGAATACAGGTGTTTACCGGCACCAAGCCAACCGGCATCAATGAGATCCCCGCTACACAAACCGTTAATTCGGTAGGCGGGCGTACGATCAATATTGCACAGCCAAGCGTGCCGGGTGGTGCAAATCCCTCACAGCAATTGCAACGCCCTGTTGTCCAGCCCGCTCCGCAGACACAGCAGGCTGCAAAACCCGCTGCCGAGCCTGTCAAGCGAAAGAAAGTTACCAGCCGCAAACGCAGAAAGAAGGCAGCAGGCGTGAGCGAAGCCACGTGGTGGCGGGATACCGGGAATCCCAAAGTGTTTGCTTTCCGCGATTGTATCTCCGCTTATGCTCGCGATCAGGCTCTGAAAACGCCCAAACTGAATCTGCGCTCGGTGGTTTCACGCTCCATCAAGAGAGAGTGTGACAAGTCGTTTTCTGCCATGTCACAAACTCTGGCTGACAGGTTCGGGGGCAACAAATCCCGCGATATGGCCAAAGAGCTGACTGGATCTACCTTTGTGCCGGCGGTGCGCGAAGCCGTGCTGGCTGTTCGCGAAGAACAGAAACTGGCCGAGGCTGCCAAAACGCCACAACCACCAGCGGTTCCGGCCGGGCAAGCTTCCGGGCAGGCAGTTGCGGCTCTTCCCGCACCCGTGCAGGCAAAGCCGGCCCCGGCGCCGGTTCCTATTGGTATTGAAGCCGAACTTGAGCTTGCCAAGGAAGAGATGTTTTCGTGTTACCGCGATGCCGCTGACCGGCTTGCTCCACTTACAAACCAGCCCGTCGAGGCGGCCGTTGACAATGTCCTGCTGGAATGCAGCGGCAATACGCGAGCCTTTTTCAAACGCCTGTTCGCTGTTTATCCGCACAGTCCGTCAGCGCAGGCTGAACGAATGCGTTCGGCGATCTCCAACAATTATCGTCCAGCCATTGCAAAACGCGTGACGGCTATCCGCTCGGCAGGCACATCGGTACAAAAACAGAAAGTCACTTCAAGCGCGCAATGAAGGGCTTGTTCGGCCAGCAATCTACTCTCACGCCGAGTTTTTTCTGATGCATGCCGGTGGCGGTTCTTGTTCGGAACCCTATGAGCCCGTCAATGGTGTCACCAACATTGTAACCTAGCCGGACCATTTTCGTTTGAACCTCTTTCATGGCCGGGCGGGTGAAGGTGTCTACTTTGCGCCAGCCTGTGTTGAATGCACCACCGCCGGCAATCCGGTCCGCCAGATTGCCGACGTAGAGCACGTACAGATCTGATTCATTGTAGTTTTTTATCGCGTAGTAGTTGTCCGTGGCAATGAAGGCCGGTCCGAACCTGCCCGCCGGCATAATCAGATAACTCTTGATGTCATTGAGACGAGCGGGCCATTTTCGACCCGCCACACGCGTGGCCCCTGCAGCTATCCATTGTGCAGCCGGGCGGCCTTCATCCGGCCCCTCAAGCGTACAGTCCAGTTTCGAAGATTGCTGAACCTCATATGCCCAGCTGAGGCCCGATTTCCAGCCGCTGGCTTTCAAAAAGGCTGCAGTGGTCGCCAATGCATCAGGAATCGAATTCCAGATGTCCGATTTGCCGTCGCCATCGCCATCACTGGCATATTTCAGATACAGGCCGGGCAGCATCTGGGTATGCCCCATTGCGCCGGCCCACGAGCTTTTCAACTGCGATCTAGGCACGATTCCACGCTGGGCAATTTCCATAATGGCCAGGAGTTCCGGCCGAAAAAACTCCGGCCTGCGGCCGAGAAATGCCTGTGTGGCCAACACCGACATCGCGTCATGCGGGATCCTGGCATTGGAAAATGCAGTTTCGCGGCCCCAGACAGCAGCCACCACTTCCTTGGGAACGCCGGTGGTTTTCTCGATTTTCGACAAGGCTGTTGCGTACTTGCGTAGGTTCTTTTGTCCGAGCTGGGCCAGCTGATTGAGAGATTGGTCTCTGAAGTACCTGCCGGGTGAGCCGAATTCTGCCTGGCGTTTACGCGAAGCAGCCGGTTGTTCACCGGCAATTTTGGGCGGCGCAAGATCCGGAATGCTCCATTGCAATGAAATGCGGTTCACCGAAGCATCGAACACTTTCCGCGAAATACCGCGTTGTTGTGCCTCCGGCCAGATATCTTGCAAAAACCTGTCGAAAGCCTTTTGGGCATTTTTTTTGTAACTCGCCGATACGTCCAGCGCATGGCCTGACCCTGCGGGCAATAAAAGTGAACCCATGCAGACGATCGCGGCATATGCAACTCGACGGTGGTTTCGGATGCGAATCAGTTGTTTCATCATGTTGACAATGATGCGGATGCCCGATTGTGCTTTCAAGCCGAAACCTGTAAAATCTGTAACTGTCATCGTTGTGTGGGATCGACTAGCTTTTGGTTCATGCAACTTAATGGCTGCGATAGCGTATCTGTGTTCCCGTGTTGCTTGCGGTTCTGTGCAAAAACAATCACATTGCACCATGTCGGTGATGTGCGGCAGTTTGGTGACCATCAGGGGCAGCTTTGGCAGCACTAACAATTTTTCCGAAGATCGGACCGTGCAAACATGAAACTGACCAACAGTACTCTGGGCGCAGTATTGGTGCTGGCCGGTTCGATAGTCGCAATACCAGGTCATGCAGCTCAATCGCAGGGCGTTGACCCGTATGCTTCCTTGCGGATCGAACAGGCTTCACCTTCCGGCAGTTATCTTGCTGGTCGTTTCGCCAGTCGCCAGCGCGATACAGAAGTTGCCGCACGCTACATAGCGCGAGCACTGGAAAGCGATCCCAACAATCCGTTGCTGATCGAGCGTGCGTTCACACTGGAAGTGTCGTCCGGTCACATTGCCGCCGCCGAGAGGTTTGCCGCCCGGGTGCTGAAATTTAACGATCAGCATCGGTTGTCGCTGCTGGTGCTGGGCCTGAAGGCAATGCGCGAAGGCAAGAACTCGCTTGCCCGGCAGAATTTTGAGAAATCTGCATACACTCCAATAGGAGAACTTTCGGCGGCTCTGCTGACAGCATGGTCGTATACCTCCGAGAACAACCTCAACGGCGCTCTGAGGGAGCTTGACAAGCTGAAACGTAATCAGGCGTTCGAAAACTTCCGGTTGTTTCATGCCGGCCTGATGGCCGACATGGTCAACAACCGCAACCGCACCGAAGTGTTTTACAAGTCTGCCTACGAAAAGGCGGGCACGTCACTGCGTGTGGTTCAGGCGTATGGCAATTATCTCCAGCGCACCAACCGCAAGGACAAAGCGGCCGAGATTTACAAACTGTTTTTGAATTCGACCCAGAACAATCCGCTTGTGCGGGGCGCTCTTGATGATCTTGAGGCTGGACGTGCGGCGAAGCGATTTGTAGCGACCGCTGCCGAAGGAGCCGCAGAAGCCTTGTATTCCATCGCTGGCGCACTGACGGACGAACGGTCAATCGATATTGCGCTGGTCTATGCCAGGCTTGCCCTGTCTAGTTCTCCGGATTTTTCCGAGGGTCAGACATTGCTGGGTGAAATTTATACGCAAATGAATTTGCACCGGCAGGCAATCGCGGCGTACAGCAAGATTGAAGCGGATTCAGTGTTGCGCTCCAGCGCTGACATCCAGATTGCGACCAATCTCAACAAGCTGGAAAAGTTTGACGAGGCAGTGAAGGTTTTGAAGTCGCTGGTGGTACGCGAACCAAAAAACTACAATGCTTATCTTTCCCTCGGTAATCTTTATCGCCTCAATGAAAAATGGCTTGAAGCCGCCGATGCGTACACCCAGGCGCTTTCGCGGGTCGACGAGCCGGGGCCGAAGAACTGGTCGCTGTATTATTTTCGTGGCATCTCCTATGAACGAGCCAAGCGGTGGGAAAGTGCAGAGCCGGACTTCCGAAAAGCCCTCAGTTACCAGCCCGAACAGGCATCTGTGCTGAATTATCTCGGATATTCACTGATTGAGAAGCGGATCAATCTAACCGAGGCGTTCGAGATGGTTGAAAAGGCAGTTTCGCTGCGCCCGAATGATGGTTACATCGTCGATAGTCTTGGCTGGGGGCATTATCAGCTTGGCCGATATGACGAGGCTGCAAAACTGCTTGAACGTGCTGCCGGACTACGCCCGGAAGACGCGGTCATAAATGACCACTTGGGCGACGCATTGTGGCGGGTTGGCCGCAAACTGGAAGCCAGGTTCCAGTGGCAATACGCTCTTGATTCAAACCCGACGGACGAAAACGCAATCAAGATTCGCAAGAAACTCAAAGAAGGATTGCCCGACCCGGAACCCGCTTCCGCGCCGACCGCGTCCGGTACTGAAAATCCCAACAAGTCCTGATCCGGTTTTCAGGTATTGCAATGATTACCGAGTTCGCCGCTGCGAAAATCAATCTTGCACTCCATGTCACGGGCAAGCGTCAGGACGGTTATCATTTGCTTGATAGTGCGGTGATGTTTGCGTCCGATGCCGGAGACACGCTGGAGGTGTCGCTGGCCGACCAGGCCTCGTTGACGGTTTCCGGACCGTTTTCTGAAGGTCTCGAGACCGATTGCGGAAATCTGGTGCTCGCGGCGCTGTCCGTTTTGCAGCAGCATTTTCCCGGGCACGTGCAACCTTGTGCGTTTACTCTTCACAAGAGGTTGCCGGTGGCGTCCGGTATCGGGGGCGGGTCGGCAGATGCAGCGGCTGCCCTGCGTGCCATTGTTCGTCTGAACGACCTTACAATTGAAGCATCGGAACTGGCCCGCCTTGCATTGCATCTGGGAGCCGATGTGCCGGTGTGTCTTGCATCTGCTGCATGCCGAATGCGTGGTGTAGGCGAAGTCATTGATAACTGGCAACACGCGCCATCACTTCATGCAGTTCTGGCAAATCCGCTGATCGGTGTGTCAACGGCTGGCATATTCAGGCATTTGGGGTTGTTTCCCGGCAACATCGAAGGAGCCGGGATCTCGCATGATTTCGGCGTTGCGGAAACTACGGATTCCTCGCTGGACTGGCTTTCTGGCTGCCGCAACGACCTGCAGCCTGCAGCCTGCCTTCTGCAACCGGAGATATCGGATGTGTTGCAATCAATCGGTCAATTGCCCGGCTGCCGGTTGTCCCGCATGAGCGGTTCCGGCGCCACCTGCTTTGGATTGTTTGAAGATGCAGCAAGTGCGGCGGTAGCCGCAGACAGTCTCTCTCGACAACGAGAGGGATGGTGGGTCGCTGCAACTGCTTTGGTTTAACCGCAACGCTTTAGAGCATGATTCACTAAATTGGAATCGTTTGAACGGTTTTCTGCGTTTGCTGGCAAGGCACGGTTCCCGCCGTGGTCTGGTAGACCACAAGGGAGCCATAACGCAGCCCAGCGGGCGCAGAAAACTGGCCTCCGGTGGGTCAAATCAGCCCATCGGCGTTGTTGCAAAGCTTGCCCGATGCCCCACATCGCGCTTCACTTTGCGCCTGGCCGAATGAACTGATTTGAACCCATCAAACGGTTCCAATTTAGTGAATTATGCTCTAGTGTGCCCGGGCGACAGAAAATCTGATGGCATCCACCAGAGCGGATTTGTGCTCACTTTCCGGGAATATTTCCAGCGCGTCGCGCGCAATGGCTCCGTAATGGCGGGACCGTTCGATGGTTGCTTCCAGAGCATCATGCCGCGCCATCAACGAGATGGCCATTTCCAGGTCGCCATCGCGCTGGTCGCCTTCTTCCATGACCCGCTTCCAGAACTTGCGTTGTTCAGTGTCGCCACGCCGGTATGACAATACCACCGGCAGCGTTATTTTGCCCTCACGGAAATCGTCACCGACACTTTTGCCTAGTTGTGCCTGTTTGCCGGAATAATCCAGTGCGTCGTCAACCAGCTGGAATGCCACACCGAGGTTGCGGCCGTAGGATTCCAGTGCCTCCCGTTCTGCATTGTTGCGTCCGGCGATGATGGCGCCCACTTCGGCGGCAGCCGAGAACAATGCTGCTGTTTTTGCGTTGATCACCTTGAGATAGGCATCTTCCGTTGTTGCGGTATTGTGCGCAGCCGCCAACTGCATCACTTCACCTTCCGCGATAACCGCAGCCGCATCCGCCAGAACTTTCAGGGCCTCCAGCGACCCTGTTGTCACCATGATGCGAAACGCCTGGCCCAGCAGGTAGTCACCCACCAGCACGCTCGCCTGGTTACCCCATATCAACCGCGCTGTCCGCCGCCCGCGCCGCAGGTCGCTTTCATCCACAACATCGTCATGCAGCAGCGTGGCGGTGTGCATGAACTCCACGGCTGTGGCCAGATCAACGTGGCAACCGCCGTCGTATTCACACATTTGTGCGGCCGCAATCGTCAACATGGGACGCAGCCTTTTGCCACCGGAACCGATCAGGTACTGGGCAAGTTCCGGGATTAATTCCACATGGGATTGAGCATGCAGCAGAATCTGCGCATTCACCTTCTCCATGTCATTTGCCACAAGATTGAGCAAAGGAGACAGGCTCGCATCTTTAGCCTCTGCTGCACTTAACGGAACAACTACGCCCACGGGTTCATCTCCACCGCTGTCTTTTGATCTGTATACAGGAACATAAGCGGCGTTCAGTCTGCCAGCAAGAGCGCTATGGCCGCATGTGACGGGTTGCACTAGGGTTTGTCACTCATAAGGGGAATCGTATGACTGTTTTGGCGTAATTGTTGGCAGCATGCGGTCTCTGCCCAGGTTTGGCTGGTCAAATGTCAGCGGCTGGATTGTTCAATTTTCTCGGGACACTGTACATGCTTTTTGCGAGACATGCTGGCCGGATCTTCGCCTTGTAAAAGGCAAAATATCCTCCTGCACAATAGATAAGATTGATGGGTCCCGACCTTAAACTATGTTAAGAATAACATGCGATATTCCCAAAGGTTAGTTGATATCCATGCGTGAATTGCTGCGATCCAATGATGTTGTACTCGTTTCGTATGTTGTTGACCTGCTCGGGCAGGAAGGACTGTGCCCGGAAGTATTCGATGGGCATATGAGTGTGCTGGAAGGCTCTATCGGTGCGTTTCCGCGCCGGGTTATGATTGATGAAGATGATGTGGTGCGGGCACGCAGGTTGTTGAATGAAGCAGGATTGCGGAAACATTTGGCGGATGGTTGACCTAGTCAAGTGTCGCGAAATCGAAATCGGTGGTGTGAACAAGGGTATGCAATGGCAGGAGTCTGGGGCGGGCTCTGAATAAATCTGGCAGGAGGCTGTGATGGAGGACGAGTTTCAAGGTGGCCGCAACGGTGACCATGCCGGCAAGACGGGTCTGTCCGACGATGCGTTCCTTGGCGGAAAACTGCAAATACTGCAACCCGAAAAAGGCTATCGAGCCGGCATTGATGCGGTGCTGCTGGCAGCGTCGATTCCCACATCTGAAGGTGACACGCTGTTTGAGGCTGGCATCGGAACCGGTGTTGCGGCTGCCTGCCTTGCTGTTCGTGTCCCCGGCATTAACATCACGGGCGTTGAAATTGCTTCGCGTTATGCCTTGATCGCAGAGGAAAATTTCAAGCGCAACAAATTGCATGAACGCGTACGCGTACTGAAGGGTGACTTGTGCGATTCCATGCGTCATGACCAGCTTGACTGGCCAGTGCCGGCAAGTGTCTCGCACGCTTATGCCAACCCGCCGTTCTTCGAAGACCATACGGTCAAGGCCCCGGTCGATGGTCTTCGAGCCCAGGCCCACATGTTGAAGGCCGGTGAACTTGAAACCTGGGTCAAGGTAATGACGAACACGGTCAAGGCCCGGGGTACGGTGTCAATCATACACCCGGCTACTTCGCTGTACAAATTGCTGGCTGCGATGGAACCGAAATTGGGAGAACTGACAGTGATGCCACTGCGGGCGCATCGGACCGATGCCGCGTCGCGTATAATTGTGCGGGGCACAAAAGGCTCCAAGGCTCCATTGCGGCTGTTGCCTGGACTGGTGCTGCATGAAGCGGGATCCAACAAATTCGTGGATCAGGTGGATGCGATATTGAGGTCAGGCGAGCCACTCGAATTTTCATGATCTGCAGGTTCTGAGTTTCTCGGACACTTGAGCTTTCCATCATGGTTCACCATGTTGGCTCCGGCACCAGACTGCACATTTTACAATTTACTCAAAAGGCGACCTGCGCATGGTTTTTCGCAAATCGAACAAGAAGAAGAAAAAAAACGCCGGCTGGCTGACGCGGTTGTTGCGGGGCAAGCGAAAATTCGTCGCCCATGTCCGCCTGAAAGGTGCCATCGGTGTGTCCAGTCCCATAAACCCGTCCATCTCCATGGCCGGAGTGGAGGAAACACTGGAACAGGCATTCGCCGTACCCGGCTTGTCGGCAGTCGCTCTGTCAATAAATTCACCTGGCGGTTCGCCGGTGCAGTCGACGCTGATATTCAACCGTATTCGCCAGCTTGCAAAAAAGCATGAAGTCACGGTCCTGGTGTTCTGCGAGGACGTGGCTGCGTCCGGCGGTTACCTGCTGGCGGTGTCGGGTGATGAAATATTTGCCGATCGCAGTTCCGTGGTGGGTTCGATTGGCGTCATTTCGGCAGGTTTCGGTTTTGCCGCCGCCATCAAGAAACTTGGCGTTGAACGCCGCGTGCACACAGCCGGATCCAACAAATCAGTGCTGGATCCGTTCCTGCCGGAAAAGAAGGAAGATGTCGCACACCTAAAATCGCTGCAGCTGGACGTGCATGACGCATTCAAGGATATCGTGCGTTCGCGCCGTGAGGCACAGCTCAAGGGCGAGGAAGCGGAACTGTTCTCCGGACTGTTCTGGGCAGGAGACAAAGCTCTTGAACGCGGCCTGATAGACGGTATCGGGACATTGCAGGAGGTATTGCAGAGCAAGTTTGGCGAAGATGTCATCATCAAGACCATTGAAGCCAAAAGCGGGTTTTCGCTGCGCAAGCTCCTGTTGCCCGGAGGCGGGTCGTCGGTTGACAGTGCTGCGATGGCTGCCGGACAAGGAGTCGCGTCCAGTGCACTAGCGCTTGCAGAAGAACGCGCTTTATGGTCTCGTTACGGATTGTGAGAGTTGAAACGGGCGGGGCCGTTTGAAGGAACAATGAAAAGATGATCTACAAAATCTTGCTGGCCGGTGTCGGAATTGCGCTGTCTTATACGGTGGCACGCAGGCTCTCGGATATGCAGGCCAGGTCTGCTGTCAAGGTAAAGACCAACGAACGCCACACTGTCAAAACCGCGCGACTGCGCCAGGACCCGAAAACCGGCATATACTATCCCGAAGACTAGCGGGTTCAGATTCTAACGCGACATAGGTGCATGGGAGCTCGAAAAGCGGATCTCGCCTGCATGCAGGTTTCATGCGGCTGGCCGCTTGACCGGGGTTGGTCTGCACAATAGGTTCCCGCCAGCGATTCACTGCTTCTGGCGACCCAGAAGCTTTTCAAAGCATTTTCAAGATGACTGCGCCCTTCGGCTTAAATCCCGAGAAATCTTTCCAGGACCTGATTCTCACCCTGCATAATTACTGGGCGGCGCAAGGCTGTGTGATCTTGCAACCTTATGACATGGAAGTCGGCGCCGGAACATTTCATCCGGCGACCACGTTGCGCTCGGTCGGGCCGAATCCGTGGAAGGCAGCCTATGTCCAGCCGTCGCGCCGGCCCAAGGACGGCCGATATGGCGAAAATCCCAACCGGTTGCAGCACTACTACCAGTATCAGGTAATCCTGAAACCATCACCGCCGGATTTGCAGGAACTCTATTTGGGTTCGCTTTATGCCATCGGCATAGATCGGGACAACCATGATATCCGTTTTGTGGAGGATGACTGGGAAAGCCCGACACTGGGAGCCTGGGGGCTCGGCTGGGAAGTGTGGTGCGATGGCATGGAAGTGTCGCAGTTTACCTATTTCCAGCAGGTTGGCGGTATGGACTGCAATCCGGTTTCAGGAGAGTTGACCTACGGCCTTGAGCGCCTGGCAATGTATGTACAGGGCGTCGATAACGTCTACGATCTGAATTACAATGGCGCTGAGGGCGATGATCGCGTGTCTTATGGCGATGTTTTCCTGCAGGCCGAACAGGAATACTCCAGACACAATTTTGAACATGCCAACACCAGCGCGTTGCTGGAGCAGTTCAGGTATGCCGAAGCAGAATGCAAGGCACTGCTGGCGGCAGGTGACAAGGGCAGTAGACATCTCATGGCCCTGCCTGCCTATGACCAGTGCATCAAGGCATCGCATGTATTCAATCTGCTCGATGCGCGCGGTGTGATCTCGGTAACCGAGCGTCAGGCATACATACTGCGGGTCCGTGACCTGGCCAAGGGCTGCTGTGAGGCCTGGGCCAGAACGGCAGGCGGGAGTGCACAAGTCGATGGCTGAACTCCTGCTTGAACTGTTTTCCGAAGAAATTCCGGCCCGCATGCAGGCCCGAGCCGCGGCTGATCTGCAGAAACTTGTCACCGACGAGTTGGTTGAACTGGGCCTGGCTTATGAAGGCGCCAGGGCGCATGTTACGCCGCGCCGCCTTACCCTGTGCGTGGATGGACTGGCCATTCGCACTGCCGATCAGAAAGAAGAACGCAAGGGTCCGCGCATCGATGCTCCCGAACAGGCTGTTCAGGGGTTTCTGAAATCTGCCGGTGTCACGCTCGATCAATGCGACGTTGAAGAAGACAAGAAGGGCAAGGGCGCCTTTTATGTGGTTCGTATCGACAAGCCGGGCAGAGACACTACTGATGTGATCTCCGAAGTCATCCCGGGTGTGGTGCGCAAATTCCCGTGGCCAAAGTCCATGCGCTGGGGTTCCGGCAGCCTGCGCTGGGTCCGGCCGCTGCAGTCCATTCTGTGTGTTTTTGACGGTGAAGTGGTGCCGTTTGAAATAGACGGCATCCAGTCGAATAACTTCACGCGTGGCCATCGCTTCCTGAACCCGGATCAAATCACGGTCACAGCGTACGATGATTATGAGCAGTCGCTGCGGTCGGCTCATGTCATGCTGGATTCAGCTGAGCGCAGGCAGGCCATTCGCACCGAAGCTGCTAACCTCGCCTTCGCCAAGGGCCTTCAGCTGATCGAGGATGACGGTCTGCTGGCCGAGGTTGCCGGTCTTGTAGAATGGCCGGTCGTGCTGATGGGTGAGTTTCACAAGAGCTTCCTGGACGTGCCCGCAGAAGTGATTGTCTCTTCCATCAAGAGTCATCAGAAATGTTTTGCACTCACCGACAAGGCCGGAAATCTGTCAAATCACTATTTGCTGGTTTCAAACCTGATTGCCAGGGATGGTGGCCAGAAGATTATCGCGGGCAACAACAAGGTCATCGCAGCGCGGCTGTCCGATGCGCGCTTCTTCTGGGAGCAGGACAAAAAGATAAGACTCGAAGACCGCCTGCCGCAGCTTGAAAAAATTACCTTCCACGCAAAGCTGGGGACACAGGCTGAGCGTGTCGGCCGGATTGAAGCACTGGCCGGCGAAATCGCCAAAACCATCGGTGCTGATGAGATCCGGGCAAAACTGGCAGCGAAACTGGCCAAGGCCGATCTGGTTACCGAAATGGTCGGGGAGTTTCCGGAACTTCAGGGCTTGATGGGCAGTTACTATGCCAGGGCCGAGGGACTGGACGAGGATGTCCAGACCGCCATACGCGACCACTACAAACCTCAGGGCCCGTCTGATGACGTGCCGTCCGGCAAGGTTGCACAGGCTGTAGCGCTGGCTGACAAGATCGACACGCTGGTCGGCTTCTGGGCCATCGATGAAAAACCCACTGGTTCCAAGGATCCGTATGCCCTGAGGCGTGCTGCACTTGGTGTCATTCGTACCGTGCTGGAAGGTGAGTTGCGGTTGCAGCTGCTTCCTCTGATCAATGTTGCAATCCGGCCGATAGTTGATGCAATGCAGGCTGAATCAGAAGTCGGCGAGGACGAGCCGCCGATGTCCGAAGTGCCCGAAAGCGATGCGCCGGCTGACTTGTTGTCGTTCTTTGCCGATCGTCTGAAAGTGTATCTGCGAGAAGGCGGCACCCGGCACGACCTGATCGATGCCGTGTTTGCACTTGGTAATCAGGACGATCTCCTGATGATTGTGCGGCGTGTCGAAGCACTATCGGCATTCCTGGACACAGACGACGGCCGGAACCTGCTGGCAGGTGTCAAGCGGGCATCCAACATTCTGAAGATCGAGGAAAAAAAGGACGGCCAAAGGTTCACTGGCATGCCGGAAACCAAGCTTCTGCTGCAAGGCGATGAAAAGGACCTGAACCGGGCGGTATCGCAGTCCGAAGCCAATGCCAAGCGGGCAGTCGAGGCGGAAGATTTTGTTTCCGCCATGGGCCATATCGCAAAATTGCGCGGGCCGGTTGATCAGTTTTTCGACAAGGTGACCGTCAACGCAGACGACCCGACTTTTCGCGAAAACCGCCTGAAGTTGCTGAACCGCATTCGCGAGGCCACCCTCGCCGTGGCCGATTTCTCGAAAATCGAAGGGTAGGGTAGGTTAGGTTTATTCCGCTCACGCCAGCAGCCTGACGGCCGCGCTCCGCGAGGGCGCACTTCGTGCGGTGGCCAGTCGGCCTTGCCTCAGCACTGCGCGCTGGGTCTGGTTTGTTCCGCTCACGCCAGCAGCCTTGCGGCTGCGCTCCGCTGGGGCGCACTTCGTGCGACGCGCAGTCGCGCTTGCCTCAGCACTTCGTGCTTCGGGGTCGGACATCAATCCCGCTGTGCTGACCTTTGGAACTAGGCCCGGCGGGCCTCGGGCCGGTCAGGCCCGCCCTCGCGGAGCGCAGCTGCAGGGCTGCTTGCGTGAGCGGTACAAAACAAAGCCCAATGCACGAGGTAAACACGCTTCACCAAAACATATGTTGATGTGGCAATGCAGCGTCTTGAAATATCTGCCTGTTTGTGGCCTTAAACAGCCGCACTTCATCCCACCTAGTGGACTCTGGACAAAGGCAGGCACATGAGCACTTCTTCCGGCAAGATGGTCTATCACTTTGGCGACGGTCAGGCTGACGGAACCGCGAAAGACAAGCAGCTGTTGGGCGGAAAGGGCGCCAATCTCGCCGAGATGTGCCAGCTCGGTGTACCTGTGCCTCCAGGCTTCACAATAACAACCAAAGTCTGCACCGGCTTTTACGACAACGACAAAGCCTATCCCGATGGCCTAGAAGCCGACGTTTCTGCCGCCATTAAATGGGTGGGAGACAAAGTCAACGCCGGTTTTGGCGACAAGACCAATCCGTTGCTGGTGTCGGTGCGATCCGGCGCCCGGGTGTCGATGCCCGGCATGATGGATACCGTGCTGAATCTCGGCCTCAACGACGATACCGTGCAGGGACTGGCAGACCGTGCCGGTGACAAGCGCTTCGCCTATGACAGCTATCGCCGCTTCATTCAGATGTATTCAGATGTTGTACTGGGTCTCGACCATGACAGTTTCGAAGACATGCTTGGTGAATTCAAGGATGAGGCCGGGCACGAACTGGACACCGATGTCACAGCAGATGAATGGGCAACCCTGATTGAGGAGTTCAAGAACTTCGTAGCCGAGGAAACCGGAGAACCGTTTCCACAGGACGTGAACGCACAGCTATGGGGAGCCATAGGCGCAGTTATCCAGTCATGGCAGTCTGCCCGTGCCATCACCTATCGCAAGCTCAATGAAATACCTGATGACTGGGGAACGGCTGTTAATGTGCAGGCCATGGTGTTCGGCAATATGGGCGACACGTCGGCCACCGGTGTTGCATTTACCCGCAATCCCTCGACTGGGGCCAGGGAACTGTACGGCGAGTTTCTGGTGAATGCGCAGGGCGAGGATGTGGTTGCCGGTATCCGCACACCACAAAACATCACCGAAGCAGCCCGCATCGAAGCCGGTTTGAGCGATCCGTCGCTGGAAGACCTGATGCCCGAGACCTATTCGGAGCTGACCGCAATCTTTGACCGGCTGGAAGCTCATTATCGCGACATGCAGGATCTGGAGTTCACAATACAGGACGGCAAGTTGTGGATGCTGCAGACCCGGTCGGGCAAGCGCACGATTCAGGCGGCACTCAAGATTGCCGTGGACATGGCAGAAGAAGGCCTGATCACCAGGGCAGAGGCCGTCGGTAGAATAGACGCTGCATCGCTGGATCAGTTGCTGCACCCGACACTCGACCCGAAAGCAGAAAGGGACATCATTGCGTCCGGTCTGCCGGCCTCCCCCGGCGCTGCCTGCGGCGAGGTGGTCTTCGACAGTGACGAGGCGGAGCAGGCGAAGGCCCAGGGCCGCAACGTCATTCTGGTGCGGACCGAAACCAGCCCGGAAGACATTCACGGCATGCATGCCGCTGAAGGTATTCTGACCACGCGAGGCGGTATGACTTCGCATGCAGCAGTTGTAGCGCGCGGCATGGGAAAACCCTGTGTTTCAGGCGCCGGTGCCATTCATGTCAATTATGCAGAGCAGATTTTCACCGTCATGGGGCAAACTGTTGCAGCCGGCGATATTGTGACCATTGATGGAGCATCGGGCCAGGTGATGCGGGGAGAAATACCCACCATCAAACCTGAGCTGTCCGGAGACTTCGGGCATCTCATGCAGTGGGCTGATGACATCCGCCGGTTGGGTATTCGTGCCAATGCCGATACACCGGCCGATGCTCGCATGGCGCGTGAATTTGGCGCGGAAGGAATTGGGCTGTGTCGTACCGAACACATGTTCTTTGACAATGAGCGCATATCTGCGGTGCGTGAGATGATTGTTGCCGACAACGATACCGAGCGCCGTACCGCACTGGCAAAGCTGCTGCCGATGCAACGTGCTGATTTTGTTGAACTGTTTGAGATCATGGCCGGACTGCCGGTCACAATTCGACTGCTGGACCCGCCTCTGCATGAGTTTTTGCCGCATGGTGAGGAAGAAATCCTGGAAGTAGCCGGGAACCTGGATATTGATCCTGAAGTTCTGCGCGCGCGGGTTGCCGAGCTTGATGAATTCAACCCCATGCTGGGTCATCGCGGCTGTCGCCTGGCGGTTACTTACCCGGAAATCGCGGAAATGCAGGCACGGGCGATATTCGAGGCGGTGATCGAGGCCGCCGGCAAGACGGGCAAGGCGCCGATACCGGAGGTCATGATCCCGTTGATAGGCGGCCGCGCGGAATATGATCTCGTGGCGGCTATCATCTCAGGTGTTCATGCTGATGTAGAGGCTGAATCAGGCCAGAAAATCGAATATTTGTGCGGCACCATGATTGAACTGCCCCGCGCTTGTCTGAAAGCCGGCGACATCGCCGGCACAGCCGAATTTTTCTCGTTCGGAACCAATGACCTCACCCAGACGGTGTTTGGCATCAGTCGAGACGATTCTGCCCGCTTCATGAATGATTATGTAAACAAGGGGATCTGGGAAAAAGATCCATTTGTGTCCATTGACGTGGAAGGTGTCGGCGAACTGGTGAAAATCGGTGTCGAACGCGGCCGTTCGGTACGCCCTGACATCAAGCTCGGCATTTGCGGGGAACATGGCGGTGACCCGGCAAGTGTGCATTTCTGTCATGCAAGCGGCCTTGATTATGTGTCCTGTTCACCGTTCCGGGTACCCATCGCCCGGCTGGCCGCAGCACAGGTTGCGATTGGCGCCGACTGAACTGTTTGACGGCGCCGTTAACGATGCCGGCCTTAT
Organism: Alphaproteobacteria bacterium; assembly: GCA_024640405.1. Classification (GTDB taxonomy): domain Bacteria; phylum Pseudomonadota; class Alphaproteobacteria; order Rhizobiales; family Aestuariivirgaceae; genus Anderseniella. The sequence continues at coordinate 38,815 of JAHEFB010000028.1, read as the reverse complement.
GCCTGTGTAAGGTGCAGTTTTTCGGCACTGGTAAACTTGCCTGCATGGTTAACCTATGATAAATGCAATGGGGCTATCTTTTGGGGATGAGCCGTGGCTCTATTGTATCGGACCTTGCAGGGAAAGGCCCGCCTGTTTGAGTAATTTTGAGAGACATATGCGGATGCGTGCCCGGCACGACTCCCGTTGGGACGACACTGATCAGGTAATTGGTGTGTCGGACATCCTGTCATATGCTTGCGCTGGTTTTGCATTTGTTGCCGCTGTTGCGGTTGGCAGTCACTACATGTCCAAGGCGACAGCCTCAAACAGCCTTGTTGAAATAAACGGCCAGCAAAACCTGTCGTCAGGCTCCTCTTCCGCAGCGGCTCACTGGCGTGATGTTGTATCTCCGGCCACCACGATTGCCAGCAAGGGTTCGCTGATTGACGAATCTGTGAATGAAGATTTCCGCGTCGTGCCGACCGACAACCGCATCATCGTGGCTAGTTATGGAAAGTCAGATTTTGTCGGTGATGAAATCGAACTCGAGAATTCGCCTTTGGACACGCAACTTCCATCGCCGGGATCGTTGCAACCCAGGACACGGATCGAACTCGTATCAATTCCGCCGTCGCCTTCGATTTCTCAGCTGGAGTCAGGTTTCCGCCTGGGCCGCGATGAAAAACGCAAGGTGCTGGAGGAACGTCAGGCCCGTCTTGCCGAAAAGAACTGTTTGGCTCGCGCCATCTACTTCGAGGCACGTTCGGAACCCGAAGCAGGACAGATTGCGGTGGCCAACGTTATTCTCAACAGGGTAAAGTCCAAGCGCTACCCCAACACGATCTGCGAAGTTGTGTACGACGGTGCCGACAGGTTTAACTCCTGTCAATTCTCGTTTGCCTGCGACGGCAAGCATGATTCACCGCGCGGTCAGAAGGAATGGGCGAAAGCCAAGAAACTGGCCGCCCGGGCATTGGCAGGTGATGCCTATGTGCGTGTGGTTTCAACAGCTACGCATTATCATGCTGATTACGTAAACCCGAGCTGGTCCGGCGCCATGAAGCGGCTTATCAAGATTGGCCGGCATATTTTTTATCACGGCACCTGAGCGCGTTTCGTACCATCTGCTGAAAATCCTCCGATACTCCGCTTGAATTTGCGGGGTTTTTTTGTTTGGGGCTGGACGGGACGGCATCTCATCACGCACATTCTGCAGTCAGGCTGACCTTGTTGTCAGCCAGAGAAAAGGGCGTTTAGTCAGAATCAGGCGATCATCATCAAATGCGCAAACTTGGCGCAATTGATGATGCAAATTTAACGCCCTATGCTCTGACAGTTTTTCAGGAATGTGCTCGGGGAGACGAAATATGACGACATGGACGTGGATGGACGGTGAATGGTACGACACACCACCCATGGTCGCAAACCCGATGACCCACGCGATGTGGCTGGGGTCATGCGTGTTTGACGGTGCGCGGGCGTTTGAAGGTACGGCTCCTGACCTTGATCAGCATTGTGAGCGTGTGGTTGCATCCGCCAGAACATTTGGCTTGAAGCCAATGCACGATGCCCGTGAGATCGAGGCGCTTGTGCGCGAGGGAATTGCGAAATTTCCCCACGATGCCGAGCTTTACATTCGACCGATGTACTGGGCTGAAGAAGGGTTCGTGGATGTCGACCCTGATACAACCCGGTTTGCCCTGGCGGTTTATGAGGCGCCCATGCCGCCGGCCAGCGGGTTTTCCGTCACCTGCTCGCCGTTTCGGCGGCCATCGCTAGAGTATGCGCCGACGGATGCAAAGGCTGCCTGTCACTATCCCAACTCTGCCCGTGCCATGCGTGAGGCCCGCTCTCGCGGCTTCGACAATGCGGTCATGCTGGATCCGTTGTCGAACGTGTCCGAACTTGCTACCGCCAACATCTGGTATGCCCGCGATGGCGAAGTCTTCACGCCGGTGCCGAACGGAACCTTTCTGAACGGCATTACCCGGCAGCGCATTATCAGCCTGCTGCGCGAAGATGGCATCAAGGTACATGAGGGTTCGTTGAAATGGCATGATTTCCAGACCGCAGATGAGGTGTTTGCAACCGGCAACTGGGGGAAGGTTACGCCCATAATCAGGGTAGAAGATCGCGATCTGCAACCGGGGCCAATGTACGCCAGGGCTCGCGAATTGTATTGGGCCTATGCTCACTCAAAGGGCAAAATCGGCTAAATTCGGAGCTGCGAAAACCTTTTGATGAAGCTTTCGCCTGCCTGTTCCGCGGTCTGCGGTGCCAGTTTCTGCAGAGCGGATATGGAAGCTGCATCCAGTCCGCGCGGCCTGCCGAAGAATTTTGCCGCCTCCCGGTCTTCAAATCCTGCCAGTACGGTTGCTTCAAAGAACGCTGACGCCTTGTCTGCCCTTTTAATCCGCTGCTCGACCCTGTCCGGCAAATGCGCCGGTAACCCGAAACGCACATGTACGGCTTCCATTAACCGGGCCTCAAACGCCCTGTAGTCCAGTCCAAGTGCTGCCTTGAACGGAGAGATCATGTCGCCAATGACATATTCGGACGAATCATGCAGCAGGGCCGCCAGCCGCCAGCGTGGATCGATGTCCGGATAGAATTTTCCCACCAGTTGTTCCACCAGCACACAGTGCTGGGCTACAGAGAAGGCATGTGCACCGTGGGTCTGGCCATTCCATCGGGCAACCCGCGCCAGGCCGTGGGCAATGTCTTCAATCTCGACATCCAGTGGCGAGGGTTCCAGTAAATCCAGCCTGCGCCCGGACAACATGCGCTGCCAGGCGCGCGGTGCCTCTGTCTGCCTCGAGCTCGACTTCATTTCTCAGCGCACCAGCTTCTTGCACGGTTCATGCCGGTGACATTGCACAAGATGATCGTTGACCATGCCGACGGCCTGCATGAACGCATAGACAATGGTCGGGCCGACAAACCGGAAGCCGCGTTTTTTGAGGTCTTTGGATATTGTCTCAGCCAGCGGAGTGGCGGCTGGCACATCTTCCAGGCGGGTGAAACGATTGACCAGCGGTTTTCCGTCCATGAAGTCCCACAAGTAGGTATCAAACCCCCGGGCCGCTTCGATTTCCAGATAGGCTTGCGCATTGGTGACACTGGACGCGATTTTGAGCCTGTTGCGCACAATACCGGCATCCTGCATCAGGTCAGCTTTCTTCGCCTCATCGTAGCGCGCCATGATGACCGGATCGAAGCCGTCAAACGCCGCCCGAAAATTATCTCGCTTGCGCAGGATTGCAATCCAGGACAGGCCTGCCTGAAAGCCGTCAAGCAACAGCTTTTCAAACAACGCCCTGCTGTCGTATTCCGGAACGCCCCATTCTTCGTCATGATAGGTCACATAGTCAGGCGCCGTGCCGGACCAGCCGCACCGGTCAATGCCGTCTTCGTGGGTGATCAGTGAATGCTCCCAGCCCATCAGCCATCGTCTCCTGCAGCGTCTGCCCAGTTTGCCCAGGCCGGTTTGTGCATCGCGATCTGCTGCCCGTCAACTGACAGAACCTTGCCAGCGAGTGCAGCCTTGGCCGCGCGATCAAGCCTGATCAGTGCAAGGCCGTGCGAGCCATGTGACCCCAATATGGTTCCGACCTGCCGGTCGTCGACGGTGATCTTGCTGCCGGATGCAGGCAAGGCGGCAGAACCATCAACGGGGACAAGGCGTGACCGCGCTGTACCGCGATGCTGCATGCGCGAGACCACTTCCTGGCCCACATAGCAACCCTTGGCAAAATCCACGGACGAGAACTGATCATAACAAGCTTCGTGCGGGAACAGGTCGCCCGATCCGATTTCGGCGGCATCGCCGATACCAAGCCTGTAGCGATGGTCCAGATAGGTCTGCGGCGGTTGAGCGGAGATTGCGTCGATCACTGTTGCGGGTGCAATCACTCTTGCCCCTAGGTCGGCATTGCGCGGGTCTGTGAACATATGGCCGCCGGTTACTGTAAGCTCGTGCACATCTCCCCAGGCCGCTGCCACTGCCAGTTCATCGATCGGTTCAATGCTCAACGCGCGACGCAGCCGGTACAAGGTTAGCTTCTGGACCAGACCAGCGGCACTATCTGCGGCACAATCAACAAGCACGCCGTCAGCTGTCGCCAGAATGAAAAAGTCGAACAGGATTTTTCCCTGCGGTGTCAGCAACCCGCCGTGTGCCGCTTCACCTGGTTTCAGCGCGCCCACATTGCAGGTCACCAGGTCCTGCAAAAACGCCAGCGTTCCTTCGCCCCTTAATTCGACAATGGCCCTATCGGGCAGGCTTGCGATGAAAACTGTCATGTTGCGTGATTCTCTGACTTGCTTGATTGAGCAGATTTACGTAAGCCAATGGCCATTATCAAGAAGTGTCCATGCCAACAGGCGTGGATACCGGATTACCATAACAGGAGAGATTTCCATGTCGGGTACTTTTCGCGCAATTCAGATCAACAAGACCGATGACAAACAGACCGCTGCTCTGGTTGAACTAAGTGACGCAGACCTGATGGACGGTGATGTTACGGTAGATATCAGTCATTCCACTCTCAACTACAAGGACGGTCTTGCACTTACCGCCAAGGCACCGATTATCCGCAAGTTTCCGTTGACGCCGGGAATTGATTTTGCAGGCACGGTTTCAGCGTCGGAAAATCCTGACTATCAGCCAGGCGATGCGGTCATCCTGAACGGCTGGGGTGTCGGGGAAGGCCATTCAGGCGGATTTGCGGAACGGGCCAGGGTCAAGGGCGACTGGCTGGTGAAAATGCCTGAGGGCATGACTGCAGCCCACGCCATGGCGATCGGCACAGCCGGTTACACATCTATGTTGTGCGTGATGGCGCTTGAAGATGCAGGCATCACGCCCGATAGCGGTGAAATTCTGGTGACGGGTGCTGCCGGCGGCGTCGGTTCGGTTGCAATCGCAATTCTCTCGAAACTCGGATACTCGGTAACGGCCTCTACCGGTCGTATGTCCGAAGAAGCCTTCCTGAAGGGACTTGGTGCCTCCAGTATTGTTGATCGCGAGGAATTCAACACACCGCCAAAACCGCTGGCCAAGACACGTTGGGCCGGGTGTGTCGACGCGGTTGGTTCAACCACACTGGCCAATGTCCTGTCGCAGATGAATTATGGTGGCGCAGTAGCGGCATGCGGTCTGGCGCAGGGCATGGATCTGCCTGCTTCGGTGGCGCCGTTTATTCTGCGTGGCGTCAAACTGCTGGGCATCGATTCGGTTATGTGCCCCAAGCCCCGGCGCGAACAGGCCTGGGCGCGATTGGCGCAGGATCTGGACATGGCCAAACTGGACAGCCTCACGTCGCATATCAAGCTGGATGATGTGATTGCCGCCGGTGCCGACATCATATCCGGCAAGGTGCGCGGTCGCATCGTGGTGGATATCGCCTAAAGCCATTGCAGGAAATGTGGGAACCGGTTTTCCGTCCGCAATTGCGGCTAATAAGAGCCATTGCAGGAAATGTGGGAACCGGTTTTCCGTCCGCAATTGCGGCTAATAAGAGCCATTGCAGGAAAAGTGGGAACCGGTTTTCCGTCCGAAGTTTACTGCAGCGTGCGAATGACCGTGAACTCGCCATTGCGAATGCGCTGTGGCAGGCGTTCGGCCATCACCGCGACCGGCTCTTCGCCATAACTGGCAATCATGTCTGACAGGGCCGCAAAAATGGCGGCTGTTGCGACGCAGTCGGGGTCGAGACCGTCATAAACGGCCTCTTCCCATGCATCGAGGATATAGCGCAATGCGGCCTGGCGGCTGCGTTGCGCTTCTTCTCCACTGTCTTCTTCCGGCAATCGGAACTCCGGCGATGGTTTCACCCTGGTATCCTGTCGTCTTTTTATTACCCCACCTGGCAACACATAGTCTGCATTCGTCAGACAACGTTGCTTGTTGCTGCACACTAGCATGTGGGCCGCGATACACACGCCGATACTTGCCAAAAGGTTAACGCGCGATAATTGCGGCGGTCAGACACAGTCTGAATACTGATTGACGATTGCAAAGGCGGCAGTGGTGACAGTTACTTCTGAATTTTCGTGCCAGGCTCAAATGCCTCGACGACGAAGGCAAATGTCACATCGTAGGGGATATCCTTATACTGCCCATCGCTGTTCTTTTTCTGAACGGTGATGCTCCCAACATCGCGGCTTTTGGCAATTTCCGCCTGATCCAGTGCCGATGCCTGACCCGACTTCCACTTGATGATGACATCGCCGTGCATCAATTCTTCACTTTTGGTCAGCATTGACAACGCAATGGCAGTTACCTTGTCATCAAGCCGGTAAACAACCACTCTGGCCATCGGGCTGATACCTTCCGGCATCTTTCCCCGGTACAGAAATGGCGCAGCGGCACTGTCGTAGCCGACATATGGGTTTCGGCCATAATTTCGCATGTTGGCGTTGTTCGGCACCAGAACTTTGCCGTCGGGAAACCGCATGCTGAACTCTGCCCAGCTCTCCAGCCGGGCCGGCAGGAATTTCAGGCTGCTGCCGACATTGGAGCCGGCAATGGCCTTGCCGGTAAATTGCTGCCACCAGCTTTCGCTCTGCCGGTCATACATGATCAGGTCTGAATTGCGCAGCAGACCCGTCGTGCCAAAATCCTTCAGCTCGCCATTGACCATGCGGTCAAACACAATTGCCGCATTGCACAACGGGCAGTAGGTGACGGTAACCGGCACCCCGCCAACTGTGTCATTGACGATCTCGTGCCAGATCAGGATCCGCAGCGGGTAGGCACGGGCATCGCCGTTGATCTCAATCGAGACCACCGGATCACGCGCCGACAGGGTTCTGTCTGCACCGGCAGGCTGGAACTGCGGATTGTCGATGGGTGGAATGCCGTCGCGCGGTGGCCCGCCTGACATCACTTCCGACAGGGGAACGGTAACTTTTGAAAAATCCGTGTTCGCCCATCCCATGCGGACAAAGCGATCCGCCTCGTCGCTGGCCAGCGAAAAGGTTGCGAACGCTGCAAGAAATAATGCAGCAAGTATACCTGTAACTATTTTCATGGTCATAAATGGTGGCCTATCAACCGGTCACATGCCAATCAGATTTATGTGAGGGTTTTCAGTGTTTTCCTTATCAGGTCCGCTGTGCCATGCGTCATCTGCAGACTGTCCAGATCAGAAAGCTGTGCCCACATGACTTCGGAAACATCTGTTGCGGCAACAGCTTCACCTTGCTGCCAGTGGCACAGGAACACCGATATGACGTAGTGGAACACGACGCTGCCCTGCGCATCACGATGAATGATGTCCTGGCACTCGATCAACCTGTCAAGACGGGCAGTGATACCGGTTTCTTCCGCAAGTTCGCGCAAGGCGGCGTCACGGGCCGGTTCGCCTGTCTCAATATGCCCTCCCGGCAGGCTCCACAGCCCGTACCCTGCCGTCTTGGCTCGCTTGGCCAGCAACACCCGGCCGTCCCGCAAGGTCATGGTGCTGACGCCTGGAACCGGTCTTATGCGTGCGATTGTCATGGCGAACTGTGAGCTTTCAATCGAGATATGATCGTGGCAGATTGCCGACAATGTGCAATCTATACAGCTTTCGCAAGTCGCCCGAAGAGGTCAGGGCGCTGTTTGGCTATGCTGAACAACCCAATTTTCCGCCTCGCGACGTAGTGGCACCGGGGCAACCCATTGCCATCGTGAAGGGCGAGACGACCAATCGGCATTTTGCATTGGTGCGCTGGGGGTTTGTCCCGTCGTGGACCAGGGAAATGAAACCCGGCAAGCCGCTCACCAATGCCCGCTCGGAAACGATATTTGAAAAACCGTCATTCCGGCACGCCATCCGCCGCCGTCGCTGCCTGATACCGGCCGACGGGTTCTACGAATGGAAAGGCGATGTGCCGGGCCGCAAGCAGCCGTTTCACATCACCGCGTCTGACAATGGGCTGTTTGCCTTTGCCGGCATATGGGAGCACTGGACCTCTCCCGATGGTTCGGAACTGGAAAGCGCTGCAATTGTGACCACCCGGCCAAACGCCATGATGGCGCAGATTCACACCCGCATGCCCGTTGTCATCAAGCCGCAGGATTTCAACCGCTGGCTGGATCACTCCCGCCCGGATGGCAAGCAGATAGCAGATCTGATGGGGCCGGTTGAGGACGCTTTTTTTGTAGCCGCCGAGACCGACTTGCCTCGCAGGAGCAGAAAGGCTGAGAGCCCGAAACCGGAGCCTGAAAAGCAACCTGACGATCAATTGAAGCTATTCTGAAGTTGCCGGTAGCAGCTTGCGCGCCATGCAGAGCCGCGGCTCCACTTCATAGCCAAGTTTCTCATAGAATGACCGCACGGCTTCGTTTTCCGCCCGCACCAGCAGATTGATTTTCCAAACGCCCCGCTGCCTCAGCCAGCCTTCTGCCGCGCGCATGGCTGCCGCGCCCAGCCCTTTTCGCTGATGGTCGGGGTGGGTGGCGACATAATAGACAATACCTCGATGGCCATCGTGTCCCACCATCACAGAGGCGATAACGGTCTCATCCTCGACCATGACCAGAAGATCGGATGCCGGGCCGGAACGTGCAAATGCAATGTCCTTATCCGGGTCGTTCCATGGCCGGGTCAGGTCGCAGGCTTGCCACAGCGCAACGACACTGGCGATCTCCGTTTCCTCAACCGGCCTGAAGTCGTGCGTGGCCATTTACAGGACCTTGCCCGGATTGAGTATATTGTTGGGGTCCAGCAACTGTTTAATGCCGCGCATCATTTCCATTTCCACCGGTTGTTTGATGGCGGCGAGTTCATCGCGTTTCAAAGTGCCGATACCGTGTTCTGCCGAGATTGAACCGCCGTACTCGCGCACGATTGCATGCACCTTGCCACTCACGTCCTGCCATTTGGCCAGAAAATCTTCCCTGTCTTCCCCGACACCTTGCGAGATATTGAAGTGAATATTGCCATCGCCGATGTGGCCAAACGGCACTGGCCGGCAGCCCGGCAGGAGTTTCTTCACCAGCGCGGTGGCCTGATCCAGAAACGCGGGTACTTTTGACACGGGAACCGAAATGTCGTGCTTGATTGAACCGCCTTCCAGGCGCTGTACTTCGGACATGGCTTCGCGAATGCGCCATAAATCCTGAGCCGCCTGAGTGCTGGCGGCAACTGTCGCGTCATCGACCAGGCCTTCCTCGAATGCAGATTCGAGAATGCTGGTGGCTTTGGTCTTCATGCCTCCTTCGGCATCAAAACCGGCAAGCTCAAACAATACATACCAGTCCGACCGCCCCTCCAGCGGATCCCGGCAGCCTGCATGTTCAATGGACATTTCAACCCCGCTGCGCGGCATGAGTTCAAATGCCACCACCGCATTGCCACTCATCCGGCGCACGAGAGATAGAAGTTCGAGCGCTTCAACCGGTGATGAAACAGCGGCAAAAACCGTAGCGCGATCGGCAGGTGAAGGCAGAAGTTTCATCGAGGCGGCGGTGATGATGCCGAGCGTGCCTTCACAGCCGATAAAAAGGTGCTTCAGGTCATAGCCGGTATTATCCTTGCGCAGCGACGTCAGCCCGTCCCACACGTCGCCCGACGCCAGCACCACCTCAAGGCCCAGGCACAGGTCGCGGGTATTGCCGTAGGCCAGCATATTGATGCCACCTGCATTGGTCGCCAGGTTTCCGCCCACCTGGCAGGTGCCCTGGGATGCAATCCACAACGGGAAGATCAGGCCTTTTGCACTGGCTGCTTCCTGGGCATTGTGCAGCGTCACGCCGGCTTCCAGTGTAATGCAGTTGTCCGCGTCATCGACATGAAGGACGCGGTTCATCCGGCTAAGCGACACGACAATTTCGCCGGCCGGCATTTGCGCGCCGACCAGTCCGGTATTGCCGCCTTGCGGCACAATGGCGGTTCCGGTGTCATTGGCAAGTCTGACAATGGCGCTGACTTCTTCGGTGCCGCCCGGCCGCAGCACCAGCGGCGAATGGCCGGAGAATTTCCCCCGCGGCTCCAGCAGGTAGGGGGCAATTCCAGCCTCGCTGGTCAGTGCATGCGCGCGCCCGACAATAGCAGAGAATTTTTCTATAAGATCGTTAGTCAGCATGGGCGGGACGATAGATGGGAGTGGCTCAACCGTCCAGAGCCGTTCACACATGGATAATTTCGTTTGATGGTACCGGATCAGTCAGCCGGTATTGTCGAAACTGTTGAGGGTTGCACGGCCCGTCGGTTGGTGTCGTTTACGGTCGCTGCAGATTGGGACTGCGCATTGTAATCGTAGCGCCATGGTTCGGCCAGCAAGGTCAGCGGGCCGGAAAAGGACGGCCCGGCGGCTTCGTGAGTATGGTTGCTCGCGATGCCAGCTTGGTGACCGTTGGAAAGTGACCCACACTGTATCTCACTCAAATTCCCCGGCAGAAGATGGCGGTTGCCACAATCGGGGCTGCAGGATACGCTTGCAGCGCCCAGAAATTGGCAAGGCTGACACAAGGAAAGGGGCGAAGGTTGCCAGTTATTCCAGATTGGCGTATCGCGGGCGATTGGTTCGACAACTGCAGTTGCGCAATCGCGTGTCCATGTACGTTCGGCCAAGCCCCGGACAACGACTTGTGCGAGCACGTTCTTTTCTGGCACATCCGGGAGGGCCACTATGGAGACGTCCCACTCAATGATCTTTGTCTTGTTCAGGTAGGGAGATTTAACGGGAATATTTGGGATTACGATGCGCAAATCAGTTTGGCGAGATTTGTCGACGACAGGGCCAGCGACGTCCAGGCGGATGCAATTTCGGAAATTTACAGCGGCCGCGTCGGCGGGTGGCCGGAGAAGCTCGGAGAGCTTTTCTCACGCGGCCGTGAAACCGTCGGCGTTGAACGGGCTGCCATTTCCTACGAAATTGCTCCCGATCAGTCGCGCTGGGGCGTGGACATTGCAGGCAGGGTCAAGGCCTGGGCCAAGGCCCTGTCCGGGCCGACAAGCGCCCCTGGCGAACCTCCGAGGATGAGCAGCCCGCCAGGGTCGGAAACGGGGCCTGGCCAGATCGTCACCTGGGGAAAATCGACGATCTGCAATGTCGATGCTTTTGGTTTTGAATTTTCGTGGACGGTCAGTTCAGCGAAGCACATTCCGTTTGACTGGTCCAACAGCCAATAAATTGGCCATTCAATCGCAGCCATTTCCGGCATCCCGGGCGTCTGGACTTGGCAAACATGACCCCGTCATGACAACAATTCGGCGAGTTGGGCGAATAGTAGTCAAAAATTTGCTGCACGACGTTTCCCCTGACTGTATCCTTCAAAACCCAGACCAACGTGCTATCGCAAAGGATAGTTATGAACGACAAGTTTGCCGATCTGGATGTTGCTGTTATTGGCGCAGGCTGGGCCGGCATCAGTGTCAGTTTTGCGCTAATGCAGGCTGGCTTGCGCCATAAAGTCTTCGAGCGCAGTCGTATTTGCGAAACCTGGCGTTCCCAGCGATGGTCCTCGTTTCGGATGAATACGCCAAATGTCATGACCGTTCTGCCGGGCGACCGTTATCAGGGCAGCGAGCCGGAAGGCTACATGACGTGCAACGAGTTTGTGGCGATGGTCGAGGGATATGCACGCCGAAATGAGCTTCCAGTTCATGAGAATACGGGGGTCATCGCTGTTCAACCCTTCGACGATCATTTCACCGTATTGACCGGGTTGGGAAAATTCATCGCACGGACGGTTGTTGCGGCTACGGGAAACCTGAACATTCCCCGGCGGCCACGGTTGACGTCGAAACTTCCGGATACCGTCAATCAAATCGACGGATCGGACTATCGGGATGCAAGCTCACTGCCTGAAGGAGCCATACTCGTGATCGGTTGCGGAAATTCCGGTGGCCAGATAGCTGAGGATTTGGCGCAATCCGGTCGACGCGTTTTCCTGTCTACAGGAAGAAATGGTCGTGTTCCGCGCACCTACAGAAATCGCGACATCTTCCTTTGGCTGACGGAGACCGGTCGGATGGCCAAACCACGCGAGACATCAGCCGGTCGGGGCCTAATTGGAGCAACTCATACAATCAGCCTGCAATCTCTGAGCGCCATGGGTATTACGCTTCTGGGCCGGATCAACGGAGCGAAAGAGAATGGAAGGCTGACAATCTCTGACACGTTAGCTGACAGCGTGCGATACGGCGACCGGATGTCCGAAGAACTTCGCCGAGAAATAGACGAGCATATTGAACAGAATGGGATCGTTGCTTCAGATCCGCAGCCCGATCCGGCGGAGACTGTCCCGCCTCGTTTTCCAAGCCCTCCGATCCTTGAACTGGACCTTCTGGCCGAGAATATTACGACCGTCATCTGGTCAACCGGTTTTGCGGGAGATTTCAACTGGCTGCAAGTTCCAGGCGCAACAGATCAAAATGGCGACCCGGTGCAGGATAAATGCGTATCGACCTCCGGCATCTATTTTGCTGGTCTGGACAGTTCGGCATCGCTCAAAGCCGGCACCGTACTTGCGGCCATCGACGAGGTGAGGATGATTGTCGAACATATCACCATGCGCCACAGCGCCGTTTGAAGTGCCTTCAGCCGTAGCGAAACAATACTGATGTTCAACCCGCCGGCATCTGTATGTCGGGAATTTTGCGCGACAGCACAGGCAATCGTGTCAATGTATGCTTTGCAGGCGCTGGTGAGCACAATCTCAAGAACATTGACCAGCCCGTTCGGGTTTACCGCTGGGTTCTGGAGAACGGATTGGCTGATGCCCTGCCAGCAACTGTGCAGTAGCATTTCGACATACCCTCCATTGTCGTCCTGACATTTGACAACATGTCTGGCGACCCCGAACAGGAATACGCTCCGGATGGAATTGCCGGGGGCATGACCACTGCTCTGCCTCATTTTCGAGATTTCTTTGATTTCGCCACAGTTACGTCCTTCACCTGCAGGGTAGCGCGATCCGGGTAGATCAGGTCTGCAGGGACTAACGGGTGCTGTAGTTGCTTGAAGGCAGTGCGCGCAGAGCGGGTGGCAAGGTCCGCGTTATGGCTCAGCCATTTATGGAGAAAGCGGTGCCCATTTGTGGGCAGCCAAATTGTCCGTGGTCAAACGCTTCGGTCACAATTGCAGCCTGAACGACGAGAATATCTGGCCCATAGGTCGTCCTTTCTAGATTGTGACGGAGTAGTACCACCACACTGTGGGATCAAACACCTAGTCCCGAGGCGCGGCTGCGCGGGACAGGCGGTCATTGATCGCCACGCCGAGACCCTCGTCCGGGATGGGCGCGACGGCAATGGTTTCTGCGCCCAGCATGTCGAGCGTGTGCAGCATGGCGAACAGGTTGGCCGCCGCCTCACGCAGGTTCTTTGATGGCGACAGATTGCGTATGATGTCGGCTTCCGGTTCACGTTTGCCAAACGCCAGATAGGCTTCGCCGGGCCGGGCTTCCTTCGCGTTCAGCCTCATGGCAGCATTCGGCGCATAATGACTGGCAAGCTGGCCCGGTGAAATCGGATCATTGGTTGACCCGGTCTGGATTTCAACCGGCTTGCCCAATCCTTCCTCGAGCTTCTCGCGCGACAAGCCGCCTGGACGCAGTATAACAGGTGTGTCTCCCAGACAACTGACGATCGTCGATTCCAGGCCCACTTCACAGTTCCCGCCATCCAGAACCCCCCAGATGCGGTCTGCAAGCCCGGTAACGACATGCTGTGCCCTGGTGGGGCTGATCTGTCCCGAAATATTGGCGCTGGGTGCCGCAACCGGGCAGCCCGCCAACCGCAGCAATTCGCGTGCACTTTCGCGTCCCGGCACCCGAATGGCCAGTGAGGACAGTCCCGCACTTGCCAGTTGGCTGACCGGGCAGTCGTCGGCTCTCTCAACCACAATCGTCAACGGGCCGGGCCAGAAGGTTTCCGCCAGCTTGAGTGCATCCGCGTTGAACTTGCCCAGCTTTATGGCCTCGCCGATATCCGGCACATGTACAATCAGCGGATTGAAGGAAGGCCTGCCTTTCGCCTCGTAAATCCGGGCCACTGCCTGCCCGTTGCTGGCATTTGCACCGAGGCCGTAAACCGTTTCGGTCGCAAACGCGACCAGCTCGCCATCGCGCAAGGCTGCCGCGGCTGCGGAAATGTCGGTAGTGACGTGGCTCATATCGGATAGTATCAATGGAGAAGCGGTTTTGGGTCTGAGGTGCATGCCTTGCCGCTTTACTACCTGTCTCGTCAAGTTAAACCGAACCGGGGTTTGTCCATGTTTTCGCCACACACCAGCACTCTGCACGATACGCTCAATAATGTTGCCGGGCTTTCAGCCCTGATTTCGTCGGGTGTATTCGGGGATTTGAGCGATGATGTTGTCGCTGCTGTGCTGGAAGAGGCCGGCAAGTTTGCAGCAACCGAAATCGCACCGATGAACAGCGCCGGTGACCGGCATGGCTGTGTTCTTGATGCTGACACCAACGCGGTTTCAACCGCACCTGGATGGCAGGCCACCTATCAGAAATGGTGTGAAGCGGGCTGGGCCTCCCTGCCGTGCGATGAAATCCATGGTGGGCAGGGCTTGCCGACCATGGTGTCACTTGCCGTCCAGGAGCTCTGGAATACCGCATCGAATGCCTACGGCATCGGCACCTTGCTGACCCAGGGGGCAGTGGAGGCGATAGAGGCCCATGGCAGCGACGAGCTGAAACAGCTCTATCTGCCAAAGATGGTGGCTGGAGACTGGACCGGGACCATGAACCTGACCGAACCGCAGGCGGGGTCTGACCTGTCCGGTGTCAGGTCACAGGCAAAGCAGCTGGATGACGGCAGCTATGCAATCACCGGCACCAAGATTTTCATCACCTACGGTGAGCATGATCTGACGGAGAACATTGTTCATCTGGTGCTGGCCCGCCTGCCGGATGCCCCGGATGGCATACGCGGCATCTCGATGTTTCTGGTGCCGAAATTCCTGCCCGATGACGCCGGCAGTTCGGGCAGACGCAATGACGTCAAATGCATCGGGCTTGAGCATAAGCTGGGCATTCATGCCTCACCTACCTGCACCATGCGCTTTGGCGATGACGGGGGCGCAATCGGCTGGCTTGTCGGTGCTGAGGGCCGCGGGCTGAATTGCATGTTCACCATGATGAACAACGCGCGCCTGCATGTCGGCATGCAGGGTGTGGCGATTGCCGAACGCGCGTATCAGCAGGCGCTCGCCTATGCTCAGGAGCGCCGTCAGGGCCGCAAGAAAGGCGATACGGAAGCGATGCTCATCATCGAACATCCCGATGTGCGCCGCATGTTGATGGATATGAAGGCCAAAACCCAGGCTGCCAGGTCGATCTGCTTTCTCGCGGCACGCGCCATCGATCTGACGCGGGCCGCGGCATCCGATGAAGAACGGGCGGACAATGCTGATCTGGCAGCATTGCTGACACCGGTCGCCAAGGCATTCAGTACCGACATGGGCGTTGAGGTGGCCTCTGACGGTGTACAGGTGCACGGTGGCATGGGCTATATAGAGGAAACCGGCGCAGCGCAGCACTTGCGCGATGCCCGAATTACCCCGATTTACGAAGGCACCAACGGCATTCAGGCACTTGATCTTGTAACCCGCAAAATCTCGTTGCGGGGTGGCGAGACAATGGCGAAACTGATCGCTGAAATGCGTGAAACGGTATCCACCCTCGGCGCTGACGCGGACCAGTTGGCCCAGGCAATCGGATCGCTTGAGACAGAGGCAGGCCGCATGAGTGACTGGCTGGCAAGCGATGATGAGCGGGCGGCTGCCGCTGCCACCCCTTTTCTGCGGTTGTTTGGTCTGACACTGGGAGGCTACGGACTGGCCAAAGCTGCGCTGGCCGCGCAGGGCCGAAATGCGCCAGAGGCTGAAACGAATGCTCAGCTACTGGCCTATTTCTCGGCAATGCAGTTGCCACAGGTGGCAAGTCTTGCGGTGATGGTGCGGGACGGTTCTGGAGCAATTGTCGCCGTGACACCGGAAGCGCTGGCTGTTCGATAGCGCCGTTGCCTGGTGCATGAATTATCACAGCAGGCTTGATTGTGCTGACGGTTTTCCGCAACACTCTATTTTTACAGGAATATTGTCCGGGAAGGCTTCCACCTCGATGAGTACACTGCTGCTGCACCATGATGTCTTTACCGAACACGCGCCTCCTGAAGGCCATCCCGAACGTCCGGACCGGATGCGGGCCGTAGAACGCATTCTTTCGCATCCGCACTTTGAGGACCTGCGCCGCGAAGAGGCGCCCATGGGTCAGCGCGAGCATGCGCTGCTCGTCCACCCGGAAGATTATGTTCACGCCATCGAGCAATCCAGCCCGACCGAGGGTGAAATTTCGCTGGATGCGGATACCTGGATGAATGCATCGACCCTTGAGGCGGCATACCGCGCCATCGGCGCCGGTACGCGCGCGGTCGATGCGGTGATGAATATGGAAGTCAACAATGCGTTCTGTGCTGTCCGGCCTCCCGGGCATCATGCCGAAGTCGCACGTGCTATGGGGTTTTGTGTGTTCGGGTCGATTGGTATTTCAGCAAACTACGCCCGTGAAGCCTATGATCTTGACCGCGTGGCGGTTGTCGATTTCGATGTTCATCACGGCAATGGCACGCAGGACATTTTCTGGGCCGATGAGGACCTGTTTTTCGGATCTACCCACCAGATGCCGTTGTTCCCGGGTTCAGGCGCAGTGTCAGAAACCGGCCAAGGCAACATCTTCAATGCGCCCCTGAGTGCCGGTGACGGTGGCGACAAGTTTCGCGAGGCCATGCTGTCGCGGATCTTTCCGGCTTTGGATGCATTTCAGCCCGACCTGATTCTGATTTCGGCAGGGTTTGATGCCCATGAGCGTGACCCGCTGGGTTCACTGCAGTTGAAAGAGGAAGATTTCGCCTGGGTGACGCTCAGATTGATGGATCTGGCTGCAAAACACTGTGACGGACGTATCGTGTCCCTGCTGGAAGGCGGGTATGATCTGGCGGGACTGTCCAGCTCCGTCGGTGTGCATGTCAAAGCGCTGATGCACGGTACGGGCGAGGCGGCACAACCGGTTGACGAGGATGAATACTGATGACTGACAAAGCGCCTGCAATCGCAGACATGACATTTGAGGCTGCGCTGGCCGAACTGGAAGGCATTGTCGAAAAACTTGAGGCAGGCAAGGTCAGCCTGGAAGACTCAATCGCCATCTACGAACGCGGCGAAAAGCTCAAAAGCCACTGCGACAAGCAGCTGAAGGCGGCAGAAGCCCGGATCGAGAAGATCACCCTGAAAAGTGATGGCTCTGCCGGCGGCACTGAGCCTTTGGATGTGGATTAGGGTGAGGACGCGTGAACGCCTGCCAGAGGCTGATTGCGGCTCCGCTTTCGGGCTTGAAGCACATGCAGTTGATGAGTTGAAACGGCACTATCGGATGTTCGAAATGCGGGCGAAAGCGGACCTATGCCCTACATGTTCTGTTGTTTGCTTCAGATCCTGACCGGAAGTGCTGGGTCAAAACATCATGAATCCGGCAGACCGGCTTTCCGCAGACCCACTATCAGCCTCTCATATGCCTTCAAGGCAACTGGATCAGCAGAGGCGACATTTCGCCAATACTGACTGGCTGTCATTCCCGGTTGCAGTTGGAGAAATTCCTGAGTTGCTGTTTGAGCATTGCTCAACTCTCCACGAAGGGCATATGCACTGGCGAGCACAGCATAATTGTGGGGGTGTTTGGGGTTGGCTGCGATACCCCTCTTTGCTGTTTCTATGGCCTTGGCGTCATCTTCCATCAGAACCTGGGCACGTCCTATCGCGCCGTACCAAACTGAACGCAATGGGTCGCGCGGGCTCAGTTTGAACGCCCGTTCAATCCAGGAAATCGCATCGCGGGGGCGGCCGAGGCGAATTAGATTCAGACCATTAAAGAAGTAAGCTGGCGCGTGATTGCGGTTGAGTTCAATACACAGTCGCAACTGTTCTTGCGATTTCTGAGTTTCCCCCGCCAGATAGTGCAGAAACCCCAAGGCATAAACAGCGTCAGCGTTTTTGGGGTCGAGCTGTACCGATCTCACGCCAAAGGTGATTCCCAGTTTGATTGCCTCCCGGCGCGGCAGGCCCCACCCATAAGTTGCTGCTCGTGCATATGCGTATGCTGCAACTCCATTTGCCTCAGAGTTTTCCGGGTCGATCTTCAGAGCGCGCTCGAGGTAATCCAGCGCTCTGTCGTTGGTTTCGCGAGCCTGTGGTCTAGTCCAAAGCTCAGCCCAGGCCCGCAGTGCAAGATCGGCAGCTTCGGCGTTGCCGAGATCGCCTCGAGCCACCTGACGGCTCTCCGCATCCTTGAGCTCGAGGTTCAGCGTGCGGGCAATTCTGCCAGTCACCTCGTTCTGGAACGTATACATGTCGCCGGCCGATTTCTCAAAGCGCTCGGACCAGACTTGTTGACCAGTCTCGCCATCGGTGAGCTGGACACCGACACGGATTGAATCACGGGCACTCCGTATTGTTCCCTCCAACAGATATTTGACATTGAGCTCCTGAGCCACCTGCTTTGCGTTCACGTTTCGACCCCTGTAGGTCGCGGCAGTGTTTCGCGATATGATAAAGCTGCCGGATATCCGTGACAGGTCTGCGGTCAAATCCTCGGTAAGTGCATCGGCAAAGTAATCCCGATCCTTGTCACCACTAAGGTTGGCAAAAGGCAGCACGGCTATCGACAGGTGCGGGCTGTCCAACGATGGCGGGCCCTCGGCGTAGAATGCTGGAAACTCGCGGAGTGCCATCCAGCTCGCCAGTACTACGCCGATGGCAACGATGGTAAAAACTGCATACCGAATTTGTCGTGCAAACGCATGTTTTTGAATTCGCGGCAGGACGGCGGCGGTCTGGTCGCTGAGGAGCCGAAACACTCTGACTGGCCGGGATATGTTTTTGACTTCGACCTCTCCCATGTCCAGCAGCTGGAAGTCGAGTTTATCTCGGATTTGGTCCCGAGCGCTGCGTGATATGCAGATTCCTCCCGGCTCAGCAAGCGCTTCGAGGCGTGCGGCAACATTCACCCCGTCGCCATGAATGTCGTCGCCTTCGACGATCACGTCACCGACATTGATACCAATTCTGAAGTCAATTCGTTTTCCTTCGGCCTGGCCGGCGTTGCGCTCTGCCATTCCATTCTGAATTTCCGCGGCACACTCAACAGCATCGACTACGCTCGGAAGCTCAACCAACAGCCCGTCGCCAAGGTCCTTGACGATGCGACCACGTCTCCGATCGATTGCAGGCACTATAAGTTCGTTGCAGTGCGCATTGAATCGGGCACGCGTTCCGGCCTCATCGTCGCCCATCAGCCGTGAGTAGCCAACGACATCGGCAGCCAGGATCGCCGCCAGTCTCCTCTCTACGCTTGCCTCATTCATTGAAACGAGTACCTGCCTCCCTACATCACGGTTGCAAAGTTAAGTGCGAACCCGCCCGGTGTCCATCCAAGAGGTGAAGCCAACTCGACGGGCATTTATGGTACGTTGCAGAGGTTGGGGGCAACGAGCCAGGCCGGCCTGCCCCTGGAAAACGAGCATCACGAAGCTAACAGAATGGCGGGCCTGTTTATGAATACACACCCTGGCACACGATCACGCGGACACAGCACTTCTTGAAATCATGTCGGCCAAAGCGCACATTGGTCAGATCATGCTGACACGACTGGAAAAACTGGCCTACACCGCCCGGCAGGGTGCCCGGGTTGCATGGTATATGGGGCACGGGCTGGCGGCAGGTCAATTTCGCAAGACCAAACCCGGTGTATCCGAGGTTACCCGTGACAAACCGCGTCAAAAGGGCCCCGGCATGGAGCGATTGCTGCGTGGTCTGGCCGGCACATTTCAGCGTGATCTCGACAATGTTGCGGCTGGATATTATCCGTTGCCGCGAGACGCTGACGGTTCGCCGGCACGCCTGCTGAAAACCTCCCGCGCCTTTCTGGCCGATGTGCCGGTTGCCGCCGAGCGCAAGGCAAATGGCGAGGGCACCGAGGTTTATTCGCCCGACAAGGCGGAGGAACTGCCGGCCTATTTTTTGCAGAATTTTCACTATCAGACCGGCGGATATCTGACCGAAGACAGCGCTGAAATCTACGATATGCAAACCGAAGTGCTGTTTTCAGGCTCCACCAACGCCATGCGCCGCGAGTGTCTTGTTCCATTGGCTGACTTCATGAAGGGCCGGGACCAGCGGAAAACCAGAATAGCCGACATCGCCTGTGGTACCGGCAGGTTCGGCCGGTTCATAAAGCAGGCCTATCCGCGCATTGACCTGACCCTGTCAGATTTGTCCGATGCGTATTTGAGTGAAGCCAGACGGCATCTGAAGGACTATTCGTCTGTCAATTATGAAGCCGCAAACGCCGAAAAACTGCCGTTTGCAGATGCATCTCTGGATGTGGTGACATCCATCTACCTGTTCCATGAAGTGCCGCCCAAGGTCCGGCGCATTATCGCAAAAGAGTTTGCCCGCGTCCTGAAGCCGGGCGGTCGGCTGATTTTCATGGATTCGCTGCAACTGGGCGACGTTGAGGGTTTTGACGGCATGCTGCAGTCATTCCCGGTGAATTTTCACGAACCCTATTACGGCAGTTACATAAAGGAAAACCTGGCCGATTTATTCGGTGAAGCAGGTTTGACCCATTGCGAAAGCCGCCCGGTGTTCCTGTCAAAACTGGTGGTCTGCGACAAACCGGTCTAACAGCCCATTTCGTCTGCCAGCTTGTTGAAGTCATCTGCAACATGATCCACGGAACCCTTTGCAGCAGTTGCGGCACCGGCTCCTTTGCCTTGTTCATCGGGCCTGGGTACATAGGCGGTGGCAAACCCGAGTTCAGCGGCAGCATCCAGATCGTCCAGATGGGCTGCAACCATCATGCATTCCTCCGGTTTCAGGCCCAGCGCGTCGGCTGAACCCAGATAGGCTTGCGGATGCGGCTTGTAGGCTTGCGCAACCTCTGCGCCAAGCACCACGTCCCAGGGCAGATCGGCCCGCTTCGCCATATTGGTCATCAGCGCGATATTGCCATTCGAACACGGTGCAATGATGAACTTGTCCTTCAGGCGCGTCAGGCCGGATACAACGTCAGGCCATGGATCAAGCCGGTGCCACGCGGTCACCAGTCGATGCAGATCGTCTCCGGTCGGTGCATTAAGGCCATGTTGAACAAAGATGTCGCACAGGTTTTCCTCGTGCAGAATATCCAGACGGACAAAGCCGCGATTGCCGGCGCGTATGCGCTCCATTGCCGGTTGATAGAGCCCGCGCCAGCCATCGGCAATGGCCGGCCAGTCGGCAACCACATGACTGTCGCGTCCCCAGTCTGAAAGTTCACGAATAATACCGGAGCGCCAGTCAACGACAGTGCCAAACACGTCAAATAGCAACGCCTTGATCTGGTATCCTTCGGTCATCACAGACTATCCATTCTGCCCGCGATGACGCAGGTAGTGATCGGCCAAAACGATTGCCATCATGGCTTCTCCCACCGGAACTGCACGAATGCCGACGCAAGGATCATGCCGGCCCTTGGTGACGATGTCGGTTTCCTCTCCTGCAGTGGTCACGGTTTTGCGTGGCGTGAGAATGGACGACGTGGGCTTGACGGCAAAGCGGCACACAACATCCTGACCACTTGATATGCCGCCGAGCACGCCGCCGGCATTATTGGACAAGAACTCGGGTTTGTTGCCCTTCATGCGGATTTCATCGGCGTTTTCCTCGCCGGTAATCGCGGCTGCTTCAAAGCCATTGCCGATCTCGACCCCTTTTACCGCATTGATACTCATCAAGCCCGATGCCAGGTCCTGATCGAGCTTGCCGTAGACGGGCGCACCCCAGCCGGCAGGCACGCCGGATGCAACAACTTCGATGACCGCACCACATGAAGAACCGGCCTTGCGTATGCCGTCCAGGTAAGCCTCCCATTCACCGGCGGCTTGCGCATCCGGGCAGAAGAACGGGTTCTTATCGACCTGATCCCAGTCCCACCTTTCACGGTCAATCCTGTGCGGGCCCATTTGCACCAGCGCCGCACGAACTTCAACCATCGGGATCACCTTGCGGGCAATGGCGCCTGCTGCCACGCGGGCAGCCGTTTCACGCGCCGATGACCTTCCTCCACCGCGATAATCCCGTACGCCATATTTTTCCAGGTAGGTGAAGTCGGCATGGCCGGGCCGGAACTTGTCCCTTATTTGCGAATAATCCTTCGACCTCTGATCGACATTTTCAATCATCAGCGCAATCGGCGTGCCGGTGGTGACCTGTCCTTGTGTGCGATCATCCTCAAACACACCTGAAAGAATTTTCACCTGGTCGGGTTCCCGGCGCTGAGTGGTAAAGCGCGACGTACCGGGTTTGCGTTTGTCGAGAAACGACTGAATTTCCGTTTCGGTAATTTCCAGGCCGGGCGGGCAGCCGTCGATGACACAGCCGAGCGCCAGTCCGTGCGATTCACCGAACGTGGTAATGCGGAACAGATGACCGAATGAATTGTGTGACATGGCAAGCGAAATCCCTGTTAGCTGCCAAGTCTTATGCGTCACGCAGGCCTTCGTCAAACTGAATGGACTGGATTGGCTAATCCCGGCATGTTTCATGGACCGGGAACCCAATTCGACTGTCCATCCCGTCAAACGGCGTATTTGTAATGGGTGGCGGGACAATGCCTGAAAAGGCAACGAATCCACCGCCTGCGAAGCACTTGCTGACTACCTCGCGACAGAATCAAAGGCCAAAATGGCTCTGTTTGTGCTCCGGTTCATCAACGAACGTTCAATTGTGGCTCCGAAAATTTATCATTTGATAACCATGAATCAGTTCTACTCAGCTGTTTTGAGGCCGCGAAAGGAAGAAATCATGCATTATAAGGACGATTTGGCGGACAAGTGTTGTAAATAAGTCACACTTTCCGAAAATCGACACTGTTTGGCCACTCGTCGCTTGACCCCTAGTCACCGAAAAAAATACATTGGTGCTAATTGTTTGCACAGGGCGTTAGAGGATCAGGCCGGATGGGCAAAATTTCAAAAAAAATTCTTGGTGCACTTATTGCGACAACGGCTTTGACCGGAACCGCTATCGCGGCTGATCTGCCGGAGCCGGCACCTGTGATGGCTGCCGGTGACTGGACCGGGTGGCATGTCGGTGTCGGTGGCGGTTACGGTGGTGTGAACCATCGCTTGGCGGTGAATGCAGACGTTTTTCTCGGCCCCAGTTTTGACGATGCGTTGAGTCTGGACGGCCTGGGCGGCGAAGGCGGCCTGTTTACTGTTGAGGGTGGTTTTGATTTCCAGTTTGCCAACAATTTCGTGGTCGGCGTTCTCGGCGATTACACGTATTCCGGTATCGGAACAGAACTTGATTTTGGGGATTTCGGCTTTGATCTGGATGCAGCTCACAGCTTCTCGGTTCTGGGTCGCCTGGGCTGGATAAGCAGCCCCGACACACTGATTTATGGTCTGGTCGGCTGGACATGGACCGAGTTTGAAGGTGATTTTTCGGATGGTGGTCCAGACTATGATTTTGACCTCGATGGTCTGACGGTTGGCGCTGGCATCGAGACCCGGTTCACACCGAACATTACCGGTAAACTGGAGTATCGCTACGTCGACTACGACGACAACACGCTCGCCGAAGGCCCGATAGGACCTGTATTCCTCGAGCTCTACAATGACAGTTCCCTGCAAACTGTGCGGGCTGTGGTTTCCTACAGGTTCGGCAATCCGGGCGGCTATGTCGAACCCGCTGCTGACCTGAGTGTAGCGGAAGTTGCAAACTGGACTGGCCTGCGGGTCGGTGCCGGTGGCGGCTACGGACACATCAATCATGATCTTAGCTTCGATATAGCAGGCGACACCGTGGCAAGCCTCAGCGGGTTTACCGGAGAGGGCGGCCTGTTTACCGCTGAAATCGGATTTGACTATCAGTTCGCCAACAACTTCGTGGCCGGCATTCAGTTTGATTACACGCACAGTTCCATCAACACGGTTGCTGAACTTGACCTGAACGAGCCCGGATTCACCGGTTACAAGCTGGAAGCGTCGGACAATTATACGGTTGCCGGCCGGATTGGTTATCTTCCCAGTCCCGAAACGCTGGTCTACGGCCTGATCGGCTGGACCTGGACTGATTTCGAACAGGATCTGCAATTCCTTGGAGAAAATATCGCCACTGAAGTTGTTAATGATTTTGATGCCGACGGTCTGACGGTTGGCGCCGGTATCGAAACCGTTCTGTTGGAAAACGTAACCGGCAAGCTGGAATATCGTTACACCAACTACGAAACATTGAATGTGTTTGAAGGCAACCTTCCAGGTTTAGGAGATTTCCCGGGGCCTCCGTTTGAATTGAACAACGATCCATCCTTGCAAACCATCAGAGCGGTTGTTTCCTACAAGCTGCCGATCCTGAACTAGACGATCTGCAATTGATCAGTTTCATGTGACTGATCGACTTAAAACGCGTTTCATGAACTTTAAAGGAGGCTTTTGCCTCCTTTTTCTTTGGCCGGTTGTGCGCGAAACCACTCAATTTCACCCTTCTTCAGGCGGTAAAATTTCCATTGCGGATTGCGCAATCCCGGTATCTCCGCAACGCTCAGGTCCATGGCGATCCCGCGCACAATGCGGCTGATGCCGCCATGGGCGACGGCGATTGTGGGCCGTGTCAGACTTTGCAGCCAGTCACCTACCCGCACCGTGGCATCAGCGTAGCTTTCACCGCCCTGCGGCCTGAATGCGTGGTAACTTTCAGGGTCCCTTTCAGGATCAAGTCCCCTGGCATTGAGCTCGGGCCACGTGGCGCCTTCCAGGTCGCCGAAATTCAGTTCAGTCAGCCTGTCGTCAATTGTGATGTCGGCCCAGCCGAGACCAAAACTGTCGATAATGTATTGCATGGTCTGGCGGGGACGTTGCAGCGGACTGACCTGCAGGTCGAAACCATCAAGGCAATCATGCAGGCTGGACAGCGTTCGAGCGATCGCGGCGGCCTGCGCATGGCCGGTCTGGTTGAGGGGAATATCTGTCTGCCCCTGTATTCGTCTTTGCCGGTTCCAGTCGGTTTCACCGTGCCGGATGAACCACAATTCGGGCAGGGCCCTGACCCTAGTCACTCTGCTCAAGGCTCATGTCGGGAGCGTAAGGGTTTTTCATGCCGACCACGTGATAGCCGGAATCGACGTGGTGAACTTCACCTGTGACTCCGCGACTCATGTCTGACAGCAGATAGGCGCCGGATTGCCCAACCTCGTCAATTGTAACCGTGCGGCGCATGGGGGAGTTATTCTCGTTCCACTTGAGAATGTAGCGGAAATCGCCAATGCCGGATGCCGCAAGTGTCTTGATTGGACCGGCAGATATGGCGTTGACGCGAATGTTCTTTTCCCCAAGATCTGCTGCAAGATAGCGTACGGAGGCCTCAAGCGCGGCCTTTGCGACACCCATGACATTGTAATGCGGCATCCATTTCTCAGCGCCGTAATAGGTCAGGGTCAGCAGCGAACCGCCATCCGTCATCAATTTTTCAGCCCGTTGCGCAATCGCCGTAAACGAATAACACGAGATATTCAGCGACTTGTTGAAGTTCGCTTCAGTTGTGTCGACATATCGTCCGGTCAGTTCGTCCTTGTCTGCAAAGGCAATCGCATGCACCACGAAGTCGAGCTTGCCCCAGCGTTTCTCAAGTTCGGTGAAGACCGCATCCATGGATGCGGTATCTGTCACATCGCAGGGCAGTACCAGGTCGGATCCAAGCTCTGCGGCCAGTGGTTTGACGCGCTTTCCAAGCGCATCGCCCTGATAGGTGAATGCCAGTTGTGCGCCGTGACTGTGTGCCGCCTTCGCAATGCCCCACGCGATGGAGCGATTGTTGGCAACCCCCATCACAAGCCCGCGCTTGCCGGCCATGATTGATCCCGCCTGGGTCATGGACAACACCCTTTGCTGTTCGAAACCATTAGAAAGTCACCTGTATTTGCACGAAAACCCTCAATTGGTCCACCGCCAAATGTGCATGTTGGAAAAGAACTGGCTGAACCGGCCAAGCCGTACCATATTGGTGACCAGACAACATCGAATTGCCCGAGGCAGGAATGAGCATAACCGAGACTGACCCGAACGACTTCACCACCCGCACTGAACCGTTGCGGCTTTTTGCCGAATGGCTGGAAGAAGCCAGGGGCTCTGAACCCAATGACCCGACCGCCATGAGCGTGGCCACGGTCGACGCCGATGGTCTGCCCAATATCCGCATGACGCTGCTGAAAGGATTTGATGAGCGCGGGTTTGTCTTCTACACCAATTTTGAAAGTCAGAAGGGCACCGAAATTCTGGCTTCGCGGAAAGCCGCCTTGGGTTTCCACTGGAAATCCCTGCGCAGGCAAGTCCGCATCAGGGGGCCGGTTGAAGTGGTTTCCGATGAAGAGGCCGACGCCTATTACAAATCCCGTCCACGCGACAGTCGCATTGGTGCGTGGGCCTCCCAACAGTCGCGCCCGCTGGAAAGCCGCTTCGCGCTGGAAAAGGCCGTCGCCAGATATGCCGCGAAGTATGCCATCGGAGAGGTGCCTCGGCCGCCGCACTGGTCGGGGTTTCGCATCAAGCCGGTCCACATTGAATTCTGGAAGGACGGCGCATTTCGCCTGCATGACCGCATTGTGTTCCGTCGGGACGGATTTGACGATGCCTGGAACAAGACCCGGCTTTATCCATAACTGTGATTGCCGTATAGACCGCTGAACAAGGTCATTACCTACGCCAATGGAGGCTATGATGCCCGCTGCCCAGATTAACAACGCTGATCGCAAGACGCTGATCCTGACCGGAGCTTCGCGTGGCATCGGTCATGCCACGGTTAAGCGGTTTTCTTCCGCCGGCTGGCGGGTGATCACCTGCTCGCGGCATCCTTTTCCTGAAAACTGCCCCTGGGAAATGGGGCCTGAAGATCACATTCAGATCGACCTGTCGGATATAGAAGACGTGCGCCGTGGTGTTGGCGAAATGCAGAAGCGTCTCGAAGATCAGGGAAGCCGCCTGAACGCGCTGGTCAACAATGCAGCGATATCACCCAAACTCGATGGCGGCGGACGCATGAACACGTTTGACACCAGCGCAGATGACTGGAGCCACGTGTTCAACGTCAACTTCTTCGCGCCTGTCATGCTGGCGCGCGGTCTGGTTGAGGAACTCAAGGCCGGGCAGGGATCAGTCGTCAATGTGACATCCATTGCCGGCACCGCCGTACATCCGTTTGCCGGTGCTGCCTATTCGACTTCGAAGGCGGCTTTGGCATCTCTGACACGGGAAATGGCGAATGACTTCGGCCCGCTCGGTGTCCGGGTGAACTCGATCTCACCGGGGGAAATTGAAACCTCGATCCTGTCACCCGGGACAGAAAAAATCATCCCCAGTATCCCGTTGCGCCGATTGGGCCAGCCTGAAGAGGTGGCCAAGGCGATTTATTTCCTGTGTACAGATGCGTCGTCCTATGTCACCGGTGCCGAGATTCACGTGAACGGTGGTCAGCATGTCTAAGGATGAAAGGTCGCCGGAGACCTTTGTCGCCCATGCTCTGCACAGTGTTGACGAGGCCACCGGCTCGATAGTGCCGCCGCTGCACACGGCAACTACTTTTGCGCGGGACGAAGATTATCAACTGCGCCACAAACATCTGTATTCGCGATATGGCAATCCGACCATCGATCAGGCCGAAGAGATTATTGCCCGGCTGGAACTGGGCCACGATGCAATGTTGTTTGCCTCCGGTCTGGCCGGTATCGCGGCGCTGTTTGAAACACTCGGTCCGGGCGCCCACGTGGTGGCGCCCGAGGTCATGTACTGGGGTACACGCGACCTGATGACCCACATGCTGAAAAAGCAGCGTATCACCGCAACCTACGTTGACCCGACTGATCTTGACGCACTCAAGGCGGCAATCGTGCCGGGCAAAACCGAACTGGTGTGGATGGAGACACCTGTTAACCCTGTGTGGGATGTAGTCGATATACAGGCAGTCGCCGACATTGCCCATGCCGCGGGTGCCGTGCTGGCAGTTGACTCAACCGCAGCCAGTCCGGTTGTCACCCGGCCTTTCGAGCATGGCGCAGACATTGTATTCCATTCGATCACCAAGTATCTAAACGGACATTCTGATGTGCTGGGCGGTGTTCTGGTAACCCGCGAAGACAATGCCCGTTGGGCAGAGGCCCGGACCGTTCGCAATGTCACCGGCGCGGTTCTCGCACCATTTGAATCCTGGCTTTTGATCCGCGGCATGCGCACCTTGTTTGTGCGGGTAAACAAGGCGGCTGAAACCGCGCTCGCGATTGCCCGGCATCTCGAGCATCATCCCAGGGTGGAAAAGGTATTGTATCCCGGCCTGCAATCGCATCCCGGCCATGAAATTGCCCGGCGCCAGATGGACGGTTTCGGCGGCATGATGTCCATTTGCGTGAAAGGCGGCATGGCCGAGACCGGCCGGGTCATCAGGGCGCTTAAGGTATTCCTGCCGGCGACGTCTCTTGGTGGCGTTGAAAGCCTTGCTGAGCATCGCAAGGTTATTGAAGGTGATGACAGCCCGATACCGGACAACCTGATCCGCATATCAGTGGGTATCGAGAGCAGGGATGACCTGATCGCTGATCTGGAACAGGCGCTTGCAAACGCATGAAGTGGTTTGGGCTGACACTTGCTTTGATGCTGGCGTGCCATCAGGCATCAGCCTCGGATAGCACACGATTGCCGGATGGCATCGTTTCGACGGGTTCGAACGATATTGCCCAAGCCTGGTTGACCCGCCCCACAAAACGCTATGCACACGCCATACTGGGCGATGCCATCGAGGCTGGCGGATTGCGGGTCAAACTGGCCGATGGCCGGCTCTACGAGCACATTTTGCCGAAGGGTTTTGTATTCGAGGACCGCCGGGCCCGGTTGATTGACCTGGATGGGGACGGTCGCGATGAAATCGTCGTGGTTCTCAGCAGTGTGAGCGAGGGTGCTGCTCTGGCCATCTACGGCATTGTGGACGATGCTGTCCGGCTCAAGGCAAAGACACCACATATCGGCCGGTCGAACCGCTGGCTGAACCCGGCGGAATTTGCGGACCTGGACGGCGATGGCAAATTGGAGATTACCGCGGTCTGGACGCCGCATCTGGGACGGGTCCTGCAGGCCTGGCAATATGCCGGTGGAAAATTGCGCCGGATCGCCAGCATACAGGGCTACTCAAATCATGCCATCGGATCGCCGGTTCAGGACCTGACCGAGATTGTCAGACTGACGGACGGACGCACGGCATTGGCAATCCCGACACCCGGCTATGATGAGGTCGCCTTCATGGTTTTTGAGCAAGGCGAATTTGTTGAAGCTGCGCGCATTCCTGCCGGCGGCCGCATCATCACTGCAATTCACCGCAACGAAAACACTGACAAGCTGGAGTTTGCTACCTACCCGAAAACATTTGTCACGATGGCGGTTCCCTAAAGCAACCATGGGATCAATCAGTTGGTTGGATTCTGGTTTATTCAATCAAAACCGAACCGGCCTAATCACGCGGCCCGCAGATCTTCCTTCTTGATCCACTGAACGGTGTCATCCAGCGCAGCTTCATAACGATCGAACATTTCGTTGATTTCGCTTTCAGTGATGATCAGCGGCGGGCACAGGGCGACTGAATCGACCATGGATCGAACCATCAGTCCGCGTTTCTGGGCAAAATTCATCATCGCCGGACCAACCATTTTTTTCGGGTCGAAAGATGCCCTGGTGGCCTTGTTTTCCACGATTTCTGCCGCACCAACCAGGCCCTTTGCGCGCACTTCACCGATCAGTTCATGATCGCTGAGCGCTTTGAAGCGGCGTTCAAACACCGGTGTCATGGCTGCTGCGTGCTCGATGATACGGTCGCGCTTGTAGATCTCAAGTGTCTTGATTGCAGTGGCCGCTGCAACCGGGTGCGCGGTATAGGTGTAGCCATGGCCGAACACGCCGATCTTTTCAGACTCTGCCAACATTGCCTGATAGAGGTCTTCCTCGATGGTTATCGCGGACAAGGGCAGATAGGCAGATGTGATCGCCTTTGCCATGGAAATTGAATGCGGCTTCATGCCCATGGTCTCGCAGCCGAACCATTTGCCGGTTCGTCCAAACCCGCAAATTACCTCATCTCCGATATACCGTACGTCGTACTTTTCAAGCACGCCCTGAATCCTGGCGTAGTAGGCTTCCGGTGGAATGATAACCCCGCCCGCGCCCATGATGGGTTCCGCAAAAAAGCCTGCAACGGTGTCCGGACCTTCACGGATGATCATGTCTTCCAGATCGGCTGCCATGCGGGTTGAGAATTCGTCCTCCGTTTCACCGTCGAGGCCGAACCGGTAATAGTGCGGGCAGGAGGTGTGCATGATGTTGTGGATAGGCAGATCAAAATCCGCATGGACAGGGGGCAGCCCTGTCAGTGAACCGGATGCAACCGTGACCCCGTGATAGCCCTTGATGCGGCTGATGATCTTCTTCTTCTGAGGCTTGCCTCTGGCATTGTTGTAATACCAGGTAAGCTTGATCTGCATATCGTTGGCATCGGAACCTGACGAGCCGAACAGGATTTTTGATGTCTCGCACGGCACGATTTCTTTCAACATCTCTGCCAGTTCAATGGCCGTGTCATGCGACTTGCCAGCAAAGATATGGCTGTAGGGCAACTTGCGCATCTGCTCGGACGCTGCTTGCACCAATTCTTCGTTGCCATAGCCCAGCGATGTGCACCAGAGCCCGGCGAGGCCTTCAATGTATTGCTTCCCGTCACTGTCGTAGACGTAGATGCCCTTGCCTTCTTCGATGACGACCGGACCGGTTTCGCGGAAGGCGGCAAGGTTGGTGTAGGGGTGTATAAGTGTCTCAATATCGCGGACGGCAAGGTTGCTGAGCTGTGCCATATGCTGTCTCTCCTCTTGGTCTGCCCAAAGCTCAGGATTGAATCGATCGTGAACCCTGAAACCGGCCTGTTGCAAAACACCAGAACAACTTCCTGGATTCCTGCTGGCCCTTACTGAGCCTAGTTACCGACTACGGACGCCTCTAAAATATCGAGGCCTTCATTGATGATTTCATCCGATGCGGTGAGTGGGCAAAGCAGTCTTACCGTATCGCCCCAGACACCGCAGGTGAGGATCAGGAGGCCGCGCTCGAGACATTTCGCCGCAAGCGCCTTTGCGCCGGCCGCATCGGGTTTGTCACCACCGTGTTGGGTGACGATTTCGAATGCGACCATTGCGCCCAGATTGCGTATATTGCCGATCGGCATGCCGGTTTTCTTCGCCTTGATCGCGTTGAGGCGTGAAACCATCGTCTCGCCCTGTTTTACGGCGCGCTCAAGCAGATTGTCCTGCTCGAATGCGTCTATCACGCCAAGGGCAGCGGCACACGCAATCGGGTTGCCTGCATATGTTCCGCCTAGTCCGCCGGCTTCCGGGGCATCCATCAGCTTGGCGCGGCCGACGACGCCGGCAAGCGGGAAGCCGCCTGCCAGGCTCTTGGCCACGGTCACCAGATCCGGTTCGACGTCATAATGGTTCATCGCAAACCATTTTCCGGTGCGGCCGAAGCCGGATTGAATCTCGTCGGCTATCAGTACAATGCCATGCTCGTCACAGAATTCACGCAGGTTTTTCATGAGTTCTTTCGGTGCTGCGTAGAAACCGCCTTCACCCTGAACGGGTTCAATCACAACCGCCGCCACACACTTTGGATCGACTTCGGTCTTTATAAGCCATGCCAGCGCATCCATGGTGTCCTGGACAGAGATTCCCTTGTGGGGGATCGGGAATGGTACCCGCCAGATACCACCGGGAAACGGTCCAAAACCGGTCTTGTAGGGAACAACCTTGCCGGTCATCGCCATGGTCAGCAGTGTCCGGCCGTGAAACGAGCCGTTAAACACGATAACATCGCTGCGCCCGGTTGCAGCCCGCGCGATCTTGATCGAATTTTCAACAGCTTCAGCGCCGGTGGTGAGAAATACTGACTTCTTCGGCCCGGAAATCGGTGCCAGGTCATTGAGCTTTTCCGCCAGTTCGATAAACGGTGCATAGGGCATCACCATGAAACAGGTATGATGGAAACTGTTGATCTGCTCTTGCACACGTTTCATGACGGCAGGATGCCTGTGGCCGGTGTTCAGAACCGCGATACCGCCACCAAAATCGATGTAACGCTTGCCTTCGACGTCCCATATTTCGCTGTCTTCGGCATGTTGGGCTATGACTGGAGCAGCCATGCCGATGCCTCTTGCAATCGCCTTGGAGCGGCGCTCCAGCAAATCCTCGGTAACTGTTTTTGCACTTGGGTCTGCGGACGATTTCACGTTCATGGTGGATTTCCTCACTGAAGTTGACGAAGTGTTGCCAGACGGCAATTGAACCTCGTCATTGCCTGCCCTCTTTACCTCTGATACGTCCAGTGCTGCAAGCCATATTCCTGCAACGGGAGTTGTTCACATGACAATCGAAAATCCACTCATTCGCGAATCTGCGGTCGGCATTGTCGATATGCTGAAGAACGGTGATGTGACACCCCATGACCTGCTCGATGCGCTGGAGCAAAGAATTTCCAGGGTAGACGGACAAGTCAACGCGCTGCCGACACTGTGCTTCGACCGGGCTCGAAACCACGCTGATGAGCTGTTGAAAAAACCCGTCGGTGAACGCGGTCGGCTCGCCGGTCTGCCGGTTCCGATCAAGGATCTGGCGGACGTTGAAGGTGTTCGCTCTACACATGGATCGTTGATTTTCGAGAATTCCATACCGGACGTATCGGACGTGCTGGTCAGCCATCTCGAGGCAGAAGGCGGGGTTGTGTACGCCAAATCCAACACGCCGGAATTTGGCGCAGGCGCCAACACCTTCAATGACGTATTTGGCCCGACGCTGAACCCGTGGAATACGGCCCGCTCGGCAGCCGGATCGTCCGGCGGAGCCGCAGTCGCTCTTGCCACCGGCACGGCATGGGTGGCGCATGGCTCCGACATGGGCGGGTCATTGCGCAATCCTGCCTCATTCAACAATGTTTGCGGCCTGCGGCCATCGCCCGGCCGGGTGGCAACCACCCGCAGCAGCAAGGTGGATGGCAATCTGGGTCTTGAAGGCCCGATGGCCCGCAATGTCGAAGACCTCGCGCTGCTGTTTGACGCCATGTGCGGCGAAGAATCAGGAGATCCTGTCTCCAAACCACGGACGGAAACCAGTTTCCTGGATCAGGCTCGGTCGGGCTGGAAACCCGAACGGGTGGCATTTTCGCGGGATCTCGGGATTACACCGGTCGATCCGGAAGTGGTGCAGATCGTCGAAGCGGCTGCGCTGCGTCTGGAAGAAGCTGGCGTGACCGTCGAGGAGGCTCATCCGGATTTGTCGGAAGCGCATGAATGTTTTCACGTCCTGCGCGCGATTTCGTTTGCCACCAACATGAAACCGTTGCTGGAAAACCACCGTGACAAGCTCAAACCGGAGGTTATCTGGAATATTGAAGAGGGGCTGGCGCTGGCTGCAGATGAGGTGATCAAGGCCGAACATCAGCGTGCCGCCATGCTGCAGCGTGGACTGGAGTTCTTCAAAACATACGATTTGTTGCTGTCACCGGCGACCATTGTACCGCCGTATCCGGTCGAAAACCGCTATGTGGAGCAATGCAACGGCACGAAGTTCGACAATTACATAGAGTGGCTGGGCATTGTCTATGCGATTACCAATATCTGCGCCCCGGCCATGAGCATACCGGCTGGATTTACCGCCGAAGACCTGCCGGTTGGCATTCAGATCGTCGGGCGGCCCAATTGCGACGGCCAGGTGCTGGCTGGCGGCAAGCTTCTGCAGGATATTCTGGGTCACCATCAGCGGCTTCCGATTGATCCACGTGGCTAAAGCGATAGTATTCATAACAACATAAAAAAATAATCTGACCAAATGTGAGGAACGCCTATGCAGGGATTGATGCAGGACTGGCCTTTGCTGGTGCACACCATTCTTGATCACGCTTCGAGATGGCACGGAAAACAGGAAATCGTTTCCCGGCGGGTCGAGGGTGACATCACCCGCACGACTTATCGGGAACTTGATCATCGCGCGCGCGGATTGGCATCGGCGGCTCAGGCCAGGCTGGATCTGAAACTGGGCGATGTAGTGTGTACCATGTCATGGAATGGATATCGCCATCTGGAGACCTGGTACGGTTTGATGGGCCTGGGGTGCATCGTTCACACGCTGAACCCGCGCCTGTTTGCCGATCAGCTTGCCTATGTGATCAATCACGGCGAAGGCAAGTGGATTTTCCTCGACCTCACTTTCGTACCCGTTCTTGAAGGCGTGCAGGACAGACTGCCGAACGTAAAAGGCTTCGTCGTCATGACTGATGGCGCACATATGCCGGAAACCACCACACTGAACAATGTCATCAGCTATGAAGACCTGATCGGCGAAGGTGACCGCGCAATGGCATGGCCGTCGTTTGACGAGAAAACCGCTTGCGGCATGTGTTACACGTCCGGCACCACCGGCAACCCCAAGGGTGTGATGTATTCGCACCGCTCCAATGTAATTCACGCGATGGCCAGCGGCGGCGGCGATGCGTTGTGCATGGCGAGCAAGGACGTATGGATGCCGGTTGTTCCGATGTTTCACGCCAATGCCTGGTCACTGGCGTTTTCGGTGCCGATGGCCGGTGCCAAGATGGTCATGCCGGGCCCGCGGATGGACGGCGAGGCAATCTATGAATTGCTCGATACCGAGAAAGTAACCGCAACGGCTGCTGTCCCGACGGTCTGGCTGATGCTGTTGCAGTACCTTGAACAAAACCCCGAGTTGAAGCTGCCGCATCTGCAAAAAGTGGTCATTGGCGGTGCTGCATGCCCGGAATCGATGATGAAGGCGTTCGAGGACAAGTATGAAACACAGGTGATCCATGCCTGGGGCATGACTGAAATGAGCCCGTTGGGGTCGCTGGGTACCCGCAAGGGCGGCCTCGATCATCTCAGTGACGGTGAATGGTGGCAGGTCAAGCTCAAACAGGGCAGGCCGGCCTACACCGTCGAAATGAAAATCACCGACGATGAAGGCAACTCGCTGCCGCATGACGGTGCCACGTTCGGCCGGCTGAAGGTGCGCGGGCCTGCGGTGGCCAAAAGTTACGCCAAGGGCGACGGGGCGGAAGTGTTCGATGAGGAGGGCTGGTTTGATACCGGCGACGTTTCAACTCTGGATGAATATGGCTATATGCAGATTACCGACCGGTCGAAGGATGTGATCAAGTCCGGCGGCGAATGGATCTCATCCATTGATCTTGAAAACGCCGCTGTTGGGTGTCCCGGTGTTGCAGAAGCAGCCGCCATCGGCATGCCGCATCCGAAATGGGATGAACGCCCGGTCCTGGTGATTGTCAGGAAAAACGGCGCGGATGTAACCCGGGAGCAGGTGCTGGAGCACATGAAGGACAAGACGGCAAAATGGTCAATGCCCGACGATGTCATTTTTGTCGACGAGATCCCGCATACGGCCACCGGAAAGATTTCCAAGCTGACACTGAGGGACCAGCTCAAGGACTATGTACTGCCGACGGCTTGAGGCGTCATCTTACTGTCCGGGGAGATTTCTAAGCCTGGAATTCAAGCTCGGCCTACTTCTAATAGTGTCATCCCCGGCCACCGTGCCGGGGATCCATGGGCGGTTGCCACAGTTCGATATGATTGGATCCTCGGTCAGGCCCGAATGGACAACCTGTTGAAAGTTCACAACTAGAGCAAAGGGTGGTTTTCCAGAATAAGGAAATCACCATCAAATGCGCAACCTTGGCACAATTGATGGTGCAAATTTAACGTCCTATGCTCTAACCGCCTCATAATCAGTATCCAGCGACAGGTCTCCGTGCGCCCTGACCAGGTTCTGTTCAATCAGGTGTTCCACATGGGCCAGTGTTGACAGTGCTGCTGCGGCGTGAAGTTTCGGGCTGATTCCGGCATAGACCTTTTTCACCACGTCCATGATAGTGCGCTCGCCCGCCGCTATGTGCTGCAGCACTGCTTTTTCACGCATTTGCCGGTGAGTGAGAAACGCCCGGGCAAACCGCTGCGGGTTTTGTTTTGCAGGTCCGTGGCCAGGCAGATAGAGCCTGTCCCGATCACGCGCCATAAGGGTGCGCAGCGAGGAAAAATAGTCGGCCATATGCCCGTCCGGCGGAGCGATCACCGACGTGGACCATGCCATGACATGGTCACCGCAAAACAAGGTGCGTTCCTCATTGAGTGCAAATGCCATGTGGTTGGAACAATGTCCCGGTGTGAACACGCTTTCCAGTGACCAACCCATGCCTTCGATAATGTCGCCATGCTCTACCGTCACATCCGGCTGAAACTCATGGTCCCCGGCAGCGTCCAGCGTAATATCGCCGGACGTGATGGCCTTGGCGGGGCGCCCGGACCCATGCGGGCCGTACCCGTAGGTTTTGGCACCCGTCGCCTGTTGCAACCTTCGGGTCAGGGGTGAGTGATCCCGGTGGGTGTGGGTGACAATGATGTGGGTCACGGTTTCCCCTCTCACCGCGTCCAGCAAACTTGCGAGATGGTCTTCGTCTTCCGGGCCGGGGTCTATGATGGCGACTTTGCCGGTTCCGATGATGTAGGAGTTGGTTCCCTTGAAGGTGAAGGGTCCGGGATTGTTGCAGGTAACCCGCCGGACACGGCTGCTGAGTGTCGCCACCACGCCCGGTTGCGCGTCAAATTGCTTGTCAAAAGACAATTCGCTCATGTCGGTTGTACCTTTGTCCTGTTGCGGCGGAGCCAAAACGCAAATATACCCATGAACCAGCAATTCAATTCCGTCAAACTCCAGACAAGGGTAATCCGAAATGTCCGCACTTTCCGCCACCTCCCCGACACTTGCCGGCACTTTGCTTGGTGAAAACGGTCGCCTGAATGCAGCCCGCATGGTGATGTTGGCAATTGCCGGTTCCCTGTTGCTGTGGGTATCCGCCAAGATCGCAGTACCGTTCTGGCCGGTTCCCATGACCATGCAGCCGTTTGCCGTGATGGGCATTGGCGCGGCATTCGGCTGGCGCCTCGGCATGGCGACGGTGGCGCTGTACCTGCTTGAAGGCGCACTGGGATTGCCGGTCTTCTCCGGCACCCCGGAAAAGGGTATCGGGCTTGCCTACATGGCAGGGCCCACCGGTGGTTATCTGGCCGGGTTCGTGCTGGCAGCCGGTGTAACCGGCTGGTTGGCTGAACGCGGGTTTGACCGCAATTTCATGACCATGGTGGTGGCGATGACCGCCGGTACCATGGTTCTCTATGTCATGGGCGTCGCCTGGTTGAGCCAGCTGATAGGTTTTGAAAAGGCGCTTACATTCGGCCTGTATCCATTCGTGCTCGGCGATGCGGTCAAGATTGTCCTGGCTGCACTGGTGTTCCCGGCTGCGTGGAAATGGTTGTCCGGCAAGGGTTAGACAAAAGCATGCCAGAGGCATTTATCTGTGACTATGTGCGCACGCCCATAGGCCGGTTTGCCGGTGCGTTGGCCAGCGTGCGCCCTGATGATCTTGGTGCCATGCCGCTCAAGGCCCTGATTGAGCGCAACGCTTCCGTTGACTGGGCTGCAATCGATGATGTGCTCTACGGCTGTGCCAATCAGGCAGGCGAGGACAATCGCAATGTCGCCCGCATGTCTCTGCTGCTGGCAGGACTGCCAGATACCGTGCCCGGTGCCACCATCAACCGGCTGTGCGGGTCCGGCATGGACGCCATGCTGACGGCGGCGCGCGCCATCAAGGCGGGCGAGGCGGATATCTGCATTGCCGGCGGCGTTGAATCCATGAGCCGCGCGCCGTTCGTCATGCCCAAGGCAACCGCCGCTTACTCCCGCAACGCCGAAGTTTACGACACCACCATTGGCTGGCGTTTCGTCAATAAGCTGATGAAACAGCAGTACGGTGTCGATTCAATGCCCGAGACGGCGGAAAACGTGGCCGAGGACTACCAGATATCGCGCGAAGACCAGGATGCCTTCGCACTGCGGTCGCAAGCCAAGGCCGGCAGGGCGCTCAAGTCGGGCAGGCTGGCGAAAGAGATTACGCCGGTCACAATTCCACAGCGGCGCGGTGACGCGATTGTCGTGGACACGGATGAGCATCCACGTCCCGAAACCACGGCTGAACAGCTTGCCAAACTCAAAGCGCCGTTTCGCGAAGGCGGCAGTATAACGGCAGGCAATGCGTCCGGCGTCAACGACGGCGCAGCAGCCATGATCATCGCCTCGGAAGCCGCTGCCAAACATCACGGCCTTACCCCCATTGCCCGCATTCTGGGCGGTGCTACCGCAGGCGTTGCGCCACGTATCATGGGGATAGGTCCGGTACCTGCCACACAAAAATTGTGCGCGCGCCTGGGTGTCAAGCCGGCAGATTTTGACGTTGTCGAACTGAATGAGGCCTTTGCCGCGCAGGGCCTTGCCGTGTTGCGCCAACTGGGCCTGCCCGACGATGGCGAGCACATAAATCCCAACGGCGGCGCCATTGCCATTGGCCACCCGCTCGGCATGTCCGGCACCCGCATTGCCGGAAGTGCTGCACTTGAGCTCATCGAAAACGGCGCCAAGCTCGCACTTGCCACCATGTGCATAGGCGTAGGCCAAGGCATCGCCTGCGCCGTCGAGCGGGTTTAGAGCGTTTCTGGGGCTTCTGGGCAGCCGCTAGAGCAGGTTGTTTTTTGACGGAATCTGGATTCCCAAATCAGTTGGGTTCTGATTCAAGGTACATGCTGGAGAGGGAGGCCAGCATGGATGACCCGACCATATTCCGAAGACCTGCGC